>NZ_CALMZC010000015.1 GCF_937873765.1 uncultured Thiothrix sp. | reverse complement strand
TCATTGGCGAATTCATTAATCAGATGTTTTTCAACTCTTCTGGTGCATGACCCATGATTCAACCCATGAATCTGGAAGGGGCTTTAAAGTACATGAATATTGGCCCCGGCGAATGTGGCGATGACGCGCATAACTATGCGTGGGCCGAAGTATATCGCGCCTTACGCGAAGCCCGCAAAGCAAGCTAATCCTTAACCCCCTATTCCCTGACACTCACCACGGTGAGTGTCTTTGACGGAGATTCGATTCATGGCGTTGTTTCCATTGACTTCTAACTTTGAAGGCGACTTTGTTCTGCAACTAGTGCCAGTTGATACCGACCATACAATGGACGAAGTGGCCGCCGCTGCCGCTGTCCATTCGGTAGGTCGACGTGTGCGTGACCGTCCGGGGCAGATATTACGTGTGCGTCGTCAAGGTGATACCGAATTTTTACCACGCAGTATGACCGTCAGTGAGGCTGGATTCGTCCCCACTGAAACTGTTGAAATTATTTGGCAAGCCCCTAACGCTTAACGCATCGCAGGAGTCTTACATGAGTTTTACCAAAGTATGCGCTATTGATGATATCTGGGAAGGCGATATGGCTCCCTATACCGTGAATGGGCATGAAATTCTTTTAGTGTGTGCGGATGGCGGGGAGATTAAAGCCTTTCAAGGGATTTGCCCTCACCAAGATATTGCCCTCTCCGAAGGTAAATTTGATGGCAAAAAATTAATTTGCCGCGCGCATTTATGGCAGTTTGATGCTGCCACGGGTAAGGGTATTAACCCTGACGATTGCGCCTTAGCCGAGTATCCCGTGCGCGTTGAAGGCGAGGATGTGTTCGTCAGTACCGAAGGTATTGAACCCTTGTTTGCCCACAGCTAATACCTAATTGCCAAGGAGAGTCCCATGAGTACCCATAAATCCGCACAGGCTTATCACAATAATCGTGTAGGCCCTGTCATGCGCGCAGGCGATCTAGCGCAAGCGGTGATTGAAGCAGCCAAAATTGATAATCCCGACAAAGAAATCTTTGTTGAGGACAAACGCGCTTATATTCGCATTCATGCCGAACAAGAAATGATCTTACGCCAAGCAACGATTGAGGAGGAGCTAGGCCGTCCGTTTCGCATGAATGATTTAGAAGTCGATTTAAGTTCTTTTGCGGGTCAGATTGAAAGCGGCGACGATTCCGTGCGCTTTTATTTTACTAAAACCATTTAACGCACCGCTTACGTTTGGAGGAGGAGATTAACATGTCTGAAGTACAGGTATTAAAACCGCAAAAGACTTGGAGCCATTTAGCGGCACGGCGGCGCAAACCCAGCGAATACGATATTGTCAGTACCAATCTGCACTATAACGACCGTGATCCTGATTCGCCGTATGAATTAGCCCCCGAGATGTTCATGAACCAATGGTATAAAAAACATACCTTTGGTACGGCCTTAAAACACGCCGATTGGAATGCGTTTCGTGACCCCGATGAAGTGGTATATCGCACCTATAACCTTATGCAGGATGGGCAAGAAACCTACGTATTCGGCCTATTCGATCAATTTAACCAACGCGAACATGATAAATCCTTAGATGCACGTTGGGCGGGTACACTAGCGCGTTTATATAGCCCCGCACGTTATCTGTTTCACACCTTACAAATGGCTTCAGCTTATGTCGGCCAAGTCTCGCCCGCTAGTACTATTACTAACTGCCATTATTTCCAAATGGCGGATAGTTTACGTTGGCTCAGTCACACCGCCTATCGCACTAAAGAACTGTCGTTAACCTTTGCAGATAAAGGCTTTGGTCAAGACGAGCGTCAGTACTGGGAACAAGATACGGCATGGCAAGGTTTCCGTGAGCTGATGGAAAAAACCTTGACCACGTGGGATTGGGGTGAAGCCATTATCGCATTAAACCTGATTGCTAAACCCGCGATTGAAGAAGCGGTATTGCGGCGTTTAGGCGAAGCGGCACGCCACAATGGGGATGTGTTATTGGGCTTAATTACCGATGCGCAATTGATTGATGTGGCGCGTCATCGCCGTTGGCTGAGTGCATTTAGCAAAATGGCCTTGGAAACAGAAGGTAATCGCGAGCTAATACAAACGTGGGTTGCAAAGTGGGAACCGTTAGCGGATAGCGCGATTGAGGCTTATTGTGCGGCTTTACCCGATGTACCTAACGCCGCCGAAACGGCCATAGCCGCCACGCACGATCTACGCCGTAGCTTAGGTTTCTAACTCATTACTACCACGCAAGCACCACAGCTTAGCCAACCTCATTAGCGGCGGAGAGATACCATGCAGCCTTTTGTCATTACCAATGCCAAAGACCAAACGTGCTTTGAACAGCAACCCGCTGATACCTTGTTACGGGCAGCTTTACGTGCCGGTATCGGTCTATCTTACGAGTGTAATTCCGGCGGCTGCGGGGCCTGTAAATTCGAGCTAGTCGAGGGTGAAATCGAAACGCTTTGGCCACAAGCCCCCGGTTTAGGCGAACGGGATAAGCGGCGTGGACGGCATTTAGCCTGCCAATGCCGCGCTAAAAGCGCTTTAACCATTAAAGCCACCACCGCTTCCGAGTATGTACCGCGTATACCGCCGCACCGTCAAACGGCGGTACTCACTGGCATGACTGACATCACGCATGATATTAGGGAGTTTCGCTTTGTCACTGATGGTTCGGCTGATTTTCTCCCTGGGCAATACGCGATGTTTGATTTACCCGGCATCGATAGTCCTAGAGCTTATTCAATGTCCAATACCCCCAATGCCAACCGCGAATGGCATTTCCAAATTCGCCGCGTGGCGCAGGGTAAAGGTACTGCGGTATTGTTTGAAGCCCTACCACTAGGCGCTAGCATTGGTTTGGATGGGCCTTATGGCGTTGGCTTTTTGCGTACCCAATCCCCTCGTGATCTGGTGTGTGTAGCAGGCGGTTCGGGTTTAGCACCGATGATTTCTATTGCGCGGGGAGCGGCAGAAGCAGGCATGTTAAAAGATCGTCGTTTGCATTTCTTCTATGGCGCACGCACACCACAAGATGTATGTGGTCAAACGCTGCTGGCCAATTTAGACGGGTATGACACCCAACTGTTTTATTACCCCGTGGTCTCCGACCCTAGTGCAGAAGAATGGCAAGGTAAAACCGGCTTTGTCCATCAAGCGATTGCCCCGGTCTTAGTCGAAACACTAGCTAACTTTGAGTTTTATTTTGCAGGCCCACCGCCGATGACGCAGGCTTTACAAGAAATGCTCATGCTTGAGCATCGTGTTCCTTTCGAGCAAATTCATTTTGATCGCTTCTTTTAACGCCTAATGCCACACTAAGACTCACGAGGGTAGCGCAGCACCATGCAATAATTAAATTTGCTGCACGAGGAGGGAGAGTATGAGTCCTATGTCTAATAAGTATCCTAATACAGGGCAATCCACCTCGGTACGTGGTGTAGTACTCCAACCTCACGATAGCACGAGTACGCGACGGCAAAAAATGGCGCGTATTATTCTCGATTCCATGTACCAATTTTTGGGCTTATTAGATGTCGATGGGACGGTTTTAGAGATTAATCAAACTGCTCTCGATGGTGCGGGCTTGTGTTTAAAGGATGTGCTGGGTAAACCGTTTTGGCAAGCACGCTGGTGGGATGTGTCCGATGAAATTCGGTATCGGGTTAAAGCCATGATTGCTCAAGCCAGCCAAGGACAGTTTGTACGCGGTGATTTTGAAGTGTTTGGTGATCACCAAGGCGATAAAACCATTGTGATTGATTTCTCCTTAAAGCCTATCTTGGACGATACCGGACGCGTCGCCTTTCTTTTACCCGAAGGGCGCAATATCACTGAAAAAATCGCGATTAATGCTGAGCTTTCACGCAAAAATAGTGAGCTACAATCCGCCTTAGAAAAGCTAAAAGAATTAGATGGTTACAAAACCCACTTTTTCGCTAATGTCAGCCATGAATTGCGCACCCCCTTAACCTTAATTTTGGGCGCAGTCGATCAACTCATTCAAGAAAGCAAACATGGCAAAGAGCGCGAACAATTGCGCTTAGCGGCTATTCAACGCAATGCTAAAGCCTTATATCAGCAAGTGAATAATCTGCTCGATTTAGCGCGGATTGATGCGCATCGTATGCCGATTATTTATACGCATACCAAGGTCATGGCGATTGTGCGCGATATTATGGCCAGTTTTGCCGTCGCCGCCCAAGACAAGCGTATTCAATGCCATATTCAAGGCGAAGATAACCTATCAATTGAGTTAGACCGCGCTAAGTTTGTGCGCATACTCAGTAACCTGATTGCTAATGCCTTCAAATTTACTCCCATAGGTGGACGAATTAGCTGTCGGGTGGAACGCTTAAACTCGGAACGGCTATTAATTAGCGTGCAAGACAATGGCGCAGGCGTACCCGATACTCTTAAGCCGCATATCTTCGACCGCTTTACTCAAGGCAGTGAAGAACTCGGCGCAGGCGGTAGCGGTTTAGGTTTAAATATTGTTAAAGAATTTGTCGATTTACATCGCGGAACCGTCGTCGTGCTCGATGCACCGAATGGTGGGGCTATTTTCCAAGTCGAACTACCCTGCAAAGCACCAGAAGGAACGTTTGTGCGGGTAGAGCGTGGCAATGAATACGCCCTCTTACAAGACCCACTGGAATTAGCCGCAAACAAACCCTATCCCTTTAATGACCATACGGCTCGCCGGAATAAACCGCAGATTTTGGTGGTAGAAGATAATACTGATTTGCGCTTTTTCTTATATGAAACCTTAATCGATGAATACAATGTAGTGCTCAAAGAAGATGGGCACGCCGCTTTTCAAACCGCGCTGACAAATCCGCCTGATTTAATTATTACTGATCTCATGATGCCGCAGTGGGACGGTGAGCGCCTCATTCGTGCCCTACGCAATCAAGCCAGCTTTCCCCAAATACCCGTGTTGGTATTATCCGCGCGGGCGGATGAACCCTTAAAAGAAAAACTGTTAAAAGATTTAGTCCAAGACTACCTGACTAAACCCTTTTCTGCGCAAGAATTGCGTGCACGGGTACGTAATCTGGTCACGGTTAAACGCACGGTGGATTTATTACAAAAAGAACTAAATTCACAAACCTCGAATATTTTAGAGTTAACCGCTGAGTTGGTGGAGAATCGCCAATCCTTGCAACAAAGTTTTACTGCCTTACAGGTCGCGGACCGACGCTGGTTAGGGTTGTATGAGAATACCGCGGTGGGCATTGCTCTAGCCGATTGGAATGGCAATATCCTATCAGCTAATCCGGCATTGCAGCGTATGTTGGGTTATGACAGCCATGAAATCTTGGGGGTGTCTTTAATTGAGATTACCGAAACCGCCTTACGCGCCAAAACCCGCGCCAATGTGAATGAGTTATTCGATGGCAAGTTTCCTAATTACCATTTGCAAAAGCGTTACGAGAAAAAATCCGGTGATTATCTGTGGGCGAATGTGTGCGTCTCGCGCATTCCGGCGATGGATCACGAGCACCCCATGCTAGCGGTTATTGTGGAAGATATTAGTTTACGCCTAGATGCTGAGCGTTCTTTAGCCGCTACGCGCAATGAATTAGCGCGAGTGGCACGCTTTACCGCGATGGGTGAGTTAGTCGCCTCCATTGCGCACGAGATTAACCAACCCTTATCGGCGGTGATTACCAATAGCGAAGCGGCTTTGCGCTGGTTAGCACATCCCACACCTAATATGGATGAAGTGAGCGCAGCGATTAAACGCGTGCACCGTGATGCTAATTTAGCCAGTGCAGTCATTGCTCGTATTCGTACTTTTTTACGGGCGGGTGACATTAAGCGCGAACCTATTCAAGTCCGTTCTATGTTGGATGAACTGTTGCAAATGTTGCAAAGTACGCTGGCTGAAGCCGATATTAGTGTGAGTATCGACTTTCCTATGCTGCCGTTATATCTCATGGCTGATCCTATTCAGTTGCAGCAGGTGTTACTCAATTTAATCATCAATGCCGTGGATGCGATGCGCGATAGACCGGCGAAAGAACGCTTACTACGCATCGCCGTCACCTATGATCAGGCCGATCAAGTAAGATTTTCTGTCGAGGATAATGGGCCGGGTATTACCGCAGGCACAGAAACACAGCTGTTTGAAGCGTTTTTTTCGACTAAACTGAATGGCTTAGGCATGGGTTTAGCTATCAGCCGCAGCATAGTCGAAAATCACGGTGGCCGTTTGTGGTTTGAAAGCGGTAGAAAAACCGGTGCCTGCTTTATGTTTACCATTCCCAACGACTGAGAGCGCGCATGAAACCCCAAGAATTGGTCTATGTCGTCGATGATGATCTGTCTATGCGTGAAGCACTCAGTAGCTTGATTCGATCTGTGGGGTTACGAGTAGAAACCTATCCTTCAGCCGTCGCCTTTTTAGCTGCTCCCCGCCCTGAAGCACTCGTTACCTGCCTGATCTTAGATATACGTATGCCAGAATTAAACGGCTTGGAGTTACAAAGCCAATTAATTCAATTGGGACATGCTATTCCGATTATTTTTATCACGGGTCACGGCGATATTCCTATGGCGGTGCGTGCGATGAAACAAGGCGCAGTAGAGTTTTTAGCGAAACCGTTTCGCGATGAAGACTTACTCACAGCCATCGATAGCGCCCTGACCCAAGCACGTAATTCCCATCAAGCAGAGACTGAGCTGGATAAAATACGCCGCCGCTATGCCTTACTCACTAATCGCGAAAAAGAAGTTATCGTGTATATGGTCAAAGGCACATTAAATAAACAAGCGGCGGCGGAATTGGGTATTTCTGAAATAACTATTAAAGTACATCGACATAATATTATGATGAAAATGCAAGTTGACACAGTACCGGATTTAGTTAGGTGTATGGAGCGCTTGTAATTAGAGAGCGCAGGTAGCAACACAGCCCAAACTGGCATTTTTCCCGTAGACTGTCCTTCTCCATTTTTCATCCTTTTCACCACTAGAGGACTCCACTACGCGCTTTAAACGATGGGCAAACAGCCAAAGTTTACTTCAAGTCGGCTAATTAATGTGCATGGCATATATGCTTATAATTACGCGCGGTCCTCAATCCCTTTGAAGCTTGCGTACAAATCCTGCATACCCATTTGATACTCATCTGAGCGCACCCAACTGAGTAGTCTGCCGAGCATGTCTTTCAGTTGTGCGATCTCATCCGGCTGCAGCGGTTTCCAAAGTAAAGCCTCAGCAGTATCAGATAACTCCCGCCCAACTAAGCGGCAGACTTGACCGCTGCTAGTGGTGAATAAACCATAGCGGCGTGCATCTTCGCTACTATTCACACGCGAAACTAATTCCTTTTCTAATAGGCTGCGAATTAAGCGCGACACCAAACTACGATCTAAGCCCGTTATACGCATAATCTCATTAAATTCAATGCCCGGATGATCGTCAATCAAGCGTAGCACGCGCAGTTCACGGATGTTGCAGCCGAGCTTTTCCACGAACAAAGGATCATTGGCGCTAATCGCATTGTTTGCGAGGGTTTCGAGTCGGTAAGTTAAACGACTGTTTTTGAAGATCAGTTCTTTATCGATTGCCATGGTTATGCCTTGCCGAAATTTTTAAGCAATATAGCAATTTGCTCGAGAAAATAGCTGGACAAATTATTCTCAATTTGAGAATATCTCTAAATGAGAATTTATTGATGCGCTAGGAGGCGGAGGTAAAGTGGACACAACTCATCCGATACAGGCATGGTTTGCACAACAGCGTCCTCAATGGGAGGCATGGCTACATACCATTCATCAACGCCCCGAGACCGGCTTTGAAGAAAATCACACGGCTAAGTTCGTTGCCTCACGTCTGCAGGGCTTAAATATTGAATGCATCACTGGCATTGGCAAGACCGGCGTAGTTGGCTTGTTACACGGCACGGTTGGCGTTGGGCGCACCATTGCTTTTCGAGCTGAATTAGATGCCCTGCCGATGCAGGAATGTTCTGGTGTGGATTATCACTCACGTATTGATGGCAAATTTCATGGCTGTGGGCATGACGGGCATACCACCACTCTATTAGCCGCCGCTGCTTACCTAGCTGAGCATCGTGATTTTGCCGGTACCGCCTTATTTGTGTTCCAACCCGCTGAAGAGTTGTTAACTGGCGCACAAGCTATGTTGACAGATGGTTTATTAGAGCGTTTTCCCTGTGCGGAAATTTATGCGCTGCATAATCTGCCCGGGTTGGGCAAAGGCAAAATCGGCATTCCTTCCGAAGGTGCACTTGCGTCTGCCGATCATATTGAAGTAAAAATTAGCGCTAAAGGTACGCATGGCTCCGCCCCGCATACCGGACAAGATGCGATTCTAGCTTCCGCGCATTTCCTCACCAGCCTGCAGCAAAGCTTGACGCGCATTTTAGACAGTCGCGATAGTGGGGTGATTTCGTTCGGCAGTATTCATGCCGGACACGCGAATAATATTTTGCCGGAAGAACTCATCATGACCGGCACAATTCGTACCCACTCCGAAATCGTGCGTTCCAGTATTCATGCGCAAATTCAAAAAGCGGCTGAGAGCACCACGCTTCTTTATGGCGTGCAATTCACGATTCATTATCCGCATCAAGCACCTGTAACTTTAAACCATATGCCAGCCGTAGAAGCGGTAAAAAACGTCGCAAGCCAAGTCGCAGGTGCTGAGAATGTGATCTTGAATGCACGCCCTTTAATGGCTTCAGAAGATTTTTCTTACTTCTTGCAACAAATACCCGGCGCTTACTTCTTTATGGGGCAGGATGGGCCTTATTGCCATCACCCGCAGTTTATATTTGATACAGACATTATTCCCTTGGGTGCAAGCGTGATCGTGGAATTGATCCGTCAACAAGCTGCAAAACCCATTAGCTAATTCGCTTTAACCGTTTTTTGGAGGAGAGACAAATGAAACACACTGGACTCAAATTGAGTTTATTGACACTCGCAATGACCAGCAGCTTTGCGTCTAGCCCACTCGCTGCTGAGACCTTGAAAATGTCGAGCTGGGTGCCACCCACCCATTTTGTGCACACCCAAATTCTTGAGCCTTGGACTAAAGAAGTCGAAAAAGTCACCGAAGGTCGTGTCAAAGTCGAAATTCTGCCTAAAGCTTTAGGCACACCGCCTCAACATTGGGAATTAGCGCGTAAAGGGGTGGCGGATATTACTTGGGGCAATTTCACCTATGAGCCAGATCGTTTTAAATCCATCTGGTTTGCCGAATTACCCTTTGCTGGTAGCGATGCTAAAGCGCAATCGGTAGCCCTGTGGAAAAGCTATAACAAACACCTCAAAGCTGACCCTGCTTATGGCGGGATTAAACTTCTCAGTGTGGGCATGTTTGGTGCAGGTATTTTCAATCATGGCTCTAAACCTTTAGCCAATCTTGCTGATTTAGCAGGACAAAAGATTCGGATGGGTGGCCCAATTCAACAAGTGATTATTGAAGGGTTGGGCGCAGTACCCGTCTCTGCTCCGGCGACTAAAGCGTATGAAATGCTCGAAAGTAAAGTGCTAGACGGCTCTTTACACACTTTGGAGTCGGTAGTGAACTTCCGCCTCACTGAAAAGCTGCCGTATCATACCATCATCGACAACGGCCTATATGGTGCAACCTTTTTCTTGACCATGAATGAGAAAAAATGGAACGCCTTGAGTGAGTCCGACCGCGCAGCGATTGAAGGCATTTCCGGTGAGACTTTTGCTGGTAAATGGGGAGACGTCTTCAATCAGCAAAACACAACGGCTGAAAAAACCTTACGCGCTGCGGGTCATACATTTAGCACGCCCGACCCCGAATTAGTCAGTAAAATCGGCGAAATTCGCAGCAAAATGATTGCCGATTGGGAGCCTGAGGCAAAAAAAGTAGGTATTGCTGATCCCAAAGCGGTATTGACTGATTTTGAAACCGACTACAAAGCCTTAGCTGGACAATAACTGCCTCGCTGCCCGCTGCTGGAGACCGTCATGGATCGAATAATTCTGCACATCAAGCAGGTGATTGAATACCTACTGATGTTTAGCCTACTGATGATGGTGTTGATTAATTTTGTCGACGTGAGTGGTCGACATTTATTCAATCGACCAATTTTCGGTATCCAAGACCTGACCGAACATTTGATGGCCTTGGTAGTCTTTTGTGGCTTACCGCTGGTAACAATGGCGGGCACGCATCTTACCGTCGATCTATTCGACAAGCTCACTCAGTCACCGCGCATGCAGTGGTGGAAGCATGTCATTCATGGTTTGATGGTCGTGATTCTATGCTTAATCGCATGGACTTTTATTCAGTCTGCTTTAGAGGCGCATTCGATTGCCGATGTGAGTACCGAATTGCGCCTGCCGCGTGCGCCTTTGTATCTGTTAATGGCAGGCTCAGCCATCTTGAGTGCTTTGGGTTTGCTGTATATGAACTACACGCCGAATGCCAAAGCCACTGCTGATTTACCTAGCGCTAGCGGAGGTGAGCTATGACTATCGGCGTTTTGGCAATTATCGCGGTCTTAATCCTGTCGTTCTTGCGAATTCCACTCGGCTTCTCCTTGCTCACAGTCGCTTTGGTGGGCATCGCTTTATTAATGGATACCTCAGTGGCACTGACTTTGCTACCCATGACCATTTCTGAAGCCGTCTTGTCTTATGAGTTAGCCGTCGTACCGATGTTTATTTTGATGGGCAATGTGATCTCACGCACGGGCATTTCCGAAGAGTTATTCAAAGCCGCAAATGCCTTTTTCGGGCATGTACGCGGTGGTTTAGCTTTATCAACGATGGTCGCTTGTGCAGGTTTTAGCTCAGTATGTGGTTCTAGCTATGCCACGGCTGCCACTATGTCGAAAGTCGCTTATCCGAGCATGCGCCAATATGGTTATGCAGAAGGCTTAGCTACCGCGACCATCGCCGCTGGTGGTACTTTGGGTATTTTAATCCCACCGTCGATTATCTTGGTAATCTACGGCATTTTAACTCAAACCAATATTGGTGACTTATTCATTGCGGGTGTTGTGCCGGGTTTATTGGGCTTGGCAATGTATATGCTGACTATTTACTTGATTAGCTTACATAATCCGAGTGCTGCACCGCGTGGTGAGCGTACCCCGTGGAAAGAGCGCTTTTACTCACTAAAAGGTACTTGGTCGTTTGTGGCGATCTTCGCGCTGATTATTGGCGGCTTGTATATGAAATGGTTCTCGCCTACCGAAGCAGCGGGGATTGGCGCGGGCATTGCCATGTTAATCGCAGCACTATCCGGCAAGCTGTCTTTGAAAACTCTGAAAACCGTGTTACTCGAAACTGCCTATACCTCAGTGACTTTATACACTGTGTTGTTTGGTGCATTGTTGTTTTCCAAGCTAATTTCCTACTCCGGCCTAGCAGAAGGTATCCTTGCTTATGTACAAACCTTAGGTGTCAGCGGCTTTAGTTTAATCCTGTTCATCCTTTTGGTATTTCTAGTACTCGGTTGTGTTATGGATTCCTTGGCGATTATTCTGATCTTCGTGCCACTATTTTCGCCGCTCATTGTGGCGCAAGGTTTTGATCTGGTGTGGTTTGGGATTATTGTGGTGGTTGCAACTGAAATTGCGCTGATTACTCCCCCGATTGGGATGAATGTATTTGTGCTCAGAGCGACTTTACCGAATGTTCCAGCGAATACCATGTTTCGCGGCTTGACACCATTTATTGCCATGGACGTAGTGCGTTTAGGGATTTTAGTAGCATTCCCAATGATTGCTTTATGGCTGGTAAAAATGTCGGGTTAAATGGGTTAACACTTAAGGATGTTGCTTCAAAGCAGCATCCTCATTACTGTACCTGAACCTCGAATTTCACTACACCCTGCTCGCCTGCTAATAACTGCCCACTAAACTGCCAAACCAAGGCATCACCCTGTACTATCGCCTGACAAGACCCCAAACTACTCGGTGTGGTTACACATTGTGGCATACCCAACAAACTGGTAAATTCTGGCAATGTGTCGTGTAGTATCAAGTCATTTAAACTGCCATTACCGCTATTCGCATAATGTAAGGTATAGCGTAAAATTTCGTTCGGTTTTGCCACTATACCTGCGACATTGCGCGTCAGATTCCACACAGATTTTATCAACACCAAATTACCAGCCCTCTGCAAACCTGCTGAAACCCTAGTAAGATCAGTACGTACTTGGCTATTCGGTATAGTCAATAAACTACCATCACCAAAGACAAATTCACTTTGCAGACTGAGTTTATGTTGCGCTCCACTCGTGATATTCGCCGGGCTAATTACTTTAACTAGCAAACAGACTGTTTCATTTGCAGCGACATTAATACTGGCATTTAAAGCTGTATCAGCCGCATCTAAATCTTGATTACAATTTATATCGCGGAATAGCTGGCTAGTCCACGGTAATAAAGGGTCGGCCCACTCATCCACCCAATTAAAGCTGACCTTTCCCGATGTATAAGTTTGAAACCGATGTGGATGCAGTGCAACGCTATTTGGCTGAATTACGCGGCTATTGTCAGTGATGAAACTAGGCATACGTACATCAGCAAAATTAAGGCCCGTAATCGATTGATAAGCAAGCGTCACGGCAAGTTGATTCGCACTACTAGACCCATAACCAGTTGGATCACGCGCCACAGGAGGGCAATTCGTACTAGCAATCGTTTCATAAACTCGATAATTACCACTAGTTAGCTCGGCAAAACGATAGCGTCCTAAAGCATCGGTGTACGTAGTTCTACAGCTCGCACTCGTTGGATCATATAGGGTCACGGCCACATTCCCTAGTCCTGCCTCGCTATTATCCAAACCATTAACATTCACATCATGAAACACACGTCCACTAATAAAATGCAAACGGGTATTCGTAGTACCGACGCTAGTGAGACGGCTGCCAAGATTATCACTATCTAAGGTTGGCAAATAATTACTACAAGTACTGCTAGCATTGCCGCTAGTGGTCATCTCCCAACACGCACTCGAGCTAAGTTGACCATTTGGACTAAGGCTCACAGATTGGCCTTTAGCAGCATTGCTTAAAGCAGTGTTATAAGTAAAATCCCAAAAAAGTGGTGGATTATTATTGACTGCACTGCCTGATCCAAACGATATATAATCCACTAAAGTCAAACCACTTGCCGTCTGCTCATACAGCCACAGATCATCACCCCCATCATTCAACTTCGGTACAACCCTTAACCAAGCCTGAAAACTGGCATACGCAGCCGTGGTATTTGGGCCTTTCTGTCCCACCCAAACCACGGCATAAGCCTGTGGTTGCAGCAAAGTTGAACCCTCGCAAACTTGGTTACCTGTACAACTAAAATTAAATGGACTCGTATTGCCAGTGATACTACCTACCGTACCATCCAGTTCATTGGTAAATAAATTGCCGTCGATCAAGCGCAATTCGGTGAGATTAATCGCCACAGTACCTGCGTTATATAACTCGATAAACTCATCATTTTCAGCAATCGTAGTGCCAGCCGATTGTTTGACTAGCACTTCATTCAATACAATTTTGCCGTGTAATGAAGACAGGGGGTAATCAGCGTATGCAAACTCAGAAACCAACAGTAAAATCAACCCGCTAATCAGGCTAGTGATCAGGGTTAATCCATGCTTATTATTTTTAATATTCAACACCATGTGAGTGGTTTTATGTGATTGCTAAACCTATTGATTAAATTAAAAGCCCTTTACACTTACAAAAAGTGTAGTACTAAAAGTATAGAGTATTTTTTATAGCGCTTTCGGGGATATAAGATTAAAGGTCATTTATTTAAAAGTTTATTACTTAAAATTATTGATAGGATTCTTATCGAGTCTAAGCAATAAATGTAAACGCACTCTAGATTTCATTTTAACACAGTTTAGATTTGCCAGTAAGCGCCACCGGATAGATAAAGGGCGATGAGCCTAATACTCTAAACCATCTCCATACAGCGCCCTGCTCCACTATAGACCGAAAATCCTCCCTTCCTAAGCCAACCAACGAGCGTCAATCCTGCTTCCTCCGCATGTCTCAACGCTAAGGAAGTTGGAGCCGAAACTGCTGCAATTAACTCAATCCCCGCAAATGCAGCCTTATAAACCAATTCATGACTTGCGCGGCTGGTGAGTAATAAAAATCCTGCATCTGGCGCGAAGTCATGCTTGAATAAAGCACCTAAGAGCTTATCCAAAGCATTATGTCGCCCTACATCTTCGCGCAGTGCTTGGATATTACCTTTAATATCCACCCAAGCAGCCGCATGTACGCCACCCGTAGTTTGGTGCATGGTTTGCCACTCAGGGAGTTGGTTTAAGGCAGCCTTGAAGGCTTGTGGCTGAAGTTTGAGGGTATGCCCCACTTTAGGAATCGGGCGAATCGCTTGTTGCAAGGTTTCTTGCCCGCATAAGCCGCAACCGGTACGGCCTGCCAGTTGACGGCGTGAAACTTTGAAGCCATGAAAAGCTTCAGAAGCAATATCGATATAGATTTCTAAGCCTAATTCCGACTTGACCACTTCTAGGTCGCGAAGCTGTTTAGCTTCACTGATAATACCTTCAGTAAGACTAAACCCGAGGGCAAAATCCGCTAAATCGGCGGGTGTACCTAGCATCACCGCATGAGCAATACCGTTATAAATCAAGGCTAGAGGGACTTCTTCGGCGATTTGATCGGCTTGTTCACTCCATTCACCACAGACATAGCGCCTAGCCACTACGGCTTGGATAGTGGCTAAGTTATCGGCGTCAAAGTCCGAGTTACTCATGGTAATAAGGCTTGTTGCTCCGCTTCCATTTGGGCAAACTCCTGTTGCCACACGGTGACATCCTCACAGCGCGACACCTGTACCGCCGTGACTTTATACTCAGGGCAATTAGTCGCCCAGTCGGAATTATCGGTGGTCACTACATTCGCACCCGATTCGGGGAAATGGAAAGTGGTATAAACCACGCCCGGCTGCACCCGATTGGAAATTTCCACGCGCATGCGGGTTTCACCCGCACGACTTGCAATCAACACCCAATCACCCTCTTGAATACCGCGATCCTCCGCATCCTGCATGTGTATTTCGAGCTTATCTTCTGCATGCCAAACCACATTTTTAGTACGGCGGGTTTGCGCCCCCACATTATATTGACTCAAAATCCGCCCAGTAGTCAGAATCAGTGGGAAGCGAGCGGTGATTTTCTCAGTAGTTGGCACATATTCAGTGAGAATAAATTGCCCTAAACCACGTGTGAAAGTCTCGGTGTGCATAATCTTATAACCTTCAGGGTGCTCGTCATTACAAGGCCATTGCAGGCTACCGTGCTTATCCAACTTCTCGTAAGATACCCCTGTGAAACTTGGCGTAAGCGCGGCAATCTCCGCCATAATCTCCGCAGGATGTTGATAATTCATTGGCACACCCAACGCATTGGCCAGCAGCATCGTGCCCTCCCAATCCGCTTTGCCTCCGAGTGGTTCCATCACTTTACGAATGCGCGAAATCCGCCGTTCTGCATTGGTGAAGGTACCATCTTTTTCCAAGAAGGACGCACCCGGCAAAAATACATGCGCATACTTAGCGGTTTCATTGAAGAAAATATCCTGAATCACTAAGCATTCCAGACTCTCAAGTGCTGCTTGAATATGCTTGGTATTCGGGTCAGATTGGGCAATATCTTCACCTTGGATATACATCCCCTTAAATGTGCCTGCCACTGCTGCATTCATCATATTCGGAATACGATAGCCGGGTTCGGGGTCAAGCTCCACGTTCCAATGACGCGAAAATTCATTCCGCACTGCATCAATACTCACATGCCGATAGCCGGGCAATTCATGCGGGAAAGAACCCATATCGCAAGAACCTTGCACATTATTCTGCCCACGCAGTGGATTCACCCCTACCCCTGCCCGCCCAATATTGCCGGTAAGCATCGCTAAATTGGCAATTCCCATCACGGTAGTAGAACCTTGACTATGTTCAGTTACCCCCAAACCATAATAAATCGCCCCATTCGGAGCAGAAGCATACAACCGTGCCGCACCCCGAATCGCTTCAGCCGATACGCCTGTAATTTCAGAGACACTTTCAGGGCTATTTTCCGGGCGCAGGATAAATTCACGCCATTGTGCAAATGCAGGCTGTTCGCAGCGAGTACGCACGAAGTCTTCATCCAGTAAACCTTCGGTAACCACCACATGCGCCAAAGCATTGATCATAGCCACATTGGTACCGGGCTTGAGTGGCAAATGATAAGCAGCTTCAATATGCGGAGTGCGTACAATCTCAATCTCACGCGGATCAATCACGATGAGCTTGACACCCTGACGTAAGCGTTTTTTCAAGAGTGAGCCAAATACCGGATGGCCTTCAGTCGGATTCGCGCCCATGACAATAATCACATCAGCGTGCATGACTGATTCAAAATCTTGCGTACCTGCGGACTCGCCCAGAGTTTGCTTTAAGCCATAACCGGTCGGCGAGTGGCAAACCCGTGCACAAGTATCGACATTATTATTGCCAAACGCCGTACGCACCAATTTTTGCACTAGATAAGTTTCTTCATTGGTACAGCGTGAGGAAGTAATGCCGCCGACCGATTTACGCCCGTATTGGGCTTGGATACGCTTGAATTCACTGGCAGCATAATTCACCGCCTCCTCCCAACTCACTGCCTGCCAAGCATCGTGAATGGATTTACGAATCATCGGTTGAGTCACACGATCAGGGTGCGTCGCATAGCCCCACGCAAAACGCCCTTTCACGCAAGCATGTCCTGCATTCGCCCCACCGTTTTTATCAGGAACCATGCGTACGACTTGCTGTCCTTTTACTTCAGCCTTGAAGGAACAGCCGACTCCACAATAAGCACAAGTGGTGGTCACAGAGCGTTCGGCCTGCCCCATTTGAATCAAATTCTTTTCGCTTAAAGTCGCAGTTGGACAAGCATTCACACAAGCACCACAGGACACGCATTCTGAGCCTAAGAAGCTTTCATTCGCACCCGCTACGACTTTAGAGTCAAAGCCGCGTCCACCAATAGTTAAGGCGAAAGTACCTTGTACTTCTTCACACGCACGCACACAGCGTGAGCAGACAATGCATTTGCTGGGTTCAAAGCTGAAATAAGGATTGGACTCATCTTTCGGTTCGGCATGCTGGGCGTCGAAATGATTCTCGCCTGCCATTCCATAACGTACTTCACGCAAGCCCACCACGCCCGCCATATCTTGCAATTCACAATTACCATTGGCCGTACAGGTGAGGCAATCCAGCGGGTGATCAGAGATATATAACTCCATGACACCTTTACGAAGATCAGCGAGTTTTTGCGATTGAGTGACGATCTTCATACCAGCTTCCACTGGAGTAGTGCACGAAGCTGGATAACCCCGACGACCTTCGACTTGCACCAAGCAAAGTCGGCAAGAACCGAAGGCATTGAGTTGCTCAGTAGCACACAATTTCGGAATTTTAATCCCTGCTTCGGCGGCTGCACGAATAATAGTGGTTCCCACTGGAGCACTTACAGCTTGACCGTCAATAGTAAAACTTACGCACTCGGTAGAGCTACTGGCAGGCGTACCTAAATCAAGACTAGATTGGCAATGGCAAGACATAGTGGTTCCTCACACCTTAGATGCGGCATTCAAGCCGAAATCTGCCGGAAAATATTTTAACGCACTCAATACTGGAAAGGGGGTCATTCCCCCCATTGCGCACAATGAGCCATTGATCATGGTGTCACATAAATCTTTGAGTAGCTCAATATTGGCCTCACGGTTTTCACCGTTGCGAATGCGCTCCATCACCTCCACTCCACGTACTGAACCAATCCGACACGGTGTACATTTACCGCAGGACTCCTCAACACAAAACTCCATCGCAAACTGCGCCATCTGTGCCATATTCACGCTATCATCAAAAGCGACTACACCACCATGTCCAATCATAAACTCTTCTTTAGCGAAGGCTTCGTAGTCGAGTGGCAAATGGAATTGCTCAGCGGGTACATAAGCACCCAAAGGCCCACCGACTTGCACGGTACGAATCGGTTTACCCGATTGGCTGCCGCCACCAAAATCGTTTAATAAGTCCTGTAAGCTCAAGCCAAAAGCCTTTTCTACTAAACCACCGTGCTTAATATTGCCCGCTAATTGGAAGGCTAAAGTGCCACGTGAGCGCCCCATACCGTAGTTAGCATAAAATTCAGCACCCTTGGCTAAAATCACCGGCACACTCGCCAAAGTCACCACATTATTTACTACGGTGGGTTTGCCGAATAAACCTTGAATCGCAGGAAGTGGTGGCTTAGCACGTACTTGGCCGCGCTTGCCTTCTAAACTTTCAAGTAATGAAGTTTCTTCACCACAGATATAAGCACCCGCCCCGAGACGCACTTCCACTTCAAATGCTTTGCCCGAATTGAGAATATTTGCACCTAAAAAGCCCGCCGCTTTGGCATTCGCAAGCGCGATTTTAAGCGTATTGAAAGCACGCGGATATTCGGAACGCAGATAGATATAGCCTTGGGTTGCACCCACTGCGATACCCGCAATAATCATCCCTTCAATCAAGCAAAATGGATCACCTTCCATCAACATTCGATCAGAGAAAGTGCCGGAATCGCCTTCATCCGCATTACAGACTATATACTTCTGCTCCGCTTGCGCTTTTAAAACGGTTTGCCATTTAATACCGGCTGGAAATGCCGCCCCACCGCGCCCACGTAGACCGGAAGCTGTGACAGAACTCACAATATCCGCTGATCTCAGTGTCAAAGCATTACGTAAACCGAGCCAACCGCCATGCACCTCGTAATCGCTCACTGACACCGGATCAATCACCCCCACCCGCGCAAAAGTGAGACGCTCTTGTTGCTTTAAAAACGGCATTTCTTCGGTCAAACCCAGCTTCAGCGGATGATCACCGGCTTGTAGGAATTGGGCTTCAAATAAACTCGCTACATCACTCACACGCACGGGGCCATAGGCTACACGACCTTGTGCAGTTTCCACCTCGACCATCGGCTCTAGCCAAAAAAGGCCGCGTGAGCCATTACGCACCATGACTATCTCTAAACCGTGTTGCTGCGCCTGTTGGCTAATTGCAGCGGCAACTTTATCTGCACCCATCGAGACGGCTGTCGTATCACAGGGCACATAAATCTTATAACTCATGCTGTAGCTCCTTGGCGCAATTCCGCAATTAAAGCCTCCAATTGCGCCGCATTCATCCGACCTTGCACCTCATCACCAACACGTACTGAGGGTGAACAAGCACAATTACCTAAGCAATACACTGGCTCTAAGCTAATTGTGCCATCATCCGTAGTTTGGTGGTAATCAATGCCTAAAACGACCTTAGCCTGCGCTTCCAACTCGCGGCTGCCCATTGCTTGGCAAGACTCGGCGCGGCAGATTTGCAAGATATGCTTGCCCGGTGGCGTAGTCCGGAAGTGATGATAAAAGCTAATGACCCCATGCACTTCCGCACGGGAAAGATTGAGGCTTTTAGCAATGAGGGGGGTAGCCTCAGCAGGCACATAGCCAAGTTGATCTTGAATAGCATGCAAAATAGGTAGTAAAGCACCCGCTTGATCGCGGTGAGTTTGAATAAGCGCTTCTAAGGTGGTGTTCATATGAGCATCCTGATTATTGTCCAACTGAGGTCGCAACCAAGCGCATTCTTATTGTATGGCTCTCCTCATCTTTACAGCATAGGATAAGTAGTTTGTTTGAGAAAGCAGAAAATTTAGAAGAACCGTTCGGATTTGGTGAATGAAAGTTTTATTTATTGACTTGACTGTATAAGCAACTCTTTATTTTTTAAAGTCAGTCAACCTATACGATGTTGAGTTCATCAACAAGTCATTTTTCAAATCTTCTTATGTGTTTTTAGGTAGGGCTAGGGTTTATTTCTAACTCTTGTGCAATCCTAATCAAAGCACTTAAGAGTGGCGACCAAGGCTCTCGTCCTGCAACCACTAAACCAGTCTGTGAACTAAAACTAGGTTCAGTTAACTCCAACACTTTCACCCCTGCAGGTACACCAATCAACTCCAAGGCATTCTGCGGCAAAATTGCTGACCAGCTACCCGCTGAGACATGCGCGAGCATACTGATAATCGAATTAGTTTCTAAACTGGGTTCCGCACTATAACCCAACTGCTTGAAGATCGAGTCGATCATTTTGCGATTCTGCATATCAGGCGTGAGCAAACAAAGTGGCGTGTGTGTGGCTTCATACCACGTAATCGTCTCACGATTAGCAAGCTCACTATCGAGTGGGCATAAAAATACATGATTCTCTTGCCACAGTGGCACAGTAAATAGTTGCTGCTGAATGCCGGATTCGACATACATAATCCCTGCATCAAGATCGAATTGCTGCATGCGTTTAAGGATCTCTCCAGTCCCAAGGGAGCGCACTTCAAGGTTTACTTGTGGATGTTGACGTGCAAAGGCGGCCGTAAGACTCGCAACTACAGTCAAGGCTGTGGGAATCACCCCTAAGGTCAAATGTCCGGTAAGTTCTTCGCGCAAAGAACGTAATTCTTGACGCAAACCTTCAGCAGTACTTACCAGACGAATCGCATGCTCCACTACACACTGACCCTCACGGGTTAAACCACCGAAAGTGCGCCCACGATTAACTACCGCAATCCCTAATTCCAATTCGATTTCACGGATGGCTGCAGATAAAGTAGACGGTGAAATGTGGCAAGCCAAAGCAGCGCGACCAAAGTGCTTTTCGCGAGCCAGAGCAATCAGATAAAGGTATTTGCGCGAGATCATCCGGTTATTGTGCCAGCTCTGTGCTAGCAAGGCTAATCGGCTTACAGCAACTCAAAATCAGCTTATAGTCGCTCAATATCTGCAGTTTTAAAGATCAGTTGATAATTAACAAACTTAAATAGCTATTAACTAGCATCCTCTGTCTAGCGCTTTTTTTCATAAAAAATTAACGCTTTGGTATGAATTGAACTCCTATTTTTAGACTATAATCTTGTGTCTTAGCAGCAAATGACCACCACAGATATGTTGAGCTTTAAAGACTTCACCGATTATTGTGATCTAACTGAGGATGGATTGAGACCTCTAAAAAATAGCCCAGCTGTTCAGGAGTTAGGCTTAAATGTTTTAAAAAAACCTACTCCCTCCCCCGTTAAGACGCCTCAGCAGACTCTGCAATATTTGCGTAACTATTTGGATTATATAGAAAGTAATCAGCGCACCTAAGTGGCTGTTAAACCTCTAAATAGCGCAAGCGTGCCAAATGCTTATGCAGTGAAAACTCCAATTTCCCCGACCAGCTCGCTGCTGTTTCTTTCAAGAGATTATTTGTCTGATCATCAGCGACTTTCCCAGCCAGAATCACCCAGTTTTTACTACCCGTTAAAACATAACGTAGATCAGCAAAATGCTCGCGTAATGCATTACAAAAACAAGGGTTATCTTGTTGTTCCTGCCAACAATTCAGCACTAGCCAGCCCTGCTCTTTTAATAACTCAGCACAACGGCGAATAAAATCCACGCGCAATTGCATGGCTGCTGTACCAGTGGCATCGTATAAATCCGCGAAAATCACATCCACTTTGCGCATGTTATTATCCAGCAGAAACATATCAGCATTCTGCTGTATGACCTCAATCCGCTTGGCTCGAGGTAGTTGGAAATAGCGTTGTGCGGCTTCAATGACAGGGGCGCGCAATTCGACGGCGGTGATATGAATGCCCGCCACAGCATGATACAAAGCACTCGCTAAGCTACCCCCACCCAAACCCAGTAGCAAAACGCGTTTAGGATAACAAAAGAGTAAAACCAAAAGCATAGCTTGGGTATAATCATATTGCAAAATATGCGGTGCTGCTTTTAAGCAACGACTTTGCTCGTCATGGGTGGCAAAGGACAAAATATAGCACTCACCATCATCATAGACAGTCACCGTGCCATATTCGTCTTGGGCTTGATAGCTGAGTTTGCTCATAGCGCAAGCTTAGCGCAAATCAATGAACCTTGTCTCAATAAGCAACCAGCAGTCCATTTTTTTAAGTAGTTGTTGCTTGGGTTTCAACCAAATCCCAACGGTTACCATAGAGGTCGAGGAAAACCACCACCATCCCATAGGGCTCTTTTCGGGGTGCTTCTACAAACCGAATACCATTATCTTGTAGAAGATCATAGTATTCCCAAAAACTATCTGTATGCAGAAAGAAGGCAACACGCCCACCGGCTTGTTTGCCCACTTGTGTTTGCTGCTCTAGGGTAACGGCACGTGCTAACAACAAAGCACTACTGCTCTGCCCTTGTGGAGCGACGCGGATCCAACGTTTTTCAGGGCTTAAGCGAGTATCTTCAAGTACCTCGAAGTGCAGACGCTTAAAAAAGGTGATTGCTTCATCATAATCGTGCACCAGAAAACTTGTAAGAGCTAAAGATTGAGCCATGACTTTCCTCCTGAAACCATCAAAATAAACGAACTCTTAGTGCTGTCCACCAGGCATGAACCTTTCTAGGCCATGAACTCTTAAATTTATTGTTGATTTATGAAAGGTTGACGACTAGGGACAAACAACCTAAAAAGCGAGTGATGATAGCTTCGCAAAATTTGTGCCGGTTAGTCCTTGAACTTGAGTCTTAAGTATAGCTGTTCTGCTCTATTCAGACAGAGCATCTAAGAAGCCCTAAGTCTAGATAGATAAGTTGACGCAAGAACCCATTGTAACCTCTTTGCAGAAACCAGCTCAACACTCAGCTAAGCTTAAACAAGCTCAGCAGAAATAGCCTGCACGGAATACTGATTTACTATCACCTTTAGGCAAATACTAAACATTTATCCTAGCCAATAGAGCAATAGGTTTATTAGTTAAATCCCTTTATATTCAACTCATATAGGAAAATCTTGATTTTCCTATCGCTTTTACCTCAACCCTTTTCAATCTTAGTCAGTAGATGAAAAAGTCATGAGCGGTAATAAGTCAGGAGGGGAGTTAGCATGCTTGGAGAATATCTACCTATTCTCATCTTCTTCGCTGTAGGTTTTGCTATAGCCTTTGTTCTATTAGGACTGGGTTTAATTGCTGGCTCACATCGTCCTGATATCGAAAAAAATGCGCCTTTTGAATGTGGATTTCCCGCTTTTGAAGATGCACGAATTAATTTCGATGTGCGTTATTATTTAGTGGCTATCCTTTTTATTATCTTTGATTTAGAAATTGCCTTTTTATTTCCTTGGGCTGTGGTTTTAAATAAAGTCGGAATATTCGGGATTGTGGTCATGGGTATTTTCCTAAGTATTCTCATTGTTGGTTTTATTTATGAGTGGAAAAAAGGAGCATTAGAATGGGAATAGAAGGCATTCTAGAAAAAGGCTTTATGACCACAACGGCCGACAAGTTAATTAACTGGGCGCGTACTGGCTCCATGTGGCCGATGACGTTTGGTTTGGCCTGTTGTGCGGTCGAAATGATGCATGCGGGGGCTGCACGTTATGATTTAGACCGTTTTGGCATTATCTTCCGCCCTAGTCCACGCCAATCAGATGTGATGATTGTCGCGGGTACTTTAACCAATAAAATGGCACCTGCTCTCCGTAAAGTTTACGACCAAATGGCCGAACCACGTTGGGTGATTTCAATGGGTTCATGCGCGAATGGTGGGGGCTACTACCACTACTCCTATGCGGTTGTACGTGGATGTGATCGAATTATTCCTGTTGATATTTATGTACCGGGTTGTCCGCCAACGGCCGAAGCTTTGCTGTATGGGATACTGCAATTACAGAGCAAAATCCGTCGCACCAATACGATTGCACGGTGAACGCTGTGACTAAGAAGCTTGAGGACATTCAGCATTATCTACAAACCCAATTAGGCGATCAGTTAACTGCTATCAAATATGAATTTAATGAGCTAAGCCTAGAAGTTCCTGTTGAGCATTGGTTGGAGGTCGCCCAGTTTTTACATCAAGATGCCAGCCTAGCTTGTCAGCAATTAATTGACTTATGTGGAGTCGATTATTTGAGCTTCGGTGATGCTGAATGGGATGTGACGACTGCTAGTCGCAGCGGTTTTAGTCGTGCCTTCCATCCTATTGAGGCAGATCCTTTATTTGAATTTGCTCAGCCAACCCAGCCGCCTGCATTAAACAGCCAGCGTTATGCGGTGGTCGTGCACTTGTTATCAATCGAACACAACTTTCGTTTGCGCATGCGTACTTGGGCAACAAATAACGATTTTCCCGTAGTACCTTCACTAGTACAGATTTGGGCTGTAGCCAATTGGTATGAACGTGAAGCTTTCGACATGTTTGGTATTTTGTTTGCCAGGCATCCAGACCTACGTCGAATTTTGACTGATTATGGTTTTGTTGGTCATCCCTTCCGTAAGGATTTCCCCTTAATCGGTCAAGTAGAAATGCGTTATGACTCTGAGCTGAAGCGCGTAGTTTACCAACCTGTGTCGCTTGAACCTCGAGTCCTTGTTCCTCGTGTTATTCGTCAACCGTGACCATAAATATTTGTGTAGAGGAGCGTTCTAAACCATGCCTGAAATTCGCAACTTTACGCTGAACTTCGGCCCAGCCCATCCTGCGGCACATGGCGTTCTGCGCTTAGTGTTGGAAATGGATGGCGAAGTCATTGTGCGTGCTGATCCTCATATTGGGTTATTACACCGGGGCACTGAAAAACTAGCTGAAACTAAACCCTATAACCAAAGCATTGGTTATATGGATCGCTTAGATTATGTGTCGATGATGTCTAACGAACATGGGTATGTGTTAGCGCTAGAAAAACTATTAGGCATTACCCCTCCAGAGCGAGCTTTATATATTCGCACGATGTTTGACGAAATCACTCGTATTCTTAACCACTTATTATGGATTGGCACGCATGCTTTGGATATTGGTGCTATGTCCATGTTTATTTATGCTTTTCGTGAACGTGAAGATCTGATGGACGCTTATGAAGCAGTCTCCGGCGCACGTCTGCATGCTAGCTACTATCGTCCGGGTGGGGTCTATCGAGACTTACCGGACTCCATGCCACAGCATGAAGTCTCGCGCTTCTGTTCTGAACAAGAAGCCAAGCGTTTAAATGAAAATCGTCAAGGCTCGCTGTTAGATTTTCTAGAGGATTTTACGCAGCGCTTTCCTGCTTATGTGGCTGAGTATGAAAGCCTATTAACCGATAATCGTATCTGGAAGCAACGTTTAGTCAATGTTGGCGTGGTTTCACCTGAACGCGCCCTTCAACTAGGTTTAACAGGTCCTATGTTACGTGGTTCAGGTGTAGCTTGGGATATTCGTAAAAAACAAGCTTATGCCGCTTACGATAAAGTGGAATTTGATATTCCCGTTGGTACTAATGGCGATAGTTATGATCGTTATTTAGTCCGCATGGAAGAAATGCTTCAATCCAATCGAATTATTAAACAATGTATTGATTGGTTAAGAAAAAATCCGGGTGCTGTTCTAGTGGATGATAAAAACACACCACCGACACGCTTGGCGATGAAGCAAGATATGGAGGCCTTAATTCATCACTTCAAGCTGATGACTGAAGGTTATTGTTTGCCTGTTGGGGAGGCTTATGCGGCAGTAGAGCATCCTAAAGGGGAATTTGGTTGTTATATCTTGTCTGATGGAGCCAACAAACCTTATCGCTTAAAAATCCGTGCCCCGGGCTTTCCACACTTAGCTGCCATGGATGAAATGGTGAAAGGCCATATGCTAGCCGATGTGGTCACGATAATTGGTACACAAGATATTGTATTTGGGGAGGTTGATCGTTAATGACAGAGTATTTTAACAAGAATCCTCTCAGCAGGTATGAACGAGAAACTATTGATAGTTGGCTAAGGCGATATCCCTCTGACAAAAAACAGTCTGCTTTGTTAGCCGCTTTACATGCTGTCATGCATGAGGATCATTATGTATCGACTGAAAAAATGGATGCCATCGCCGCTTACTTAAGCCTACCACCGATTGCGATATATGAAGTAGCAAGCTTTTACTCTATGTATGAGTTAAATGAACAAGCAGCTGCTCGTTATAACATTTCAGTTTGCACCAATATTTCTTGTATGTTGTGTGGCTCTGATCAAATTTTGGCGCACATTGAACGCAAACTGGGAGTGAACTTAGGTCAAACTACCGACGATGGCAAATTCTTTCTCAAAAAGGAAGAAGAGTGTTTAGCTGCATGTAGCTACGCACCTATGATGCAAATTAATCATGTCTATCACACTGACTTGACCCCTGAAAAAGTGGATCAAATCCTAGATGGCTTGGAGTAGGCATATGACCAACCAAGTCTGCTTCGCAACCTTGCCCTTCGGTGACCAAGCTCATACTTTAGCAAGCTACTTAAAAATAGGTGGCTACCAAGCTTGGCGAAAAATTCTAACTGAAAAGACCTCACCTGAAACTATTATTGCAGAAATCAAAACTTCTGGCTTACGCGGGCGTGGGGGAGCTGGTTTCCCCACAGGTTTAAAATGGAGCTTTATGCCGCGCACTATGCTTGGGCAAAAATATCTAGTTTGTAACTCAGATGAATCGGAACCAGGTACTTGCAAAGACCGCGATATTCTACGCTTTAATCCCCATGCTCTCATCGAAGGTATGGCAATTGCTGCTTATGTGATTGGCGCGACTGTAGGTTATAACTACATGCGAGGTGAGTTCATGGATGAACCCTTTATCCGCTTTGAACAAGCACTTACAGAGGCTTATCAACTGGGCTTACTAGGTAAGAATATTCAAGATTCAGGTATTGATATTGATCTTTATGCGAGCTTAGGTGCAGGTGCCTATATCTGTGGCGAAGAAACTGCACTGTTAGAATCTTTGGAAGGTAAGAAAGGCCAACCTCGGTTTAAACCGCCCTATCCGGCTAGCTTCGGTTTGTATGGTCGCCCTACTACCATTAACAATACTGAAACCTTAGCTTCGATTGCAACCATCATGCGTAAGGGGGGCGATTGGTTTGCTAAGTTAGGGGTAGCAAACTCTGGTGGTGAGAAATTATTCTCTATGTCAGGACACTTAAATAATCCGGGTAATTTTGAAATTCCCCTAGGGACGCCCTTTATTGAGCTCTTGAACATGGCCGGTGGGGTAAGGGAGGGGCGGAAACTCAAGGCTGTCATTCCGGGCGGTTCATCAGTACCGGTACTTCCAGGTGCGGTCATGTTGGGACTGACTATGGATTATGACGCCATTGCAAAAGCAGGGTCTTATTTAGGCTCAGGCGCAGTCATTGTAATGGACGAGACCACAGATATGGTCAAAGTTCTGCAACGTATTTCACGCTTCTATTACTCAGAATCGTGTGGTCAGTGCACACCTTGCCGTGAGGGAACTGGTTGGTTGTATCGTTTAGTAACTCGCATTGTCGAGGGTAAAGGTACTGCAGACGACATTAGTAAGCTAGAAACTATTGCCCACGATATTGAAGGGCGTTCAATTTGTGCTTTAGGTGATGCAGCCGCCATGCCTGTTTGGAGTTTTGTGAAAAACTTCCGCGATGAGTTTGAGTATTACGTCGAACACGGGCGTAGTCTGCTTATGCAGGTATCTGTATGAAACAAGAACTCGTCACGATTGAAATCAATGATCAACCATATACAGCCCCGAAAGGCAGTTTGCTAATTGATCTTGCTGATGCGAATAACATCAAAATCCCACGCTTTTGCTATCACAAAAAACTATCAGTTGCTGCCAATTGCCGTATGTGTTTAGTCGAGATGGAGAAATCCGCTAAGCCAGTGCCTGCTTGTGCAACCACTATCGAAGCGGGGATGAAGTTTTGGACAAAATCGGAAAAGGCCAAACATGCTCAAAAAGCTATTATGAGTTTTTTACTGATTAATCACCCCTTAGATTGTCCTATTTGTGACCAAGGTGGTGAGTGTGAATTACAAGATCTAGCCATTACTTATGGGCAAAAGCACTCCAACTATCAAGAAATTAAACGCGTTATCGCCGATAAAAATATTGGACCTTTAGTTGCAACCGATATGACCCGCTGCATCCAATGTACCCGCTGTATCCGTTTTGGTACAGAAATAGCGGGGATGCGAGAGCTGGGAGGTATTTTCCGAGGAGATCGTTTGGAAATTAGTACCTATATCGAAACATCCCTACAGTCTGAACTGGCTGGCAATATCATTGACCTGTGCCCAGTGGGCGCGTTGACTGCTAAGCCTTCACGTTATAAAGCACGTGCCTGGGAAATGAAAGCACACCCCTCTATCGCCCCACACGATGCAGTAGGCTCCAATATTGAGTTACATCTCTTTCGTAAAGAAATTCTGCGCTGTGTTCCACGTGAAAATGATAGCGTCAATGAGTGTTGGCTAGCGGATCGTGACCGCTTCAGCTATCAGGGCATGTATAGCAACGAGCGTTTAAGCACACCCATGCTTAGACGTGCTGGACAATTAGTTGCTGTCACTTGGCAAGAGGCCTTACACACAACCGCAGACATCCTACAAAGCACTGATCCTTCCAAAGTAACCGCTTTAGCCAATGCCACTTCAACCCTAGAAGAATTGTATTTATTCCAAGCCATCATGCGCGGTTTAAATATTCGGAATATTGACCATCGCCTACGCCAAGTAGATTTTTCTGATCAGGCCTACGCGCCGCTGACTCCTAATTTAGGTGTAAAAATCGCTGAACTAGAACAGCAAAACGCTGTTTTATTGATTGGCACTCACTTACGTCATGAACAGCCTTTACTGAACCACCGTTTGCGAAAAGCAGCTTTAAACGGTGCGCATATTACCGTGGTCAATCCACGGGGCTTTGCGTTCACTTATCCCGTACAACAAATTATTGCTGCCCCGTCTGCATTAGTGAATTGTTTAGCTGAACTTGCTAAAGCTAGTTTGATACTCAATCAAGCTGAGATACCCGCTGAGTTAGCAGAACTATTTGCCACCATCGCTCCTACTGAACTTGATCACTCCACCGTGGCTGATCTGAAACAGGCGGAGAAGAAACTGATCTTGTTAGGCAACTTAGCAGTCCATCATCCTGATTATGCAAGTTTACGTGCTTTGGCTTCTATCATTGCCATGCAAACAGGTGCAACTTTAGGCGATCTACCTGAAAAGGCTAATACGGTAGGAGCGTGGTTAGCAGGGGTTGTACCGCATCGTTTAGCAGCGGGACGTCCATTAGAACAACCGATTAAAACTGTCGATGCAATGTTGCAAGAAGCAGATACCATCGTCTTACTAAATGCAGAGACTAACGACTTTGCTCACCCCGCCCAAACAGTACAGGCTTTCAAAAACGCCTCCCAGCTAATTCTAATCGGTGCCTTTGCGGATCAAACTTTACTAGACCAAGCTACAGTAGTTCTACCTGGTTCAGTATTTGCAGAAACAGCAGGGACTTACTGTAATGCTGCAGGCGACTGGCAGTCTTTCCTAGGAGCGGTTGAACCTTTTGCGAGTGCGCGTCCAACTTGGAAAATTCTGCGAGTCTTGGGTAATACCCTCGATTTACCCCACTTTGACTGGCCTAGTGCTGAAGCAGTAGCAGCAACCCTACAATCTGAGTTGTGTGCAGTAACCGAGCATAAATCTGCTTATAGCTTGAGCTATTTAAAACCTAGAGCCTCAGTTACTACCAGTAAAGAGCTGTTTGAGCGCGTAGCTGTTAGCAAATTATATCGTGAAGATGGTTTAAGCCGCCGTGCCACCGCTTTGCAAGCACTAGTTGAACCTGCCATGGTCGAATTGAACCCAGTTGATGCAACACGTTTAGGTTTATCAGCAGGCACTAGTGTAAGGCTTAGCCAAAATGAGATAAGTCTTGAATTGCCAGTGCATCTATCCCCTGAAATTGTACCTGGGACTATGGGTTTAGCCATCGGTGATCTGGAGACAATTGCTTTCAGTCCATTCGGTTTCATCCAATTACACATACTCAACTAAGGAAACTCATGGAAGCACTTACACGATTTTTAAATAATTTTCTTCCAGATGATTTAGTAACCTTTATTTTAATCTTATTGAAAATTGCCTTGATTGTCGTGCCTGTTATTTTACTAGCTGCTTATACTACCTATGCTGAGCGTAAAATTATTGGCTTTATGCAAGTCCGTATAGGGCCAAATCGAGTAGGACCATTAGGCTTACTACAACCTATTGCTGACACTTGTAAGTTAATCTTCAAAGAAATTGTCATACCCACTCACTCTAATCGCTTCCTGTTTTTATCTGCCCCTTTATTATCAATGGGACCTGCATTTACTGCTTGGGCAGTCATTCCGTTTAGTGAGGGTATGGTACTCGCTAATATTAATGCTGGCTTATTATTTCTATTAGCCCTCAGTTCATTAGGAGTTTATGGTATTATTCTTGCTGGTTGGGCATCTAACTCTAAATATGCTCAATTAGGCGCTATGCGAGTTGGTGCGCAAATGATTTCTTATGAAATCGCTATGGGCTTTGCTTTAGTTGGAGTCTTAATGGCAGCCGGCAGTTTAAATATGAATGATATTGTCAAAGCACAATCAGGAAGTATTTTTAACTGGTTTATTTGGCCTTTATTCGGTTTATTTTTGGTATACTTTATTTCAGGTATTGCCGAAACTAATCGAGCACCTTTTGATGTAGCTGAAGGTGAATCAGAGATTGTGGCAGGGTTCCATGTAGAATATTCGGGAATGGCAATGGCTATTTTCTTTATTGCAGAATATGCCAATATGATTTTAATTGCCGTCCTGACTTCTATTCTATTCTTAGGCGGTTGGTTGTCACCGCTTCAAGGGTTAGATGTATTAACCCAGCTACCTGGGCTTGGTTTATTTTTTGGAAATGGCTTGCACTGGTTAGCCCTGAAAGCTTGTATTTTCTTATTTCTATTCCTTTGGTTTCGTGCCACTTTCCCACGTTACCGTTATGACCAAATTATGCGTTTAGGCTGGAAAGTCTTAATTCCTGTAACCCTAGTATGGATCTTTGCAGAAGGCATTGCCATCGTCATTGGCTGGCAACCCTGGTTGTTTTAATTTCATAAGCGAGAGGAGAGGAAATGGGTATCAATTTTAAGTATTACTTAAAAGCCTTTAGCTTTTATGAGTTAATAAATGGCTTAATAGTTACCAATAAATATTTAACTGCCCGTAAAATCACAATTAAATACCCTGAGCAAAAAACTCCATTATCTCCTCGTTTTCGTGGTCATCATGCTCTGCGCCGCTATCCTAATGGCGAAGAGCGGTGTATTGCTTGCAAGCTCTGCGAAGCGGTTTGTCCTGCTCTAGCCATTACCATTGATTCAGAAGAACGCCCAGATGGAACCAGACGCACAACTCGTTATGAGATTGACTTATTCAAGTGTATTTATTGTGGATACTGCGAGGAGGCTTGTCCTGTCGATGCTATCGTGGAAACCAATATTTTTGAATATCACTTTGAAAAACAAGGTGAGAATATCCAGACCAAAGAAAAGTTATTAGCGATTGGCGACAAATACGAAGCTGAAATCGCAAAGATGAAAGCCACTGATGCTCCCTACCGCTAAGAGGTAAACAGTATGTTTCAGCAATTTATATTTTATCTATTTACTGCAGTCCTAATTGCCTCTGCTATAGGTGTTGTAACGGTACGCAATCCTATTTATGCAGCTTTGTGTTTGATTCTAGCCTTTTTCAGCAGTGCTGCCATCTGGGTGCTTAGTGGAGCTGAATTCTTAGGGATTGTATTAGTTCTAGTTTATGTCGGAGCGGTCATGGTCTTATTCTTATTCGTGATTATGATGCTGGATTTAAACTTAGATCTACTCAAAGAAGGTTTTATACGCTATCTACCTATCGGCTTAGGTGCGGCTCTCATTATTATTATCGAAATGTCTTTAGTCTTACATATGCCGACCTTCCAGATCAAGCAGCCTCTAGCCGTTTTACCTACAAACAATACTGAAGCTTTAGGCGAGATTTTGTATACCGACTATGCCTATCCTTTTGAGATTGCCGCAGTTATTTTGGTTTTGGCTATTGTTGCAGCCATTGTTTTGACTTTACGTCGGCGAGCTGATGTCAAACTACAAAATATCCCCGAGCAAATTCAAGTACGCCGTAATGATCGAGTCCGCCTTATTAAAATGCAAGCAGAGAAATAAATATGATTTCACTATCAAACTACTTAGTGATTGGAACTCTATTATTCTCAATTAGCTTAGCAGGTATGATCCTGAATCGTAAAAATGTCTTAATTTTATTAATGTGTATTGAACTTATGCTACTTGCAGTTAATATGAATTTTATCGCTTTCTCTTATTATTTAGGCGATTTAGCAGGTCAAGTTTTTGTCTTCTTTATTTTGACTGTTGCAGCAGCCGAAGCGGCTATTGGTTTAGCTATTTTAGTTTTGGTATTTCGTAATCAGCGTTCGATCAATGTGCAAAACTTAGATAGCTTAAAGGGGTAAACGATGGAGTTTATTTATCTATTTATTCCCCTTACCCCCTTATTGGCAGCGATTATAGTTGGCCTATTTGGCAACTATTTAGGACGTATCAATACCCATCGACTTACCATCGTTGGCGTAAGTATTTCCTTTATTTTAGCAGTGATAGTTGCTTTTGATACTATGGGTAATGCACATACTTACAATGGCTCTGTTTACACCTGGGCTATTATTGAGGACATTCATTTTGAAGTTGGATTCTTAATTGATCAACTTAGCGCTCTGATGATGGTCATTGTCACTTTCGTCTCGCTCATGGTACATATTTATACCATTGGCTATATGCAAGATGATACCGGTTATCAACGTTTCTTTAGCTACATCTCACTTTTTACCTTCTCGATGCTCATGTTAGTAATGAGCAATAATTTCTTGCAACTATTCTTTGGCTGGGAAGCAGTAGGTTTAGTATCTTATTTATTGATTGGCTTTTGGTTTAATAAAGAAACTGCCATATTTGCCAATATGAAGGCTTTCATTATCAATCGCGTGGGTGATTTTGGTTTTATCTTGGGTATCGCTGGAATATTGGCGTTTTGTGGCAGCTTAGATTATGTCGAAGTATTTTCACGTATAAATGCGTTTGCAGGGGTAAGCGCTGCAGCGGTGGTGCCTGGAGTAGATTGGCAAATACCAACCTTCATTGCCATTTTATTATTTATTGGTGCAATGGGTAAATCAGCACAAATTCCTTTACATGTCTGGCTACCCGACTCCATGGAAGGCCCAACACCGATTTCTGCCTTAATTCATGCAGCTACGATGGTAACTGCAGGAATCTTCATGGTAGCTCGAATGTCACCTATTTTTGAATTATCTGACGCCGCTTTGAATTTTGTGATGATGATTGGTGCACTCACTGCCTTTTTAATGGGTTTAATTGGCATCGTGCAGAACGATATTAAACGAGTTGTTGCTTATTCCACTTTATCACAATTAGGCTATATGACTGCTGCTTTAGGTGCTTCAGCTTACTCAGCAAGTATTTTCCACTTAATGACACACGCCTTTTTTAAAGCTTTGTTATTTTTAGCGGCAGGCTCAGTAATTATGGCCATGCACCATGAACAAGATATTCGCAAGATGGGGGGCTTGAAAAAGTATCTACCCATTACTTATTGGACAGCCTTAATCGGCTCTTTAGCATTAATCGGCTTCCCCGGTTTGTCTGGGTTCTTCTCCAAAGATCTAATTATTGAAGCGATTCATACCTCCGAATTAGCTGCAGCTCCTTATGCTTATCCTTTAGTATTACTCGGTGTATTTGTAACTGCTTTTTATAGTTTTCGTATGTTTTTTTTAGTTTTTCACGGGAAAGAACGTTTTGAAAAACAGGCCCAACACGGGCATGAATATAGCAGTACAACACAAGAGTCACCATGGATCATCACCATTCCACTCATTTTATTAGCGATTCCTTCATTAACAGTAGGTTATTTAATCGATCCACTGGTGGTAGGTAACTTCTTCCAAGAAGCTATTTATGTGAATGATACAGCTCATAGTTTTATAGCGAATTCAGCTAATATATCGCAACATAATACTATTCAAAACTTGAGTACAGAATTTCATGGAGTATTTAATTTCATATTGCATGGCATCACACAATGGCCTTTTATCTTAGCCATAGCAGGTTTAGGCTTAGCCGCTTATATCTATCTGCATGATGACTCACTAGCTAACTGGGCTTATCGTAAACTCCACCGCTTACATACTTTATTAGATCGCCAATATTATGCTGATGCTTTTAATCAAACAGTCTTTGCTAAAGGCTCAATCTATTTAGGTAATCGTTTCTGGGCTTTAGGAGAGCGTAAATTAATTGATGGCTTATTGGTCAATGGCTCTGCACGCCTAGTCAGCTGGTCAGCCCAACTGATGCGCTCTCTACAAACGGGCTATGTATATGACTATGCCTTTGTAATGTTTGGTGGATTGGTCATTGCCTTGACTTGGTTCTTATTTTTCTAGCGTTTTGCCCTAATTAAGTGGAAATATACATGCTTGATTTGCCAATCTTAAGTTTGCTGCTCTGGCTACCTATGTTGGGTGGTTTAGTGGTACTAGCAGTGGGCAACCGTTTAGACCCTAGACAAGTTGCATTGGGCATTACCCTTCTCACTTTTCTAATCAGCTTGCTAATGCTAATTAGTTTTAACTTAGAAACTGCACAAATGCAATTCCAAGAGCAGAGCATCTGGATTAGCAGTTTCAAAATCAATTATCACTTGGGGGTTGATGGCTTTTCAGTGCCTTTGATTATTTTAAATAGCTTCATCACGATCTTAGTGGTGATTGCTGCTTGGGAAGTAATCCGCTATCAGATTAATCAATATTTAGCAGCCTTCTTGATAATGGAAGGTATCGTCAATGGTGTATTTGCTGCTTTAGATGCCATGCTCTTCTACATTCTATTTGAAGGCATGTTAATTCCTTTATTCTTAATCATTGGTATTTGGGGAGGGCCACAGCGAGTTTATGCGACCTTAAAGTTCTTCCTTTATACCTTTTTTGGCTCGGTATTTTTGCTCATTAGTTTGGTGTACCTTTATCAGTTAGGTAACAGTTTTGCAATCGCTGATATGCAAAAACTTCCTCTAGCTATGCTGCCGCAAACCTTGATTTTTCTAAGCTTCCTACTAGCTTTCGGCGTCAAAGTACCTATGTGGCCGGTACATACTTGGTTACCAGATGCACATGTTGAAGCGCCTACAGGGGGTTCAGTCATTTTGGCAGCGATTACCTTAAAAGTTGGTGGCTATGCTTTTATCCGTTTTGCTTTACCGATTGTACCTGATGCAGCCGCTCAACTAAGCAGCTTAGTCATTTTCATGTCGTTAACAGCTATTGTGTATATCGGTTTTGTCGCTCTAGTCCAACAGAATATGAAAAAACTGATCGCCTATTCCTCTATTGCTCACATGGGATTTGTGACTTTAGCCTTATTTATTATCTATCTACTCAAGCCTGATGATAGCCGCTCAGCTGCCTTAGCTCTACAAGGTGGAATGATACAAATGATCTCGCATGGTTTCATTTCTGGCGCATTGTTTTTATGTATTGGCGTACTCTACGACCGCATGCACACTCGTGACATTAAAGCTTATGGTGGGGTGGTAAATACGATGCCTTATTTTGCCGCCTTTTTTGTCTTATTTGCTATGGCTAATACCGGCTTACCGGGAACCTCGGGCTTTGTAGGTGAATTATTCGTAATTTTAGCTAGTTTTAAAGCCAACTTTTGGATTGCATCACTCGCGGCCAGCGCTTTAATTATTGGTTCGGCTTATACCCTATGGTTAGTAAAGCGGGTAATTTTTGGTACTATCCAACATCCTAAGGTAGCTCAGTTAAGGGATCTGAATCAGCGTGAATTTGGCTTATTAACAGTATTAGCTGTTGCTGTATTGTTGTTGGGTGTATGGCCTGCCCCTCTAAACCATCTGATGAGTGTCTCTATTGAACAGCTATTAGCACACGCCTTGCAAAGTAAATGCGGAGGCAATGTGGTAGGAGAATGTCCATGATGAATATCGCTATTGCTACACCAGAAATTTTTCTACTCATTAGCATCTGCATTATTTTGCTAATTGATCTATTTTTACGAGATGATCAGCGCTTAATTAGCTATATTCTCGTTCAAATTTCTGTACTCATCACAGCTTTTTTGCTCATTAGCACTCTGCACACCAATAAACAACTTGGCTTAAATGCAATGTATGTGCAGGATGAGTTAGGAGGTTTCTTAAAAATAAGTATTTTAGTATTAACTAGCACAGCTTTTGTCTATATCCGTAAATACCTCAACGATAAAAATTTATGGAAAACTGAATTCTTCCTTTTGGTTCTGTTTGCCGTACTAGGTATGATGATTATGGCTTCTGCTAATCATTTATTGTTAGTATATTTGGGTTTAGAACTGCTGTCCTTAGCTTTATATACTCTAGTAGCTTTTAGTCGTGATGATAGCCGCGCTACTGAAGCTGCGATGAAATACTTTATCTTGGGTGCGATTGCCTCAGGTATGTTGCTATATGGTATCTCCATGTTATATGGACTAACTATGGGTCAATTAGAGTTACAAGCAATTGCTGCCTATATAGATACTCAAGCTATTTTAGAAAATATACCTTTATTGTTTACCCTAGTTTTTATTGTTGGCGGTATCGCTTTTAAATTTGGTGCGGTACCATTGCATATGTGGGTGCCTGATGTTTATCAAGGTGCACCTACTGCAACCACCTTGTTCTTGGGTAGTGTGCCAAAAATTGCAGCTTTCGCGATGTTAATACGTGTATTAAGTGAATCCTTAGGGCTAGCTCAATCTGGTTGGGCGCAACTCTTATTAGTCATTGGATTATTATCAGTAATCATTGGCAACTTACTAGCTATTGCCCAATTTAATTTAAAACGTATGCTAGCTTATTCTGCAATTGCGCAGATGGGATTCGTATTATTAGGCACAATGACCGGTACTCTTGAGGGCTATAGCGCGGGTCTATTTTATACCTTGACCTATGCGCTAACCGCAGTGGGTGGCTTTGCCATTTTGATTCTTTTAAGCCATCAAGGCTTAGAAGCTGAAACTCTAGATGATTTAAAGGGCTTAAATGAACGTAGTCCTTGGTATGCTTTCATAATGCTATTATTTTTATTCTCCATGGCTGGTATTCCACCTATGGTAGGTTTTTATGCTAAGTTTTCTGTGATTCAAGCTCTGCTACAAGGTGGTTATCTTTGGGCTGCAATTATTTTAGTTCTAATGTCAGTGATCGGGGCTTTTTATTATCTACGTACCATTAAAATGATGTATTTTGATAAACCCGAACTCGACTTCACTCTAAAAACTACCACCCTAGACTTCAAATTGGTTTTAAGCACCAATGGTTTATTGATACTGATTTTAGGCTTATTACCGAGTAGCTTAATGAGTCTCTGTACAAATGCTTTAGTCACTTCCCTACCGTAACTTGTAAGTCAGTTTTACCAGCTTGGGACTCTAAGCTTTTTTGGTAGCAGACATGAAATAAAAGAGAGGACACACAGTATTTAAATGTCCTCGATAGTTTAGCTCAAACTTTCAGCGCTTTAGCATGCCAAGCGATATGTTCGCCGATAAAAGTACCAATGAAATGATAGCCGTGATCATAGCCATCTTGCATACGTAGAGTTAGGCTTTGCCCAGCTTGTTCACACGCCGCTTTAAAGTTCTCGGGCAGTAACTGCTCTTCGGTTAAGAACTCATCGCCTGTGCCTTGATCAATCAAAATATCTGGCACGCGCGCGCCCGCCTGCACTAAGCAAGTAGCATCATAAGTTTGCCAATCCGCTTGGTTCGAGCCGAGATAAGCGGTAAAGCAGCCCTGCCCCCATGCCCCATGTATCGGGTTACAAATTGGCGAAAAGGCTGAGACGGAACGATAAGCTTGTGGGTTTTTCAACGCCACAATCAGTGCGCCATGCCCACCCATTGAATGCCCAGCAATCGACTTTACACCAGCAAGTACCGGAAAATTGGCCTCCACCAGTGACACCAACTCCTCAGTCACATAAGCATACATCTGATAATTTTTATCCCAAGGCGCTTGCGTGGCATTGACATAAAAACCTGCACCTTTGCCCAAATCATAGCGCTCAGGTACATCGGGAATTTCATCACCGCGCGGGCTAGTGTCGGGAATAATTAAAGCGATCCCATGCTCAGCGGCATAACGCTGCGCACCGGCTTTGACGCGGAAATTATCATCCGTACAAGTTAAACCAGATAACCAATACAGCGCGGGTACTTTCTGCGTTTCCGCTTGTGGCGGCAGGTACACTGAAAAGGTCATGGTGCAAGCGCAAGCCTCCGACTCGTGCGTATAGCGCTTGAGATAACCGCCCCATTCTTTAATACTTTCGATTTGCTGCATACTCACCTCAGAAAATAATCACTGAGCGAATGCTCTCACCATGATGCATTAAATCAAAGGCTTTATTGATGTCCTCTAGCGGCATAGTGTGTGTAACCATACTATCCAGCTCGATCTTGCCATTCATATAACTTTCAACATAACCTGGTAATTGCGTGCGTCCCTTCACACCACCAAAGGCTGTACCTTTCCAAGTGCGGCCTGTAACAAGTTGAAAAGGACGAGTGGAGATTTCTTGGCCTGCACCCGCGACACCGATAATGGTAGAAACCCCCCAACCCATATGCGTACACTCAAGGGCATCGCGCATAACTTTGACATTACCGATGCATTCAAAGGAATAATCCACGCCACCATTAGTTAGATCTTTAATGTACTCGACCAATGAGCCATTGACTTCTTTCGGGTTGACGAAATCGGTTGCACCTAAAGCCTTGGCGATTTCCCATTTCGCTGGATTTAAGTCCACCGCAATAATGCGACCAGCTTGCGCCATCACTGCCCCTTGGATCACCGATAAACCAATACCACCCAAACCAAATACTGCTACCGTCGAACCCGGTTCAACTTTTGCAGTATTCAACACCGCACCAATACCCGTAGTAACACCGCAACCGAGTAAGCAAACTTTATCTAAGGGGGCAGCCGGATTGATTTTAGCGAGGGCAATTTCTGGAACAACGGTGTATTCAGAGAAAGTGGAACAGCCCATATAGTGATAAATTTCCTTGCCACCCACTTTAAAGCGGCGTGTATGGTCGGGCATATACCCCGTCCAAACTGTACCCGCGATGGATTGGCAAAGGTTAGTTTTTGGGGAGAGACAATATTCACATACGCCACATTCAGGAATATAAAGCGGGATCACATGATCGCCGGGCTTGAGGTTTTTCACTCCGGGGCCACATTCTTCGACGATACAGCCACCTTCGTGACCTAAAATACAAGGAAAGGCACCTTCAGGATCATCCCCAGAAAGGGTAAACGCGTCCGTGTGGCAAACGCCAGTGGCTACGACTTTAAGGAGCACTTCGCCTTCACGTGGTCCTTCGACTTCAACTTCTTCAATCACTAAGGGTTTTTGCGGCTCCCACGCCACCGCTGCACGGCATTTCATAGCACTCTCCTTCTGGTTTTGATGACAGTTAAAGCAACATAGAATGAATGTTCATTTCTGTCAATCATCCCCTTTCAGAAACTTCATCAATCTGCACGATAAGCGTCACTGCATTACCTTATAAAATGAAGCCTTGCTTCTAATTTCATAAACTCACGTTATGCTTAGGTTATAGCCCATCTGGAGTTGATCTATGCAAAACTGCCGATTTCTTCTGCTCTGCTCTTTGAGTGTTATCACTGTTGCCTGCAGTGAACCCAAGGGGCCACCACCGACTACCGTGGGTTTTGGTGTCAACCCTAGCCTACCAGCTCCCCAGACATCAACGATTCCGACCGTAAATATTGCACCTGCCGTCGGCTGGAAGGGTGCTAAACCAATAGTTGCACACGGCTTGGCAGTCAATGCCTTTGCTAAGGGTCTAGAGCATCCACGCTGGCTATATGTGTTACCCAATGGCGATGTCTTAGTTGCAGAAACCAATGCACCACCCAAACCAGAAGATAGTACCAGCCTCAAAGGCATAGCCATGAAAATGGTGATGAAACGTGCGGGCGCAGCGGTGCCTAGTGCTAATCGGATTAGCTTGCTCCGGGATGCAAATGGCGATGGTGTAGCTGAAACTAAAACAGATTTCCTTACTCATCTCAACTCCCCGTTTGGCATGGCCTTGATTGGCAATACCCTCTATGTCGCCAACACCGATGCGATTGTTAGTTTCCCTTATCAAACGGGCGTGACTCAGATTACTGCTAAGGCCACCAAACTAGCTGATTTACCTGCTGGGCCGATTAATCATCATTGGACTAAAAATATTATTGCCAGCCTTGATGGCTCCAAACTTTACGCCACCGTCGGATCGAACAGTAATATTGCTGAAAATGGTTTAGAAAACGAAGTCAATCGGGCAGCCATCTTAGAGGTTGATGTAAAAACAGTTACAAGTCGTTTGTTTGCCTCTGGTTTACGCAATCCGAATGGTTTGGCTTGGGAGCCACAAACAGGAGCCTTATGGACCACCGTGAATGAGCGTGATGAACTAGGTGATAATTTGGTACCTGATTATCTGACCGCAGTAAAAGATGGTGATTTTTATGGCTGGCCTTATAGCTATTTTGGGAAAAATATTGATGAACGCGTCAAGCCACAAAACCCTGCATTAGTCGCTAAAGCTATAACTCCAGATTACGCCTTAGGCGCACATACCGCTTCTTTGGGTTTAGCATTTTATCAAGGACAACTACTCCCCACACAATACCGTGGTGGAGCTTTTATCGGCCAACATGGTTCGTGGAATCGCTCGCCGCGTAGTGGCTATAAAGTGATTTATGTACCCTTTGTTAATGGCCAACCTAACGGCCTGCCTCAGGATATTTTGAGTGGCTTTGTAAATGAGGTGGGTGAAGCTTTGGGTCGCCCCGTGGGAGTAGTGGAAGATAAAAGGGGCGCTATTTTAGTCGCCGATGATGTGGGGAATGTGATCTGGCGAGTCAGCTCAGCACAGTAAACAATTTATATTTATAAAATAGCGGCTTGTTTCAGGCGAAAACGCAGGCGGGTATCCACCACTGCTTGCGTTAAGCGCAAATTTGCTGGCAGGAGATTGTGTTTATACACATGCCGAGGATGAGTTCCCCCCACCCCCGGATTACCCAAATTATAGCGGCTACCTAACAGATAAGGATCAGTCAGATTCCGCACTGCACTCGCGATCCCCAAGCCAGATGCTAAGCTTGGATCATACCAAGTCAGATAATCATCACAGTGTAGGCGTCCGCGATAATGATGCAGCACACAGCAATTAATTCCAACCATCTTCCCCTGCCATTGGTAGCGGTCAATTTTAAGAAGAGCGCGTCCTGAATGCTGTACTGCTGCCAACCACGATAAAGTCACATGGGCATAAGCATCCTGATCTTTTAACTCTACTGCGCTGAAACGCTCTGCCCATACCTGCATAAGCCAAGGCAGAGCTTCGACAATATTGACTAAAGTTCCCGGTACGATACTAAAATTGGTGAGCTTTTTGAGTTTACGACGAATATCGGTGCGACGACTAGGGGAAAGTAACTGCAGATATTTTTCAAGTGGCAAGCCATAAGCGCTGGCAGTCGGCTCTTGCTTTAGCTGTGAATCAGCACTCACGACGTCGGTATCAAAATAAGGCAAACGCAAGCGCTTTAATACTTGTAACGCACCCGGTGTGTAGGTTGGGCTAATGGCGGGTGAATGCGGCATAGCAGCGATATAGGTATAAGTGTCATCGCTGTAACATTGCCCTACTGGTAAATAGCCGTCCGCTTTGCCCTGATAATCAAAGCTTAAAAATAAGCATGGATTACGCATCCCCGGATAGCGTAAAAGTTGCTGTACCAACATGGGTGAAGCATATAAGGAGCCATCATCAAGGTCTTTGAGGATTTGTAGTTCTTTTAAGCTTAATTCCACTGGACACGATCCCTGCCAAATTCGCTCTAACCCTCGCTAAATCAGGATTAACAAGCTAGCAGTACCGGCATGGCTGGTGATGAAAATACGACTAACGACGCTCTGTATAACCAGCCGATACGCATCGACTGGTTATACTGTTAACAAGCAACTTACCGCTCAGGCTTACTGATCTGTAAAGCCCACCCGCTGATGTGAACCATCACAATAAGGCTTATTCGCTGAAGCCCCACAACGGCATAAAGCAGTCATGGTATGGATAGTTGTTGCACCCGTTTGGTCTTGTACTTCAATCGTACCTTGTACAATTAAGGGGCCATTTGGGGCTAGCCGTACTTTAACCACTTCTGTTTTAGGCGCTGCTGCTTGACTATTTGCTTGATCCATTTTGTAAGATAAAGCACCGGAAGGACAACTTTTCACTTGTTCAATTAAACGCTCTGTTGAAGCGGCTTCCACTTTCACCCAAGGGCGTTGTTGAGGATTAAACACTTGCGGTAAGCTACGAAAACACAAAGTCGAGTGAATACATTTAGCCGGCTGCCAAACAATCGTCACTTCGCCATTGGAATACTCTTTAACAATCGCTGGATTAGACATGCTTCACTCCTATTTGGGTTAATTTCGGCTGACTATTTGGCTTAATGGCGGCGCTTCGGTGGCAAAATCAGATTGGCAAACATTAAACCAGCCACGATAGCCATAAACGCCAATAAGATTTGTGCACTATTCATAGTATTAGCCAAGATGGACTCGCCGGTCACGAAATTATTTAAACCAATATACATTTTGCTCCCCGGCACTAAGAGTACGATCCCCGGTAGTAGTACAATCGAAGTAGGCCGATTCTTGAGGACTGAATAGGCGTTTGCATAAATCCCTACTACTAAAGCCCCAATCAAACCGGCTAAGCTCAACTCAAACACTTCTGCCCCTAAACTCGCACTCAGATAAGCAATCCCCCCTGCTAATAAACCCCAAGGCGCATCCCGCCAGCTAATTTTAAAAATAATCAGGAGCGACAGACTCAAACCAAACACTGCTAGGTAACTCCAAATACTTACGGTCGCTACCTGCAAAGGAATTTGTGGTGTAGTCCACCAAATAGCCGCTAAGGCAAGTCCAAACATCGCCCCAAAATAAAGCTTAAACACGGTCATGCCCGCATCCATAATCCGAACAGTACCCGATAAGACATGCCGTGCTGCTAATTCACGTAAGCCAATCGTCATCACCAGCCCCGGAATATAAGCAATAACACCGGCTAAAACTACAATTGGCACATTTAGCTTAGCACCTAAGGCCGTCGCCGCACTGACCATGAAAGCGATTAATAAAGCGGTCAGGGGTTCTAACATTTCCTCTAAATGTTTGGAGCGTTCGGATAACAGTACCAGTAAATAAGCAAAACAACCCGCTGCACTCGCTGCTATAATTTCCTGCCATTGCGCCCCACAAACCAAAGCAAAACTCGCCGATAACACGCCCCAAGCTAACAGCATCAACCAGCGTGGATAAGGATCAGGCATCGTTTTTATTTGCTCAAGTTGCGCACGGGCTTGCGAGAGGTCGATTTGTTTAGCCAGCACGGCATCCACTAATTCATGGGTACGTGCTAAGCGATTAAGATCAAAAAGATTAGGTTGCACACGCTCAATATGATTGTATTCTTCATCTGAGTCCTTCTCCCGAAATAGGAAATGCATAGCGGTGGGCGTGACTAAAAATACCCCTTCAATCCCTAAAGTATGGGTGACCTCTTCTAATAAATTTTCTAAGCGATGCGCGGGCGCACCATAGCTATGTAAGCTAGTACCGAGCTTAATAATAAAACGGCGCAATTGCCCTAATTCCGATGCCTGCATGGTGCACAAAGACTCTCAAACTGGAGTTAAAATTGTTATAACCCTAAGCGCTTGGCATTCTAGCGGCTAACTTGCCATACTAGCTTGCGCCCTTAATCGAGCAAATAATATCCTGTTGCAGTCCTGAAAAGCGCAATAGGCCTAAATTTTTTATAAGCACTAAGAGAAGAACTTCATGAGTAAACCGATCAAAGTCATCGCTATTAGCGGCAGTCTACGAACGAAATCAACCAATACTGGCTTACTGCGCTATGCCCAAGCGAATGCACCAGCGGGCGTAGAAATCACTATCACTGACCTTAAAGACTTACCTTTTTATAATGCTGACCTCACAGAAAAACCGGCGGCGGTGCAAACTCTGTTAGCCCAATTGGCCGAAGCAGATGCTTTATTATTAGCTTGCCCTGAGTATAACTACTCGATTGCACCTGCTTTGAAAAATGCTTTGGATTGGGCCTCACGTGAGCCAAACAATGCCTTATTATCTGGTAAGCCGTTAGCGATTATGGGTTCAGGCGGTGGCATGGGTACGGCGCGCGCTCAATACCATTTACGTCAAGTCTGCGTATTTTTGAACCTGCATCCTTTGAATAAACCGGAAGTGTTCTGCAATGCCTTTGCGAATACCTTTGATCAAGATGGCAAACTGACTGATGAGCGCATTCAAGGTTTAATTAAAGAACAGTTAGCCGCTTTAAAAGCTTGGACTGAGCAACTACAGAAATAAGCTAAGAAGAGCCTCATTTTTGCTTAGCCACCCAAGCAAAATGCAACTGTAAAGCAGGATCGTCTAACAAAGACTTTAGGCTAGCAAACTCTTTTGCTAGCTGCATTTCGGTGTACAGATCGTGAATTCCATTATGGCAGGCACGGCAAACCGCAATACCTTGATTTAACTCCGCACGATTGTATTTTTTCTTAAACACTGTACGCCGGTGCAGTTTGCGCGGAATTAAATGATGAAAAGTGAGCACCGTACTGCGCCCACAGCAGGTACAAACCCCAAAGTGTTCTGTGCTTTTTAAACCCATCGCCTAAACTTCAATTAAATAATCCGCTTTTTCGCGTAAACTTGCGACCAACACAGCATTCTTCGCATCACTGGATAAAACCCGCTCTAAAGCAGCTTCCTGACTAATCCCCCAAGCTTGCTGATGACGTCGCACTAAGCGCGTTTGAGCTAGCTCAAGCGGTGTATCTAAATACCAAGTTTCATCCCATAAACCTTCTAAACCTGCCCATTCCTGCTCACGATAAAGAAGATACAACCCCTCAACCAACACCATTTGACAACTAGGCTCGACACTAAGCGCATCAGCTACCGGATCACCAACATCGTGTTCGAAAATAGGCCAAGTTACCCTGCTATCCCCTGCTTTTAGTTCAGCTACTTTTGCTACAAAACCTGCCGCATCAAAAGTCCAAGATGCGCCCCGCCGTGCAAAGGCAAACTCAGGATGCGGCATAGCTTGTAGCTGCGCCTTACTTAAATGAAAACCATCCATACTCAACACTTGCAGTGAGCAAGTCGGATTGGCTGTTAGAAAATCAAGCTGTAACTGCTGAGCTAATGTGGTTTTGCCTGAGCCGGGTAGACCAGCTAGACCGATTAAGATTCGCTTGCGAGTAGACTCAGATAATTCAATAATGTGTTGAATAGGGCTTTTCAGAATAAACATACTAATATACTCACTCTAAATCTAACCACCATAGTAGAACTCATGCCAAATCCAAGCTCAAATTAAACAGGCAATGACTTTATAATCGTTTGCATAGCGATAAATAAGGTTAGCAAAACCTTACTTCTGATAGAATTGCTGTTCTTGCTCATGTTTAGCATCCACCATGAAACACCCCATGCCAATCTCGCTGGCGATTCTAGCGCAACTTGTCAAAGCCTACACAAGTAATAATTCACCCATTTTTTGACCTTGGCGAGCTTTATCGACTGCTAAATGACTCAAACGAACAACAGACACAAGATGATGGGGAAGATAGTTTTTTTACTGATAGATTTAGGTAAATTGTCTAACTGACCTATACCATATTCAAACTGTAAAGCTCCACAACCTTATGCTTGTCAATGGTACATGATCGCAAAAAGTACTAAATTACTTTACGACTTGCACTAAACCTTTCATACCTGCTTCAAAATGCCCAGGTTGTAGACAGGCAAAATCGACTTCACCCGCTTTACTAAATTTCCAAACCACCTCTTTCACTTCACCCGGTTCTACTTGCACCATATTGGGATCAGTATGCTGCATGTTTGGATGCTTGAGCATTAAGGCTGCATGCTCTTTAAGATCAGCAATCGTTCCTAAAGTCAATTCATGGCGTAGCTTGCCCTGATTCCGTACTACCAAACGCACCGTTTCACCTTGTTTGACACTTAGATTTTTTGGGCTGAAACGCATGGTGTCCGCCATATCTACCACCACTGTACGTTCAACCTCCGTTGTCTTCCCCGGTAGGCCAATCGCTGTTTCAGCCTGATGATTATGCCCTACTGCAGCATGATCATTAGCTAAGTTCGCTTGCACGTCGGTGTGTTCAGCGCCGTGATCATGCACAGCGACTGGATGAGCACTATAATATTGATAAGCTACTACCGTCCCGATCATAACCGTTGCAAAAGAAGCCAAGGCATAATGACGAATCGTTTTAGTCCAAGTGTGTTTTGACACCCAGACTAAAGCGAGAATCGACACTGCAAAGCCCAAAGGTACCGCCCATAAACTACGGTTCGGTGAATCAGGGAAATGCTGCAAGCTACCGGTAAATAAACCCAAACTTAAGGCTAATAAGGTACTAATGGCTAAAGATTTAATTAGCGCTGCACCCTGCTCGCCTTTATCTTTATTTTCTAACCACATGCCTAGCATAAAAGCAATAAGACCAAGACCGGCCGTGATTAGTGAACGTTGCCCTGAAAATACCCCATGACTGACTGAGCCTGCGATAAAACTGATACCACCGTATTTCAAAGCCATTGCAATATGCTGGTGAGAAAAGCTTGCTTGTTGCTCCATAAAAACCCCTCAGATAATTGAAATTATCATATAGCGTACTCAAAAAGGTACTCAATTCAAGCAAACACACTAAGAGTCGGCTTTAGAGCTATATTGCAGCTAGCTTAGGCTGCTTGTTTATATCAAGAAAAATACCAGTTCAGCGGAAAACTCATATACTCTAGTTATTCAGAATGTTAATAAGCCTACGTCCATCTGTGGCTTAGATGACAGCCTAGCCGTTCCATGAGACACTTTGAGCATGATAAAATACTATACTCTGATTGCCGCTATCCTTGCTTTGATCCTCATTGGATTATTTATCTGGTGGTTTCAAGGCAGTTTGGTTTTTAACGCTGTTTACATTGCGGCTGCTGCACTGGCAACCCTAAGCGTGCCTCTCCTCTACCGTTTACTCGGCTATTCAGCCGCTGATGATGATGAATGGCTCAAAAACCGCGAAAATCAACAGCACACTGATTTAATGCAGCGCTTACAGGGTGTGACTCAAAATTTAGAAGCCTTAGGCTTAAAAGAAGCTGTACGCCAAGCTAACTCACTCACCGATATGATTGATGATTATCATGCGGTGGTGAAATCACGCTTTTTTGGTAAGCAAGTCAGTCCTCTGACTTATCTAAGTGCTGCACGTACTGTACAAAATCAAGCCATTCAGAATTTAGCCGATATGGTGACCCTTGGACATAGCATGTCGAGTATTCAGAATAATCTACAGGCGGGGGGCGACCACAAAGACAGCCGCTATCTAGAGCAATCTGAGCGGATTCGTGCTCTCTTAGATGAAAATAAACAACTTTTTTCTGCTTTGACGGAAACGGCGGTCGAAGTCGCCAATATGCAATCCATTAGTGAGTTTGAGCGTACCGATACCTTAGCTCGCCTATTAGCACTGGCTGAGATTGCCAATGGATCAGGTAAAAAATGATGAAAAGAATAGCCCCTTTTTTCGTTGTCAGCCTAAGTGCTGCGTTATTAGTCGCCTGTGGCGACTCCAATCCCGTTGCTGGTTTAGGTGGAACTGCTAAACCCTCTGCTGAGGAAGCGAGCAAAGCAATCACTCAGTTGGTGAAGGATCAAGTACGCCCGACTTATAATGAGAATACGGTACGCGCTAATATTCAGCTAACCCAGACCAACTTATTATCTTTACTCCCTGATTTAAAAGAATATCCTATCACTTTAGATGCTCAAGATAGCGCTCAAGTAGAAGTAGCTGAGATTTTTAGTTCCCCAGAAAAAGCAGGACAAGGGCGTGATGGCTTTTATTTAGAATTAGCTAAGACCTTTAACCAAAAAAATCATACACTTAGCAATGGAAAAATTGCCCAAGTTGCGATTCGCAAAATGGACTCAGGCTTAGGCGCACAGTACATGATGGCGAACCGCTACGTACCTGAAGCTTATACCCCCAGTAATTATCTGTGGGGGATGCTATTAGGCGCTAATGGGGTTAAGGTGGATACCATTGCCGCAAAAACTGCTCCGAATATTGCCGGTATTGTCGTCAAAAAAGACAAAATTGATCAAATCACTAGCAATGGCAAACTAGACATCGCCAAGCTATTAACGAATGTAAGCAATGGCTCCTTTGCAATGGGCTATACCAACCCTTATCAATCAAGTACTGGCTTAAACTTCCTGTTAAATGTACTCAACGCTTTTGCCCAAGGCGATGAAAGCCAGATGTTTTCACCAGATGTCGCCAGCGCGTTTGAAGCCTTCCAAGCTGGCGTGCCTTTCGTTGCCCAAAATACGTTGCAAATGCGGGATGCTGCCGTAGGTAGCGGTGTACTAGATGCACTCGTCATGGAGCATCAATCGTGGGTGAATGTCACGGGTATGAATGATTATCAATTTGTACCCTTTGGGGTGCGTCACGATAGTCCTCTCTATGCGACCAGCGAAGCTGATGCTGCTGAACGTGAAGTTTTACAGCAATTCGCTAAATTTATTGAGCAGCAACAAACTACAGTAAATAATTTTGGTTTCGGTCAATTAGCGGACTATCAAGATGCTTATAGTATTAAAGATGGAACTGTCATTGGTCAGGCGCAAAAACTATGGAAACAGAAAAAATCCGGCGGTAAACCCATTGCAGCCGTGTTTATTGCAGATGTTTCTGGTTCGATGGAAGAAGGTGAACGGATTAAAAATCTGAAAAAAGCTTTGGTCGAGTCTTCAGATCTAATCAGTTCTGGCAATGCGATTGGTTTGATTACCTATAGTGACTCTGTAAATGTCGACTTAGAAATTCGCCCATTTAACGTGCAACAAAAAGCATTGTTTACCGGTGCAGTAGAGAGTTTAGTAACGGGAGGAAAAACCGCGACCAATAATGCCGTGCTCGTAGCAGTCGATCAATTAGAACAGTTTGGCAAACAGCACCCTGAATATAAGAAAGTTATTTTCTTGTTATCGGATGGCGAAACCAACGTAGGTTTCGACTTTAATAGTGTCCAAGGCTTATTAGAGGCTGCTGGTATTCCTATTCACACGATTGCTTATGAACTTAAGTCTGATCACTTGAAATCTTTATCCAGCTTAGCGGAGGGCGCTTATATTGAATCCACTACAGGTAATGCCTCTTATCGTATCGGTAACTTACTCAACGCAGAAATGTGAGCAACTTAAATGAAGGTTATCAAAGTCTTTGCGTTATTCATCCTGATTCAAGCGGTTGCTTGGGCAGGTGCTCATGTTTACCAAAACCAGCATCGCGAGACTGTCTTAATCGTGGCTGATACCTCTTATGCCATGAAACCCAAATTCCCTGCGATGCAAGACTGGATTGAAAATTATGAAACCCAAGCTCGCTACAAAAACCTGCTGATTGGCACGGACAAAGCAATGTTAGGCAAACTAGCAGAATTAAAATCAAAAACAGTAATTTTTCGTACCTCTTTCGGCAGTATGACTGCAGAAAGTTTAGCTCGCTATACGGAGCTACCTGCCAAGCAAAAAATACTACTTTCGGATGGAAAAGTTCAACCCAATGGCTGGGAAGTTATTAAATTTTAGTAATTAACGTATTTTTAGATATTCTTCAGATTACTAAAACCTTCTAGTTTTTAAGAGTTACTTAGCTAGAAGAGTTTAAGGTGTTAAGCTCACTGGCCTTTAGATTGTTGTACTGTATGTAGAAATGACTTTAGCAAATCCTTATACCTCTCTACCGGATCATGCCTTTTGGAAAAAAGCAGTGGCTAATCGTAGACCTCGAGAAATTAATGGCCTATGGACTCCACAGTTTGAAATAAAAAAAGATCATTTAATTGCTACGGCTGGCTCATGTTTCGCTCAACATATTGGTCGTGCTTTAAAAGCTTGTGGTTATAACTGGCATGACAGTGAACCCGCTCCATTACTTATGAGAGCAAAAAAAGAAAAATGTGCGCTTTTTAATTATGGCATTTTTACTTTTCGTACTGGCAACATTTATACAGTAGCTTTGTTAAAACAGTGGCTTGATTGGAGTTTAGAGAAGACAGAATCCCCTGAAGAAATCTGGAAAAATCCTAACCAACGTTACTATGACTTATTCCGCCCAAATATAGAACCTGATGAATTTAAGTCAATGAATGAGGCGCTGAAATCACATTAAAGCACCCTAAAAGCGATTAAACGCTCATTGCAAAAAATTGACCCGTTTATTTTTACTTTAGGTTTAACGGAAGCATGGATTAATAACAAAGAACAGTATGTCTATCCAATGTGCCCCGGTACCCTAGCAGGTGATTTTAACCCTAATTTACACCAGTTTAAGAACTAAAACTTTCTAGAAACCTATACGACTTTAAATGAAGTTTTAGATGCGCTTAAAATCCTTAATCCTAAAATGCGTTTTCTATTGACTGTTTCACCAGTTCCTCTCACTGCAACAGCCTCTGGAGAGCATGTGGTGACCGCAACTATCCACTCCAAGTCGATTCTACGTGCTGTTGCTGGTGAATTGAAAGCATCTCGCGCTGATACGGATTATTTCCCCTCGTATGAGATTATTTCTGCTTTCCCATTTAGAGGTGTTTTCTACGCAGAAAACCTACGCAATGTACAACCACAAGGTGTTAACTTTGTGATGAACGCTTTCTTTAATTGTCAAGAGCGAGTTTTTGGCAAATCCAATTCAGCATCTACTCCCGTGACTCCTGAAAATAACTTACCTAATAATCTCACAGCCTCTACTCAAAAAACATCTGATGAAATTTGTGAAGAGGCACTCTTAGAAGCGTTCAAAAAATAGCTTATGAAAAATCTTTGTTTTATTGGAGCTTCTCATTTGGGTTCTTTACATACAGCGTGGTATAAACGTCTAGCACCGCTTTATCCAGAATTTAATGCAACATTTTTTACGGGGCCTAATGTATCTCTATTTGAAGCTGGGCTTCAACCAAACACTATTACAGCTATATCTAATAGCAAGTTAGAGGAGTATTTTAAATTATCCGCTAATGGCTTGGTCAGTATTAACTTAGAAGATTATGATTGTGTTATTTTTCAAAGCCTAGACCATCATTTTATTGCTTTATCTGCAACTTGTGAACTAATGTCTACTGATCATGTGGAGAGTACCTTTTTTCTGAAGCCTGTTTAGAAGCTGCTATTGAAATATCTATTGAACAATCACCCATTATGCAGTAGACCTCTTGCGAAAGTTATTTTCTGATCAACCAAATCCTTTGATTTTCAATACTTCCAACGAGATTGGAATTTGCGCTCAACCTACTTTCGCAAGATATCTAGTATATAAAACATATTCGTGCCTATACTGAAAAGCCAATTATTGCTTCGATTACTCCAAGAACTTCTATTCTTGCCTTAGAACATCATCCTAAAAAATATAGACCCTACTTACAATATGTAAATGAACTTGAGCAATTATTTATCAAAGCACAAAGTAAAATTTTGAATTATCCTAATCTAACTATTATTGGGCAACCTGAAGAAACTCTTGCTACAGCTTATTTCACAAAAGTAGAATATCTAAATCCTTATGACAAAGAAGATTTATCGACTGATTATTGGCATAAGAATGTAAAATATGGAAAAGTTACTATGATAAAAATTCTTGAATATATTAAGAATTTACAACCCTAAATACCTATGAAAAAAATTTGCTTTATTGGAACATCTCATCTAGCCACTCTAGCATATGCATGGATCGACAATGAATCTGTTCATAAAGCCCATGTGCAATCATCTTTTTTTGGTGGGGGAACATCACTCTATGAAGCATGTTTTTTTCCTTAAAGTATTGAAGCACCAAAAAATAGTAGATTAGCTACAAACTTTCATCGTTTTACAACGGGGAAATCAGAGATAATTCTTAAAAATTATGATTATTTTGTATTTCATGGTTTAGACTTTCCTATCATCGGAGTCCTCGATCTTTCTAGTTTGCTATCTGCTAAAAAGCAGTTTTTCTCAGAGGCATGTTTAATAGAGTCCTTATCTAGCTTTATTGAAAATCTACCAATAACTTCTTGTATTAAGCATACACTCCAAAATACAGAGTGTCGCATTTTAGTTTCCCTAACACCTAAAATATCAAATATTGCTTTACAGCAAGGTATTTTAGCATACCAAAATTACTTGCTATATGCCGAAATGCTTGATGAGCCTTTTTTTAAAAGTGTTTAAAGAAATATTTAATTACCCTAGAGTGATACTAGTATATCAACCAACTGAAACACTAGCTAATCCCTTTTTTAAAAAAACTGAATATTTAAACCAAGCATGCTATAAAAAAACCAAGACTATTGGCATCAAACACCAGATTATGGCAAAGCCGTTCTTAAAAGGGCACTCACTTATATTGAACGCTTTGAAATATAAGCTTTAACGCTTTTTAGCCTGCCAAAAATACCAAAGCATCGTCAGCACTTGTACGACCAGAGCAATACTAAAGGCAATTTGATAACCGAGTGGATTATAATGATCGGTCTCTCCGGCTGAATACCAGTTGATGACTACCCCAATTCCCCATTGTGCAATAAAAGCGAAGACGAAAACGAGTAAATTTAAGGCGGTATTCACGCGCCCTGCTAGTTCAGGGGCAAATTGTTGGGATAAATAAGCGTAGGCTAGCACACCGGTCGTTCCAAAAAAGCCAAATAGAATCCACCACAGGGTAGCAAAACGGGTCCATTCAAAAATCAAGGCAACTTGCACAAGAATAAACAATATTAAGCCAATACTAGCTACATGCAAGGTGGAGAAACCATAGCGCCCTAAACGCTCAGCAATCACACCTAAAAAGAAGTAGCCACCAATTACCCCTACTGCTAGCCATGAAAGTACCGGCGCTATGGTTGCACGCTCTAAGCCCGCGACATCTCTTAACCACGGCCCTGCCCACAAGCTCATAATCGAGAGAAAACTTGCTTGGGTTGAGACCGCCCACGGTGAAATGCCCCAAAATTGGCGCGAGGTAAAAATATGCAGAATGCCACCCACGTGCTCTTTTAAACTGCCTTGATTAGCAGACATGGGTTTATCCGGCACTACAAAAAAGACGAGCAAACTCACCATCAAGGTCAGCACGGCTAAGCCCATGAAGACACCACGCCAATCGGTAAAGCTCAAAGCATATTCCACCGGAATCGAGGCCGCTAAAATCCCAAAACCGCCCGCAGTAAATTGCAAACCATTGACGAGTGGTAATTTTTCTTTTGGAAACCACTGTACGAAAGCTTTAAACGCTGCCATCAAGCAAGCGGATACCCCAAAACCGATTAAGGCGCGCCCTATCATGAGCCAACCTAAAGATTGTGCCAATGCAAAGACCATAGCGCCTGCCGCTGCAAATAGTAGCAATACGGCCTCAATCTTCCTCGGGCCATAACGATCCAGTAGAATGCCTAAAGGTAATTGCACCGCCGCGAAGGTGATTAAATAAGTGCTAGTCAGTAAACCAAGTTGCCCTGCGTCAATCTGAACATCCTTGGATAAGTCACCAGCAATAACGGTATTAACCACTCGATATAAATAAGAAAGAAAATAACCTAAGGCAAAAGGAATAAAAATACGTGCTAGTAAACTAGGGCTTAAATTCATGAGCGCACTCAATATTTCCGGCGAATTAGCTTGATCTGCTGCACTATACGCAGGCTACTAGGCGGAATAAAGAGCCAAGCGTGCTAAGATAGGCTGATGAAAAACCAACTGACTTCTGTATGAAAATTTCTAAAAACCTTCGTTGGCTTCTCGCAGGGGCGATTCTGTTCGGTACTTGCCTATTTTTGCTGTTTTTATTCTATGCGACCGAAAGTGCATTGAACCTTTGGGATCGTCTACAGCAACTTCCAAGTAGTTTGTTTTATCTCTATGTCGGTTTGATTGCTTTAGTGTTTTTGGCAGGATTGGGCTTAGCACTCAAACTAGTCTTAGGTAGCAAGCGTGTAACACCTAATTTTCAGCGGCCTGCCGCACCACCAACGGTTGAGCAAGTTGAAGCCGAACTCAAGCAGATTGAAGCGGCTGGGATGGATATCACATCGTTTCGAGAGGAATTAGAACGCTTAAATGCGCGCAAAGAAACCGGGCAAATCAATATCGCTTTCTTTGGCGATGTGAGCACGGGCAAATCTTCGATCATTAAAACTCTACTTCCCAGTGCAGGGGTTGAGATTAGTTTGCGGGGTGGTTCGACCCGCGAGATTCATGAATATCTGTGGCAAACCCGCTCAGGGGATCGCTTACTCCTCACCGATTTACCGGGGCGGAATGAAGCTGAAGGCTCTTTGGACGAATTAGCACGAGATGAAGCCGTGCGTGCACAAATTGTCGTTTATGTCGTTGACTCCGATTTGAGCCGCAGTCAATTTGAAGATATTCAAGAACTCTATACTTTTGGCAAGCCCTTGATTATTGCTTTCAATAAAAGTGACCTGTATACGCCCGAAGAAAAACAACAACTGAAAGAACACATTCAAAGTCGCTTTAGTATTAATACGGTCAATCGGCAGCCTCCTAAAGTTGTGTTTATTCAATCGGGTGGAGTAGAAGAAGTCGTTAGAGTCTATCCCGATGGGCGGGAAGAAACGATTCAGCGCCAGCGCAAGACTGATATCAGCGCACTCTCTGAAACTTTACAAACGGAAATTGACAACCGCATCGAATGGTTAGAAAACTTGCGTGACGCGAGTGTTTTCAGCTTAGTACAAACTAAATTAGACGAAACTCGTGCCAATTTCCGACGTGAACAAGCAGAAAAAATTGTGCGCAATGGAACCCGCAATGCAGTCATTGGTGCTTTAGCAGCGATTAGTCCGGGGACTGATATTATTATTCAAGGGGTCATCGGCACACGCATGGTTCAAGAATTATGCAAGCTGTATGATGTACCCGTGAAGCAAATTGACATTGACCAGTTTCTCGACTTTAGCCAAAACCAAATGAAAAAAAGTATTCCACTAATTTTGGCAGTGGCGGGGAATGGACTGAAGGCTTTTCCGGGGATCGGCACGGTTGCAGGGGGTTTAGTCCATGCAGTGGCTTATGGTTTGATCTTTGATGCTTTAGGGCATGCAGTCGCCCTCACTTTAGAACAACGGGGCGCTTTAAAAGCAGCTCCAGCAGCACTGAGATTTCGGGAGATGCTGAGTGGAAATTTGGAAGAACGTACAAAAACATTGGCCCGACTGGTTATCGATCAATACAAAACCAAAGACAGCGAGCGCAGCAACAGTGACCAGTGAAGAAGCTAGTGCAAAAAAAAACCTTCAAGGTGACTCACATTTAAACCTAGCTACTGCTAGTTTGCGCCGCTTGTTGGAAGATAAAAATCTGCCTGAAGATGTACGTAATACCCTCAAAGATGATTACACCCAAGTTCAATCAATGCTCGACAAACTGGAGCATGGGCATATTCATATTGCTGTATTTGGCCGGGTGAGTGTAGGCAAATCTTCACTGCTTAATGCGCTCTTGGGCAAAGATGCGTTTAGCGTTAGCGTTTTGCATGGTGAGACTAAAACCACCGATTTTCATGCTTGGGATGAATATGCAGATAGTGGTTTATATCTAATCGATACCCCCGGGATTAATGAAATTGCTGGTGAAGACCGCGAGCGCATGGCGCATGAAGTTGCTACCCGAGCCGATTTAGTGCTCTTCGTGATTGATGGCGACTTAACCGATGTCGAGTTTCGTGCTTTAAAAACTGTGACTGCCAGTCACCGACCAACGATTTTAGTCGTCAATAAGGCAGATCGCTACACTGACAAAGAAAAGCAGCAATTACGCACCGTTCTTGAAGAGCGCACTCACGGAATTTTAGAAGCCGAAAATATTATCTTCACCACCGCGCAAGCCAGTCGCCAAACCGTGATTTATGTTGATGCTGAGGGCAATGAACAAGAAGGTTTACGTGTACGCCCTGTCGATGTGCAAGCCTTAAAAACCCGCTTGTGGGCGATTATTGAAGCTGAAGGTAAAACTTTAGCAGCTTTAAATGCCTCACTGTTTGCCAGCAATTTAAGCGAAGAAGTAGGTAAACGGATTCTTGCCGTTAAACACGAATTAGGCTTAAAGACGATTCAAATGTACTGCATCGCTCAAGGGGTAGCTGTTGCTTTGAATCCTATTCCAGTTGCGGATTTAGTGGCGGCGGCTGCGATCGACGCTGGGATGATCGTGCATCTCTCTAAGCTCTATGGCTTGCCCATGTCAAAAAGTGAAGCGGGTGATTTGCTCAAAACTATTTCAGGACAGATGATTGTCTTAATTGGAACCACTTGGGCCGTGCATCTGATTTCAACCGTACTTAAGCTAGGTACGGGAGGCATCTCTACTCTACTCACCGCAGCGACTCAAGGTGCAGTTGCTTGGTACAGTACTTTAGTGGTCGGACGTGTCGCAGAAAGCTGGTTAGCGAATGGGAAATCCTGGGGCGAAGCAGGGCCTAAGTTTACGGTTGAGCAAATCCTTGACTCATTGGATCGTGACTCAGTGATTGCCGAAGCACGTGAAGAAATTATGGCTTATATCCGTAAGACGGTGAAAAACTAATGGCGGGTTATAGTTGGCGAAATATTATTGTCATTACCCTTTTCCTGCTAGTTGCGGCCTGGCAATATTTTTCTGGGCAAGCTAGTCAGCCACCAACGCAAGCTACTACTAATACTTCAGTCGATCTAGCCAGCAGCACAACACCCGCTAAAACCTTAGCCCAACTGCGAGCGGCGGCGAATGATCCGAATGCCAAATTCTGGACGCATATTCAAGGCACTGTCATCAAAAACTTGAAAGATGATCAAGAAGGTGATCGTCACCAGAAATTTTTGGTTGAAGTTGCGCAGGATTTAACCTTACTGGTTTCACATAATATTGATGTGGCTGAGCGCGTGCCGGTACGTGAAGGTGACTTGGTCAACGTACAAGGTGAGTATGTGTGGAATAATCGCGGTGGGGTGATTCACTGGACACATCATGATCCAAAGGGGCGCAAAGCAGGTGGTTGGATTGAACTAAAGGGCAAACGCTATGATTAAGCTAACTAAACAGCCGAGTAGAGACTGAGAGACTCGGCTGCTTAGCTTATATCCTCACCAGATAAACGCTGGCTCAGAATAAGTCATAATCATGCATCCACAAGCATTGGGCTTGGGTGGAACATAATGCGCATGGGCAGTAGTGGTAACTAACATGGTTGTCGTACCAATGACTGTTAAACCTAACAATAATAATAATTTCTTTTTCACGATAGTTCTCCTGATTGACACTCATTCTATGAGTTGTAGTGAGGGTGCGAATGGTTCGAACGGTGATAACCCAATCTAAACGCTTTTTTTGCAAGCTTATTGGATTCCACCGCATATTTGGTTGCACAACTACGCATCATTTTAGCTTTATAGCGCAATTCCATCACATCAATACCCTGACGTTTTAAACTCTGCATCGTCTGCTCTAGCGTGGTCGCTTGGTCATTCAAGGCCCATGCCGTCGAACGTAATTGATTGGCTTCATTGACAATTGGCGCAAGAGGGCCCGCTTCAGCTTGACCACTCACCAAAGGAATTGCGCCAGCCAACAGAGCGCCATGGATTATTTTTTTCATCACTAACACTCCAAGTTTATTTGCTGGTTTTAAGGCTGGTTTCAAATACCAGCACTTAGTAGTTTAGAAGTAGTTTAATTAAAAAAGTGTGTTTTTTAATATTTTTAATATCGTTATTTCATATGCCAAATAGAATTAACTTACCTTAAACTGAATGAAAAAAGTATATAGCATCAGATGACCGATTATCAGAATAATAAGTCCGCTCATAACAAAATACTTGTTTACTCTTATCCATTAAAATAACTGTCGAGCAGCGTGTTCCATAGTTCATAAAACCCGGAGCAATAAAAATGGGTGAAAGCCATAGCTCTTTTTCTGTACCAATACCCGTGTTAGGAAGCTGCTCAAGCTTAGCCTTAGTTTGATCGGCCAGCAATTCAAATAATTTATTCACTAGCAAGCTTTGATCAACTTCTCGTGAGTTCATAACTAATTGCTCAAATCCAAATAAACCACGTTGAACTTTCGGCCAAGGGGCATTTAAACTTGCATTACTTAAACCATATAAACCTTTTTTTAAAACCCGCCAATCATTTGAATAACGATTACTCAGATAATAAATCTCATTCGGCAAATAACCAGCCAGTAAGTTGAAGCCTGCATATTGATTTTTAGTTTTTTCTAGTTGCTTTAAATCACTTAAGACTGATTCAGGGCTTGTTACAAACTCACTGACTAACAAGCCTCGCGAACGTTCACCCGCCTGCGGAATACCTTGGCGTACATTCGTCACTAGTGCAAATTTCAGACTCGCTTGGTTGAGTGCCAACCACGAACCTTGAGAACTTTGATCAATTCCACCCACAATCTCAGGGTGATTTGGCCAAACACCTAAAGCGGTGGCGGTGCGGTTAAAAAATTCATCGCGATTAGCTGCAAGAATAAAGGGATAGTGGGGATGTTGTTGCAGAGCAAGTAAGGCAAAACACATTAGATATCTCTTAAGATTGATTAGAACAAAGCTAATTAACAATATAATGAATTTTAAGTAAACTTGCATACAACTAAAAAACGATTACTAATAAAAAAAATTAATAACAAACTTTCTAATTATTTATTGGAAAAACATAGAACTTAAGTCAATAATGATTTTATCAAATTTTATATCTTTTTGATAAAATCAAAGTACTAGCATCGTTTAGAACTATCTTGAACTCTTACATTCGAGAAAACTAAATATTTTTTATGAGCTTACCTTGCTATTTAAACTCTTAAAAACTTAAGGTATGGTGCTAAGTAATTTTTAAGAATAGTATTGTTAGTTAATAAGGGACTAAGTATGCGCCCTAATGACTCTAGACAATTTAAGTTCGATGTATTCATTAGCTACCATCAAGCTGATAGTAAATGGGTCGATTCAATTTTACTCCCAGCGTTAGAAGATTTTAGTTGCCGTGTTGCGACCCAAGAAACGTATCAAGCAGGCATGTCAAAACTAGATATATTTGAGTTAGCCTTAAAAGAATGCTTCAGAATTATACTCATTCTAAGCCCTGATTGGATAAAAGATAGCCTCAATAACTATCAAGGTTTAGCTAGCTGCTCTTTAGATCCTCGTGCATACAAACGTATCGTTTTACCTATATTACTTAGAGAAACGGAACTACCAAACTATTTAAATATTTTAAATACAATTAGCTTTATAGACTCTAAAGATAATAATAAAGGACTCAATCATTTAATACATAGCATTCAAGATAACTTATACATTCCTACACCACTTAATCAAGATAGTTTTTTTAGCTTAACCGCTTGGTTTCGTTGGTTATATCGCTATCGGCGAAAAATAACTATCAATCTGATTCTTTTTTCTTTTCTATTAGTTTTATTAGGATCTTGGCTCAATATTAAACCTTTTCACGCTAGGATAGGTTGGCAGTCTATGGATCTTCCTATTAAATCAGCAAGTATTGGAGTTAGATTTAACGAAAACTTGTTAATTGCAAATCGTAATGATAGAGGAGGATGTGATCACCATGATTATGGTGTTATAAATTATTCTCTAGAATTAAAAATTGCAACTTCAATCGAAATACCAGAATTAAAAAAATACTTTCCTAATAAGGAATGTTATCTAGTTGAAATTTTCGATTTTGCTATTCAACCTGACTCTCAACAAATTTATGCAGCAACGGGAGGAAATGGTCTATTAATCAGCAATATAACTAGTTTAGATTCGTGGAGGCAATTAGGCAAAAATAATCTACCGGAACACTTAGATGAAATTAGTCTTGTTCAAGATTATCCGCAGCATATTCTTGTTAATTCGAAGGGGAGTGGACTTTTTCTATCCATTAACCAAGGTGATAATTGGCAACCTGTACAAGTGATAAAAGAGGATAATAAACAATCTCAAAAAATATATTTTGAAAAAATAGTTGCTAGTAAATCAATTCTATTTGCATCCACCCTTGAAAGGACCTCTGAAAGACCCTCTTCTAATGACGGAATCTATATAAGTCAAGATGGAGGATTAAACTGGAATAAAATTATTAATTCTAATGATAGATTTTATTTTTATGGAATTTACCCACAAATCAATCAAAAGCTACTTTTAGCAGCAAACAACTTAGATGTGCTAGATGGCTATAACCACGAGCTTATACTATTTAATGAAAAAGACAAAAAGATCAAAACTCTCTATCGAAGCAAAAGAAGAATACTAAGTGTTTGGACTGACAATAAAAGATGGTTATTAACAGATGCTATAGGACAAGTTCACTCTGGTAAATTACAAAATAGTTTATATCCAGAAGAGAATTCTATAGGCAATAATTTTTTCATTCGTTGTTATTTAACATGTAATACATTTACCTTTATCAAAAACTCACTACATGAACCTATATTACTACAAGCAAGCTATTTTAATGAAGAAAGCTTCCTTTACAAACAAGCTACAGTCGATTGGTTAACAGCACATGCTCCTGGTATACTAAGGTAAATTAACTATGTATCAATCTTTTTTAAAAATAAGTAATCAAAATCTTGAAAGCAAATTTTCTTATTACTATAAAGAGAATGATCCTGAGTTCCACTTAAAAGAGGGTGATGATAGAGTTATTATTTTACTACCAACCTCTGATAAATCTTGGTGGTATGCACAGCAATTTCAAAAAAATGAAACGGCTATACAAAACTCCCTCACTGCATCAATAGTCACTAGAAAAAGGCTATTATTTAGAAATATTAAAAATTTTTTTTCAAATCTAAATATCGAGCAAGCTCTATGGACTACTCCTTATGATCTTTTATTTTACTTAGATCAGAAGCTAGATAGCACTTATTCTTGGCGATTAAAGAGATCAGAAATTACCGGCTTACCATGGTTTTATCGTGGCTTAGTCGATGAAGTCATTACAAAGAATAATGCCTACGATCTTACCTTCTTATTTCTTAGCAAAAATCTAGCTATTTTATTTGGCACAACTGAGCAAGATTTCATCAAAAACAACTACTCTACTAAAAATAGAGTGTCATTTCTAACAAAAATTAACAGTAGTAAAAATATACATATCAACCTACAACAATACTACAAAGAAATTCCTATTTATAAAGGAGGGGTTAGCGCCCATCTACAAGAAAACGGCAGAAAAATCTCTATTGTTAATTCACATTTATCTACTGATCACTTAAATAATATTCCGACAGTACCTAAATTAAAAAAAGAAGAAGCTATCATTATTGTAAAAAAATTAATTAATCATTATTTGAGTAGCTCCTTAGCTGAAACATCGGTAGGGATAAGCTCTATTTTAACAGAAAATAGAGACTATTATGAAATTTGGTTTGAAAAAACTGCTCTAGCTAATTCTTTAATTATTCTTCCTTTTGCTGGCAAATATAGACTAGCTTACGAAGTTTTTGCAAGCCATATTGATAATGGCGAAACTTGGAGCTTTTTTATTGATGCGATTACCGGAGTCGCTTTAGGCAAACCTTGTTTACTAACTTTTTTCGCAGAACCTTCTTTTTATTATAGGTGCTCATCTAGTCTTTTAAAGTCAACTGACCCTGATGAAGAAATAACACTGACTCAGAATCCTTGTCATGATTTTACCATTTTAACTCTTAACAATGAAGAAATTAATTGGCCATTAACCGATAGTATAAATTATCATTTAGATATAAAAAACAGCCTAATTCATGCAAAATCTATCTATGATTATTTAGATAGTTATATTAATAACATTGGTTTTACCAATAATAGTCATACAGAATTAATTGTTAATTTCTTACCACAGGACTCTACCGATAAATTTAATATATCTACTAATTTCACTCCAAAATATCAAGGACGATCGAGAATTAACCTTTCTACAAGTAGAGAGTATGAAACACTCATTGATAGTGAAAATAAAACTATTACCAACTTAAGCCTTGATCCTGATGTGATTAATCATGAATTTATCCATGCTTGGATGTATAGCAAAAATCCAGATCCATTCCTTAATGGAGTTAGCTCATTACCTTTTGCTAGGGCTTGGGTTGAGGGTTATGCTAATTATTTATCTCGATCATGGGGCTTTGACATGACTCCAGAAAAATACACCAACGAATTCCCCGAGGAAAATTTAATTTGGGCGCATGGCTCATATAGGTTTGACTCATGGGCAAAAAGCTGGTGTATGCAACGCATAGAATATATACCAAATCAAGATTACTTTCCCATTCCTAATACCTATCCTAACTCAATAGAAGCAAGAACTTTAGATGAATACGAAATCGGAATGATTCTAGCACGTAGCTTTTGGAATCTACGCCAGATCTTAGGCTCTACTCTTGCAGATGCGATTATCTTAGATATTTCTGCTTACGCAACGGGTTGGATAATAAGCTTTGAACTCATTGAAGAGGCCTTATTAGATAACCTAGCAAAGAATCATGAAATTTATGCTGATCCTGGTATTTTTGAAACCTTGTTTGCTTATCGAGGTATTTTTGCAAATCAAGGTATTACTACTTTAAAATTAATTAATAGCAATATTATATTAGGCACTCCCTTAGGTTTACACTACTTAAATACTGATGGTAGTTTTGGTACTTTAATAGATCATGCAATACTTGATATTTGCATTATTGATCAATGGATTATCATACTTAAAGAAAGTCAAGATGACTTTACCGCTCAGCTTAGCATTAAGCGCTTAGATACATTTTTCTCTGATCCTCAGTTAGCAGTATTCATAACTACAGTAGACTCAACATCACAAAAACTACAAGCATATAAAACTAATAATTTTCTATACATAATTTGTACTAAACAAGTCGGAGTCTATTATTGGCAATTCGATCTAAACCTACAGCCTTCGCATTGGCCACAAATTCCACAGAATTACAGCGCAGTAAATATGAGTGATGTATGGCAACCTGTCGCTGTAGGTATTTCTAACCAATACTTATTAGCACTAATTGATCAATATCTTCGCTATCTACCTATATCAGATTTAAATGCTCGCTGGAGACAATGGGTAATTCCTGAGCTTAGAACCGGTTTGTGCTTATGTACTATTGATCAATATATTCTAGTGGGTACTGATCAAGGGGTACAAATCGTTGATTTACATTCTAATAACCTAAACCCATTAGTCTTAACCTCAAACTCTATCAACTTACAAAAATATGCTATTTTAGCACTGGCTGCTTCAAAAGAAATGCACCAGCTTACTGTTTGGGCTGGAACAGCACATGGTCTAATTAAACTCAGTCTAGAAAATAACCAAACTATTTGGAGCGCTACTCAAGTATCTGATGCAAATGCTTTATTATCTAAGTTGCATATTAATGCTTTAGATGTAGACTCAACAAAAGTTATTTTAGGAACACCTTTTCAAGGTGTATGGGAATACGAAATAGCAAGCAATGATGTAAAACCTATTTCTGAATTTAATAATCTAGCTGTTAATCGAAATACTTATTTAGAGCAAACACCAATAATAGAAGATTTACATGCAGGAAAAGTTAATCTAAAAATATTAACCTTACCAGAAGGTCAATATACACTTCACTTAGAAAATCAAGGGACTATCCTATCACTTGACAACCTCAATATATGGCAGCTTTCCACAGAAAAAGATACAGGAATTTTTTGCCAAAAGTTGCCAGTTAATGAAGTCATTCAGCTTAATACAGGATTATATTGTTTCGTGCTTGATTTAAAAAATATACAAGGTGAAATTCATTTAACTATTCTTAACTAATGGAAGCAAGAAAATGAACTTAGGTGAGCATCAAACTTCAATTTCTATGAAAACACATAGACCTCAAGTTATTTTAGAGTTTGAATTTGAATCTATAGATACTAGAATTTTAGGTAAAGTTACTATCTTAGAATTACCCACTAATTTTCTAGATACTATTGAAAATAGTGGTAAGCTGCGAGAACAAGTAGAAAAGACTAACAATCTACAATTTTGTCTTATTCAAGGAAATAACAACTCTTACCAATTAGTTATTTTAACTGACGGAGAAAATAGAATTATTAAAAAATGTGCTTTATTTGAAGATCCAGAACTAGAAATTCAAGATAACCTTATTACCTTTACTGAAAAAAATGATGCTTACTCTTTAACTGTAACTCCAAATGGATGTCGAGTTATTTTACAAGAAGCTTTAACAGGCTATCGAGAAATACTTAAAATCAATAGCTTCTTTGCAATTAAGAGTGTTGACGAATTAATGCCTAATATTTTAAATCCATCCTTAGCAATTACTGGAGATAGTATAATTGGCTATCATGTTTATCGACTTAACCCACCGAGTGGCTTTGGACCGCCAAATGGAGATTTAGCTGCTATGTGTCAAAATCTGAAAAATGACAATTCGTTATGGGCACGACTCCAACGTATATGGTTGGGATGCTAAACTCATGACAATAGAAACCCCAACCACTATCATCAATAGCGCAGCTTTAGTTATTGGTATTTCCCAGCATAGCAACACCAAATGGAATTTACCTGCGAATGTAGCCAATGATGCTCGAGACTTTTATAAACTCCTGATAGACCCCAAGTACTGTGCTTTTAAAGCAGAAAATACTCAATTATTAATTGATCAACAAGCTAGTTTAGCCAATTTGCGCCAAGCTTTTAAACAGCTTGTGCAAGCTTGTAACCAAAATACGACCGTAGTTATTTACTACAGTGGACATGGTGGGCGTTTGCAAGCAGAGGATGAAGGCTATCTTATTCCCGCCGATGTAACAGAAAATCTAGAGAGCACTGCTCTATCGAGTCATGAGTTCTCGCAATTTCTACAGACTCTTCCAGCACGGCGGGTAGTGACCATTTTAGATTGCTGCCATGCTGGCAGTATTGGTCAGCTTAAATATTTACCCACCCGTAGTTTTAAAACAGGTTTACCTGCACGGGACCTACAAACTTTAGCGGCGGGCTATGGACGCTTAATCATAGCCTCTTCTTTAGATACTGAATACTCTTTGGTCATACCAACGGATGCCAATAGCCTGTTCACAAAATATCTTTTACAAGGACTGCAAGGTGCAGCCGCAGCTTCAGATGGTTATGTGCGTATTATGGATCTATTCCATTATATTCAGCCTAAAGTAAAAGCGGATTCAAATGGAACACAAAATCCACTATTCAGAGCTTATGTAGAGGAAAACTTTGCGCTTGCCTTTCATGCCAACCAAACTAGTGATAGTAAAACTGAAAAAGCACAGACTCCCCAATACCCCTTCGATGCATTTATCAGTTATCTTAATCAAGGTCGCGATTATGACTGGGTTCTAGATGAGCTAGTTCCACTTTTGGAAAGCTCAGGATTAAAACTTACTGACTCCCACGCTATGCCTATCGCTGGAGCAACCCGTATCAGTAATATGGAAGCGGGTTTTCGTATCTCCCGCCGTATTTTGCTAGTCATGTCAGATAATTATCTACAAGACAATTCAGCGATGTTTGAAAATGTGCTGTTTCAGGATATGGGTATACATGAAGGCTCATGGCGAGTCATTCCAGTCTATTGGGAAAATTTAGATAAAAACCAAATCCCTGCACGACTAAAAATGTTATCTGGTATTGATTTAACTGACCCACGTCGTCAGGAGCGTGAAAAACAAAGGCTATTAGCAAATCTGCAATAAATACTATGCAGATTTGCTTGGTTTGCCTGTACTAATTAGCCCACTCTCTATAGGCTTCTAAATCATGACTTTTACCTGCTGCATAACCAGCCTCATAGGCTTCGTTTAAACGTTGCTCTTCACGCAGCGGATTATGCAAATAGCCATTTTGCCAGCCTTGCACAAATTCGCTATCTGTACCGGCTTGTTCCATCGCAACGACTGCTTCATAATATTGTTGATTCATTCAAAACGCCTCTCAAAACTAAGTCATGACTAAATGCTGCTAACAACTTCAAGTTCGTCGTGCAGCCTCAAAAACCTTTAAAGCTTGTCCACTATCTAATACGGCACGTACCGCTTGTGCAGCCGTTGGTAAATCGGGATAACGCTGTAACTGGCTTAAACAAATCGCGCAAGCATACACCAAACTTTCATAGGTCAAACCATGCTCACCAGCTAGAGCTGCTAAACCTAAGCGGGCTGCTTCAGCCGCTAAGGCTTCACTATCAATTAAGGTATCCTCTGCAGGCACTAATGGAGCTGGTAAGGGTACAGCCCGTGTTTCCGCAACTATTCCTAAATTCTGAGGCGCTAAATCAACTTGGTATTCCTGAGCTTGATCTTGATAAGCGAACAGACGCCCCGCCTGTTGCAAGGATGGAATCACACCACCCTCGACCCCGCGCACAAACAGAGCACTCGCAAAACCCGCTTGACGCGCTAAAGAGGCATAAATGGGTGGATAAGCTTTATGCACATAGCCCCCCATACAGTATGTTTTCCCACGTGCACGAATTGGCCCTAACATGGTTTCAACTGTGGTCAAGACTTGGCGCTTAACCATCCGTTGGCGTAAGGGTACGAGGGCATGCAGGGCTGGGGCAAAACTAGCTTGATCGATATAAGTCCAGCCGATATGTTCTAATTGCTGAGTCGCTTGTTGCGGGTTTAAATCAACCTTAAGACCGGCTGCTTTTAAAATTTTATGATGGGTAGCACCGTATTTCGGCCCTACACTATCCAAACCATGTAATACCGCTGGTAGACCTAAGCTGGCTAACACAGCAGGTACGAAGCTTGAAGCCGGAACACACCGCGCAAAGCCATCATAAGGGTCGGAAATATCCACCAACGCTTCAACGGCTGCTTGACTAATCGTGGAATGATCGATTAAAGCTTGCAGAGTGCCTCGATTCTCTTCATCGGTCTCGCGCTTCATTCGCAAGGCAATCAGGTAAATAGCGGTCTGCACCGGATCAGCGTCACCCCTTAAAATATGCTGCATTGCCTGATAGGCTTCGGTATAAGACAAATCCTTACTGTATTCAGGTCCAGTAGCGACTTTTTGAATACATTGCTTGAGGTGTAGCACTAAATTAGCTTCAGACATAGTACGAGTTTCCATAGCAAAGCAGTGTAGAAAGTGCTGCAAGTCTTAGAAATACCCCTATCGGGGTAAAGCTTTGCAACGGCGCTTATTCTAACTTAGGCTAGACGCTTTGTAGCTAGCTAACTACCGATAGGAATTTTCCATGTCTAAACTGGAATACACTGACGCTGATGCTGGCCTAGCCAGTGGCATGGCGGCTTTTGAGGCCAAACATTTCGCACGCGCTATGCAATTGCTGTACCCCTATGCTGAGCAAGGTTATGCACCCGCCCAATATCATGTGGCCATTATGTATCAAAATGGTTTAGGCATTACCCAAAGTGATGTAGCGGCTTGGAAGTGGATGCATGATGCTGCCCAACAAGGGTTTGCACTCGCTCAACACGGCTTAGGCTTTATGTACCTAGAGGGCGAATGTATTGATCAAGATAGCACCAAAGCTGCCATTTGGTTTAAGCAGGCCGCTGAACAAGGGCTAGCTGGCTCGATGTTAGCCTTGGCCGGTTTGTATGAAACTGGAAACGGGGTCACTCAAGATCCGACTGAGGCACAACGCTTATATCAACTAGCTGGTGCTTGATTACTATCTCGCTCGTAATAGCCAACAGGAGTGGATTTTCGGATCTCTTTGAAAATCCTCAGGTATTGAAGGGATACGATAGTCCTCTACCCTATAGCGTTCAGTAATCACTGGATCTAGTTTGAACTTACGAAAATTGTTAGAAAACACCAGCGTACCGTTTTTATTGAGTACACGCATAGCATGATGCAGTAACTCAACATGATCACGTTGCACATCAAAAACATCCTGCATTCGTTTTGAATTACTAAACGTGGGTGGATCTAAAAAAATTAAATCATAGGTTTGCTGACAATTGGCTAACCACTCTACTACATTAGCGCGGATCATCCGATATTTATAAGGGTTGAGTTTAAGCTGATTGAGTTGCAAGTTTTCCTCTGCCCAAGCCAAATAGGTGGCGGACAAATCCACACTATCCACTCGACTCGCCCCCCCTATTGCCGCATGCACACTCACTGCCCCAGTGTAACAGAATAAATTTAACACCGATTTGCCTTGGGCTTGTTGCTGCATCCACCAACGCATTGGGCGATGATCTAAAAATAGTCCCGTATCGAGATAATCGATCAAATTCACCTTAAAGTGTACGCCATGTTCATAGACAATTAAGCTCTGACCCCCTTGAGCTTGGCGCTCATATTGTTCTAAACCTTTTTGGCGCTTCCGCTGCTTGAGGATAATTTTCTCGGCTGGAATTTTTAACACTTCGGATAAAGTAATCAGTACTTGGTCTAAACGCTGTTGTGCTGTTTTTTCATCAATCGTCGCCGGTGGCGCATATTCTTGCACCTGTAACCAATCCGCATAGCGATCAACGGCGACTGCATATTCTGGAATATCCGCATCATAAATCCGGTAAGCATTGGTATGACCCCGCTGAATAAAGCCTTTAAGTTTGCGTAAATTCTTCTCAATGCGATTGGCAAAATCTTCAGAAATCCAATTACTTGGCTTGGCTTTTTGAAGCACTTTCTCTAAAGTCCATAGCTGATACTCATCACGTCCATTGAGGAAACGATAAGTCTTGCTATAGAACAGATCAGTATAAGCCAAGGGTGCTTCCGCAGGAGCAAATAAAGCCCCTTGGAAAGCCTCCGGCAACTGCGCACAGGCTTGTCCAAACGCAGCATATTGCGTGCGCCAATGAATGGAGTTTTGCTCGGCATCATAAGGCAACTGCGTGAGCATAAGACCTGCTTCCGCTCGAAACTCCACAAACTTAAGCTGCTTAGGTTCCTGTTGAAACCACTGAGCCGCTGGAAGCTTTACAGCCGCCCAATCAGATTGGGCAGTGGTGAGTTTTTCTCGATCTGCATCTGCACCGATAAAACGGAAACGCTCCGCTTGGGCTAAACCGGATTGTTGGCGTTCACGTGCTTCCAGCAGCAATTGGCTATATAAATCCGCATCATGTTTGAGCCAACGCTGCGCAACGGTAGCCCCTCTTAATAAAGCAGGCGCAATATCCAAAGCCATTAAAGCGGCCTCTGTAATAAACTCGCCTGAGCCACAAATGGGATCAAGGAAACAAATACTTTTAGCGTTAGATTGCAGCAAATTGTGCCAACCTGAACGAATTAACACCGCAGCCGCTAAATTTTCATGCAAGGCATAGTAAGCCTCAGGATCGCGATAACCACGTTGATGTAAGCCCTTTTGGTTAAGATCAATCCCAATACTGGCCTTGCCTTTATGTAGGTTGACCGAGACCACTAAATCCGGATTAGCACTAATACTAGGACGCTGCCCTTCGTCAGTACGCATTAAGTCAACGATCTGATCTTTAACCCATTGTGCCCCAAATTGGGTATTGCGGATGTCTTCATTTAAACCGGAAAAGCGCACTTTAAAACTGCCATCAAGGCGCAAATGCTCCTCCCAAGGAATCGTTTTAATTAACTGAACCAGTTCTGCTTGGTTTTTACCGAAGCCCTGAGCCAACTGCAAAGTAGCGCGGGAGGCTAAACGACTCCAAATTAAGGCACGATAAGCAAAAGCCAAATCACCCCAAGCTTGCACACCCGAATGTCCAATTTTAATTTGGGCTGCACCTAAGCTCAGTAACTCCTCAGCGAGTAAAGGCTCAATAAACTGAGGACAGGCAAAAAACCATTCGTATTGCTTACTAGAACTCTCAAATTGCATGGGGATGACCAAGAAATCGACGGCTTATGATTTTAACATCATTTCAGGTGTTATATGCTCTCAGTTCGGTCATCGTGATAGACTTTTCGTCTGCCAGAGTAGGCGTCTATAAAACTGGAGCAGCTAGTAACTATGTCAACAATGTTGCAGACGCACACTTGGAAAGCCTTAAGTTTCCAGCTATTATTCACCCTCTGTCAGCACACATGTCGACAATCCGAAGGCTTAAGAAAACATGTCCCAACATAGGTTCCGAGCAAATGAAAACCACCAGTAATAGACCGCTTTCTCCACATCTGCAAGTTTATAAGATGCCGCTTCCAGCTGTTTTATCCGTTCTGCATCGTGGCACTGGCATCGTGCTTTCTATCGGCAGCTTACTTGTAGTCTATTGGTTGACTGCTTTAGCAGCGGGTCCAGAGGCTTATGCTACTGCTAGTAGTATTTTAGGCTCATTCCTCGGTAAATTAGTCTTATTTGGTTGGACTTGGGCACTGTTTTATCACATGTGCAATGGCATCCGGCACTTACTTTGGGATACAGGCTATGGCTTTGATATTCCTACTACTTTCTTAAGTGGAAAAGTTGCATTAGGCGCCTCAGTCGTTTTAACCATTCTAGTATGGCTAGTTGCCTAAAGTTTTCAGGAGATTGTCATGAGTTTGGTAACACCTTTAAAGAAAGCACGTGGCTTAGGCTCAGCTAAAGCGGGTACTCACCATTTCTGGGTACAGCGGGTCACTGCAGTGGCCTTAGTCCCCTTGACCTTATGGGTTGCTTTTACAGTTGCAGCCTTGAGCGACCAAGACTATGCCACGGTTTTAACTTATTTTTCATCACCTTTTAGTGCTGCGATGTTCAGCCTATTCATTTTCGCCGCTTTTTATCATGCAGCCTTAGGCTTACAAGTCGTGATTGAAGACTACGTGCACAATGAAGGTGTAAAAATTGGCGCTTTAATTGGCATAAAACTATTTTTGGCCTTAACAGGGGCCACCAGTATTATCGCCGTGCTGCTTGCGGCGTTCGGCAACTGAGGAGCCTTGCATGTCTGAGTATAAAATTGAAAACCATACCTATGACGTCGTTGTAGTTGGGGCTGGTGGTGCTGGTTTGCGTGCTACTTTTGGTATGGCAGTAAAAGGTTTATCGACCGCATGTATTACCAAAGTGTTCCCTACCCGTAGCCATACGGTGGCAGCACAAGGTGGGATGTCCGCCGCTTTAGGGAATATGGGTCCCGATAAATGGCAGTGGCATATGTATGACACTGTAAAAGGTTCTGACTGGCTGGGCGATCAAGACGCCATTGAATATATGTGTCGTGAAGCGATTCCAGCGGTGATTGAATTAGAACATCAAGGTGTACCCTTCTCTCGTACTGAAGAAGGCCGTATCTATCAGCGTCCTTTCGGTGGAATGACCACGAACTACGGCGAAGGCATTGCCCAACGTACTTGCGCAGCGGCTGACCGCACCGGTCATGCGATTCTGCATACCCTGTACCAACAATCTTTGCGTCATGATGCAGAGTTCTATATCGAACACTTTGCCACTGACCTAATTATGGATGACCAAGGTGTTTGCCGTGGTGTGTTAGCTTGGGATTTAGCGACTGGCACTTTACGTGTGTTCCGCGCCCAAACCGTGGTACTAGCTACTGGCGGTTATGGCCGTGCTTATTTCTCTGCAACTTCTGCGCATACTTGTACAGGGGATGGTAATGGCATGGTGACTCGTGCTGGTTTACCGCTGCAAGATATGGAATTTACTCAATTCCACCCTACTGGCATTTATGGTTCAGGCTGCTTGATTACTGAAGGTGTAAGGGGTGAAGGTGGTTATCTGACCAATTCCCTCGGCGAGCGCTTTATGGAACGTTATGCGCCGAATGCGAAAGATTTGGCTTCACGCGATGTCGTTAGCCGCTCAATGACCATCGAGATTAATGAAGGTCGTGGCGTTGGTCCGAATAAAGACCACATCCATATCCACTTGGAGCATTTGGGTGCGGAAGTGATTCATGAACGCTTACCGGGTATCGCTGAGAGTGCGAAGATTTTCGCGGGTGTAGACGTTACCAAAGAACCGATTCCTGTGCTACCAACCGTTCACTACAACATGGGGGGGATTCCAACTAATTATCATGGTGAAGTCGTCACGCTGAAAGACGGCAACCCTGATAGTGTAGTACCCGGTTTAATGGCGATTGGTGAATGTGCTTGCGTATCTGTGCATGGTGCGAACCGTTTAGGTTCTAACTCGCTGCTAGATATTGTGGTTTTCGGTCGTGCAGCAGCCAATCGTTGTGCGGAAACCTTAAAAGCGGGTGCTAACCAACCGGATCTGCCAAAAGCAGGTTTAGAGAAAGCATTGAATCGCTTCAAACGTATTCATAATGCCAACGGCAAAACCACTACAGCAGAAATCCGTGACAACATGCAACACGCGATGCAAAAACATGCGGCTGTCTTCCGTACCGGTGACTCACTGCAAGAAGGCGTGGATAAAATGAACGCGATTTATGCTAGCTACAATGATGTCAAAGTGAGCGACCGTGGCTTGATCTGGAACTCTGATTTAATGGAAACCTTTGAATTAGCTAATCTTTTGGATTGTGCACAGGTTTCCGTCCAATGCGCACTAAATCGTCAAGAAAGTCGTGGTGCTCACGCTCGTGAAGATTTCCCAGAGCGCGATGATGCGAATTGGATGAAACACTCATTAGCATGGGTGAATGAGCAAGGTCAGGTCAATATTGACTATCGTCCGGTGCATACTTATACCCTCACTGATGAGGTTGAGTATATTGCACCGAAGAAGCGTACCTATTAAGAAGGGAGTATAACGAAGATGGCTGAATTTAAACTTCCTGCGAATTCGATCATTAAAGAAGGCAAAACTTGGCCGACACCCACCGGTGCTAGCCGTGTAAAAAACTTCAAGATCTATCGTTATGATCCTGATAGTGGGCAAAACCCACGGTGGGATACTTTCCCGATTGATCTAGATGATTGCGCACCGATGGTATTGGATGCGCTTCTCAAGATTAAAAACGAGATTGACCCTACGCTGACTTTCCGGCGCTCTTGCCGTGAAGGTATCTGTGGCTCTTGCGCAATGAATATCGGCGGTACGAATACCTTAGCTTGCATTAAAGCGATTGAGGATATTCCGGGTGACATTACGATTAGCCCATTGCCGCATATGGAAGTTGTGAAAGATCTGGTTCCAGATTTAACACACTTCTATGCACAATATGCCTCGATTAAGCCGTGGATGCAGACTTCAACGCCAGCACCACAAGATCGCGAGCGCTTACAATCGCCAGAAGATCGTAAAAAGCTCGACGGCTTATATGAATGTATTCTGTGTGCAAGCTGTTCAACCTCGTGCCCAAGCTATTGGTGGAATGGTGATCGTTATTTAGGTCCATCCGTTCTACTGCAGGCTTATCGCTGGGTTATTGATAGTCGTGATGAGGCCACCGGTGAGCGCTTAGATAATCTTGAAGACCCCTTCAAGCTCTATCGCTGCCATACCATCATGAACTGCACTAATACTTGCCCTAAAGGCTTAAATCCAGCGAAAGCGATTGGCGAGCTGAAAAAAATGATGGTGGAGCGCCTCTATTAAGCTCGCTTAATTAGGCTCGTTCTAGCACCCTTCTCATCGTGTGGGGGAAGGGTTTTGCAGAGAATAAAGGTGGACTGCATGAACGAACTCTCTCGCTACAAATTGCGGTGTCGGCGCGGTATGAAAGAACTCGATTTTGTACTCGAGCGTTACTTAGTCAATCATTTCCCGCAGGCTGATGTTGAAGAAATTAAGCGCTTTGATGAATTACTCGAACTTCAAGATCCTAGCCTGTTTGGGATTATTTTCCAGACAGAACCTACCCCTGAACCCTTTCAGGCCTTAGCTGCTAAAATTCGCGCCCTTTCTTAATGGGTATTTTTCATCAAAGCGAAGAACAATGGCAAGAACGTTTAGTGCGCTTACGCTGGGCTTGCCATCGCACCCAATCGGAACTCAATAGACCTTTACTCAGCTTTCTTGAGAATGTTTATCCCTCTTTAGCAATGGGTGACCAGTTTGCATTTGAACGCTTGCTAAGTGCGGCTGATAAGGATATTTTGCAGTGGTTAGCGGGCAAACAGCTCCCCAATGATTCGGGTATTGTGGCTATTCTTACACTGATGCGCTCGCCTAACTAATTATCCCAAGAACTCATTATTATGTTAGAGGAAGACTCATGGCTGAGCTGATCGACTTAACGCCTATTGCTGCTTATCAATATTTACAGGAAAATCCTGCGAACAGCGTTCTAGTCGATATACGCTCATCTATGGAGTATTTATTCGTAGGTCACCCTGTAGGATCTATTCACATTGCCTGGATTGATGAGCCTGATTGGGATGTAAATCCAAACTTCGTGAGGGATATCGAACGTTTACTAACAGTGCGCTTTAAAGGTTTAGATCCTAAAACCGAAACTGCCATTGTCTTATGTTGTCGTAGTGGCAAACGCACGCAAGATGCGGCAGCGGCTCTGCTTGCTGCGGGCTTTCAGCAAGTTTTACATGTGAATGAAGGCTTTGAAGGTGAACGCGATGAACACCAGCATCGTAGCACCCTTGGTGGTTGGCGTTTTCATGGCTTGCCTTGGGAACAATGCTAGGTTTTAGGTGACTAAATCAAAATTATCGAAAATTACAGTGCTACAATGCTACACGAATCCAAGGAAGCGGGCAGCGGGCAACTAGTTGTGACAATGGCTAACTAAAATAATGCTTCCTCGCGCTGGGATTCCACTCAAACATAAAGGAGTTATCAGGATAATGAAAGCAAAAGCGCTAGTGGTACTAGTTCTTGCTGGTGTATGGGGTCTAGCCAGTTGGTGGTGGTACGCTTGTAATATCAAAGGCTTCTGTGGTACACCCGTAGCACATGCTGAAAACGTTACCGAATCTCATGATGCAGAACCAGATGCTAATGCTGATACACATAAAGCGGCTGATACCCCTGTAGCGGCCACGACTCAATTAGCCGTCAATAGTACAAGCCCTGAACCTAAACCTGAAGCAACTACTGAGACTAGCACACCTCCCTCAACAGCAAGCACCTCTACACAAACTGAAGAAAAGCCTGCTGAACTAGCTACAGAAAATAAGGCGGAGCTGATTGAAGCCAAACCTGCTGAAACGACTGAGACAGCTAAAGCCGAAGACGTGAACAAAGTAGCAACCCCTACGGTTGAACCAGTACCAAACCCTGAACCTGTTACGACCAATGTCGATGATAGCGATAAAGATGGTGTCTCCAATGAGCTAGAGAAAAAGTTCGGTCTTGACCCTTATATGGCAGACTCGGATAAAGATGGGGTCAGTGATAAAGATGAACTAGGTGACAAACCTACAGACGCTCCCTTAGATACCGATGATGATGGCACTATTAATGCTTTAGATACCGATGATGATGATGATGGTGATTTAACCTCTAACGAAGCAGTCGATCCGAATAAAGATGGCTCAGTCGCTGATGCACGAGATAGTGATCAAGATGGCATTCCCGATTACTTAGATAAAGATAGCGGCTGGGCGACCTTAGATGATGACCATGATGGCATCAGCAATGGTGAGGAAAAAGAAGCGGGTACTAATCCTAGCCTGACCGATTCAGATGGGGATGGCGTTCCGGATAGTATTGAATTAGCCGATAAAAAAGATAGCGATGGCGATGGGATTTTAGACGCACTTGACACTGATGACGATAATGATGGTGTGATGACGGCGATGGAAAACCCTGACCCTAATAATGATGGCAAGTTTAATGATGCGTTGGATCATAATAAAAATAGCTTGCCCGATTATTTAGATGCTAAATCTTCTGGCGAAACGGTGTTACAAACTACTAGTACCGCCGAACCTAGCCCTAAAGATCCAGACATGGCAACCGATGTAGTATCTACAGAACACAGCACTGCCACTACTGAAGCTGAGGCAAAACCAGAGACAGCGACTGAAGAAGTTACCAAAGAGAAACCTACAGCAGCAACTGAAAAAACTGCGCCTAAAGAAGAGAACGCCGCAGCTAAGGCTGATGAAAAGGATAAAATTACTGTCGATTTGGAAAAGTCAACTGATAAGAAAAATGTTAGCTCTGCCCGTTTATATTTTCCTTTCCGCTCCAGTAAACCAGAGCTTGCGGATAGCACAAAAGAGTACTTTGATGATTTAATAGGCTTCTTAGCCGCCAATCCAACCGCTAAAGTGAAAATCATCGGGCATACCGACAATGTGGGTGATGCTGACATCAATGAAAAACTAGGCCTCCAACGAGCTGAGCGCATTCGCAGCTTGTTAGTGAAGCGCGGTGCACCAGCGGATCGGGTTGAAGCTAGCTCCAAAGGTGAAACAGCGCCTTGGGTGACTAATAAAACCGAGGAAGGTCGTAACAAAAACCGCCGCGTTGAAGTAAAGCCGATCAGATAATTTGGCTATGGGAGTACCGATTAATGTTCGAAAACGTTACTAGCCGTGTTGACATGAGCGATGCTAGTTTAGAACTAGCTATTATGCTAGGTGTTGCCTTTATCTTGGGCTTCTTATTCTGTTATCTACAAAGTAAATCCAATGACTAAGGGATCTGGACTGTGAACGAAACGACTAACTCCGCTTATACCTTCGGCACAGCCAGCTTTGAGATTGCTTTATTGCTCATTGGCTGTTTTTTGCTAGGCGCTTTGCTCTGTTATGTGCTGAAAAAAATAGGTTTGTGCTGCAAAAAGCCCACTAAGCCTATAGTGCTTGAAGAGCAAACAGAACTGTTAGACCCCGTCGCACAAATGCGTGCACGGATTGGGGCTAGCAACCCAGTGACCTCAAGCTATCCGCCCTCTGTTAGCGTCAACCTGTCTAAAGTGGAACAGGAAACTACTTATGAAGCTGACTTGCGTAGTCTCTTAAAAGGCCGCAGCAGTGATCACGACACTGTTGGCACAAATCACGCAGCTAACCCTAATCCCAGTACAGTCTTTCCAAGTCGGGTGACACCCTCTGCTCCACCTAAAGCCACTCAAGCGGTTGAGCCGACTATAGCGCCTATCGTTATTCCAAATGCGGATCATGTCGATGATCTGAAAAAGCTAGAAGGTATTGGTCCAAAGATTGAAAAACTTTTGAATGAAGCTGGTATTAAAAGCTATGCCAAGCTCGCTACGATGGATCGGGACACTTTAAAAGCCATTCTAGAAGCCGGTGGCAATCAATTTAAGCTACATGAACCCAAATCTTGGCCTTATCAAGCTGAATTAGCTGCTAAACAAAATTGGCAACGTTTGAAGGAATATCAAGACTTCTTAATTGCTGGGCGGAGCGCTTAAACTTAGTTTACCCAGCTCTTCAAACTTAGCTTGCAGAGCTGGAGCTAGCAGTATCCATTAGGTTTCCTTAGTCGCTACAAAAGCACTTTGCAAGTATTGCAGCATCGACACTAAAGTTAGAATCGTCGCCAGTACCAAGGCGATAATTCCTAGCTCTCGCATTGGCAAAAAGCCAAACAAGGCTTGATTATATAATAAGAAGATTAAAGCAATAATTTGGAAAGTTGTTTTGAGTTTGCCCATAAAAGCGACGGCTACTTTTCCACGTAAACCTACTTGCGCCATCCACTCACGTAAGGCAGAGATCACAATCTCACGCCCAATAATGATCATCCCCGCTAAAGTAAACCAAAGATTAGCTTCACGTTCGACAATGAGGAGCATAGCGACCGCAACAATTAGCTTATCCGCAACTGGATCAAGGAAAGCACCAAAGCGAGACTCTTGTTGCCATTTACGCGCTAAATAGCCATCCGCCCAGTCGGTTAAACCTGCAAGCCCAAAGACTAATGCTGCAGCAAATGGTGCCCAAGGTCGATCAAGATAAAAAAACAGGATCAGTAAAGGAATAAAAGCAATCCGCACCCAAGTCAGCAGGATGGGTAGGTTCATGTTTTTCAACTACCGATCTCCATTAAATTGATCGTAAATTTTTTGCGCTAAGGCCAAGCTGATTCCCGGCACTTTCGCTAATTCTTCAACACTCGCACGCTCAATCGCACGCAAACCACCAAATTGCTTTAACAAAACTTGGCGGCGTTTACTACCTAAACCATTAATGGCTTCCAAAGCAGATTGAGTACGCGCTTTTTGTCGCTTCGCGCGATGGCCCGTGATTGCAAAACGATGCGCCTCATCCCGAATTTGCTGTACTAAATGCAAGGCCGGTGAATGTTCGGGTAAAGTGAGGCGTTCAGTATTATTCTCAATAATCAAGGTTTCTAGACCGGGTTTACGCCCTTCCCCTTTCGCCACTCCCACCACATTTACATGCGTGATGGCTAAAGTCTGCAAAACATCTAAGGCTTGAGTCACTTGCCCACTACCGCCATCAATCAACAGAATATCAGGCAGTTTACCATCTTGCTCAGTCCCCCGACGAAACCGTCGCGTCAAAGCCTGATGCATCGCCGCATAATCATCACCCGCTTGAATTCCATTAATATTATAACGCCGATATTCCGATTTGAGCGGGCCTTCCATGCCAAACACTACACAGGAGGCCACTGTCGCCTCCCCCATTGTATGGCTTATGTCAAAACACTCCATCCGTGCTGGCGGTGAATCTAAACCCAAAGCCACTTGCAATGCAAATAAACGCTGGCGCATCCCTGCCTTAGAAGCAATCTGCATTTGCAAAGCTTGCTCAGCATTACGGATCGCCATTTCTACCCACTTGGTACGTTCACCGCGTTGTGGCTGGCGAATCAGTACTTTACGCTCTTGCTTGAGTGTCAGCATATCCTCTAATACTGCATGCTCTGCAGGCAGCTCTGAGACTAAAATCTCCCCCGGCACATCATGATTCAAATAATACTGCGATAAGAAGCTCTCTAAGATTTCATCTATTTTGATTTCATCATCGGGTAACTCGGGAAAGAAGTTGCGATTCCCTAAATTATGCCCATTACGAATCGTGAAAACTTGCACGCTGGCTAAACCGGCTTCAGTCGCAATGGCGACTACATCCACATTCCCACTGGTGCCAGTGACATATTGTTGCTGAGAAATATGCCGTAAACTCTCAATCAAATCACGCTGCTCGGCAGCTTTTTCAAAATTTAACTGCGCTGCTGATTTCTCCATCTTGACAACCAATTCATCAATCGCATCTTGTGTGTGTCCTTGCAGGAACTGCACGGCGTGACGAATATTATCGGCATATTCATCTTTTTCAATTAGGCCTACACAAGGCCCACTACAGCGCTTAATCTGATACTCCAAACAAGGCCTTGACCGATTCGCGAAATAACTATCCTCACATTGGCGTGCTTTGAATAAGCGCTTCATGAGATGTAAAGTCTGACTAACCGCACCCGCACTAGGATAAGGGCCAAAATATTGCCCCAGCTCTTTACGTGAACCACGATAAAATTGAATACGGGGATACTCGTGCTTAGAGATATAGATATACGGGTAGCCTTTCCCATCCTTAAGGCGAATATTGTAATGCGGTGCGTGTTGCTTGATCAGATTACTTTCCAGCAGCAAAGCTTCCGCTTCAGTGCTAGTAATCGTTACCTCCACCCGCTGAATCTGCTGCACCAGCGCATAAATGCGCGAATTTGCTACTTTCGAGCGGAAATAACTCGATACTCGATTTTTTAGGTCTTTCGCCTTACCCACATATAGAATTTCCTCATTTTTGCCCAGCATACGATAGACACCGGGTTTATGCGGCACGGTCTTGAGGAAGTCTTGGGGATCAAAAGTGCTTGGGGTTTGCATGTGGCTATTTTGCCACAAGTAAACTAGGAATGGGAAAGCTATCTAGTTTGACGGCCTCGCTAAACTTAGAGTGTAAACTGGGCTAACCCTGAGTCAGCAGTAAACTTAGAAAAATTGCCTCAATACTCAGTCGGTGCTGATTGAGACTCAGTTTAGGTAGTCTGTTATACTTATAGAGAAAACTTTAGATAGTAAATACCATCAGAATATATATGAAAGCATTCATTGTTGATAAATATGGCAAAAATGGCCTCCGTGCTGCCGAAATACCAAAACCCAGTGTTGGGCGGCGTGATGTTTTGGTTCGAGTGAGTGCTGCTAGTATCAACCCGCTAGACAAAATGGTTCGCAACGGCGAGTTTAAGTTACTTTTAAAGTATAAAACACCTTTTGTACTCGGACATGATGTTGCAGGCGTTATCACAAGGATTGGAGCTGAGGTACAGGGCTACAAAGTTGGTGATGAGATTTACGCCCGTCCTCGAGACCTCCGTATCGGTAGTTTCGCAGAGTACATCGCGATTGAGCAAGATGATATCGCCCTCAAGCCAAAATCGCTGACAATGGAAGAATCAGCAGCAGTTCCTCTTGTGGCACTGACCTCATGGCAAGCACTGGTTGAGGTCGCACAGCTCAAACCCGGGCAGAAAATTCTTATTCATGCTGGCGCTGGCGGCTTGGGTTCTACTGCCATACAAGTCGCCAAGTATCTCGGTGCGTTCGTCGCGACCACTGCAAACGGTAAGGATACGGAGAAATTGCGCAGGCTAGGCGCAGATGAAGTGATTGATTACACGAAGCTAGACTTCTCCCAACTACTCTCTGGTTATGATGTGGTGCTTGATTCACTAGGGGGTGACAACCTCATCAAGTCGTTGACCGTGCTTAAACCTAACGGGCTCGCAATCAGTGTTGTCGGTCCACCTGATGCTGGGTTCGCGCTGCAAATCGGCAAACCGTTACTGAAGCCCGTGATGTCATTACTAAGCTTCAAGATCCGATCACAAGCCAAAAAACTAGGGGTGCGCTACTCATTTTTCTTTATGCGTGCAAATGGAGCTCAACTGAAAACCTTGGCGGCTCTCTATGATGCCGATCTACTGCAGCCTGTATTGGATCGTACTTTTTCCTTTGACGAAACATTAGCAGCGATGGCGTATGTAGAGCAAGGAAGAGCCAAAGGTAAAATCGTCGTCACCCTACCTATGACTTAACCCTTGATCACACTGTTGTACACGTCCTCTTTGAAATCTTGGCCAATAGTGATTAGCTAGTTGTTTGAACTACAAGGTGTCCGATTATTATTATCTGGCAGTCCAGTCATTTACCCGTTCATACAAAAAATTAAACTGCTTATCCTTTTTAATTAGGCATCAATTAGCTAGTTAATTATTCTTTTCTTAAAAAGAATCTAACACTTCTCACAGAAAATATAAATATAAAGCACTTTCAGGTATACTCATAATTTACACATATCTAGAGTAGATATTAAAAATATGCACATGAAATATTTTCTCTTAGCCACTAACAATTATATTTTTTACATTAGCAATGATGAATCAACACGAAATTTATTTTTAACATATCTCTTAATTACTGAGAATTAAATGTGAATAAACCTATAACAACTATATCTTCTACCAAATATTTTTTAAAATCCTTATTGACACCGAAAATCCCCGAGAATGTAGTCTCTCGCTTCAAATACTTAGATGAAAAAAGCTTGGAGACTATCGAAACAGCGTTAAAAACACATTTTTTTACGCAGCAAGATGCTTGGTATAGTGATATTAACTACCTAACCTCTGTTGCAGGCCAAGAAGACTTAAAAGATCATCTGACAGGAAGGCTTGATAGTTTTCGTCTTAGTGTGATTCCTTGGCTGAATAGTATGCGCCCATTGGAAAACTCAAAGATTCTTGAAATAGGTTGTGGTACTGGTGTTTCAACAGTCGCCTTAGCCGAACAAGGTGCGAAAGTGACTGCGATTGATGTAGTGGAAGATAGCTTAATCGTCGCTAAAAAGCGCTGTGAAGTTTATGGCCTAAATGTAGAATTGATGCTTGCCAACTCTACAGAAGTGCATAATTTATTAGCAGGCCAAGATTTTGACTTTATTATCTTTTTCGCCTGTCTTGAACATATGACACATAATGAGCGCATGCTTGCCATGAAAAACACTTGGGAGATGCTCTCTAATGACAGCTTGTGGTGCTTAGTAGATACGCCTAATCGCCTCTGGCATTACGATCAACATACTGCTCACCTACCGTTCTACTCATGGCTGCCGGATGATTTGGCTTTTGCGTATTCGCGTTTTAGCCCCCGAAAACCTTTTGCTGATTTATATCAGAAAATCACTGATGATTCGATGCTCGATTTTCTAAGGCGTGGTCGCGGAGTAAGTTATCATGAGTTTGAACTGACAATGAAACCTACAGGACAACTTGAAGTGGTCAGTAGTCTCACAGATTTCTTAAAAAGTCGGAATTTTTTAACAAAAACAGTATGGAGCTTAAAAAATAGAAACCCTTTTGAGTCACTCCTCATCAAATTAGGCCCAAAAATCCATAAGGGCTTCTATCAATCTAGCTTGGATCTAATTATTAGGAAAACTTAAACTGCTATAAGTGCTTATCAGCAGCCTTGAATTAGTGTCGATATGGATTTTTATTAATTGCATAGCACTTAAATGAGCCATACAGCCTTTTATACCTGCAAGTTAATACCTGTATTTAAGGTATTAACTTTATAAAAAACCGATTATCTAAAAAATATTTAATAGCAAGCGCTAATGCACCACCATCTTCGAAAATAAATTAATCACCAACACGCCAGCAATAATCAAGCCCATACCCAACGCAGCAGGCCAATCCAAGCGCTCGTGATAAAACACCACACCCACTAAACTAATCAACACAATTCCAAGCCCTGACCAAATTGCATAAGTAATCCCCAAAGGAATAGTACGCAACGCCAAAGTCATGAAATAAAACGCACTGCCATAAGCGGCAATCATGATTAAAGTTGGCCAGAGTTTCGTGAACTCCGCTGAGTTTCTTAAAGCACTCGTGGCGATGACTTCAGAGATAATGGCAATCGCCAAATAAAAATACGACATAAAACCTCAATTAATACAATAGATAAGGCTGACGCTGCTCTAGCCATGCGCGCTCATCGACTTCTGCTAAACCTTCTAAATCAGCTATCGCCGCTACTGGATCATCCACCCACTCTCGCAATAAGGGCGAACCATTGATCACATCGATAGCCAGCTTATCCAGCTCATATTCATAAGGAAAATCACGCCATAAGGGGTAATCGGCTTGTAATAAACGTAAGGCTTTGAAGGCTAAAGCCTGCAGACGCCAAGGTTTAAAGCGTTGATGCTGATAGCTTGAATCTTCCACATGAATCTGCACACCTGCACAGAGTTTGCCCACATGCTTATGGAAAGTCGGTTCAAACCAACACTCACGTAACCGGCAACCAGCTAACCATTCAGGTGCTAGCTCATGCATCAGCTTCAAAAGGGCTTTGGGATTGATATCGGGTGCACCAAACAGCTCTAAAGGCCGCGTCGTACCGCGCCCCTCAGATAACGTTGTTCCCTCCAACATCACCGTACCTGCATAGCAACGTGCCATCCATAGATTCGGTGCATTGGGACTTGGATTAATCCAAGTGCGCTCACCTAAAGGCCAGCCAAAACCCGCACCTAAGCCCGGTTGCCAGCCGTGCATAGTGATCACTTGATAATCGACATCGAGCTTTAATTCATTAATAAACCACAACCCCAGTTCGCCCATCGTCATACCATGCCGCATCGGCATGGGTGCTACACCGACAAAACTTTCCCAACCTCTGCGCAAACTTAAGCCTTCTACAGGTCGTCCTGCTGGATTGGGACGATCTAAGACCCAAACGGCTTTTCCAGTTTGTGCAGCCGCTTCTAACACATAAGCTAAAGTCGTGATAAAGGTATAAATTCGACAACCTAAATCCTGTAAATCCACCAGCAAAACATCAAACGTATCCAGCATCGCTGCGGTCGGGCGGCGTACTTCACCATATAAGCTAAACACCGGAATCTGATACTGCGGATCAAGGAAATCCGGCGACTCCATCATATTGTCTTGCTTATCGCCTTTAATGCCATGCTGTGGGCCAAAAGCAGCGCTTAAGCAAATATCATCGAGCGCTGCCAAAGCATCCAAAGAGTGCGTTAAATCAGCAGTGACCGAAGCAGGATGCGCAAGCAAAGCTACACGTTTGCCCTGTAAAGCGGCTCTTAACTTCGGTTCTGTGAGAAAACGATCAATTCCAAATAGCATTACAGCCTCAGCACTTAGCCCTTTAATCAGGCGCGTACTTTACAAGGAATAGCGTCTGAAGCCTAGCGAGCAGTGAATAGCTGTGTTTAGATAGCAGCCTTAAACTACCCTGACTAGGATTTTTAGAATGGACGAGACTCAAGACCTACAACCCAAAGGGCATTTATTATTGCGTACCGTCGCCATGCCTGCAGACACTAATCCCAATGGCGATATTTTTGGCGGCTGGATTATGGCACAAATGGATATTTCGGGTGGCATTATGGCCAAAGAGCTAGCTCAAGGCCGCGTTGCTACTATTGCGGTGAATGCGATGAAATTTATCCGCCCCGTCAAAGTCGGCGATGTAGTCGCTTGTTATGGTTCCCTTGTCCACACCGGTACTACCTCCCTCACGATTCATCTACAAACTTGGGTCAAACCTGCTTGGCGTGATCCAGAGTCAGATTTATTTCAAGTGACAGAGGCTGATTTTGTCTATGTGGCGATTGATGAACAGGGTAAGAAGCGGGCTTTGAGAAAGCCTGCACAAGCAGATTGAGCGGCTTCTTGTGCCAGTAATCAACGTGCATTGTGGGTTTTCCTCAGATCATTTGAATTGCTTGCCAAAAACCGTGAAGATGAAACTGTGTGGTGAGCTTTAAGTCCTTTATGTAGGAGTCAGTGCGATGAGTGTCTTACCGAAGTCATCTTATGTGTCCCCGGAAGAATATTTATTAGGGGAAAACGACCGTCCGGATGGGCAGAAATACGAGTATGTGAATGGGCAGATTTACGCGATGGCGGGGGCGAGTCGCGGGCATAATCAATTGTCGATGGCTTTTGCTGGTTTGTTATTTCTGCACCTGCGCGGCAGTCGTTGCCAAGTATTCCAGTCGGATATGAAGGTTGAAATTCAAGCATTCAACGATACCCGTTATTACTACCCTGATGTGCAGGTGACGTGTGAAGATGAAACCGCATCGCATTTTAATCAATCGCCATGTCTGGTGATTGAAGTATTATCCGGCAGCACAGCACGTAAAGACCGCACGGAAAAACTGGCAGGTTATCGGATGATTCCGACCTTACAGGAATACGTGCTGTGTTCGCAGGACACGCCTTACGTGGAAATTTACCGTCGCAGCAACGCGTGGCTCAAGGAAAGTTACACCGAGGGCAAAACTTTTACACTCGTTTCTGTTGGGTTGGAAATGGTGGTGGATGAACTTTACACGTTCTTACGTTGATGCCCAATTGTTCTGCTTTCATCACCTTTGCGCTGCAAAATAAATCGCAAGATGGCGTATAATCTGCACAACTAAATGATAATGAGTTATGTTAATAAACGAACAAGAACTCATCACCCGCATTACCACGTTAAACGTTTGGAAGAAAGGTGACCAACGCGCCCCACATGAGCCTTTACTATTGCTACTAGCCTTAGGGCGTATCCATACAGACTCACCACGTTTAATTCCATTTGATCAGATTGATACCAAGCTTACCCAGTTGCTGCAAGACTTTGGCCCCAGTAGAGCCAATTATTACCCCGAACTACCATTCTGACATTTGCAATCTGATTTGATTTGGGAAATGCCACACTGTAGTGGTGTTTTGACCACATCCAGCAGTGTCAGTAGAAAGTATTTGCGCGATAAGCACATTGAAGTAGGCTTCACCCAAGAGGTCTATGATCTGTTAAAAACTAATCCAGTCCTTCTACAAGAAGTAGCGATGCAATTGTTGGAGGACAATTTCCCACTCTCTGTCCATCAAGATATTTTGGATGAAGTCGGCTTAGATTTTGAAGCAATCCCACAACTCAGCCCACAAAAACGTACTAAGCGTGATCCAAGCTTTCGTCGCCTCATACTAGAGGCTTACGATTATCGTTGTGCTATTTGCAATTTCAGTGTGCGCATGGAAAACACGCCAATCGCACTGGAAGCGGCGCACATCAAATGGTTTCAAGCAGGTAGCCCCGATATTGAAAGCAATGGCTTAGCGCTTTGCTCTTTACACCATAAACTACTCGATCGTGGTGCTTTGGCCATTTCCAATGAACAGAAAATTGTCATATCAGAAAAAGTAAACGGGCATGGTGGTTTTCAGAACTGGGTTCTTAATTTCGACGGCAAACCCCTCCTGAAACCGCGCAATACGCTATATTCACCAAAAACTGAATTTACAAATTGGCATATTCGTGAAGTATTCCAAGGCAGGTATGGTGTCTCCAAATAGGTTATTTGCCCACACGCGAAAACATCTTGATTTAGCTGTTCTCCTCATATTCAACATATTTTTATTTGACTACTAAGAGCGCTAAACTTACTTCCCCCGCCACCCCACAAACCACCCATACCCACTCACCACCACCAAACCCAGCAACACCATCACCGCGCCTATAATAAAATGCAGTTCTAAGGATTCATTTAATAAAACCACTCCAAATAAAACCCCAAACAGCGGCGTCAAAAACGAGAAAATCCCCAATTGGGCAGCCATATAGCGGCGCAGGAGAGCAAACCAAATTAAAAAACTCGCAAAGGATACTAAAATACCCTGAAAAGCTAAGCTTGCCCAAACAACAGGAGTCGGATTAAATTCTGCCTGTCCCGTTACCAAAGCAACAATGAGTAACAGAATAAAAGTAGCGACCAGTTGATACTGCAAAGTTTCAGTTGCAGGCGCATTGGCAAGGCTTGAGGCACGCACCACTAAAGTAGTTAAACCCCAAGCTAAACCGCTTAATAAGCCTAAAAAATCACCCCAAAGCATATTGCTCCCAGTGCTGGGTTGCTCATGCCCTAAGAAAGTAACACCAATACCAACAAAAGCTAAGAGCACACCCACCCATTGCACGGCGGCTAAGCGCTCGGCAGGAAATAGCCAATGCATCCCCAAAGCCACAAAAATCGGTGCGGTATACACTAAAACAATCATGTGCGAAGCAGCCGTGTAGCGTAAGCCCTCTGCCACAAACACGAACTCAACCGCGAACAGTAAGCCCACCACCAAACCCGGCTTCCAGTTTTGCGCAAGATTCATACGTTCTTGCCGATAATGCATCAAGCCAGCCACTAATAAGGCACTCAGCCCTGAACGCAAAGCAATCAACAACATCAGGCTAATCTCATCCACCACGGCTTTCAAATGCGATTGCTGTACACCCCAGAGCATACACAGCAAGACCATGATGCCCATGGCTTTTCCATCTAGTGCTTGGCGAGTATTTGGCATGAACGATTTCCGATGATTAGCAAAACTGCAGATTATCCCTTAGTCTCAGCGGACAAGCAGCAGAATTCCAGCCATTATGCTAGATAAGGGTGCATGCGAATCAGGCCAAGACCTTCCATTCGCCCCATGTTAGACTTAAGCGGCATTCCTAACTCAGACCCACTATGTCTTATTTCACAGCTAAACAGATTCAAGCGCGCCCTTATACTGGCGCTATCTTGCATGATACTAATAGTAGCTATCCGCCGCTCATTAAGCGTATTCTGGCTGCGCGCGGAATTAACCACAGTGACGAACTAAACTTTGTGTTAAAGCAATTGCACCCCGTTTCAAGCTTAAAAAACGTTAAAGCGGCGGCACAATTATTGGCTGAGGCGATTATCAATCAGCATCAAATCCTGATTGTGGGTGATTATGATGCGGATGGCGCGACCGCGACTGCTTTATGTATTCGTGCTTTACATCTGTGTGGGCATCAAGCGGTCGATTTCTTAGTCCCTGACCGCTTTAAATATGGCTATGGTTTAACCCCAGCGATTGTAGAACTAGCTAAGCCTTATCAGCCGTGGCTCTTGATGACCGTAGATAATGGTGTCTCTAGTATTGAAGGGGTTGAAGCCGCGCATGCTTTAGGGATTAAAACCCTCATTACCGATCATCATTTACCCGGCCAGCAACTACCGGCGAGTGATGTGATGGTTAATCCGAATCAGCCAGAAGATCAATTCCCCTCCAAAGCCTTAGCCGGAGTCGGGGTTGCTTTTTATGTGATGCTCGCCTTAAAACAAGAACTCATTGCACAAAACTATTTTGCTAAACAGAACTTGCCTGAACCGAATATGGTGAGTTTGTTGGATTTAGTCGCTTTAGGCACGGTGGCGGATGTCGTACCACTAGATGCGAATAATCGAATTTTAGTGGAGCAAGGTTTGCGGCGGATTCGCTCCGGTGCAGCCCATGCTGGAGTTCAAGCTTTACTCACCGTAGCAAAAAAAGATCCCAAGCGGGTCGTGAGTAGTGATTTTGGTTTCGCCTGCGGCCCCCGATTAAATGCGGCAGGGCGTTTGGCGGATATGGCGGTAGGTATCTGCTGCTTACTAACCGATGACCCCAAAGAAGCAGCACGATTAGCTTTGCAACTAGATAGCCTCAATCATGACCGTCGCCAAATTGAAGCGGATATGAAAGAAGATGCCGAGCGCATCATGCAAGCTTTAGGTTTTGAACGAGATACTCATTTGCCACCGATTATGTGCCTGCATCAGGCAGATTGGCATGAAGGAGTCATTGGTATTTTGGCCTCACGGATTAAAGATCGCTATCACCGTCCAGTCATTGTGTTTGCTAACTCCGAAGATGGTTTGCTGAAAGGTTCTGGGCGTTGCATTGAAGGCTTACATTTACGTGATTTAATTGATGAAGTGGCAACCCAGCATCCGGGCATGATCCAGCGCTTCGGCGGGCATGCGATGGCGGCAGGCTTAACTTTGCCATCTGAACATTTCCAGCAATTCCAAACCAGCATGATTGCTGCAGTGAATCGTCAGACTAAGCCCGATACCTTCCGCGAAACTGTCTACACCGATGGTCATCTCAGCCCACAAGAACTGAATTTGAATACCGCCGAACAACTGCATGCTTTGGCGCCTTGGGGTCAATGGTTCCCTGAGCCGCAATTTGAAGGTGAGTTTGAGGTCAAAAAACTGCAAATTCTCAAAGATTTGCATGTACGCGCTACCCTCATTCCGATTTATGCCGAACCGAGTTTAGTTTCAGCCGTTACAGCCATGCACTTCTTTGCGGATTTGCGGCAATGGCCTGCTGAAGGTGAACGCGTACAGTTAATTTACAAATTGAGCGTGAATGAATATCGTAATGAGCGCTCCTTACAACTCATGGTCGCTCATGTGATACCGAAAACAGCGACAGCTTAGCGGGTTTTTAGTGCCAAACGCTCTTGAGTGGTTTGAGCAATTTTATTTCTTAAATAGATGGGTTGTGCTTGCTCAGCAGGTATCGCACGCCCCGCTTGGTAGTCTTGCCAAGCTAACTGCGCAATAAATTCCGCTGAAGGTAGCCAATCTGCACAAGTTGCTGTCACTAAACCTGCCGCACGCTCGGCTAACTCAGGATAAGCCGACCAACCACTCCCGACTGCGACCCAGCCAACATCCTTAGGTAACTCAATCGCATTCGGAGTTAAGACTTGTTCTTCCGCTTGCAACTGTACTTGCCCCGCCACTACTTGAAAAACACCCCAGTAGACTTCACCCATGCGTGCATCTAAGGCGACTAAAATTTTCTGTGCTTGTAACTGCTGATAAGCCTGTTGCGCCAAGGCCGCTAAGCTTGAAATGGGCAATACTAATTTATTCGCCGCCAAGGCTAGGCCTTGAGCAACACCGGTTGCAATGCGCACGCCCGTAAAAGCTCCCGGCCCACGCCCAAAAGCAATCGCATCCACCTGAGCTAACTCTAAATTAGCCTGCTTTAAGACCGACTCCACCATCGGCAAAATTAATTGGGTATGCGCGCGTGGTGTGAGTTCAAACGCGGTAAAACAAGTGGTGTCGGTCATTACCGCAGCAGAGCAAGCATCACTAGAGGTATCAAGAGCTAATAGAGGCATGATTTTCGTTCGAGTTGAGAATGGAAGATGGTTTTACGGGTTGTGTCGAAAAAAAGCGCTCGACGACTTCCAGTTTTTGGGTACGCGGCATACGCGGCAAGCTGTCTAAAAACACCGAACCGTAACGACGAGTACGCAAGCGTGCATCACAAATCATCAAAAGGCCGCGATCTTCTTGATCACGAATCAAGCGCCCTACCCCTTGTTTTAAGGCAATGACCGCTTGTGGCAGTTGATAATCTGCAAAAGGATTGCCACCTTCTTGGCGTAAAGTTTCCAGACGCGCCTCTAGGACGGGATCATTCGGTGCTGCAAAGGGGAGTTTATCAATAATCACGCAGCTTAAAGCTTCGCCACGCACATCAACTCCTTCCCAAAAACTAGCCGTACCCAATAAAACTGCATTGCCTAGTTCACGGAACTTATCAATCATTTCACGCTGCGGCGACTCGCCCTGAATCAGCATAGGGTAGTCAAACTCGCCCTCGAGTAATTCAGCGGCTTCGTGCATAGCGCGATAACTGGTAAACAGCATAAAGGTACGGCCACCACAAGCTTTAATCACCGGAATCGCCGCTGCAACCATTTTCTCTACAAAATCAGCTTGTTGTGGCTCTGGCAAACCGGTCGGTAAATACATCAGGGCATGATGCCAATAATCAAAGGGGCTATCGAGTTTTAAGGTAGCGGCCTGATTAATACCTAAGCGCTTGGTGAAATGCTCAAAAGAATCGCCGACCGCTAAAGTAGCAGAGGTCATCACCCAGCGACAGGGTAAGGTTTCCATACAACGTTGCAACGGAACCGCAATATCTAAAGGCGTTGCTGTTAAACTGAAACTACGGGTGAAAGTCTCAAACCATTGAATCACATCCGTTTGTGGCATTTGCATCCGCAGTAAACGCTCACGTAATTCAACTAAGCGTTCATGACAAAGCTCTAAACCCTTGCTGCGCTCAACAATTTCAACCAATAAAACTTCTAGATCTTGCATCACTTCCAGCAGCGTTTGGGTATGTTCAATAATCCCCGGGCGATCTCGCATCATCAGCCATGAAGCACGTTGCCCCGGTGCATCCATGACTAAACGCAAATCTAACACGGCTTTATCGAGCTGGTTTAACTGGTCGCGTAACTGTGGCATATCTTTAGCATTGACTAAAAATTCCGCCAAAGTATCACGCGACCATTCTTGTAGCTGGCGACTGCTGATAGTTTCACTGAAGAAATTTGAAGCAATTTCAGGGAGTTGATGCGCCTCATCCAAGACGATCACATCCGCAGTCGGTAATAGCTCCCCGAAGCCCTCTTCTTTCAAAGCCATATCTGCAAAGAACAGGTGATGATTGACGACCACAACATCCGCATCTTGAGCCTTACGCCGTGCCTTCACTACAAAACAATCACTATAGTATTCGCACTCTAAGCCTGAACAATTTTCAAGCGTTGACGTGACCTTAGGCCAGACTTCTGCATCATGTGGAATCGCAGTCATTTCAGCAATATCACCGGTTTCAGTAAGGCGGCTCCAGCTTTCTAAACGTCTAATCCAGCCGATTTCACGCCGATCCGTAAAGCGTCCTTCTTCTAAAGTCAGCTCTAAACGCTGCAAGCAAAGATAATTCGCTCGCCCTTTTAACAGGGCTGCTTTAAGAGGCAGCTTGAGTGCTTCACAAACAACAGGCAAATCTTTGAAGAATAGTTGATCCTGTAAGGTTTTACTGCCCGTAGAAAGAATTACGCGCTCACCTGAAGCTAAGGTAGGAATTAAATAAGCAAAAGTTTTCCCAACACCCGTACCCGCCTCGACAATGAGCACACCTTCGCCCGCTAACAATTCAGTAATAGCTTTAGCCATTGCCTGTTGTTGTGGGCGCGGCTGAAAACCCTCAATCCTTTGTGCTAATGCACCGCCTTCTTCAAGCCAAGCTAAAGCAGGCTGTTCAGAATCTGTGCTCACCACCCGCCTTCCTAAACTTAGTTAGCCAAGCGCTGGGCACGTAAGCGAATAGCTGCATCATCTGGCGCTAAATCTAAAGCCTTTCTGGCCATGGAAGAAGCTTGCGACTGATTACCCAATTGCTCATTCACTTCCGCTAAACGCAGCCATAAATTGGCATCGTTCGGCGCAATGCGTAAAGCACGTTCTAAAGTAGTGGCTGCACGGTCAGCTTTACCCACACTTAGTTCATTATTAGCTTGCTTCAATAATACCGCGACAGCAGGCGAGCTAGTCGTGGTTTGCGAACTACTGTTTGGACTAGGACTACTAGACGTTGTGCTTTGCGTACTACCCAAACCTGTTTGCGGTGGTACGGTCATATTGACAGTGGGAGCTGGTTGCTTTTCTGCTGGTAAATCCAGCACTTCCACTTGGACTTTGCCTTGATCCCAAAAAGGCACACCTGCTGGCTTTTGGGAACTGGTTTGAGTCTGAGTGTTAGGCGCTGGTTGCTGCTCAGGAATATAAGTAACTGAAGGGCTTGTAGTTTTTTTAGGAGCACTCGGTTCAGGTAAAGGCTCAGCTACAATTTTAGTGCGCGCTTCGATAGGGGTAACAGTTGCTGGTGGATTGTAAGTTTGCTGACGCGGTGGTTGCTGCACGGGCATCGGCATTGGCTCAGGCAGTGGTTGAGGTATTTGCTGGGGCATAGGAGTCAACGGCATGGCTTGTGGGGGCGCTGCATAAATGGGTTCGGGTGGCAGCGCAGGCGTACAGCCCACTAAACCAGCTACTAATCCAGCTAATGGAGCATAACGTAAAACCATTTTAGAAAACTTCATTGACATTTTTACTGATTCCCAGGTTTATTCATTAGATCATCCACCCAATTACCACTACTGGGTGCAGCAGGCGCAGGACGTGGTGCTGGCCGCGGAGCTGCTTGAGGGGGAGGCGCTGCAGACCTAGCTGGAGCGGGTGCAGTGGCTGCAGGTCTGGTTTGTGTAGGAGCTGCGGGCACACCTGTTTCAGAAGCCGGTGCTTCTAATTGTGGCTCAGCACAATAGCTAATCTTCTGCGGTTGTGTACCACGAATAAAAGGTATTTTTACCGACTTGCCACAAGCTGGATTAAATAATAGACCAGTTGCGGCATCGACATCGACCCAGATCAAGCGTGCAGACTGACCGACTTTCAGCGGTTGTGAAGGCATGACTTTCATCATATCTGCCCAGACCTTCAAAGCCCCCGTACCGCCGGTCATATTGGTGGGCTTACTATCATCGCGTCCTACCCAAACGGTCATCACATGCTGGCCTGAAAAACCAGCAAACCAGCTATCTTTCTTATCATTGGTTGTTCCAGTTTTTCCAGCCACATCCTTCCAACCGGGCAGCACACCTTGTAAAGCTTTTGCAGTGCCATTGGTAGTGACTTGATGTAAACCAAAATTCAGCATTTCTACTGACTCAGGACGTGCCACTTGCTGAACTGTTAGTGGATAGCGTGTCAAAGTTTTGCCATTCGAGACATTCATCACACTCCGAATTGACTTCAATGGGGAGTAAGAGCCATTTGCTGCCAACGTTTGATACATCTGTTGTACTTCAAAGGGTGATAATTCTAAAGCACCTAACAAAATAGCAGGGTAAGCTGGAATTTCTCGCTTAATGCCTAAATCACCTAAAGTTTTAATGACCTTATCTAAGCCAACCTCCACACCGACTCTTACAGCGGGGGTGTTACGTGACATCATTAAGGCATATAGAATCGTCATAGTACCCGTAAAGCGCTGGTCATAGTTACCAGGTTGCCAATACTTATTGCGTCCAATTTTTACCGTCACTGGCCCATCACTAACCCGCTCACCTAGCGAGCCATATTTGCCCTTGTTCTCAAAAGCCGCTAGATAAATAGCTGGCTTGACCAAAGAACCGATCTGTCGCTGCGCAATAAGAGCATGGTTATAACCCGGATAGCGCACATCTAGGCCACCGACCAAAGCGATGACTTCACCGCCTTGCACGGTGCTAATGATCATCGAGCCACTCAGCTTATTTTTCGGAATCCGATTGGCACGCTCTAATTGTTGGACACGTTTAATCACAATTTGCTCAGCCGTGAGCTGCACAATCGGATCCATTGAAGTAAAAATCAGTAAACCTTCTGAGCGCAAATCTTCTTCGCGATAATCACGCTGTAGTTGGGTACGGACTAAATCCAAATAGGCAGGGAAGGGACTAGCACCCGAAGGACGATGTTCACTTACACCCAAAGGCCGCTTACGGGCTTCTGCACCCTCAGCCGCAGTGAGTACCCCTTCTTGCTCCATGACTGTCAGAACTATATTACGCCGCTCTAAAGCACGATCTGGGAAACGGCGTGGATCGTAAAAAGCAGCCCCTTTTGCCAAGCCAATCAAGAGAGCAATCTGGTCGGATTTCAGCTCACGAATCGGACGATTAAAATAGAACTGTGCAGCTAAGCCAAAACCATGAATCGCACGTGAGCCATCTTGCCCCAAATAAATTTCATTTAAATAAGCCTCGAGAATCTCTTGTTTGTTGTAATGCAACTCTAACAACAAAGCCATCAATGCTTCTTTGAGCTTGCGCTCCCAACTACGCTCATTAGTCAGATAGAAGTTTTTTACCAACTGTTGAGTGATGGTGCTACCACCTTGTACCGTTTGCCCAGCTTTGAGATTAGTCACCATGGCGCGCGCAATCGCCATCGGGTTCACGCCCTGATGCTCGTAGAATTTTTTATCTTCGACGGCTAGTAGGCCATTAATTAACAGCGGGGAAACATCCTTGATACGCACTAAGACCCGGTCTTCATTCTGGCTAGGGTAGAAATTGCCAATGAGTACGGGTTCTACCCGCATTACGGGGAGTGCTTCTTTGTTAGCTAAGGCCAGCGAAGTGACTTTACCACGCGCTAGGCTCACTTTAATACTACGCGGTGGCTCCATATCTTCAGCGAACTGGAAGCCACGAGTCACAATCTGGAATTCATCACCTTTGCGGTAATATTGCCCCGTCTCAGTGGGGGTTTTATCCACCTTTACATAACTCAGTAGTTTCAACTCTTGCTCAAGGTGATCTGCATAGAGTTGTTGCCCATTAAATAATTCTAGAGGCCGCGCAAATACGCGTGCTGGTAAAGCCCAGCGTCGCCCTTCAAATTGCTTACGCACAATCTCGTCAAGTTGCATCGAATACACAACTAGCGCTAATACCCCTAAAACCAAACCGACAATAAGAACAATGCGGAAAACCCGCCCAAAGAGAGCCATAAAAAATCCGATTCCTTTCAAGGGCGAGAGCCACCAAGCAGTCCGTGATGTTTTTACCACTGCGGGCGGATTCTGATTGGATTCCTGAGTCAAGGTGCTATCCTGCTTAATGTGCAACTATGCCAAATTTGACCCGCCTCATGCGAGCTTAGTTTACCCAGCCTAAGTGCAGGCGGAAACAACGGGGCATTTTACACAATAAGCTTGCAGGAAACATTAACCTCCTGTGCAAGTTTAATGGATAAACGCTGAAATACTGCTGCTTTGCAACAAAATTTAGCCATTGCATTGATCAAAGTTTCTAGACATTTGTGTGCTGATAGTTTCTAGTAAGCGCCATTTTTTATCAGAATGAGTGCTTAGCATGCTGCACGATTTAGTTAGTTGGTTACTCGAAACCGTGGGTGCTTGGGGTTATACCGGAATCTTCATCTTGATGGCAATGGAGTCTACCGTATTGCCTGTACCTAGCGAACTTGTCTTAATTCCTGCTGGTTACTTAGCCCATCAAGGGGAAATGAACTTTGCTCTCATTCTACTTGTTTCCACACTAGGCAGTTTAGCAGGCGCTGCGTTTAACTATGTCCTAGCCCTCTGGTTAGGTAGACCTTTCTTGGAGAAATACGGGAAATACTTTTTCGTGCGCCCTGAGCTGTTGCGCAAAACGGATGAGTTTTTCCTTAAACATGGCGCGATTTCAACCTTCACGGGGCGCTTAGTGCTAGGCATTCGCCATCTTATTTCGATTCCAGCGGGTTTAACACGGATGAGTTTTGGTAAATTTAGTTTTTATACTTGCTTGGGTGCAGCAGTTTGGTCGTTAGTACTGATCTTAATGGGCTATTTCATTGGCGGGAATGAGCAGTTAATTAAAGACAATGTGCCGTTCATGACTGCAGCAATTTTAGGCTCAATCGCAGCTATATTGGCTATTTACTATTTTTGGCAAAAGCGGCAAAAGGCTTAAAATCTCTCAACTAGTAAACAAAAGGCTGGCCTTCGCTTGCCAGCCATCTAAACGTTTACCCTTGTAAACCCTGCTCATACCAAGTCTTCGTCCGATTGACTATAGCTACCACTGAGAGCATGACTGGAACTTCTACTAAAACACCAACTACAGTTGCCAAAGCTGCTCCGGAATTAAAACCAAACAAAGCAATCGCTGTAGCTACTGCTAACTCAAAGAAATTACTTGCGCCAATCAAAGCCGAAGGTGCGGCCACACAATGCTCAACTTTTAACCATCTATTTAAACTATAAGCTAGTAAAGCGTTGAAATAAACTTGGATCAAAATAGGAACCGCGAGCAGCAGAATAATTAAAGGTTGAGCGAGTACCTGTTGACCTTGAAAACCAAACAATAGTACTAGAGTCGCGAGTAAAGCACTTAGAGACCAAGGCTGGAGCTTTTTTAACACAGTGTTTAGTTTCTGAGTTTTTAGTAAATAGCGTCTTAGTATTTGGCTAATAACGATCGGCAAGATGATATAAATTACCACAGATAAGAGCAGCGTCTCCCAAGGTACGCTGATCGCTGATAGACCTAGTAAGAAACCAACTAAAGGTGCAAAAGCAAACAGCATAATCGCATCATTCAAAGCAACTTGCGATAATGTGAAATGTGGTTCTCCCTCTGATAGGTTACTCCAGACAAATACCATCGCAGTACACGGTGCAGCGGCGAGTAGAATTAAACCCGCAATATAGCTATCTAATTGCTCGACAGGCAGCCATTCTGCAAATAACACCCGAATAAATAACCAAGCTAATAGCGCCATTGAAAAAGGTTTCACTAACCAGTTAATGAATAAGGTCACCCCAATTCCTTTCCAGTGCTGCCCTACTTGTTTTAAAGCATGAAAATCAATTTTTAGCAGCATTGGAATAATCATGAGCCAAATCAAAATCGCTACAGGCAAATTGACTTGCGCAATTTCAAGCTTGCCAATATTTTGAAATAGACTAGGAAATAACGCGCCTAAGCCAATCCCAGCTACAATGCATAACAGCACCCAAATGCTTAAATAACGTTCAAAAAGCCCCATTATTTGCTTTGTCTGTTGCTTGACCACCACCTCAACTTGTGCAGACATTTATGCCTCCAGCTTCAAAGCGCTACGTACAGCGGGCACTAAGCAAGCACGAATTTCATCCCGCACTCGAATAAAGCTATCTAATGATTCACCGTGCGGATCATGAAAAGGTAAATGGAGTTTAGGCACAGAGCGGGGAAACACGGGGCAAGTTTCTTGTGCGTTGTCACACACCGTAATAACTAAATCGATAGGTGTTTCTAGGAAAACATCAACATTTTTTGGATATAAACCAGCAGTCTCCAAACCAGCTAATCGCAGAGCCGCAATGGCCCCCTCTGCGACTTTGGATTGTATTTGAGTCCCTGCAGAAATAGCTTTAACTTGTCCTGCTAGATCATGATTCAACAAGACCTCTGCCATTTGCGAACGGCAAGAATTGCCAGTACATAAAATCAATACAGTAAACACCTACTATCTCCTAACACTTTAGATAGTAGTATTATATTCGATTTTTCATATATCTGAAATTTCAGATATAAATAATCACAAAAGATTCATCTAAGAACTAAGTTTTGTCACATACAGAATCACTCAAAGCGAGTTGCTTTAGACGCTGGCTATCTTCTTGATAAGGCGACTCATCCTGACTAGCAATTTGAACTTGTGTCAGGATAAGTTTAGCCCAAGATTGCAAGTTATCATGCAAACGATAATGTACCCACAGCCCTAGTTTACGGTCTTGCAGCAAACCAGCTTCACGTAAGATGGCTAAATGGCGGGAGATTTTAGGCTGGGCAAGTTCTAGGGCATCGGTTAATTCACAAACACAGAGCTGCGGATTTTGTACCAATAGATTCAAAATCCGTAAGCGCGTCTGATCTGCCAAGGCTTTAGCAAAAACCTCTATGGTTAAACCGCTCATAAGGCTATGAACGGCTTCAACTGTGATTAGGCAAATTAGCTTCGATCAGCTTGATCAGTTCAGCATCCTGTGGCTTGACAAAACTGGAGAAACTGCCAATTAACTCACCTTTAGGATTCAATAAGTATTTGTGAAAATTCCACTTCGGATATTCGCCGGCCATTTCACCGAGCATTTGGTAAATCGGTGAAGCTGCGTCTTTAGAGGCATGCGTTTTTTCAAACATAGGGAATTGCACATCGTAAGTGAGTTTGCAGAAGTCCTTAACCTCTTGCTCACTACCGGGGTCTTGCCCACCAAAATCATTAGAAGGAAAGCCCAAAACGACCAGACCTTGGTCTTTATAATCCTTATAAAGCTGCTCCAAACCTTCAAACTGTGGGGTGAAACCACATTTGCTAGCGGTGTTAACGATTAACACTACTTTATCTTTATAAGCTTCACACAGATTAATTTGCTCTTGGCTATTCAGTGCCCGCAGGGTGAAGTTTAAGGGAGCGGGACAACCATTCGTGGTTATGGGGCCTTTAATCGGTTCTGCCATCACTTGAGTCGAGGCTAAAAAACTTAAGGCTAAACCAAAAAACTGTTTCAACATAGTGTTCAGTCTCCAAGTATGCGTATTAATCAACTACAGTTCACAATTCTTCGCCCGCTTGGGCGCATATTTCTTTATACTCTGTCAGCAAAACGATGATATGAGGAGTTAAATATGAAATTTTTTATTGATACAGGCGATATTAACGAAATTCGCGAGCTTTGTGCTACCGGCATGGTAGATGGAGTCACCACTAATCCTTCGTTAGTCGCAAGCTCTGGCCGCGATTTTATTTCTTTAATTCGCGAAATTACCGAAATCACGACTGGCCCTGTCAGTGCGGAGGTTTTAGCCACTGACACTGCGACCATGCTCAAAGAAGCAGAAGTTTTGAGCAAAATCGCCAGCAATGTCTGCATTAAGTTGCCCTTGACGATGGATGGGCTGCGAGCGTGTAAAGAACTGTCTAGCCAAGGCATTAAAACCAATGTGACACTCTGCTTTAGCCCTCTACAAGCCTTATTAGCGGCCAAAGCTGGAGCCACCTATGTTTCACCCTTCATTGGGCGTTTGGATGATATTGGCGAACTTGGCTCTGATTTAATTCGCAATATTATCATGGTTTATGACAACTACCCCGAATTAAACACTGAGGTTTTAGCTGCCTCCATCCGTGGCCCACAGCATGTGCTAGAAGCGGCCTATGCAGGTGCACATGTAGCAACCATCCCACCGAAGATCCTCAAGCAAATGTACAACCATCCACTCACGGATAAAGGTTTAGCGGTCTTTATGGCAGATTGGGCGAAAACAGGGCAAAAGCTGCTGTAATCTATAAAAGTAGATCTTCTTTAATCGGTATATAGCGAGTTGCACTATTGATTAAAGCATTAGAAGTCAACACTGGTACACCATAGACTTCGGTTTCTACTGCATAACGCTGCTGCACACGCTGCAGCAGCAAATCAAAATCTCCATCACCAGAAGCCAACAAAATCACCTCCGTATGTGCAGCAGCTTCCATCACATCTAAGGTAATACCCACATCCCAGTCACCCTTAGAGGAACCATCACGGCGTTGAATATAGGGTTTGAGTTTGACTTGAAAACCGATCCCTCGAAGAATATTCTGAAACTGTTGCTGCTTTTGATCACCTCGATCAATGGCATAGGCGTATGCACTCACGACTATTCGATCCTGAGTAGCTTGTTGCCAAAATCGGTTATAGTCAAAGTTCCGATTATAGACATGCCGAGTGGTGTAATAGATATTTTGTACATCTACAAAAAGGCTTACTTTTTTCATGTAGTTATCTTACAACACAGTAGTGAATTTGCATGCCTTAAATCTTGAGTTTACGAAGCGTTTACTAAACCTTTGATGCCTAAAAAGTTTCATGCTGCTGGTTTACAACGGTTGACTTGAGCATCAGGTAGCTTTCTCAACACCCCAAAACCCTGAGCCTGAGCTTTTTCTAAATGTTTCCGCTGAATCGTAAAGATATTGATACGTCCATCCGGCGCACCACAGACCATTGGATAAACTAAACCATCCACGCCACAGTGTCCGATTAAGACTTTCACACCCAAGTTAATTAATTGTCGACGCATCTGGGCTAGAGATTCACCACCGCCCTGACATTGCAATGACCCTTGATATTTATAAATCTTTATTAAATTAACAGGTGCTGGCGCAGGCTTAGCGACCACTGAAATAGGTAAAACCAAACAGCTCAGACTCATTAGCCAAGCTGCGGATGCGGATCTTAATTTGAACATGGCACTTTCCTCCTAAATTAATCTAATTTTTATTGAACCTTAATTATTAACAGTAAGCTACCAAAGTAGACCCGTTTGCTGCACAACTAAGTTTGCTATACTCGCGCTCGCTTACCGCTTAGTAATTTTAAATAGCTTTAGCTGAGACTGCTATCTTGATGATTCTACTATCACCTGCAAAGAAACTGGATTATGTATCCCCTTTCACTAGCATAAATCATACGCAAGCACGCTGCCTAGAAGACTCGCAGATTTTAGTCGAACAATTAAAAACTTATCCGCCCCAGCAACTGGCAGAACTCATGCACCTCAGTGATGAACTCGCACAGCTCAACTTCGAGCGTTATGCACAATGGCAACTACCTTGTCAGTTAGACAACGCGAAACCAGCAATGTTTGCTTTTGCTGGTAAAGTGATAAGTTGCTTCGCTAAGCGTGCTCGTGGCTTAATGGCGCGCTTTGCTCTTCAACAGAAGATTACTCAATTGGAGCAAATTTTAGAGTTCACTGTGCACGCTTATGCCTATAATCCAAGCTTGACTCAGCATCCAAATCGACCCGTATTTACCCGTAAGACCTTTTAAATCTTCACTTTAACTTAGTTTCACAGGAGTACAGCTATGCACAACCGTTATAAAAAACTAGGATGGATTATTGCTCTCTTTGTCTTTATGCAATCAGCGGCTTGGGCTCATACCGGTGCGGGTGCGATAGGCGGTTTTATGAGCGGCTTTACCCATCCTTTATATGGCTGGGATCATGTGGCTGCGATGGTAGCGGTCGGTATTTTAGGAGCCTTTTTGGGTCGTCCGGCGATTTGGCTGTTACCAGTGGTGTTTCCTGTGGTAATGGCTTTCGGCGGTGTCTTAGGGATTTTAGGTATATCTTTACCTGGTATTGAACCTGGCATTGCTATCTCTTCCATTGTTTTGGGTAGCTTGATTGTTTTAGCAGTACACCCACCTTTATGGGTAGCAGCGGTCTTAGTTGCTGGCTTTGCAATCTTCCACGGCTATGCCCATGGTGCTGAGCTGCCAAATGCAGCCAATCCTTTGGCTTATTCAGCGGGCTTTGTGATTTGCACTGGTCTCTTACACTTACTTGGTATTGCTATTGGTGAATTAATTCGTTGGCCTTGGGGCAAAACAGTCGCACGCACAGTCGGTGGTGTTATTGCTTTAGCTGGGTTTGGTTTCCTCACGGGCGTATTGTGAGTCATTTTTTCTGGCAAGGTTGTCTCCATCCTTTGCTTGTGCCAGCCCATCTACTGGTGCTGTTGGCCTTAGGTTTATTATTGGGTCAACAAACACCCAGCACGATTCGCACTAGCCTAGTGGTCTATGTGGCGGGTCTAGGCAGTGCTTTATTCTTAACTCGTGTCTTGCCACGCATGGAGCAAAGTGAGCTGAGCTTATTAATCTTAGCTTTGAGCTTAGGCTTGTTAGTTATTCTAAAGCTGAGAATCAATCTTGCTTTAATCGTCACTTTGAGTATTAGTGCGAGCCTTTTGATTGGCTTGGACTCTAGAGTCTCAGCTCTCCCCGGCTTGGATGCTAGTAAAATTTACCTGCAATTATTGGGTATAGCTTTCAGTGCTTCACTGCTTTTAAGCCTTCTGGCACTGATTAGCTTTTATCTTAATAAACTCTTGGCTGGGATTGCGGTCAGAATTATTGGTGCATGGGTGACGGCTGGCTCACTAATGGTCTTAGCTTTACTCCTGCATGAACTAATAAGCTAAGTAACTCATCAAAGGAAATTTTACGTGTTGCAAGCATCTAAACTGCGTCTCCCCATCGTTCAGCACCTTATGCTTAGCTTACTACTAGTGGGTTTGATACCAACCACGCAGGCTGATGGTTATCACTATCAAATCAAAACAAGTGCTAAATTTTTAGCAAATACAGCTAGTGAACTCACTGCGATCCAACTAGCTTGGACTTATGCACCGAATGAAGGCCAGCAGTTACTAGCCGATAAAGATTTATCAGCCACTCATAGAGACGCAAGCCTTAAAACCTTGGGTCAAGCCATGCTGGATGATCTTTTTGAGTCCGGGTATTACACTCAGTTAGCCATTGATGGTCAGCCAGTGTTACTGAATAAAGTACAAACTTATAGGGTGAGTACTGATGATGATCTAAGCCTTACCTTAGACTTCACTTTACCTTTAAAAACGGCCACTAAACTTTCTGCTAAGCAAGTTAGTTTAAGACTCGTTGACCCTGATGGAGTCGCTACAGTGGTGTTCAATAAGCAGCCTGAATTGAGTTTAGATGAAGTACTCGCTAAAACTTGTACCGTGCCCAACCTTAGTGAAGAAACCCTAAAATTACCTAATGGTCACGAACCCAATGTGCCTACTATTCAATTCAGTTGCCAATAAGATAATAAGGCAGCTCGAGCTACTTTTAGTTTATATAAGGAATTCAACGTGAGACTTTTTGCCAAATTAATGCGCCCCTTCTTGGGGGTCGCTGCAAGTGTTACACTGATGAGCGTGACTACGCCTCTTTCAGCCGATGGCTTTCACTATCAAATTCAAGCCGCAACTAAATTAGTGGGTGATCCTGCCAGTCAGCTTCAGGCAATTGATATGGTTTGGACTTATGACCCTGAATTGGCAGCCATTTTATTAGAAGATGAAGACTTATCTGCAGCTAACAAGGCGGCTACGCTCAAGCAACGTGCTAGCGATATTTTGGTTGATCTGTTTAAACTAGGTTATTTCAGTCAACTAACTGTTGATGGTCAAGCGCTCAGCTTTAATGAAGTTCAAGACTACAGCATGGTGCTTAATCCTGATCAAAGTATGAGTCTAAGCTTTCAAGTGCCGTTGAAAGCACCTATTGCAGTAGCAGGAAAAAAAATCAGTCTGAGTTTGGCCGATCCAGATGGTGTAGCAACTGTTTTTTATAAAAATGCACAAGATGCAAGCTTAGATGAAGCTCTCTCTAAAATTTGCTCTACACCCAGTTTGAGCAAAGTCACCAATGACATGCCAAATGATCACAAAATAGACGTGCCGACTGCACAAACTGAATGCAAATAAACCTGAAAAGTAGTGCTTAGCCTCTAAGCACTACTGACTAAAACTACTAAAGTTTAATGTCGATCACTGCTCCAGCCACCATAATGAGGACGACGGCGATCCCCACGGCGCTCATTATCATTGCGTTCGCGCCAAATATCGCGGCTAGCTTGATTCAAACGTGCCACTAGATCCTTGCGCTCATCTAAAGTAAGGCAACCATCTCTGCGCATGCGTTCCTCTATGGATTCAATATGATCCTGTTGCGCTAATAAGGACTCCATTTCAGGGCGCGTCAAATCACCATCTTGGCGGCCTGCATAAATTTGGCTGGATTGCTCAGCTTGCAGTTGATCCACTTGATACCCCGGTACGCAACGGGGAGGAGGCTCATAATAGCGAGGTGGAGGTGCATAACGAGGCGGTATAGGTGGCACGACATGAATACTAAAATGCCCGCCCGAATGCCGATGTTCAGGCTGCCAATCATTATTTTCATAAAGATAATTTTCGGCACTTGCTAAGCTGCTCAAGCATAAAGTTGCTACAGCTAGACTCAGGGATAAAGTTTTCTTAAACATACTCCACTCCTTCTTCAGTCGCATAAGACTGTATGAGTTATTTTCCTTGGGGTTAGGCAGTTAAACCAGATTGCAGGTATCGAACAGGGATCACACAAACCCTTTATTCAGTTGCTGAATCTAGTATGAAAATCATGCGGCTGTTATGCCATAACACGCTTTGCTCTATTTAATAAACCTTCTATTCCTGCCAATTGGCATTTCATAACAGCTTGAAATTTTAGCTGAATACTGGACTAGCTTAATTTTTAAATACAACTATTAACTCATTGTTTATATTAAATATTATTAGTTGTTACGGTATAACAAGGCCAAGTTATCGAATAATCCCAATCATCCTGTTAGGCTTAGGACTTGAAAAAATCAGCTAAGTTAATTAGGGCAATGAATGGAGAGCAATAATGAAAACACTAAGCTATAGCCTGCTAATTCCACTAGTATTCAGCATGCAAGCCAACGCTTATGCATTAAGCTGTGAAGTTGATTTTCGGGCTAAGCGTGACGTACAAGAAACGCATTGGTTTGGCAATATCGAACGCCCCGAATTTAGATCGGGTACAGTAGCAGGGATGGGGGAGAACTCGCGCGATTGCGAGCGAGATGCGCTAGCACCGATTATTGCAGAAGGTTGGCAAATCACTTTTCAGCGGACACGGATGATGCAAGCAGAAGGTTAATGAGACTCCAGCTCATCCTCCAACACATGGATATGGGCAGCCTCCATATCCAACCAATAGCCCTTGCCACGCCGATTCTGAATGAAACTTTTTTCTAATAAACGCGCCCCTAACTCTTCCCGCAAGCGCTTAATCAACTGCGTACCATTGTCACCGGGTAAATCCGCAGGATGTAAAGGTAAATCCGCTTGACGCTTGGTCACTAATTCACGCAGCGTCTGCATTTGCGCACGATTCAGCTCCAACTCCATCTGATTTAAGCGTAAGCGATTGCCGCTTAAAAACTCCAGACGCTCTATCACTAGCCCCTGCTCACGCCACAAAGCCAAGCGGCGCTTATCCCGACTCCAACTATACATTTGGACACCAAACAACACTAAGGTAAGTACTAAAGCGGCGATTAATACACCAATCAAAGTCGTCATAAACTCGAAGGTGAGAGCGACTAAGCGCACATATTCCTCGAAGCTTTGCTCTTCAGTAATGGCACTACCCGCTGGATAAAGGGGTGCGGCGGAAAAGTTCAGCAGAGAAAAGATCGCTACGCCCACTAAAGCGATAATGGATACGAGCAAAACCAAGGCAATCACTAAAGAGAAATAAGAGTGCCCGAAGAATTTGCTGAACTGGTTTTTCATAGCTGCCCTGTGATTGATCTGGCCGTGCTAAACTTGGATTAGTATCTAAGCAATAGGTTCCTTGGCCGGCTCAGTAGCTCTTAAGGGTTTACTTTATTATTCACCAAAGGGTCACCCTTTAAACGCCTTACTACGCTATCCACTTCCACGGGCTGAACATTGTTGGTGAGGGTATTATTATCAGTACGCACTTGAATAGAACCATTGCCACGATTGGCTTCTACTCGATTGTAACCCGAGTTATCCCAATAATATTTAAAGGTCAGAAAACTAGCATAAACGGGTTTGGCACAATCCCAATCCTCTAAATTCCAATCCACACGTTTGCCAATTTCTATCGCCCCCCCCGCTCCATTATTTTCAATCAAATTATTGCGGATTAGATTACGCTCTGCCTCAAAAATACGGGGCACATAACTAGGATCAGTACTGACTTTTTCCCCACAATTAGCATAAAGATGCACCCCACCACGTGCATTGCCTGTTAAGGTATTGCGATTGATGCGATTATCATAACTACCATCCACCGCAATCGCCTCACGCAGGCCTCGCCCTTGTTTAGGTTTGCCTTGAGGGTCAAGAAATCCGCTATTCATAATCACATTATTCGCAATAATATTTCCAAAAGAACCCGTATCTAAATAAACAGCAGGCCCTTGAGCCGCAGTGATCCGGCTTTTTCTTAAAGTGACTTTGCTATTGCCCACCCAAACATAGACCGCAGTGCCTTTAGGGTTCAGAAAATTCATATCCTCAATCAACACACCACTCGTCGCCGTGCTCTGAATGTAGGGATAATAGCCTTGTGGATTACTTCGTAAGCCTTGTAAATCCTTAGTCGTTAGCGCGCGATGCACATATAAAGCCGTACCATAGCCTCTAATCGTGCCATTTTTAGCTACCACATTACGAGTTGGATTCTGTGGATTAGTAGTGGTGAACATGATCGCGGCTGAAAAACCGGAACTCGCTAAAGTAGACCCGTTCAGGTCTAAACTGACATTTTGTACATTCTCAAAGACAAAACGTGTGTCGGTGAGCGTACAACCAGCAGGTAAAGTCAAATTGGTTTTTACTTGTACTAATTGGCCGTTTAAGTTAGCACAACTCAGCTCTGCCTTAGTGTTCTTAGCAAACGAGGGCTGAGATAGTAAACCGACACTCAATAAAAGAATCACTAAGACTTTATTCAACATAGCAGCCATTCATTTAAAACCTATGTCATTTAACTGACTTTAACTAAAACCCTACAACATCCGCTGCAAAAACTCTCCCGTAAACGAGCCTTTAGTTTTTGCGACTTGTTCGGGTGTGCCTACTGCAATAATTTTCCCGCCACGGCTACCCCCTTCGGGGCCTAGATCTACCACCCAATCAGCCGTCTTAATCACATCCAGATTATGCTCAATCACTACTACGGTATTGCCACCATCCCGCAAGCGATGCAGCACTTTTAAGAGTTGATCGACATCGTGGAAATGTAAACCTGTCGTTGGTTCATCCAAAATATAAATCGTTTTTCCCGTTTCACGTTTAGAGAGTTCTTTAGCTAACTTAACACGCTGCGCTTCCCCACCAGAGAGCGTGGTCGCATTTTGCCCGAGCGTGACATAAGACAAGCCCACATCTATTAAAGTTTTCAGCTTGGTATAAATTGATGGTACTGCAGCGAAAAACTCGCAAGCATCTTCCACCGTCATATTCAAGACTTCACTGATATTCTTGCCCTTATAGCGCACATCTAAAGTTTCACGGTTATAACGTTTGCCATGACACACTTCGCAAGTGACATACACATCCGGCAAGAAATGCATTTCGACTTTAATCACTCCATCACCCGCACAGGCTTCGCAACGTCCACCTTTGACATTAAAAGAAAATCGCCCCGGTTGATAACCACGGGAGCGAGCTTCTTGAGTCGCGGCGAAAATATCCCGAATCGCCGTGAATACACCCGTATAAGTGGCGGGATTAGAACGGGGCGTGCGCCCAATCGGGCTTTGGTCAATATCAATAATCTTGTCGATTTGCTCGACACCTTCTACGCTTTTAACTGGCGCTACCTCTACACTACTATCGTGTAAATGCCGGGCTAAATAAGGATACAGGGTGCGATTAATCAGCGTTGACTTTCCCGAACCTGAAACCCCGGTAATGCAGGTTAATAAACCTAAGGGAATTTCTAAATTGACATTTTGTAGATTATTTCCAGTAGCGCCCACCAGTTTAATCAAACGCTCTGGATTAACGGGCGTTCGCTGTTTAGGAATTTCAATTCGCCGTTGACCACATAAGAACTGCCCTGTCACCGATTCAGGGGCTTCAGCGACTTCTAAAGGTTTACCCTGTGCAATAATTTGCCCACCGTGTACACCCGCACCGGGGCCAATATCCAGCACAAAATCCGCGCTACGAATTGCATCTTCATCATGCTCAACCACAATCACCGTGTTACCTAAATCGCGCAAACGAAATAAAGTACGCAAGAGACGATCATTATCCCGCTGATGCAAACCAATCGAAGGCTCATCTAGCACATACATGACTCCGACTAAACCCGCTCCAATTTGCGAGGCTAGGCGAATGCGTTGGGCTTCCCCACCAGATAAAGTTTCTGCACTACGACTTAAGCTTAAATAATCCAAGCCAACATTTACCAAGAACTCTAAACGCAAACAGATTTCACGAATGATCTTTTCAGCGATTTTGCCTTGCGTACCGGGTAGGATTAAATCACGAAAAAATGCATGCGCTTCGCCAATCGGTAATAAACTTAAACTGGGTAAATTCTTTGCCGCCACTAATACATTACGCGCCTGTTCATTTAGACGCGTGCCTTGACAATCAGGACAAGGGCGGCTGGATAAATACTTAGCTAACTCTTCGCGCACCATATTGGAATCAGTATCTCGATAGCGGCGCTCTAAATTATTAATCACCCCTTCAAATTCATGGCTACGCTGATACACCTGCCCTTTTTGCCCCACATAAGTGAACTCAACTTTATCTTGACCACTACCATATAAAATAATTTTGCGTGTGGTTGCATTTAAATCACTCCAAGGTGCATGTACATCGAAACCATAATAATCCGCTAGCGAAGTCATCATCTGGAAATAATAGGCATTACGTTGATCCCAACCGCGTACCGCACCCTCAGCGACACTTAATTTTTCATTTTGAATCACCCGCTCTGGATCAAAATATTGTTTTACCCCCAAACCATCACAGGTCGAGCAAGCCCCTTGTGGTGCATTAAAAGAAAAAAGTCGAGGTTCTAATTCCGGCAGTGACCAACCACAATGCGGGCAGGCGTAATTTGCAGAAAAGGTAAATTCTTGCCCTGTATCTGCTTCCATCGGCGCAATCACTGCTAAACCTTCGGAAAGTTTCAGCGCCGTTTCAAAAGACTCGGCTAAACGTAGTTGTAAATCCTCGCGTACTTTAAAGCGATCCACCACCACTTCTATGGTGTGCTTTTTACGTAGTTCTAATTGGGGTACATCGTCTAAATCATAAACCTGTCCATCAACGCGCACCCGCAAAAAGCCTTGTAAGCGCAAGGACTCAAATAACTGCACATGCTCGCCTTTACGTTCGCGCACGACTGGCGCTAAGAGCATTAAGCGGGCTTCCGCAGGCATGGCTAGCACTTGATCCACCATTTGACTTACGGTCTGCACTTGTAAATCGACATGATGAGTCGGACAACGCGGTATACCGGCACGTGCAAACAGCAAACGCAAATAATCATGAATTTCGGTAATCGTACCGACGGTTGAGCGTGGATTATGTGAGGTGGTTTTCTGCTCAATCGAAATCGCGGGGGATAAACCTTCAATATGATCCAGATCGGGCTTATCCATCATCGATAAGAACTGGCGCGCATAAGCGGATAGGGACTCCACATAGCGGCGCTGGCCTTCAGCAAAAATCGTATCAAAGGCTAACGATGACTTACCCGAACCGGATAAGCCCGTAATCACTATTAGCTTATCGCGCGGCAAATCAACATCGATATTTTTCAGGTTATGAGTACGCGCTCCACGCACGCGGATGAACTTGTCCATGAGGTATGCAAGCCTAAAACCAAACAAAAAACGAATCTTAACAGGTTTAGCAAGCGGCTGGCATTAGCTATTTAAAACCTCCGGTTTTCTGCCATGAATCAGTTGGTGAAGCACGACTGGATTGAATTGCGCCCAAAGTAACATGGGGCATTGGTGAACAGACTCAACCCGAATGAATCATCGCCCAAAGTCTTGTTAGCCATGGTTTCAGGGCTAACACCCACGGTTTATCTCGCCTTTTTCCCGCTCTTGTTGACAGTTCGTTGACATTCACCTCGCTATAGTGGGTTCCAAGCAGTTACTGCGATGGACAGACAAGATCGACTAGCGAGGGAGATACTGAACATGATGAACATGAAAAAAATGCGTGGAGTCATTGACCCCATTACCTTGGGTTTTATTATTGCGGCGGGTATTACCTTATTTGGGATACAAGCTAGCAACACAACACCCCAAACTGCTCAAAATCAAGTGCAATCGGCGGCTATGCATCAGCAACCCCAAGTTACCCATACCCAAGCTATTTTAAAGAAAGCGGGTCAGTGATTCATCCTTAACAATGTGACCCAGTGGCCGCAGAGCATTGAGACAACTGCTGGGTCACTCTCCTGTTAACCAGCAGAGCCAGAATAGGCCGTACCGTGAACAAAGCGTAAACTATCGTCTAAGACAGGAACCCACGGAACAAGGCAAATGACTCATCCCATTACTCGGCAACTTGTCGTTCTATTGCTATATCTGCTACTGTCGATGGTGTGCGGGCAAGCCCTTGCCTTGGAAGTCACCGATGATTTTTTGCAGGCGTATAGTATTGGCTTATCCAAGGAAACACTCCGCCTGAATGACCCCGATAACCGCTTGAGTCCTGAAACGGTGGTTAGGCGTATGGATCAAGCAGACTTTCAATCCGACCCACTGCTTGCAGCAGGCAAGCAATATTGGTTTTACATCCCGCTGATCAACCGTAGCACCACCGCGCAGTGGGCTATCCGCTCTGATCACACATTGTACAGCGAACTAGATTTTTATTTGCATTGCCAAGGTCAGTCTTTGCAAGCTATCCCACGCCCTACCCTCGGATTGGACAGCCCGACGCTGGCAAGCGCCTATTTTATTCCCATCAACTTGCCCCCAAATACTCGTTGTGGCTTCTTGCAACGGGGGCGTACCTCCATGTTCGATGGCATCAGAATCAGTCTAGTGCCTCATGCCAAGATGGTATGGGAATCTAACCTAAAAACCACCCTAGCCCTCCTTGGAATGGGTGCTGTTATCGGCCTGATTTTATACAACTTGCTGTTGTATCTACCGCTACGTGACAGCATGTACCTGATTTATATCGGGTATGCCGTGATGCACTTAATCGTTGCAATAGGATTCCACTTTAACCCTGAACCGTTGGGCAACCTGCTGGGCAATGCCCGCCAGACCCTATGGGGCATTGGTGCCCTTACCGCAATTTTTTTTATATTATTCGCGCTACGTTTCATGCAGCCGGGTATCAGCTCTTTACATCAGTCCTCTACAAAAAAACCTCTGTTCATCCTAGTAAAAGCTATCATTTCACTCAACTGGCTGGCTATCGTGTTTATGCTAGGGATATTGCTAACCGCCAGCTTTTACCCTGCTAGCCAAGCAAAAGTCGCCGGAATTTATCCCTTCATTTATCTAGGCTGTATCCTACTGATCCCCCTACTATCCCTAGTAGTAGCTCTTAGTGGCTACAAACCCGCTTGGATATTCTTGGCGGCGTGGACGGCATTGATTATTGGCCATATCTTGTTCATTTTGGATGGCCAAGTCATCATGAATCTGCATGGGTTAGGAATGACCTACGCTCTACTGGCGGCGGCTCTAGAAATGGTGCTGCTCTCTATTGCTTTAGGCATCGCTATCAAAGACACACAAGCAGCCAGAGATAGCGCTCAGCTAGCGAGTGAGAGTGCCGAACTACGTATGGAGCAACAGGAGAAATTTATCTCTACCCTCAGCCATGAAATCCGCACCCCGCTACATGCCATGCTCGGCTCAACCACCCTATTAGGGCGTACTGCCCTATCCGATAAACAAAAAGATTACTGGAGCACCACCCATTATGCAGCCGAGTCCATGTATGCGCTGGTGGATAATTTACTAGATCGCACTCAAGCTAAACAGGCAGAGATCACCGATAACAATACCACCTTTAACCCACAGTTTCTGCTGGAAGCCATGATCAACCTGTTACGCAACCGCGCTGAAGAAAAACAATTGACCCTCCATCTGCATACTCGTGAACTCCCCAAGTATTTGATGGGCAAACCCATTGTCTTGCGGCGGATGTTGATTAACCTGATCAGCAATGCCATCAAATATACCGACAGCGGCATGATTGAGGTCTCAGCACGTTGGCTGGCTAACCGCCATGAACTGCATATTACAGTGGAGGATACCGGACGAGGCATGTCGCCCGCACAATTGGCGCAGGTCAAGGCACGTTTTAACCTTGGTGTGGAATCCTTGTATAGCCAAGATGCTAGCTCCGGGCTGGGTTTACCCATTTGCTTTGAAATGATTAAAGCAGCAGGCGGACATTTGTCGCTGGATAGCCAGCTTGAACAAGGCACTCAAGCCCACTTTTACCTGAAAATGAACCTACCCACGACCACCGACCCAGAACTAGCGACCCCAAACAGGGAAAACAGCAAACCGCTCAAGGTATTGGTCGTCGATGATATTCCCAGTAACCGGATGATTACCTATGAATTGCTGGCCGCTGTAGGGCATACCGTTACCCAAGCTAAAGACGCGAGACAAGCGCTCAAGCTCTTACAGAAGCAAACCTTCAATACCGTGATCAGTGATGTGCGAATGCCAGGAATGAATGGCTTTGCTTTACTGGCCGCGCTGCGCCAACGATATAACCCATCTGAGCTGCGGGTTGTGATGACTTCCGCTCATTTCGATACACAACAGCGTAATCACCTGCTTTCAATGGGCGCTGATGCCTGTTTGGCGAAGCCCTATACCCCTACCGAATTGCTAGCTTCCTTGCAAAAGTCTGCACCAGACAACCAAAGCAATACTTTAGAAGATAACACATTCAGCCATCTCAAAGAGCGCTTAGGCGATGAGAAAGTCGCGCAAGTGTTGGGACTCTATCAAGCACAATTACAGGAAGATATTGCACGCATTCAACAAGCCGCTAAGGAGCAGGACATAAACAAGCTACGTGTGGCGGCTCACCGTATTGTCAGTGCTAGCCACGCACTAGGTTTGCACCGTAACGCAGATGCTGCTTTGCAACTCGAAACGTTTCAGGAACATGCACCTGTGCCTGAGTGGAGCAGCTTTCAAGTCCTGATTACTCGACAACTTGCCGTTTTAACTGTCCAGCATCAAAAGCTTTAGCCATTACACCTTGGCAGGTCATCTTGTAAGCGATACCCTTGTCCCCGTACCGAAATGATTGAAAGGGTACAACCCAGTTGGCGTAACTTGAGACGAATACGACTGATCAGGGTGTCAATACTACGGTCGTTACTGAAACTGATTTCAGAACGGCTAATGCATTGGAGTAACAGCTTACGACTACAGACCTGCGGCTGATGTTGAACTAATAGGGTCAACATACGTTGCTCTGCTTCGGTCAAAGCACAATGATTCTCCTCATCGACCCTCACTAGCAACCCCTCATCCAGTACTAATAGGCAGTTACCCACCATCAAGTCTTGTTGCTCGGTGATCCCATGTTGATGGCTAACCCGCAAGGCCAACGATCTCACCTTGAATACCAGCTCATCGGTTAGTACCGGTTTACTAATAAAGTCATCAGCTCCCTCACGTAAACCGTACAGCCGCTGCTGAGGATTGGCACGCGATGAAATCATAATAACCCCCACATCGGACTGTTCACGTACATAGGTCAAAGCATCCAAACCATTCACTTGGGGAAGAACCATATCGAGGATAATCACATCAATCCGCTGTTTTTCCAGTAACACAAACAGCTCTTCAGCACTTCCGCATTCAAACACCTCCATCTGATGCTCACGCAGAGCTGAACCAATTAAAAAACGAGTAATAGCATCATCGTCAACGACAGCTATTTTTTCAATTGGCATATTTTGCATCGAGTGAGTCTTAGTATCGGACGATAATAGAGGTTTACCGGCATTATTACAGACTCATACAAGCTCTACCAGCACCGCTCATCTACCCTTTTCAACTCACCCACCTATTATCTGTCTAGCCTCACCTTTAAACAGACTGATTTGTCTCAACTAGAAAAACCCTGCATATACTAGGCCAAAGTTCAAATTCGCTAATTCCTAGCAACATATCCAAACCAAGGAGGTGAGAAATGGATATTCAAACGAGACGCGGGCAAAATACCATCCTACCCCGCCAACCTGATACACAAGCACAAACCTTACAAGCAGGGCAGCGTTTAAATCAATTTAGTGGATGTAATCAGCCCTTCGACACAGGCAATAACCTGCAACAACTTATCCTGCAACTTTTAATGCAGTTATTGGCGCAGTTAACTGATAAGCCTGTCAAACCTGATCCAAAACCAACACCTAAACCTGATCCCATTGATGATCCTATTATCCAACCGGTGTATGGCGTGGTGATTGATCCCATTGACGATCCGATTATCCAGCCTGTTTACGGCGTGGTGATCGACCCAATTGATGATGGTGGCGTACAACCGGTGTATGGCGCAGTGATTGATCCCATTGGAGACAATCAGGCTCAACCTGTTTATGGTGGTATCAGTGCTGATTTTTTAGGTAGTAGTCAGCAAACTACACCTAAAGAAATAGTAAATAATAAAGAGTAAAGCGCTTAGCTAACCATAAAAATAGAGAACGCTAATGGAAACCGCACTATCGTCTTCGCAAGCTTATCGACCTCGCCAACGTAAATGCTATGCAGTGTGGGAAATTACTCTCAAATGCAATTTAGCTTGTACACATTGTGGTTCACGGGCGGGTGATGCCCGCTCAAATGAACTAAGTACTGCAGAAGCCTTCGATTTAGTCCATCAAATGGCCGATGCAGGTATCACTGAAGTGACGCTGATTGGTGGTGAAGCCTATCTACGCAAGGATTGGCTAGAGATTGCGCGCGAGATTGTAAAGGCAGGTATGGTCTGCTCCATGACAACGGGTGGCTATGGCATTAGCCTAACGACCGCAGAACGCATGAAAGCAGCGGGGATTAATCAAATCTCAGTGTCGGTGGATGGGATGAAAGCCACGCATGATCGTTTGCGTGGCAAACTCGACTCATGGCGACAAGCGTTTACAACTATGCAGCATTTGCGCACTGTGGGCATTCCCTTTGGGGCAAATACCCAAGTGAATCGGTATTCTGCCCCAGAATTTGCATTGCTATATGAGGCTTTATTAAAAGCCGGTGCACAAGCTTGGCAAATTCAAATGACAGTTCCGATGGGTAATGCAGCCGATAATTCAGACATGCTGCTGCAACCTGCTGAGCTTATCAACTTTCATCCGCTTCTCGCTTATTTAGCGCAACGCGGTCATCACGAAGGTTTGATTGTCCAGCCGGGGAATAATTTCGGTTATTACGGCCCTTATGATCGCTTACTACGGAGTTTCGGGCGCAAGAATAATGAATGGGCGTTTTGGCGCGGTTGTTCTGCGGGCTTAGCGACGATTGGCATTGAGGCGGACGGGATTATTAAAGCCTGCCCGTCTTTACCCACGTCAGCTTACTCAGGTGGCAATATTCGTGATCACTCTTTGGCAGAAATATTGACCGAACGCGAAGAACTAACCTTCAATTTGAATGCGGGTACAGCAGAAGCTACCGCACATTTATGGGGCTTTTGTAAGACTTGTGATTTTGCTGAGCTTTGTCGTGGCGCTTGTAATTGGACGGCGCATGTGTTCTTTGATAAGCGCGGGAATAATCCTTACTGTCATCATCGTTCCCTAGTAAATGCTGCACATGGTATCCGTGAGCATCTCAGTATGAAACGCCAAGCCAGTGGACTACCTTTTGATAATGGCGAATTTACGATTACTGAACTGCCCTTTGACACAACTTGGGGCGATGATCCGATGCATTTCACCCTAGACAAAGTGCAATGGCCGAGCACTTGGGAAAAAGACGTACCTGTCATTCTGGAACGCTTACAGCATGAGATTCGCAATAATATAGCGAATACTCAAAAGGCGTTGGGACTTACCGCAGACAATTACCCTGCTAAATCAACAGAGGCCGATTGCTACGTTCATTCTCCATTTCTTGGAGTTTAACAGTATAGAAAGCCTGTAAAGTCTGGCCAATCAGTTTCACCCCCGTTAATACACCTAAGGCATACCTGCTTTGAGTAAACTCTGTAGTTATCTGATCGCAAAGCGTTTGCCAATGCTCCGGCATAACAAATTGATGGATACCACGATCAGCGACTAATTCAACTCGGTGCTCACAGATATTCACATACAGTAACATCCCGCTATTGTATTCGGTGTCCCAAACCTTATACTGGCCAAATAGCTCTAAAGCACGCTCTTGGGTGTTGATATAATAAGCTTGATTAAAAGGTAAACTGCCTTCAATAATCACCACAATCTCACCGGCATGACCTAATTCTGCAGCCTGCACTGCTTGCTCAATTTCATCTAGGTTCGTCTTATTAAAATAGCGCGCAGTCAGCCAAGGCATATAGATAGCATGTTTCCACCAGCGCTTAAAGCTAGGGTTTGCGGCTATTGGATTTTGTGTTTGCCTTACCATGACCCAGACGCTCCTCCACCACCAAAACCGCCGCCACCACCACTATACCCACCGCCACCTCCGTAGCGCCCGCCACCACCGCCGGTAAAAATAAATCCCCCCCCTCTGCGCCCACCGCCACGACCTCCACCTGTACCAATCCCGATAAAGAGTAGTACAAATAGGACAACAGCCATCATCGCAGATAGCAAGACAGACAAACCAAACACGCTAGAACCCACCAAGAAGGCAAGCCCAGCAACCACTGTTGCTGCAATAAAACGTCCCAAAAATGAGCGTAAAAACTGCCCGATCACGAATAAAAAAATACCCATGCCAAAAAGATTCGCAAATGGATCAGCGAGTTGCTCATGTGCTTGATCTTGGGCTTGCATCGCTTGAGATTTAGCAAGTTCCGGATCTAACTGCAAAATCTGCTCAAGCCGCTCCACGGCAGCGTTTAAACCGCCTGCATAATCACCTTCACGAAAAGCAGGAGTCATTTCTTCGCGGATAATTCGACTCGTGATGACATCTGGCAGCACTGATTCTAAACCATAACCAGTGAGTATTTGTACACGTCGATCTTGCACCGCTACGAAGATTAATAGGCCATTGTCCTGCTGCGCTGTCCCCAGTTTCCATTGTTCTGCCAAGCGCATCGCTGCATCAAAAGTACTCTCACTACCTGTTGACGGAACTAGCACAATCGCTATTTGGGCGCGCCCTGCTTGATGGATAGCACGCAACTTGGCATCTAAAGCCGCTATTTCTGCAGTATTCAGCGTCCTAGTCTGATCAATGACTGGCGCATTTAAGCTGAGTCTACTGGCTGTTGGCGTAGTTGCAGACTGAGCATAGGCCAAGGGAAAAACCAAGCCTAAAACTAAGCAAGCTAACAACAGCCAAGTACTTAAGCGGAAACTCAGACACTTACACAAAACCAACACCTTACTGCCCTACAGGCTTAGGATTAAAATCAACCTTGGGCGCACGCATAATGTTAGCTTCACTATCCACGGTGAAACCTTCTTTAGGCTTCATACCAATCACTTTAGCGGTGAGATTTTCAGGAAACTGACGAACTGTGGTATTGAAAGCCTGTACCTGCTCAATAAAGCGATTACGCGCTACGGCAATTCGATTCTCAGTCCCTTCAAGTTGTGCACTTAAATCCCGAAATAAATTATCCGACTTCAGATTCGGATAGTTTTCACTCACGACCAATAAACGCGATAAGGCACTGCTAAGCTCACCTTGAACAGCACTAAATTGCTTCATGACCTCAGGGTCATTCATGGATTCTGGACTCAGTTTCAGCTCCCCCACACTGGCACGAGCATTGGTCACTTGTGTCAATACCTCTTTTTCTTGAGCAGCATAGCCTTGCACAACATTGACCAAATTTGGCACTAAATCTGCCCGCCGCTGATATTGGTTTAAGACCTCTGCCCAAGAGGCTTTCACGGCCTCATCTTGTGCCTGCAAATTGTTATAGCCACAGCCACTCAAGAACGTACTTAGCAGTATTAAACCTGCCAAGCATAGATGCTTACCCAAATTTGCCATGTTCATGCTCCATAATAAGAATGTATAGGAGTGTAGCTGGCTCTAAGACTGATGCATTAAATTTTAGATAGAGATCAGGGTTTATCTGCTTAATCAGTTGATTTCAGTTAGCTAAAGCCCGTTGAATAAAATGTGCGGCTTCTTGCTCACCCGTGGCTACTATTCTTGTTTTACGCCATGTTCGGTTAAGCAAACTTTGTAAATTCTCAACAAAACTTCCAGTTTGAATTTCCCCCCAATCCACAAAAGCTACTTCACCATGCTCTTGATGCCAAGCAAATAAATAAGGCTCTTCCGGCCAATCACCACGCTGTACACAGATAGCGGGAATTTGGTTAACAACTGCTTCTGTTTGCGTACCATAGCCAGTTTTGGTGAGAATCGCATCACAGGAGGCTAGTAGATCAATATAACTTAAACCAAAGTGAGACACTGGAAACAAATCTTCGCGCCCCAAATACAGACTTTGATCATCAAAAATCCACGCCACCCCACTAAGCTGTGGCCAAGCCTCTAGGGGAAAACGCATACCAATGCCCCCTAAGCCAACCAAAACAAATTTTTGAAAGCACTGCTTAGTCACAGTGCGTAAGCGTTCAGTTTGCGGATTGCCTAAGCTAGCAATCGGTGCAATAGCCTGTTTGCGTAGCAAACTAGGCATAGCCATCGAGGGTGTAGGTTGGAGAAAACAAGCTACGCCTTGGTAAGCTTGTAAAATTTCTGTATAAATTTCAGAAGCACCCGCCAAATGCCCACAATAGCTTTTAAACACATCAGCCCAATTCAAGGAGCATAAAGCTATAGTTGGCAAGTTTAAGCGTTGAGCTGCGGCTAAACTTAGATAAGGCACGTTGGCAACTAATAAATCAACCTGTAAAGCCTCTAAATCAGTGGCTGCTTGCTCTACTCTGACTGCAAAATTTGCATGGAAGGCTTGATACCAAGCAAAAGTTTTGGGTACATCCACTCGCAAAGCATCTGACATGATCATGCCCTTATCTTGCTGATGAGGAATCAACTCAAATGGCAAATGAATACGCTCTCGCAAGATAGCTAATGGCGCTTTAGAGCGAATCGTAAGGCGTAAATTCTGCTGATCTAAGGCATTGAGCACTGCAGCAGTTTGGGCTAAATGACCAAAACCATGTGCAGAGATATCAACAACTAAATGTGGCATAGTCAATTAAGGCTTCGCTAGCTTGACATTTCGCTGCCATTGGCCTGTATTTGCATCTAAGAAAGATACCACTGCCAGCGTTTTAGGATCATTGCTACATAAACTCGCAAACGCTAAGCGCTTTTGATCGGCACTAATGTCCTCCGCAATGGCAGTACGGCAATTGGCTGGAAGATTTAAGGTCAAAGGTCGTTGTTGCTGAGTGCTTAACTCCAAACGTTGTAACCCCTGCTTGCTGGCAAATAACAGTGCTTCATTATTAGCTGTAAACACCGCTGAGCCGATGGCATCCTTCACCGTAAAGACCTCTTCAGTTTGCAGATTAATCAGTTGCGGTAAAAGGGCGGCATAGTTGCCATCGGAACTGAATACCACGGGCTGGCTAAAAGTTGCTGGCGCGCGGATCTCATAGGTTTTTACGGTAGTTTTTTTGAAGAGATCATAAACCTGCAAATCAGCCTTACCCGTCTTACCCTGCGTGACAAAAGACACTTTGTTCATGTTTGCATCTAAACCTAAGGCCAATAAACGCGCTTCAGGCAAGTCAACCACTGCTAGTTCCCTGCCATTGCCCGTGTGGATCACACGTAACTGCTGAGTTTGGGCATCATGAAAGAGTTGCGCAGTACCAGCTGCATTGGTAATCGCCGTGGCAGGTTGATAACTACTCGGTAGTTTAGGCAAATTCGGTACTTTTACCGTACGTAAAGTTTTGCCGGTACGATGCAGAATACTTAGCCCGCCAGATTCTAATAACGCTATTTTAAAGCCATCAGGGGTAAAACCCATGATCAATTGCTCAGGTTTGATTGTTAAATCTATAGTCTGCTCTAAAGCACCTGTCTGTCCATTAAAGGTATTGAGACTAGACTTTGCCCCCGTTTGCAACCATAGAATTTGCCCTTGCTCTTGGCTAAGCGCTATATAAGAACGCTGCTTAAACTCAGCCGACACATTAGCTGATAATCCAAACCCTAAAATAGCACTTAATAAATAGTTAAATGTCATCTGCTTTTGCATATTCAGCCTAAGCCTCATTGAATTTCCCACTGTTTTTTGAACCGGCAGAGTATACTGTCTAAACGAAACCAACAACACGCTGGGGAGCATATCATGGTAGAACTTGCCGCTGGGCTGCCGCGTTTAGCCGACAACTTACCCAAAGATGCTGGCCTAACCCTCACCGATAAACACATACTCGTTGATCAAGCCAAAATACTACTTGAACAGGTCTACGCGCATCTTTATCTAAAAAAAGCTCTGTATGCGATTGATCCGGTACAGCGTTTAACCTTATTGCAATATCGCCTCGAAAATCCTAGCGATCCGGTAGTGAAAAGTGAGCTAGAATTCCATCGTGAACTCCTCTCGATTTTCACTAGCCTACACGATTTACATACCAATTATGTTTTACCCGCCCCCTATAACTCACTCACAGCTATTTTACCTTTCTTAGTCGAAGAATATTTTGATGAGCAACAACAAGCGCATTATTTAATTACCAAAATCAGTGGGGTTGTTCCCGCTTCTGATACCTTTAAAGCTGGCGTCGAACTCATCACTTGGAATGGCTTACCTATTATAGAGGCGATTCGCTTAAATGGTGAGCAAGGGGGGGGAAGTAATGCCGCAGCGCGTTATGCTGTGGGTTTACGCTCCCTGACGATTCGTTCCTTAGCCATTAATCTTCCACCTTTAGAAACTCGCCTTTATCTGCAATACAAAACTGCCGATGACAAATTACTCGAAACCTCTTTTGAATGGTTATTGATAAAACCGAGTAGCGGTTTAGGAGTCGATTTAGGAGTGATACCGAGTCCAGATACCCTATTGCCCATTCGCCCTGATCCATCCACGATTTATCGCGACTTTCTGCTGGGTAATCAGCTTGAAGGCGAATATATCAATCAAGCACGCAAAAAATTATTTGTCGAAATGAAACCTCATGGACGCCGAGTTTCCGGACGGCGCGCGGCTGATAACATTGAAGTAAAATCCTTATTGCCGGATATTACTGCCCGTTCAGTGACGACGCCGAGTGGGAGCTTTGCTTATCTACGCTTGTTCTCCTTTATGGTGCAGGATGATCAGGCCTTTATTCAGGAGATTATTCGTCTCTTAAACCTCCTGCCGCAAAATGGCTTAATTCTTGATTTACGTGGCAATCCGGGAGGCTTAATTACTGCGGCTGAACGTTTACTACAAATTTTCACGCCCCACCCTGTGGAACCCGAAAGGGCACAATTTATTAGTACTCCGCTGATCCGTGAGCTGTGTATTCGTAACTCGCCCTCACCGATTGCACCGCAGATTAATCTAAAAGATTGGGTACCTTCTCTTAAACAAGCGCCAGTGACTGGTACTCTTTACTCGACCGCCCATGCCATCACTACCGTAGAAGAAGCGAATGATATTGGGCAAATCTACACCGGCCCGGTGGTCTTAATTACTGATGCACATTGCTATAGTGCGACCGATATGTTTGCAGCAGGATTTAGAGATAATAAAGTCGGCAAGATTTTGGGCGCGAGTGATAATACAGGCGCGGGGGGAGCGAATGTTTGGCAACATTTAGTCTTACGTGTGTTAGCGGAAGCTCCTGGTCGAACTGAAACGAATACCCTGGCTAAAGCTTTTACCGAATTGCCACGCATGGCCGATTTTCGTGTCTCCAGCCGCCGCATGTTAAGGGTTGGCGAACAAGCAGGGCTACCTCTCGAAGACTTTGGCGTCGAACCTGATGAACGCCATTATATGACACGCACCGACATTTTAGGCACGAATCAAGACTTGATTAACCATGCTGCTAAACTACTGATCACTCAGTCGCATTATCAGATTAGCATTAAAACCAATGCAGCAACTTGTACCTTAGAAGTCAGCACCAAAGCCATTGATCGGGTGGACTGGTATATCAATAATCGCCCGGCTGGCTCACAAGATGTCAGCAATAATGCGGTAACGATCACTCTACCAAAAGCAAACGGTGAGCGAAAAATTCGGGTGGAGGGTTTTGCTAAAGAACTGAAAGTTGCTGTCACTAGCATTAGCTTAAAATGTAGCAACTAACTAATGGCTAGAACTGGGCTATTCAACCAGAATAGCCCAAAACCTTAACTAGATTGAAATGGGATCAAACAATTCGTCCGTCCTTTAAGAAGACTTGCACATTATCAATTAAGCGCGCTTTGCCCAGCCATGCGGAAGCCAAAATCACTAGATTTTCATCACCTAAACTGGGTACTTGTAAGTCATTCTCACGCCGTACTTCAAAATATTCAGGACGAAAGCCATGCTCAGCTAAATGCCCAATCATAATTTGCTGGATCGACTCAAAGCCCTCATCCGTCACTTGACCTTGAGCGACAATTTGCCGTGCCGCTTCTTGCAGGGTTTGATGTAAATATGGCGCTTGTTGACGTTGCTCGGGAGTCAGATAACCATTGCGCGAACTCATCGCTAAGCCATCGGGTTCACGGACGGCCGTTACACCAACGATTTGCACGTTAATGTTTAAGTCTTTCACCATCTGCCGCACTACCAGCAATTGTTGGAAATCTTTTTCCCCAAAGATCGCAATATCTGGCTCCACTAAATTAAACAACTTGCAAACCACCGTAGCGACCCCCGTAAAGTGACCAGGGCGCTTTTCACCTTCAAGAATATCACTAATGCCCGGTGCCTCGACTTTAGTACGTAGCTTGCCGGTGGGATACATACTTTCTGGGGTTGGTGCGAATACTAAATCGGTGTTCAATTTGGCTAAGTAACCGCAGTCTGCATCCAAGGTTTTGGGATAAGCCGCCAAATCTTCAGCGCGGTCAAATTGGGCGGGATTCACGAAAATGGACACTACTACTTTCGTACCCATTTCTTTAGCTCGTTGCACTAGCGTTAAATGTCCGCCATGCAAATTGCCCATTGTTGGTACAAAAGCAATAGTTTCACCACTAGTACGCCAAGCGCGAATTTGTGCTTGCAATGCTTCAATTTGATGCACTAATTGCATGCTAAGTCCTCTCAAGTCTTTTTTAATCTTTACTACACAAAACAATGTGCATCAGCAGGGAAATTACCCAATTTTACGGCCTCCACATAAGCGCGAATTGCTTGCTGAATCGTGCGGCCTTCTTGCATAAAATTCTGTGAGAAGCGAGGTGCACGTGGTGTGAGTCCTAACATATCGTGTAATACTAACACTTGCCCATCACAGCCACGTCCTGCACCAATTCCAATCACCGGTACTTCAACCGCTTGGGTAATAGCAGTGGCTAAGACTTCAGGCACACATTCCAGCAAAATCATATCTGCACCAGCATCCTGTAAGGCTAAAGCATCCGCTTGCATTTGCTTAGCCACTGCATCGTCACGGCCTTGCACGCGATAACCACCCAGTTTATGCACCGATTGTGGCTGCAAGCCTAAATGTGCACAGACAGGTACACCGTGATGGGTCAGTTGCTTGACCGTCGCGACTTGAGGGGCGCCCCCTTCAAGTTTGACCATCTGCGCATCACTTTCTTGCATCAGGCGCGCACAATTGCGTAAGGCCATTTCTGACGAGGTATAACTCATAAAGGGTAAATCGGCTAAGACTAAAGCAGTCTGTGCGACGGCTGACACCGCACGCGTGTGATAAATCATGTCATCGACAGTGACCGGAATCGTGGTTGGATGGCCTTGAATCACCATACCGAGCGAGTCCCCAATGAGGATCACATCAACCCCTTGCTCATCTAACACTCGCCCAAAACTGGAATCGTAAGCGGTGAGCATGACAATCTTTTCCTTGTCTTGCTTCATCTTACGTAGTGTAGTGACGGTGCGGCGCTTGCTAAGCTTAGCGCTTGAGCTATCTTTTTGATCCATTATAGGTACTCCTCCGAATGACGGAGGCACAGTATAACCTGAAAAATCTGCTAGTATTCAAGCTATTTTGCGCCGCACAACTAGAGGATTTCTACCGTCTGGCGCAGAGAAAAATTGCTCGAAAGTTTTACACTAGACATACCGTCGAGCACATAGTCTAATTCTGGCATTGCAATCACTGAAAAAAGCTAAAAATTATGAGCGATACTAGCCGTCCCCTAAATTTTATTGAGCGCATCGTGGAAAATGATCTCGCTAACCATGCGGTCAGCGAAATTAAAACGCGCTTTCCCCCTGAACCGAATGGCTACTTGCATTTAGGCCATGCTAAATCGATTTGGCTGAATTTCGGTTTAGCCCAACGTTATGGTGGCAAGTGCAATTTGCGCATGGATGACACCAATCCGGTCAAAGAAGATGAAGAATATGTCGAATCTATCCAAAAAGATGTGCAATGGCTGGGCTATCAATGGGATGGCAAAGTACGCTATGCCTCGGATTATTTCGATCAACTGCATGCATGGGCGTTGTATTTAATCGAACAGGGTAAAGCCTTTGTCTGCGATTTGAATGCCGAACAAATGCGCGAATATCGGGGCACGTTGACTGAGCCGGGTAAAAATAGTCCTTATCGTGAACGCTCAGTGGAAGAAAATTTAGCTCTATTTGAAAAAATGCGCGCGGGCGAATTCCCTGATGGACATTGCTCTTTGCGCGCTAAAATTGATATGAGTTCACCGAATATCAATTTACGTGACCCTGTTTTGTATCGGATTAAGCATGCCTCGCATCATCAAACTGGTGATAAATGGTGTATTTATCCTTCTTACGATTATGCACATGGTCAAAGTGATGCAATTGAAGGGATTACGCATTCGATTTGCACTTTAGAGTTTGAAGCGCATCGACCTTTGTATGATTGGTGTATTGATAACTTGCCTGTACCGGCTAAACCTCACCAATATGAATTCTCGCGATTGAATGTGAACTACACCGTCACCAGTAAGCGTAAACTCAAGCAATTGGTGGATGAACAGCATGTGGATGGTTGGGATGATCCACGGATGCCGACGATTGCCGGTATGCGTCGGCGTGGCTTCACCCCAAAAGCCTTACGCGATTTCTGTGAAATGGCGGGTGTGACTAAAGTCGACGGCGTGATTGACATTAGCATGCTCGAATATGCTTTACGCGAAGACTTAAACGCCCTTGCGCCACGCGCCATGTGCGTGTTGCATCCTTTGAAAGTCACCCTGACCAATTATCCTGAAGACAAAACTGAAACTATGCTCGCACCGATTCACCCACAACGCGAAGATTGGGGTAATCGCGAGTTGCCGTTCTGCCGCGAAATTTATATTGATCAAGACGACTTCCGTGAAGCTGCGAATAAGCAATATAAGCGTTTGGTATTGGGTAAGCGGGTACGTTTGCGAAATGCCTATGTCATCGAAGCGGATGAAGCGATTAAAGATGCCAGTGGTAATATTATCGAGGTACGCGCCCGCGTGATTGAAGATACCGTCGGCAAAGACCCTGCGGATGGTGTGAAAGCCAAAGGCGTGATTCATTGGGTATCGGCACGTGAACACATTGATTGTGAAGTGCGCTTATACGACCGTTTATTCTCTGACCCAGCCCCTGATGCAGGCGATAAGAATTTTTTAAACTTTATGAATCCGCATAGTTTAGCTATTTTGCAAGGTTGTAAGGCTGAGATCGGTTTAGCGAAAGCAACAACAGATGATCGCTATCAATTTGAACGTGAAGGTTATTTTATTCTCGATTCGCTTTATTCCAGTGCGGATAAGCCGGTGTTTAATCGGATTATCGGTTTGAAAGATACTTGGGGTAAAACTGAGCAAGAACCTTAAACCTTGCTGTGCGCCACCTAAGATAATTTAGGTGGCTTGCACTGGTGAGTGTTTGTCCATTGTTAAAGCCCTACCGATGAATTCTTCAGCTTACAAAGCCTACATACCTCACTTAGCATCCCCTAAATAAGGGATCAGCCTTACGCTTTCTTTCCACATTTAGCGCATTTTTCCCACAAATTCAGCGCGTATCTTTATCCCTGTCAAGACAAGAAAACTTTAAACCAAGTTACTAGGGAAATATCATGAAACTCAAAACGCTACTCTCAAGTTTATTAATCGCTGGCGCAGTCATAGGCTCTTCTACAGCGATGGCCTCGCCGAGTTATCATTCCAGCCCTGTCAATATAGGCGCTTTAGATGCGCGAATTGATAGCGGTGTGGCAACTGGCAAATTAACGCGCGGCGAAGAACGTATGCTGCGCTCTGAACTGAAAAGTTTACGTTATTCACTGAAAATGGCCTTAAAAGACCATCGTTTGACTAATAAAGAACGTAATTCACTGGAACGCAAAGAAAGCAACTTAAAACGCAATATTTATAAGTTGACCAACAACCGTATCGTGGCACGTGGTTATCATTATGATCATGATCACGACCGTTATGAGGATAAGCACAGCAGCTATCACCATGACGAAAACGCTAAAACTTTTGTGAGTATTAGTGCTGTGCCAAATGGCTTAAGCGCTTACCTTAAGTAAGACACACAGGGCACTTAGGAATGTTTGAGGGGCTAGAGCCAGTTTCCGCAAGGAGCTGGCTCTTTTTTATAAGCTTTTAAGTACTTAGAGCTACAGAGCGCTCTTTGGAAAAATACGCCGCTGCTAAGGCAAACACTAAGGATAAACCGACTGCCCAACGTACCACTTCCATTAAACCGGCATAATACTCCGGAGTGATTTTGGCCTGACCAATCATCAACGACATCAGTAAAGTAATAATCGCCGTTCCAAACATTTGTCCTAATAGACGCGATAAATTTAATAAAGCCGAGGACATTCCCAAGCGTTCAGGAGGTACTGAACCCAACACACTATTGCTATTCGGAGTAGAGAACAGACCGAAACCAATCCCGAAGGCTATTAAGCAAATAAGGATAATCCAAATCGGCGTCTTCGGCCCAACGGTAACCACCAATAAAGCTAAACCGGCCACCATGGATAAGCAACCCAAAGTCGCCAATAAACGCGGGCGATAGCGGTCGGATAAACGTCCGGCTAAAGGCGCTAACACTGTCATAACAATCGCTTGCACCATTAAAACTTGCCCTGCCTCGGTCGGTGTCATCCCACGGTTATATTGCAAATACAAACTGAGTAAAAACACCAAGCCATAATTGCTTGCATACACCATGATAGATGCACCCAAAGCCCGCGAAAATGGTTTATTCTCAAGCACTAAGTTTAAGCGCACTAAAGGACTAGCAGCGGTATAGCAATGGCGCACAAAGATCACCATAAAGCTGATCCCCAGACCCAGCCAAAGGATCGCTTTCCAATCAGGCAAGCTACTTAAACCGATGAAGCTACCGGTCATACCCAAGGCCATATACAGAGTACCGATAAAATCTAAGCGATCTGGTTGAGCATTCCGCCATTCGCCTTTCATTTTCAAGGCAGCGAGCACCAGCACCATGAGCATTAAAGGTAAGGGAAACCAAAAGACCGCCTGCCAACCAAACTGTTCCGTCACCCAGCCACCTAATAAAGGCCCACAGGTCAAACCTAAATAGATCGAAGAAACTAACCAACCTAAAGCGGCACCGCGCCCTTGTTGGAAGACGCTAGTAATAATCGCCATGCCAGTAGTAAAAAATAAGGCACTACTAATACCCTGCACCACGCGGCTAACTAACAAAACTTCAATGGTTTGTGCGAAGCTTGCAATTAAACAGCCAATACTGAATAACACACCACCTATTAAAAAAATTCGTTTGCGACCATATTGATCGGCTAAACGCCCAGCAGGCAACATCATTAATAAATTACTTAAGAGAAAAGTCGCAGGAATCCAACTAGCATAGACCGCATTGACATGCAAATCCTCTGAAATAGCTGGAACAGCAACAAAAGAGCCAGATAAAGAAACTGGGGTTAAAAAGCTGCTAATACAGACAATAATTAAGACTGCGTAGCGAGCTGCAGGCGCCTCTCGATAATAGCGTTCAGTTTGTTGACTATCCAAAATACCAGCTCAGTAAAACAAAAACGCACAGCATAACATGAGTCTAACTAGCATACAGTTTCTAGTGTCTTCTTGGTTCAGGCTCTAACTTAAGTCCAGATTAACTACAGCTTGGGCAATTCGTGCTTAAGCTGATTCAGTACATAACTAGAGGCTTCGACACTTAAATGCCCTTGATCGGTATACATCAATATCCCATTTTCCCGTAGCATTTGGCATTGATAATTGGAGCAGATCGTTTCCGTCAGATCGATGAACTTAGCTGCTTTAGTTTGTTGAGCCAGCTCTTGAAGTTTAGCTACCTTCTTAAGTTGCTGAGCACTAACCTCAAAATTACAGGATGTATTGCTAGTTGCTAGCCAAGGTAAATAATATTGTTTGACCAAACAGCGCCCTACATTAAAAGGTGCATCAGGGGTGGGTCCAAGCAGCAATACTGGCAAACCCTGCTCATTTAAGTTATCAATGATACTGCGCAGGGAAGCATAATAATCCTCATCCAATACCCCATTAAAGGGTGAAGACATTATCACCAATTTGATGCTAGCTAAGCTTTCGATGGTCTGAAGTGCCTTCTTGTAAAAATCAACACAAGTGTTTTGATGTAAAGCGACGTCTTTCTCAATCAGGCCGATCTCACAACCTTCTTTGGTCAGTTGCAAAACACCTGCAGTTGCATACTGTTCAGTCAGATTTTTCGAGAAATGCACCATATAGCTGTTTCCCAAGGTAGCAACTGCAGGCATTTGCGAAGAAGCACAAGCCGCTTGGTATTGAAAATTACCATTACACTGTTTGCCAAAACCGGCATTACTTGCTAAGCGCTGGAACAGAGGGCTGCGCATTTCAAAACCATTGGTGAACTGCCCTAGCACCCCTAAACTAATTAACATCAGACTCGCCGGTGCTACCCAAGCAACTAATTGCTTGAGAGAAACTTGTTGTTTATTCCTAAATGGCTGTTCTACTAAAAGCCAAGTTAAATAAGCGAAAACCAACATTATGGGGAACAAAATGCCTAGCTTAGTCACGGTACTAAGCGATCCCAACATAAGCTGCGTATATACTAAAATGGGTTGATGCCATAAATACACACTATAAGAAATTAACCCCAGTCCCACGATCCAGCGCTGACTAAGAAAGCGTTGAACCCAAGCCCCCTTCTGCGCAAATATAATCACTAATACACAGCCTAGTACTGGAATAAGGGTATAGAAGCTGGGTACAGGAGTATGGGCATTAAACAGAAAAATCGGCAAAACCATCAGCCCTAACCCTAGTAATCCCAGCCAATGATGAATAGGCTTGAACTGGATGAGCTGACTACTAAGATAAATAGCCGCTAAAGCTCCGGCCAACAGCTCCCAGATTCTGGCCGGTAACAGATAAAACGCGGCTAAAGCTTGCTGAGCAAGCAACCAGTTAGCGGTTAGGATACTGGCCATACCAATAGTCACTAAAACTACGAGCAAGATCCTTCTATTCGGCCAAAGTAACAAGAGAAGTAATGGAAATAAAATATAATACTGCTCTTCAACCGCTAAACTCCAAGTGTGCAGGAGCGGGTTCTCCTCTTCACCTAATTTAAAATAGTTTTTATTTTGGATATAAAATAGTAAATTGGAAGAAAAAGTTAAACTACCCACTACATATTGCCCAATAGCACGATGTGCATCAGGCAACATAAAAAACCACGAAAAAGCATAAGTCGCTAAGAGTACCACTAATAAAGCTGGTAAAATTCTCCTTGCTCGTCTTTCATAAAACCCTACCAAGCTAAAATCATTAAACTTTAGCTCATTAAGAATTAAGTTAGTAATGAGATAGCCGCTAATCACAAAAAATAGATCCACACCAAGAAAACCACCTTGGAATAGATTAAAATTCATATGAAACAAGATCACGGCAACTACGGCAAGCGCACGTAGACCGTCAATTTCAGGACGATAGTTCACTAAACTAAGCCTTAATTAGAATTTAACCACAATTAAACAAAATTATTTTAGAGCTTAAATTAGATTTAATTGAGCCATTTTAGAAAATAACTCCGATTTTCGGTCTAAGCTTTAAGATGGTTGCAGAAAATAGCATTGATTCAGTGGATCAAAGGCACTATACAACTTTCAACTTCCTTATTATTTGCACATTATCTCGTGTATTTTCTGCGCAATCTCTATTTAGACTTGTATACCAATCAGACAGTTTGTGCGTTATTGAGTTTACCCAACCACAAATCTAGGAGTATTTGCATGAAAAAATTATTATCTTTGGCTATTTTCGGTACTAGTTTACTGCTAGTTGGTACGGGCGCTAGCGCATCGCAATGTGGTGTGGGTTATTCCGGCTATCATCGCCCTGCTCCTACCCGTGCTGCTGTGGTGCATTATCAGCGCCAAAATCATCGCGTTGTTAACTATCGCAATAGTTGTGTGCGGGTTGATGGACGAGTTACCCGAGCGGAACGCAATTGTTTAAGTAACCGTCACTATCAACGCCCAATGCCACGCCATGGTGGGTATACCCCTATTCGCCATATACCTAATCGGCATCGTTAAATTGAGTTAACGACTACACCGTCTCTTTCTGCATTTTAGGCAATCTTCGGGTTGCCTTTTTTTTATAATCACATAAAGAATAGACACGCTCCAACAGCACTAAATTGCATTGCTTCTAAGCCTTTGGCATGATCAAGCTAGTAGTTAAGTAAGCAAACTAAGCGACAGTGTTGGAACTGCCAGAGGAAAATGCATGGAGTTAGCTGCCATTCGCGCCTTTATTGCCCAGGAATTTCCACAGACCAATGTAGTGATCGAAGCCGTTGGCACTAAAACCTGTCGGGTGCGCCAACCCGTAGACGATAATCATTTGCGCCCGGGTGGGACGGTATCTGGCCCTACTCAAGTCTTAGTCGGCGATATTGCCATCTATATAGCGATCCTGCATGAACTCGGCCCAGTGGCTCTAGCAGTCACTACAAATTTATCAATCAACTTCCTCAATAAGCCCGCTGCGAATGCCGATCTCATTGGTGAATGTAAGCTTTTAAAGCTGGGCAAACGCCTAGTCATAGGCGAAGTTTATATTTATTCAGTAGGCAACGCAGAACCTGTTGCCCATGTTGTCGGTACTTATTCGATTCCTCCTGGAGCTGTTCAATGAGCCAATATGTACATCACCAACCCTTGTTGAACTTGAATAAACGCATGATTGATTTACGCAGTGATACAGTCACCCAACCTACGGCGGCCATGAAGCAAGCGATGGTTGATGCACCTTTAGGTGATGATGTTTATGAAGAAGATCCGACCGTTAAAGCCCTTGAACAGCGTTTAGCGAGCCTGCTAAATAAAGAAGCAGCTCTATTTTTTCCTAGTGGTACGCAAAGCAATTTGGCAGCGCTACTTTGTCATTGTCAGCGCGGAGAGGAAGTCATCGTTGGTGAGCACTACCATACTTTCCTACATGAAGCGCGGGGTGCTTCCGTTCTAGGCGGGATTGCGATGCATCCTCTGCCCACTAGCAAGTTAGGACGGATTGACATTAAAGACCTGCTCGCGGCTATTAAGCCCGACGATATTCATGATCCGATTAGCAAATTACTCGCTTTAGAAAATACCGTATCTGGCTGTGTACAAGATCAAGTGCATCTAAATGCACTCGCTGAAGCAGCCCATGCACGCGGTTTAACCGTTCACTTAGACGGTGCACGCTTTTTTAATGCGGTAGTTAAACAAAACACAACGCCCGCCGAATTAGCCGCATCCATGGATTCAGTTTCCATCTGTTTATCCAAAGGCTTAGGTACACCTGCAGGCTCAGTACTTGTGGGGTCGGAAAAACTAATTCGTTATGCTAAGCGGCAACGCAAAATTTTAGGCGGTGGCATGCGTCAAAGTGGCATGTTAGCCGGTGCAGGTCTCTATGCGCTAGAAAATAATATTGAACGCTTAGCACTTGATCATGAACACACTCGCATCATTGCCGAAGCCTTAGCGCAACTACCACAGTTAGAAGTTGATCAAGAGCGCTTACAAACGAATATGTTCTTTATTAAGCCACGCCCTGAAGATCATGCACCTTTACAAGCGTTCATGGCAGAAAATGGAGTACGCATTGGCTGGCAACAACCGTGGATGCGTTGTGTATTGCATTTAGGCGTTTCAGCAGAAGATGTCACAAGAATTATTGAGCTGTTTAGGCGCTACTATCAAGCCTGAATGTAGACTGATTAATCAATAATCAAACTCCTTGGCCTGCCGAAATTGGCGTGCTAATTCTTGCACCTCGACAGCTAACCCCTCGGATTCGTTATATTCCGGATTTTTAGGTACTAACAAAGCCTGTTCAACTTCGCCTGCGGCCATCAGCAAGGCATACCAAAAGGCACGCCCATAACGAGCGATCTGCTCGGCACGATCTAAACGATTCACAATCCGCCGTGCATTATACCAATCACTTTCTTCCCGAAAATAATGGCGCAATGCCTTACCTGTAAATAAGCCATTTATCATCCCTTCAAACAAAATGCTCGTTGCAACACTTTGCTCCAGCGCTAACTCAGGCTGACTCAGTAAATCAATCCCCAGTAACTCACTAAAGCGTAAATAATTTGCTTTCCATGTGACCTGTACAAAACCACGCCCGTAATAAACCTGCCCAGTTTCAGGATCAGGGATACCATACTCACGGCCACGGCCTTTCCCATATTCGTCAATTGGTTCCATGGTAAACGCCGTTTCATGATAGGCCGTCGCTAAAATATAAGCTAGCCAACGTATATCTTGTAATTGACGTAGCTCCCATTCATTTAAGATGATTTCCATACCCTGTACTTGGCGCTTACTTAATTTACCATTCGATGGATAATTACGTACACAATCGAAAAATATCTTTCTGTCCAATTTATTTCTCCTTTAAAAACTAGCCTCTCTACACTCATAAACCAGTTGTTCAACCCCCTCCTTAAACTCTACTGGATCTAGCATATTTACAAAGCGTTTATAACGTAAACGTAAAGACAATTTTTGCATATCACAGTCACGATATAAAACCCCAATTAAACGCTTATTTTTACCGGCTACTTGACTAGCTTCTGTCTCTAAATGCTGAGCCATTAAATTCTCTAACTCAGTAAAGCCGCTATTTTCGTAATCAGGCGTGAAAATCGCTACCGTATAACGGCTCTTTTCGACGGCTGCTTGCATGGACTTAATAATCGGCTCACCTGCACGAAAACACTGATAGTCACCATCAAAACAAATACTTAAACCCGCCTCCTTTAAAGCGGGCACTAATGTCTTCTTGACCCACTGCTGATCGGGATCAACATGCCGATAACTTAAAAATAGATCATATTTATAATCATCTTCTGGGGTCTTGGGTAGTACTGCTACCGGTAGATTAGCCACCAAAGCTACTGGAAAATTTTCCTCGACCTCGGCTTTAATGAGTGGATTTTGATTAGGCTGTTCCGCTATTACTTTGGGCTGGAGATAACTAAATAAATCAAAGACACGTACATAGTGACCTGTTACCAAAGCCTTACCTTGCAATCCTTCCAATAGATGCTTAGTAAACAAACTATTTTTATCGCCCTGATACACATAAGAAACTTCATTCGGTCGGGAGGATGCAATAATTACCCGCCCCCAACCTTTAGACAACACCTTATAATACTCATCCGGCAAACCAGCTTTTACTTCAGTACCATAAGGACTTTTAGTCTCACCAATACCACCTGAATGACAGCAGTCAAAAATAACTAAAACTCTTCTTGAGCGTAATTGACGCAAAGCCTCGCTAAATTCTTTGCCTGAAATGGCGGTATTCGCCAATTCTTCATCTGAACCGTAACGGACATCCACGGGCAAAAGATAAGCTCCGGCCTGATCACCAGCAAGAAGTTGCGCACCATGACCGGAGAAATAAATTAAGACGGTGCTATCGGTTAGGCATTCAGTGGCTAATTTATTTAAAGCGGCACGAATCGCCGCACCAGTGGCCTCAGCATCCGTTAAATACTGGACGTTAGCCGAGCCATATAACCCTAAACTTCCACTAGTGATTAAAGCATGGATGCTGTTGGCATCATTGGTGACACTAGCGGATAGGGGTTTGATATGTTGGTAGGCGGAGATGCCGATGATGAGCGAGTAATTTTTTGATAGGCTTCTCATATACGTGTTATCTCATAACTAACAGATTTTCCACTATCATTTAATAATGATACATTATCTATTTGGTTATTTGAGAAAGACTCTCCTACGCCAATACGCTTACCGTTTTCAATTGAAAGGCTACCACCAATAGTTATTTTTATTTCTTCTTTAGGATGAAGTGTAATCTTATGATTTTCAAAAACTTCACCTAATCTTAATTCGCTAGTTGATGTTGATGTGCTTAGTGGCTTTTCATTATCACCAATTTTAATATTCGAAAATTTATCTTTGATCCAATTTAATATACCCATTTTTATCACATCTCACTTCATTTAAATTATTCACTCGCTCTTTATCTACATTAAGACATCTAAAGCCTATAAATACATGCTTTTGATTAGAAAGAGCAGCACTTCTATTAAGTAACAAATGAGAAAAACTATTTATTGCCTTATCTCTTGATGTATTACCCCTAAGCACTGATGATTCATTAATTTTCTTATCAGTTAATAATTTCTCAAAATTATTTTCACAATACCTAATATAGGGTGAACTAGTCCACTCCATAACATTTCTACCTAGGCCATAGAAACCCATTTTAGATTTTTCTGTTTTGAATATTGAAGTTTTAATATCATTTTCTTGTTTAGTCAATTCATAATCTAAAAAATAGCCAGATGTATAGGCATATGCTTTTACAGTCCTAGCTGCTGCTTCCCATTCAATCTCTGTGGGCAATCGTCTATTAAGCCACCCACAATATACCTGAGCCTCAGCATTATTAACATTGCTAACTGGTTCATTTTTAGGAGCATCGCAAACATCTTGTACTTGATCTTGTATTTGATAATTCACCATATTACAAACACCAACTTTGGTGCATAAACAATATAAATAGTTACTTACTTCATATTGCTCCATTGCAAAACTATTTAGAGCAACTTTCCATTCTGGATAATAATTTTCATCTTTTTTCAGATTACTGCCTATTGTGTAAATTCCAGCGGGTACTTCAATTAATGGATTTAAAGCTAATACCTCTTGTTTCATAAGATAATTACTTATTAACTTGAAAGAAAAATAACTTAACACAATCAACCCAAATAAAACGGGAAAAGTGGCCTTCTTAATTAACTGCTTTTTTCTAAAGCACCTACTAGCCCTTATATATTCATCAACCCTATTTTCTATAGAAAAACCATTTTTCTCTAGCCCATCTTTTAATTTTAATGCATTATCCAATTGAGTTTTATCTAAGAAACCTGCTTTTTTAGATAAATTCCTATCCCACTCAACAACCTTATTTAATAAATCTCGACTCTCTAACTCTGCTCTTTTATACTTACTAATCCATTCCTGCAACATTGGCCAAGCCTTAATCAAAGCCTCATGCACAATATCAACCTTAGAATCCTCATCATCATCCCCACGACTCACCGTTAATAAGCGATACTTCTCTGAAGATAAATGCCTTAAAGTTTCTTCAAACACACCTTGAGTATCTTGATCACTTCGTAAGTCTGAAATAGATTGCTGTCGCCGAGTATCCGGCTTCCCTTCTCCAAACTGAATTAAACGCAAAAAAATCCGCTTAGTAATACTCTCTTTTTCAAGACAATGTTCTTTATCTATCGAGATTAAGGCCTTATAAGCTGCATCTGCTTTCGCAGCAATGGATGCCTTTAGCCCTGAACCTGTACTTCCCCCCAAACTTTCATAAGCTTCCAAGCCAATATAATTCTCATAACGTTTCTCCCATAAATCACGCAAGGTCTCTTGCACAAACGGCAAAATCCCTGGGTCATCACCAGCCTCACTCACTAAGCGCTCCACTAAACGCTCATCAATATAGACATATTTTTTTAAGGCTGGTTTAGTAATGGCATTAGTTAAGCCCTCACGACTTAATGCATTAATTCGCTGCAAGTAGTTATCAAAATCAAGATAAGCTTGGCAGAGCGCTAGTTGTGGGTAAAACTCCGCACGTAAAGTGATGAGTAAATAAAAATTAGGGACTTGCTTTTTCAATTTGACTAGCAAACCTAAAAGCTGCTTAGCTCTTATACTGAGTATAAAGTTTGAAGGTTCATCTGATTCAGTAGAAAATAACTCTTCAAACTGATCAATAAACAATAAAAAATTCTGATCAGGCTGCTTTAAGGAAAAAAATTGCTTGGTTGAGTCATCACCATGTTTTAAAGCACTTTCGGCTTGCTCTAACCAGCTATCTAAATCTTTATCAATGGGTCGAACCGTTTTAACCAAGAATTGATGTTTGGCTTTTAAGCGAGGAATGATACCGGCTCGGGCTAAAGAGGATTTGCCACAACCCGAAGCACCGGTTAGCACTAAAATATGTTCATTCCTTAGTGCTTGAACATATCGGTCAATGGCTTCTTCTCGCCCGAAAAATCGACTAGCATCTTCTTCTTCAAAAGTTTTCATGCCCGGATAAGGCGAGCCATCTAACTGTTGCTGTTCTTCTTGGCTGCGTGGTGGGACAGCAAATAATGCATCTAATTGCTCTTCACTTTGATATTGAGTCAGATTGACTCCATTGATAAAACGTAAAAATAACTCTAGATCAACTGATTTCAGTAAAAGCGGTACAACAGGCCACTCTCTGTGTTCAGCACCTTTAGTGAAAGCCATTAATTGCAATAGATGATTGCGCTGACTCGTGCAATATTGGGGGGTAACAACGACAAGTATTTTCTCACTCGCTTCAATATTAGCTTGCAGATCATCAACCCATGCGTTACCAGTAATTTCTCCCATCAAAACAAAAGTTTTGCCAGTACGTCCTAATTTTGGCACTAAGACCCCATACACCCACTCCTTTGCATCCTCTGCAAAGGAAATAAAAAAATCATACTGGGTGGTTTCAGCAGTGTTGTCCATAAAACAACTAAGCCTTTCGAGCTGCTTTGAGGTTCATCCATGAGGATTAAGTTTCTTGAAGCAATCCTTGTTCAAGAAACATAAAAACTAATACTAAATCTCAAATGGTGTTTGCTGGTCAAACTGTGGATCACTCGCACCGATTATCGAATGATTCGGTGATTGAATCGCTGGCATTCGTGCTAGGATTTTCTGATGAAATTGCTGATAGTTACCTCGAAAACGCCCCCCCGCCCACACTTGTAAAAGCTGAGTAGTGAATGCTCCATTTTTCTCACCATCATAGGAATATTGATTATCTTGGCAGCCCGATAATAAACGCACACTCGCTTGAATAGCGGGGGCTGCACGAGGCAAATCTCGCATTAAACCTGTATAAAAAGCTTCATTCGCCTTCCACGCTTCTTGCATCTGCTTAAGGGGTAAAAAGCGTGGAGTTTGTTGAGTGTAAATGACCTCCGCCTCACCGGGTTTAGTAATACTACCGCTGTGACAACTATCCGAAACTACTAAAACTCTTACACCCGCTTTAAAGCGCGACCAAAATACATTCAACTCATCGTCCATGAGTTGGGCATCATACAAACACCAACTTTCATCCATTCCATCGTCTTCATCACGATTGGTATCGGGCACACGACTTCCATGTCCAGAATAGGAAATAAAGAAAATATCACCGGACTGCAAGCTAGCGGCAGCCTGATTAATAGAACGGATTACGTTTTCACGCGTAGCGTTTTCATTTAGAAGGATTTGCGCCTTGAAGCCTTGACCTAAAGCTAGGCTATTCATAGCGTTAGCGTCATTCACACAGCCTTGTAAAGCGCCATCTGATCCATAATGCTTGGCATCAATAAAATTTACGCCAATGTTTAAACTAAGTCCCTGTGCCATACTATCCCCCTCCAAATAAAGCCCAAAAAAACCAAGCCCATTAATATGTAGACTAAAAATTTAACTTTTTGTTGCTTAAACTATCAAGTGATGGGAAATATTTTTTAAATGAAAACTCTATTTTTTTGATTAAAAAACAGATAAAGTAATTACCGCTGGCAAATGGCAGCAGCATTCGGCTGCTCAACGCTTTTTACAAGCGTATCAAGGAATTGGTTAAACTCTTCGAGGCTGAGGACTGAAAGAATCCGATTGACTAAGGCAGGATCAACTTGCGCAATCGTTTGCTGACCATTAGCGAGTTGTAAATAAACACCCGCAGCAGCTTGTGCAGTATCATCCTCGATGGCTGCTTCTAATAAGGCCTGATCAGCGACTGAGAGTTCATCATATAAATCATCTAATTCGTCCCAAAGCTGTTCACCGACTGATTCAGGAACTTTAAATACAATAGCCTCTTGCACCGCTTCAATGACCTCTTGGTAAGCAATCAAGCGTTCTTGCAAAGCAGCAGCAAATTGATCAGCAATAGTTCTGGTAAAGAAAAGATACTCTAAAACGTCACTCATAATTCACTCCCTCTATTTTCTTTACGCGACACTGCTAACAAGACTTTATCCAATAAACGCGTCGGTAATACCCGTTTACAAACATAGAATAAGCGACTAGGGAAAGTGACTCGATACCGTGCTCTGGGATGTTGGCTTTCCAAAGCATGGATGACTTTCGCTAACACTGCTTCAGGTGGCAAGGTAAAGGGTGCAGCAGAGCCAACTTTCTCTAAGCGCTTAATCGCTCCTTTATACTTGTCGCGATGCACACTTTTTTCAATATCTACATGGTCTAGGAGTGACTTGAGCGCATTCGCCCGAAAGCGACTTTCCACGGGCCCCGGCTCAATCAAACAGACTTTAATAGCCGTATCGTATAACTCGAGGCGTAAAGTATCCGCTAAGCCTTCCACTGCGTGCTTACTCGCGTTATAAGCCCCACGAAAAGGCAGCGCTACAAAACCTAATAGTGAGCTATTATAAATAATACGTCCATAGCCTTGGTGGCGCATCAGTGGCAGTAATAAATTAGTCAATTGATGCCAACCGAACACATTGCTAGCAAATTGTTTCTCCAAAGTTTCACGACTTAAATCCTCCACAGCCCCTGCTTGTCCATAAGCACCATTATGGAAAATCGCATAGAGTTGGCTATTAGTACGCAACATTAGCTCATGTGCACAAGCCTCTACACTTTTAGGATCAGCTAATTCTAAAGGAATCACTTTAAAACCTTCTGCTTCAAGGCGTTGAATATCCGCAGATTTGCGAGCGGTGACAAAAACTTTATAGCCGCGTTCACGCAAGCCTTTGGCCACACAATAACCAATACCACTTGAACAACCAGTGACTAATACATTACGCATAGTTGCATCCTATTTATATCTGGGTAGGACCGCTTTAGCCATCTTGAATTTAGTGATGAGCGTCCCTATGATTGCCGCACTTGAATATCAGGAGAGACTGATTATGCCTATTTATGCTTATCAATGTAGTTCTTGTGGACACGAAATGGAAGCCTTGCAAAAAATGAGCGATGCCCCTTTAGCCGATTGCCCTAGTTGCCATACAGCCAATCTAAGTAAAAAGATTACAGCGGCTGCATTTCGTTTAGGGGGTGGCGGTTGGTATGAAACTGACTTTAAAAGTGATAATAAAAAGAATTTAGCGACTAAAGAGACCAGCACTGATACTAGTGCAGCGCCTGCGCCAGCGTGCGGAACGGGGGCTTGCCCTGCCTGCCAATAATCAATTTATGACTTGAGAACGCCTGTCGAGTTGCATTAAAACAGACAGGCGGACTGCTTGCTACTACCTTTATTTTTCAAGCTGTTTTATCTCCCCCACTCATCGGAAAGTCCTACCTTCAAACCTGCATAAGATTGCAAATTACGACAAACCCACTAAGAATTACTCTCATCAATATTTTTGATATAGCAATTTAACTAATAATTAAAAATAAACAAAAACGGGGTCAACTAACATGAAAAAACTCTCTATGTTCTCTCTGTTCTCAGCGGTGATGCTGACAGCAGGTAGCGCATTTGCTGGCGGTGGTGCACTTTTAGGTGGCTCCGGCGATGGAATGGAAGTCGGGACTATGTATGGCGGTGGCAGCGTTGGCCAAGCAACCACTGACTGTATGATGAAAGCTGAAAACGAATGCTCTTCAAACGGCTTTAAATTGTATGGTGGCTATAAAGTCACTGACATGCTCGCAGTAGAAGGCGGCTACTATAGTCTAGGTACGATGGAAGAAACCGTTAAAGGTTCTACTACCCAAGGCCAATATACGATTACTGATCCTACTGCTGAAGGTAAAGCTAATGGTTTTGGTGTAGCCGCAGTTGCTAGCGTCCCCGTGGTCGATAATTTTGAAGTTTTTGGTAAAGCCGGGGCTATGTTCTGGAAATCAGAAGCTACCGTTAAAGCCACCGTTACTGACACTACCTCCGGTCAAAGCGCGGTCGCAACTGATATTGCTGAAAAAGATGGAACCAGCCTTTTATTGGGTGTCGGTGCTAGTTATAAGTTGAATGATAACTGGGGTGTACGTGGCGAATACGAACACTTTAAACGCCAAGACCTTAATGATGAAGACCATAATGTCGGCATCGTTTCAGTCGGTGCCACTTTCTCCACTTTATAAAAATAAAATCAGGGTGTTAGGCTACCCCGCTTAGCACCCTTCCCTACCCCATCATTAAAACCACACAGGGAAAAACATGACTAAGTATTTATTAGGTAGCGCGCTCGCTCTGCTATTGGCGCAAGGTAGTAGTGTCTACGCTTATGACTATTCCTATACTGAAGATACCACTAAAGATGGCAGCGCTGACTTTTATGTCGGTGCTGGCGTTGGTATCTTAGGTGGCGATGCTGCAGATGCCTGCGATGCACTCGATTTAAACTGTACCTCGTGGAAAACTTTTGTGGGCTATCGCCCCTTAGAAAACTTTGCGCTTGAAGGTGCTTATCACAATATGTTCAGCGGTCGCTACACTAACTCGCTAGATGGTAAAAGCTATAAAGTAGAATCGACTGGCCTGAGTGCCACTGCTCTAGGCATTATGCCCTTAAAAGATAACCTTGATTTCTTCGGTAAGTTGGGGTTCTTAGCTTGGGAAGCACGCACTAATGGCACTGCAGAAGCCGATGGCACTGATATGCTGCTAGGCGGTGGCATTCAAAGCAAAATTAATGACAATCTAGGTTTACGTGGTGAAGTTGAATATGTCGGCGGCGATTTAGACAGTACCAATTATAGTGCGGGGCTGACTTATTCAACCTTTTAAGCTTAAGAGAGGGTGGAGTTAAGCCAAGAAAGTTTCTGCTCTCTTGGCTTTTACTGGTCTATTGAGCCGCTTGTAAAGCAGCAATCCGTTCTTCTAAGGGTGGATGTGTCATAAATAAACGACTTAAACCCTGACCGCCAGCAATACCGAAAGCCTTCATTTCCCCGGGCAAATCCTGTGGCTCATGCACCCGTTGTAAACGTTGTAAAGCAGCAATCATTTTCTGCCGCCCTGCTAAATCCGCACCAGCCACATCAGCACGGAATTCACGATAGCGTGAGAACCACATGACAATCAGCATCGCCAAAAAGCCTAATAAGATTTCAGCGACGATTGAGCCAATAAAATAACCAATCCCTGGCCCACTATTCTCTTGGCTATTACCCCGTAATAAACCATCGACAAACATGCCAATGACGCGTGCAAAGAAGAATACGAAGGTATTGAGCACACCTTGCAATAAGGTTTGAGTGACCATATCGCCATTTGCAATATGTCCAACTTCATGCCCCAAGACTGCTTCAACTTCATCGGGTGTCATACGCTCTAATAGGCCTTGGCTAACGGCAACGAGTGCAGCATTTTTATTCGCCCCTGTGGCAAAAGCATTCGGTTCAGGCGAATAGAAAATACCCACTTCCGGCATACCAATCCCAACTCTCTCAGCTTGGCGACGCACAGTTTCCACTAACCAACGTTCTTGATTATTACTAGGGTGCTCAATGACTTGTACACCCATACTCTTTTTCGCCATCCACTTAGACATCAGTAAGCTAATGAAGGAGCCACCGAAGCCAAAAATCAAGGCCATAAACAACATGCCGCCCATACTACCCTGCGACATATTGATGCCAAATAGCGCGGCAAGCACGTTCATGGTCACAAACAACACTGCCATCACAGCGAAGTTAGTGAGCATTAACAGAATAATTCGCATCATCTTAGTTCAACCTCTTATGAATACTTATACTTAGGTCAATAATAGGGTTAAGTTACCCAGATGCAAGTACCCCTTATCCACGTCCTTGGCTTTCCAAAGCACTCACTTGCTGATAACCCTTAGGTAATAACTTGCCACGCTGGGCACGCTCGCCACGATAGTCAGTTAACTCCTGCGCTTTTAACACTAAAGGCTTTTTCCGATTATCCACATGCACTACTAAGTGTTCGCCCTCACTTAGCACTAACGCGAATGCTAAAGCCTCATCAGCAATACCCAAGCCACCTTTTTTCAAGCTGATTAACTTATTGCCTTTACCCTTGGCTAACACAGGCAACTCAGCGGCACGGATTAACAACAAATAGCCTGTAGTGGAAACCAAAGCCAGCCAATCAGTTTCTACATTACGCAAAGCAACTGGCGGCAAAATAGAAACATTCTCGCCCGCTGTCAGCGTGACCTTACCGGCCTTGTTGCGGCTTTGCATCGCCTCTAAAGAACAGATAAAACCATAGCCTTCTCCTGAAGACAGTAAATATTGATCACTGTCTTTACCTAACAAGGTATGCGTGAAACGCGCACCACTCGGCAAAGTTAGCTTACCCGTCAACGGTTCACCCTGCCCTCGTGCTGAAGGCAGCGTATTGGCGGCTAAAGAATAAGTACGCCCTGTGCTATCCAACAAAACGAGTTGTTGATTCGAGCGCCCATGGGCTGCCGCTAAAAAACCATCCCCTTGCTTATAACTCAAAGCTTCTGGCTCAATATCATGGCCTTTGGCGGCACGAATCCAGCCCATTTTCGACAAAATTACTGTGATGGGTTCTGCTGGCGTTAGAGCGGCTTCATCTAAAATCTGCGCAGCCTCGCGTTCCATCAACGGCGAACGGCGCTCATCCCCATACAATTTAGCGTCTTCTTTTAATTCTTTGCGAATTAGGCTGGTCAACTTTTTATCCGAACCGAGTAAGCCTAAAATATCTTCGCGCTCTTTTTCCAAATCGGCTTGTTCACCGCGAATTTTCATTTCTTCCAAACGCGCTAATTGGCGTAATTTAGTGTCGAGAATATATTCGGCTTGAAGATCACTTAGCTCAAAACGCTTGATTAATTTCGGTTTTGGCTCATCTTCGCTACGAATAATCCGAATTACTTCATCTAAATTGAGAAAGGCAATCAGTAGACCAGCTAATAAATGTAGGCGCTTCTCGACCTTATCCAAACGCCATTGCAAACGCCGCGTGACTGTCTGACGGCGATATTGCAGCCATTCAGTCAGAATTTGGCGCAAGTCTTTGACTTGGGGACGACCGTTCAAGCCGATCATATTCAAATTGACTCGATAGCTTTTTTCCAAATCGGTGCTAGCGAATAAATGTGACATCAATTGCTCAACATCCACCCGATTGGAACGCGGCACAATAATCAAACGCACGGGCTGCTCATGATCCGACTCATCACGCAAATCCTCCACCAGCGGCAATTTTTTAGCCTGCATTTGCTGGGCAATTTGCTCCAAGATTTTCGAGCCAGATACCTGATAGGGCAGCGCGGTAATCACAATATCGCCCTCTTCTAATTCATAACGCGCGCGCATTTTGAAACTACCATTGCCCTTTTCGTAGAGACTGAGAAAATCGGCGGCAGGCGTGATAATTTCTGCTTCCGTTGGAAAATCCGGTGCTGGAATGAACTGACATAAATCAGCAAGGCTTGCAGTGGGATGATCGAGCAAATGAATACAAGCATTCACCACTTCGCGCAAATTATGCGGGGGAATATCCGTTGCCATCCCGACCGCAATACCGGTTGCACCATTCAACAATACATTCGGCAACCGTGCTGGCAAGGTCACAGGTTCTTCTAAACTCCCATCAAAATTAGCTTGCCAGTCCACTGTGCCCTGCCCTAATTCTTGCAACAGCACTTTCGCATAAGGCGTCAGGCGCGATTCGGTATAACGCATCGCCGCAAAAGACTTCGGGTCATCCTGCGAACCCCAGTTGCCTTGTCCATCCACCAGTGGATAACGATAAGAAAACGGCTGCGCCATCAACACCATCGCTTCATAACAAGCCGAATCACCATGCGGATGATATTTGCCCAATACATCACCCACGGTACGTGCTGATTTTTTATGCTTGGAAGCGGCTGATAAACCTAGCTCCGACATCGCATACACAATCCGGCGCTGTACCGGCTTTAAGCCATCGCCTAGATGCGGCAACGCCCGATCCAAAATGACATACATGGAATAATCCAAGTAAGCTTTTTCGGTGTAAGTCTGTAAGGGTAAGGTCTCGATCCCGTCGTAATTCATGCTAATCCTTCTTGTTTTGGCTCTGCGAATTATAGCAGTTGCAAGCTTGGAGCACGAACGTAGGGAATAGACTTAAGGGTTTAGGGCAACTGTATATTGGTATAGATTTCAGCTAAATTTATTGAGGCTTGCAAACACTCAACGACTAGGGTCTGCTCCAACTCCGTATAAGTTTTTACCCACCATTCGCCTTTTAAATCACGGTAAAAACAGGTCACTTCATAACGATCTTGGGAAACCACCCAATAATTTTTTACTGAACTTACCGACTGATAAGCCAGTAGTTTTTCGTGATAATCCTTCCACTCAGTGGATTTAGAAACGACTTCAATCACTAGGCAAGGACGATCTACAAAGTATTCACTGTCTTCTTGATTCGGCTCACAGGTCAACAAGACATCGGGATAGTAATAGCTATTACGCTGACTGATGCGTAATTTCATATCCGCCATGAATACGCGACAGCCAGAACCTTGACTTAAACGGCGGAGCGCAACCGCTAAGTTCAGAGCAATTTCATTATGAGTTTTACTCGCCCCCGCCATTGCAAACACTTGCCCGGCCACATATTCGTGGCGCTCTTTAGCAGTTTGCTCTTGAGCTAAATATTCAGTTTCAGTGAGAGCTAAATTGGACACGACTTGGGCTAACATTAAAACGCCTCACTCATTACTAGTAAAAACTACGATGACAGCAGCAACTTATGCTGTATTTACAACACCCGTACTAGCATTTGCCGAGTCGATGAACAATACACAACTCATTATCAAGCTATCATATTGTGGGATGATTTTGTCCAACTCAATTTAGCGGCTTGCGAGAAGCTGATAACAAAATCCTAATAAGTCATACAGCTTAAAGGCAAGTATAGCGGAAACTATAAAATGTACGGGACTCGTACCCATGGTTCACTGGCTGGGAAATCCTTGGTATTGCGGGATACCAACAAAGCATGTTCTGCTTCGGCACTAGCACGGATAATTGCATCCGGCAGACGAATACGGGTTGCACGGCGAATCGTCACTGCCCGCTCTGCAAGCCCCGCATTTAGCGGGACTTGTTCAAAGCAAGACAAGAACTGCCGAACGCTGCTTTCCTCATCCGGCTTTGCACCGACCATCACCTCTATCCACGTTACCACACTGATGGCAATAGATGGGTAACGGTTGATTTCGTCTTTGGCAGCTTCGATTCCATTCAGGTAGTCGATCAAGATATTGGTATCAAACAGGGCTTTCATCAATCCCACTCCCCACGCAAGCGTTCTTGGTAGACCAAACCGTCTTCGCCCCGCTGCGCCCACAAACCAAAAGCCTTATCTTCGATAGGCGAAGCATAGCGTTGCAAATATTCGGCGATGGCACGCCGAATCAATTCAGCACGAGAAACCTGTTTTTCCGCTGCAAACTGGGTTAGCTCAAGCAGTTGATTATCGGGAATTTCAACAATAGTACGCATAAAAAAACCCATCATTAGATGAATGATGACGGCATTGTATATCATGGTGGAAGCGAGAACAAATTTCCACTGATCAACAGCAAGTGAGCCGCTATCCGACCAATGAATGGCCGTAGCAAGCTATGAATAAAAATCACGCATTAGCAGTGGATTAGTTTAAAACTTGCTGAATTTATACCGTTTATCAGTAAAATGGATAAATCTATCGGATTAAACCAAGGTTAAGGCATATTAGCAAAGTGGATCGGGTGGGTATGCGGAAGTTTAGCCTTGCTGAGCTTGCCTGTTTGGGCGGATAGTCGCCATGTGGAACGGGTTGCAGCTGCTGAGCAGTTTCAAGAAACTCGCAAAGTCGCGGTGGTGGTTGGGGTGGAGCAATACGCGCCTAGTATCAGCGCATTGAAATACGCCGTTGATGATGCCCAATTGATCGCTCAAGCCTTGCGCCTGCAAGGTTATACCGTGCAATTGCAGTCCACAGTAAAATAAAACTGATACGATCCGGCTTACCTTCAGCTTTCAAGTTAAATAAAGTGCGGCTTTTTAAACTCGCATCCAACTTAAGCGTAGATCCTTGGGTTTGGGGTAAAATTTGTGTCACAGCCCCCTGCAAGGCCTGTTGCCACAAACTCAAATAGCCGTAATCTGCCGCTACATAGCTGAGGTTAATCGTATCGCCAAGCTGAATAATTTGATCTTTAGGCGTTATTTCTAAACTTAACTGAGGTGGTGGGAATAATTTACTCCACCAATCACCGATGAGTTCTATGCCACCTAATAAGTCGAAAACTACTAGTAAAGCGGACAAAAAAGCGATGGCGGTCAACCTCAATCGCTGCTGATAAGTTTGCCATTTAGACCAAAATTGTTGCCAAGTCCGCCTACTCATACCTAATCCAAAAACTTACTCACAAGCCCAATCTGCTCTGCTGTCGCCAAGGTCGGTGCATGCCCTACCTTCGCAATCGTTACCGCTTGGGCATTCGCCTGTGGTTTACTAGCTAGCATTTGCTCAACTTGCTCAGCCGATAATAAATCAGACAGCTCCCCACGAATAATCAAGGTCGGGCAGAGAATTAATGACCACAGCGGCCATAAAGTTTCCTCACCCGTATAATTTTTAAAGGGTTCGACTAAACGCACATCATAATGCAGGGTGACTTTACCAGCGCTAGTACGTCGTGCGGAGGTCATTGCCATGCGCCGCCAAAAGGCATCACTATTGTCCCCAAACGGGATATAAACCTGCCGCAACCAAGCCTCTAATTCACTGACATTATTGAAACTAGGCTGTGAGCCTGCATAGGTACGAATCCGCTCGACGGCTGCCACAGGAACTTCAGGCCCCACATCATTCAGTACGAGCTGTTGGACACGCTCTGGAGCCATTGCAGCCACCACCATCCCAATCAGTCCGCCCATCGAAGTACCGACCCATTTAAACTGCTCAATCCCTAATTGATTCGCTAAATCTAAGGCGATTTGTGCATAAAACGGCACACTATAATGCTGAAGTGGCTGATCACTCCATTGCGACAAACCCCGCCCCGGTGTATCAGGGCAAATCACGCGATATTTGCTGGCTAAAGCCTCAGCCAATTCATCAAAATCCCGTCCAGTACGGGTTAACCCATGCCAACAAATCACCACCGGAGCATCGGCTTGCCCCCATTCGGTGTAGTGAATTTCAAAGTTTTGACAAGTCATAAAATGATGGCTAGGCGACATAGGACGCATCCTTAAAAATAAACAGATTTAAGCATAACGAGCTTTAGGTTTTTTTAACAACCAAATACACCCCAGCCACCGTGAGAGCAATAGCTGCCATCGCTAGCAGTGGTAAAGACTCATCAAACAATAACCAAGCTTCAATACTGGTGGCCGGTGGGACTAAATAAAAATAACTCGCGACTTTAGCGGCCTCGCCTTCACGAATCATATACATGAGTAATAAAATCGCGCTAACGGATAAACCCAAGACTAACCAAGCTAGGGCAAAAATCAGTTGCTTATCCCAAACCACGACGCGAGTTTCAAAGCTATACGCCAACAGCCCCATAAATAGCGCGGTACTTACATATTGCCAGAGCGAACCTGCCACCAGATTCACACCACCACCAAAACGCTTTTGATACACCGTACCCATCACAATAGCCGCCAAAGCAATTAAACTAGCGGCTATCGCTGACCAAGCGAAATCAAAGTTGCCATAGCCACGGGTACTGAGAATCACGACCGTGACACCGATTAAGCCTAAAGCTAACCCTAGCCATTGACGCGGCAACAAACGCTCTCCAAATAAACGCCAGCCTAGCACAGCCGTCAGTAAGGGCTGAATACCGACCACAATCGCCGTAATACCGGCAGGCATACCCCATTTAATCGCTGCAAACACACCACCTAAATACAAGCCATGCAGCAATAAGCCCGTCACCATTTGATGCCCAGCTTGTTGCCAACTCGGCCATTGCACGCGCAATACTACACATAGCAGTAAAAATACTGCTATGGTCCAAAGCATACGAATAAACAGCAAATAAAATGGCTCGATAAAAGGCAACGCATACTTCGCGCCAATAAACCCTGTACTCCATAAAAATACAAAGAGCAAGGGAATGGCTTGGATAAAGACGCGATGTAAGCGAGTAGTCAATCTCTGAATCCTTTATTGAGTGGTTTGCCCATTCATTTGCTGCAATTGTTTAAGCATTTCGATGGTTTCTTTTGGCACATCATCGCTTTCTTCTAATTGCTGCATAATTTCAGGCGTCATACCTTGCTCTTCAATTTGCTGCATCAGATCAGCAGGAATACCTAAATCGGAAGCAGCATCTTGCGGCAGATTAGGCATTTGTGGAAGGAATTTTGCGGGTAAATCAGCAAACTCAACTGGAGCACCGTTTAACTCAGCTTTATCGCCTAAGAGTTTTAAATCCAGTTTGTACTGATTATTAACTTCTACAACAGACTTTTGCTCAAGTGGAGCAGCTAACATCATCGCCATGTCTTCAGGCACTGCCGCCTTATCAGTACTTAAGCTCAAACTGCCTTTCACTAAACGCCCCCAATCTTGTGGGCCATAGAGCATCAAATCATTCAGGGTGAGTGGTTTATTACTACCTGCATAAGTCAAATCAGCTAAGCCATTCACCTTACCTTTGTCCAAGGTCAAGCTTAGATCATAACGCAATTTAGATTGCCCCGCTTGTAGCACTTTATTCAGTATAATATCCAATAATTGCTCAGTGGTTTGTTGCATTTCCTGTTCTAATTGTCGTTGTTGCTTTTGACCTTCTGGCAATTCAGTGGCCGACTCATCCACTTGCATTTGCTCTTGCAAGTTTTGCATTTTTATTTGTAGGGTTTGAATTTCCTTTAAGCCCTCTAATTTGAAACCTGCGTAATCAAGTTTTAGATCAGCTTGCTTAAGAGGTATATCTGGCGCACCTTGAATATTGGCAATTTGGAAAGAGCCATTACCTTGTATGCTACCGTTTTGCTCGCCCGTAGTGGATTGTGCCGATACATCTAATTTGACAGGCTCGGTTTTACCCGCCGCGAGAATGCTAATACCCGGTGCTTTAATAGTGAAACTTTCTAAGCCACCGACGACTGGTCCTAATTTACCATCAGCTTCAATACTTGGAATCGTGAAAGTCGTGTTCGGATCACGCAGTTCAAAAGCAGCAGCTTTCAGGCTAAATGGCCCAGTATTTTGCTCTGCGGAAATTTCTGCTGTTAAACTTGCACCAGCAAACTTTAGCTGAGTGCTGCCTTCATCAAGGCTAAAATCCATTGGATTAACTGCCATCGTGGAATGCATGACTTTATCGAAGCCAATCTTGGTATGAGCCACAAACGCATCCTTACCGCCAAAAGCTTTCTCGACAAAAGCTTTGGACTCAGCCGGTAAACTAGCAGTATCTAAGTGCGTTTCCCAATGAGATACCCCAAGGCCATCACTAGCTAATAATAAAGGGCCATGTTGGATTTTATGGGTAAATTGCGCATTATTCAGCCACTGGCTCAGCATCGGCTCAGTCACCAGTAAGCGCGTTACTGCTTGCGCCCCCAGCAGTGAGCGATCATAACTGACTAACTCTTGGCTGATGCCTTGAGCGGCACTATTTTTATTGGCTTGCTCGATTTGAGCACGTACAATCTTCTCGGTTTCTTGACCGACATACCAAGTTGCACCTACCCAAGCAGCTCCACCCAGTGCTAATAAAGCAGCAATGGTCATAGCTAATTTTTTCATGCATGATCTCCTAATTTTTAATATTACTTGAGCGACTTGAGCTGAAAAATAATTCAACCGACTCAGCGATACTCAGCCTTAACTATATCACTGCTTAACGTCCTAAGATTTGCCGGAAGGACAAACCGCTTAAACGCAAACTCAGAAAATAACTAGCCATCGACAAAATAATTAAACCCGCTAAAGCACCTAAGCGCAGCCCTGTACTCGCATCCTGCCACCAAGTTGCCTCTGGCAAGACTAAGTACACCGCCAGTCCCATGATGATTGAAGCGATGGCAATACGGAGTAAATGCTTCAACCAACCCCCTTGAGCGGCAAAAATACCCTCTTTATATAGCGTATGAAACAATAAACCTGCATTCACATACCCCGCTAACGCCGTTGCTAAAGCCAATCCTGCATGCGCTCCAGCCATACCAGAAAAAAACCAAGGTAGCACAATCAACACATTCAAAACCATATTCGCAAAAATCGAAATAATGCCAATTTTCACGGGAGTCTTGGTATCTTGGCGCGAATAAAAACCGGGCGCTAAGACTTTCACCAATATAAAGGCGGGTAAACCAAAGGAATAAGTCATCAGACTCAAAGCCGACATTTCCACATCGTCCCATTTAAATGCACCATGCATCATCACGGCAGCCAAAATCGGCTCAGCTAATAGCATTAAACCTAAAGTAGCAGGTACTGAAATTAACAGGGCTAAGCGTAATGCCCAATCCATAGTACTACGGAATTGACTAGCATCGGCTTTAGCATGATCACTAGAAAGCTTGGGCAGAATCACTGTACCCAAAGCCACCCCAAAAATCGCTAAAGGCAACTCGACAAAACGATCAGAGTAATACAGCCAAGAAATACTCCCCACGACTAAATAAGAAGCAATCACCGTATTAATCACCAGATTCAATTGCGCAACTGAAGAGCCAAACAAGGCGGGAATCATCAAGCGCATGACACGCTTAACGCCTTCATGCGCCCGCCGTACTTTAAATTTAGGCAGCAACCCTAAACGCATTAAAGCCGGAACCTGAAATAGAAACTGCACGACCCCAGCAAAAAACACGCCCCAAGCTAAGGCCATGACAGGCTCAGCAAAATACGGTGGCCCCCAAATTGCGAAGGCAATCATCACCACATTCAACAAAGCGGGTGTTAAAGCTGGAATTGCAAACTTACTAAACGTATTCAGAATACCGCCAACTAAACCCGCCAACGAAATAAATAAAATATATGGGAAGGTAATCCTGAGCATCTCTGCGGCTAACTCAGGTTGAGCATCTGCTTGTTTAGAAAAACCCGGGGCAAAAATCTCGACGACCCAAGGGGCCGCGATCATTCCTAAGGACGTAATCACTAACAGAATTAAGCCCAAAGTACCTGCGACATAATCAATTAAATCTTGGAGTGCTTCACGGCTTTGCTTTTCCTTGTACTCCGCCAGAATCGGTACAAAGGCTAGGGAAAAGGCGCCCTCTGCAAAAAAGCGCCGCAATAAATTCGGAATTTTAAAGGCTACGAAAAAAGCGTCGGTAGCACCATCAACCGGAAAATAACGTGCTACCACCACGTCCCGCAATAATCCCAAAATCCGCGAGATCATCGTCATCGCGCTAATCACCGCACCCGAACGCAATAAGCGACTCATAAATAGCAGCTAGTCCTGTCAATTGAAGGCGCTGATTCTGCATCAAACCTGTGCAAAGGTCATGCAGAACCTGTGACTTTTTCTGCTTTAGCAAAACTTGCTTGATTACTTGCCTGATTAAAGTGAAGCGTCTAAAGTGATGCCCACGTTTTTGAGCCTTGGAACCTATGCATGAGTGTCTCTGCTGAACTTGTAAGTTTTCCCCGCCGTATGGCTGCTATTTTCTATGACACTATGCTCATCGGAGTCACTACGGCTATTCTCGGCGGTATTATTGCAACCAGCGTTGCCCATTTAGGGGGTATCCAATTACACCCCGGTTCACCACTCTCTAATGCTTTGTTTATTTTAGACTTAGTGATCGCTTTTGGTTTATTTGGCTGGTTTTGGACACATGGCGGTCAAACTTTAGGTATGCGTGCTTGGAAAATTAAAGTTGTCACTGAAGATGGTTCACCCCTTAGGTGGACGCACGCCTTTTTTCGCTATGTAGGTGCTTTATTAAGTTGGATGGCACTCGGTGTCGGTTTTTGGATCGCTATTTTTGATCCCAGAAAATTAACATGGCATGATCGATTTTCACGCACACAGTTAGTCCGCACAGTGAGTTAGTTTTTAAGCAGAAAAACGTTTAACGATACCAGAGTATAGGTATTACACTTCCTAGACTTAATTAGCGTTATACTAGCTCCGCTTTAATTTTTTCATAGAGCCTTAACTTAAAATAAAGAAACCTAAGGATTCGTCATGAAGTATCAATTTCAGGCCAAGATACCAGCCGCGCAGGTCGATGCAGATTGTGTAGTAGTCGGCATTTATAAAGCTAATGAACTTTCAGCAGCAGCACAAGTAATAGACACGGCTAGTTCAGGCGCTATCACCGAGCACTTAGCCTTAGGTGATTTTTCAGGTGAAAAACAACGCTTTAGCCTGTTATATCAATTACCCGGCGTTACTGCTAAACGTGTTTTATTAGTCGGTTTGGGTGAGCGCGACAAACTGAATGCAGAGATCCTCACCCAAGCCACTCATATTGCGGCTGCAAATTTAAAAGCGACCAAAGTTAAGCAAGTGGTTTCTTTTTTAACCGATGAAGCCGCACCAGAAGCAGCCGAGACTGCAGTTCGCCAAGCAGTGATTGCTGTTGCTGATACTGTTTATAGCTTTAATGATTTCAAAAGTAACAAAGTAGAACTTCCAGCCCCTCACTTAGAAAACTGGACTATTGCCCATCAGACTGCAGTCGATTTATCCACAGCAACACATCAAGGTGCTGCCATTGCTGAAGGTATGAAGCTTTGCCGTGATCTCGCCAATAGTCCGGGTAATCAATGTACACCGACTTATTTAGCTAAAACAGCGCTTAAATTAGCTCATTCCCAGACAAATCTTGAGGTAGAGGTTCTTGAAGAAACGCATATGGCTGAATTGGGGATGGGTTCCTTCCTCTCGGTCTCTAAAGGTAGTGAAGAACCGGGCAAGATGATCATCCTGCACTATAAAGGCGGCAAAGCTGAGGATGCACCCGTTGCGCTAGTCGGCAAAGGCATTACCTTTGATACCGGCGGGATTTCACTCAAACCAGGCGCTGCCATGGATGAGATGAAATTCGATATGACCGGCGCTGCTAGTGTTTTAGGTAGTTTAGCAGCTTGTGTGGCTATGCAATTGCCGATCAATGTCATCGGTGTCTTAGCCGCTGCTGAAAATATGCCGAGTGGTAAAGCCAGCAAGCCAGGTGATATTGTCACCAGTATGGCAGGCAAAACCATCGAAATTCTCAATACCGATGCAGAAGGTCGCTTAGTGCTCTGTGATGCTCTAACTTACGTGGAGCGCTATCAGCCTAAAGCGGTGATTGATATTGCAACCCTCACTGGTGCTTGCATTACTGCATTAGGTCATCATATTTCGGGCTTGCTAAGTAATAATGATGAACTAGCGAATGAAGTTTTAGCAGCGGGCAAGCAAGCGAATGATGAGGCTTGGCGCTTACCGATGGGTGAAAAATACCAAGAGCAACTAAAAAGTAATTTTGCCGATATGGCGAATATTGGCGGCCCACCGGCTGGTACAATCACTGCTGCTTGCTTCTTGGCACGCTTTACAGAGAATTATCCGTGGGTGCATTTGGATATTGCCGGCACGGCGTGGAAAAGTGGTGCAGCCAAAGGTTCGACGGGGCGCCCAGTGCCTTTATTATGCCAATGGCTGATTAATCGGGCGCAATAATTGACGCGGATTGCCTTTTACGTTGGACAGTCAAACAATTTACAGGCACGGCTATTGCTGGCCTGTAAGTTAGTAGAAAAAGCGCTCGCCCAAAACTTGCATGTTTATATTCACACCGATCATCTCAGCACCAGTACGCGGATGGATGAGTTACTCTGGACTTATAGCGATATTAGTTTCATTCCCCATGCGATAACACCTAGCGCAGAACAAGGTTTAAAGGTCTTAATCGGCCATGACAACGAACCACCAGAGCCATATGATTTTTTGATTAATCTGTCCAATGAGATACCTAGCTTCTTAGAGCGCTTTGAAAGGATGGCTGAAGTGCTAGATCAGGAGGAAAGTATTTTAGTCGCTGGTCGCAAACGTTACCAAATTTATCGAAAGCAAGGCTATAATCTAGACTATCATCAGTTATGATGAGTAAAGACATTGCTTGCATAAAAAATACTATTGGCATACGAGATGAGTAGCAGACAAGATTTAGAAAGCACCATACGCATTCCAGTGATAACCGACTTAGTGCGCCCCGGCGATCGCGAAGTAATTAAGCGCGCGAAAGCAGGCACGAATGCAGAATACCAGAAACATTTTGAGCGGCGCTTAAAACAACGGATCGAAGAGCTACAATCGGCGACCGGCCAAGATGAATATGCTGGCTTAGCCCGTGCGCATGCGATTCGCTCTGAGCAACAGGATAGCGATAATGTTTTAAACCTGAATCAAAGCTATGAGCAAGAAATGGATCAACGTCGGCAAGAACTTCTGCGCGAATTGTCTGCGATGTTAAAGTAAAATTTTTTCATTAATCCGGTTATAATCCGCTCTTTTCAGCGTCCTTGGCAAAAGAGCGGATATGGATAAGACCTACCAACCTAAAAATATTGAACAACGTCTCTACCAAACTTGGGAGCCACAGGGCTATTTTAAGCCCAGTGGCGTAGGTCAGCCTTTTTGCATCATGATTCCACCGCCGAATGTCACTGGCACTTTGCACATGGGGCATGGCTTCAATCAGACCGTGATCGATATTCTCACCCGCTATCATCGTATGCAAGGCAATAATACCTTGTATCAACCCGGCACAGATCACGCTGGCATTGCCACGCAGATGGTCGTTGAGCGGCGTGTGAATGCCGAAGGTAAAACCCGCCATGACTTCGGGCGGGCTGCTTTTATCGAGAAAATATGGGAATGGAAAGGCGAATCAGGTGACACGATTAATCGTCAATTGCGCCGTTTGGGCACTTCACCGGATTGGAGTCGTGAACGCTTCACGATGGATGCTAGCTTATCCCAAGCAGTGATTGAAGTGTTCGTGCGCTTACACGAAGAAGGCTTGATCTATCGTGGTAAGCGCCTAGTGAACTGGGATCCGGTTTTACACACAGCGGTTTCTGATTTGGAGGTTGTCTCTGAAGAAGAAAATGGCTCGATGTGGCATTTCCGCTATCCGCTTGCAGACGCTCAAGGCCACGCAACAGCAGACTATTTAATTGTTGCCACTACCCGTCCAGAAACCATGCTTGGCGATAGCGCAGTTGCGGTACATCCTGAAGATGAGCGCTATAAACATCTGATTGGTAAACAAGTATTACTACCCTTAGTCGGGCGCTTAATTCCAATTGTGGGCGATGACTATGCAGACCCTGAAAAAGGCACAGGTTGCGTTAAGATTACGCCTGCCCACGATTTCAACGACTATCAAGTGGGCAAACGCCACCAACTTGAACTCATTAATATTTTCACTAAAGACGCACATATTAATGAAGTCGCGCCAGAAAAATATCGTGGCTTAGAGCGTTATGTCGCACGTAAGCAAATCGTCGCCGATTTAGATGCTTTGGGCTTATTAGCAGAAATCAAAGAACATAAATTGATGGTTCCGCGTGGTGATCGCTCTGGAACGGTGATTGAGCCTTATCTCACCGACCAATGGTATATCGACCTCACCCGCGATACCCAAGCCGATGGCCGCCCCGGTGGTAAACAAGCTTTAGCACAGCCCGCCATTGACGTGGTGGCTAATGGCGAAGTACGTTTCATCCCCAACAACTGGGTTAATACTTACAACCAGTGGATGAATAACCTCGAAGATTGGTGTATTTCGCGCCAATTGTGGTGGGGGCATCAGATTCCAGCTTGGTATGATCAGGCAGGGAACATTTATGTGGGGCGCAATGAAGCCGAAGTCCGTAGCAAACATCAACTGGCCGCTAACCTTGAGCTGCGCCAAGATGACGATGTGCTAGATACTTGGTTCTCCTCAGCCCTTTGGCCGTTTTCTACTTTGGGCTGGCCAAATACCGAAGATTCTGCCTTAAAAGCGTTCTATCCAACCAGTACACTGGTCACCGGCTTCGACATTATTTTCTTCTGGGTTGCGCGCATGATCATCATGGGCAAAAAGTTCATGGGCGATATCCCTTTCCATGATGTGTATATCCACGGTTTGGTGCGCGATGCGGAAGGCCAGAAAATGTCTAAATCCAAAGGCAATGTGCTTGACCCACTAGACATTGTTGACGGGATTGACCTTGAAACATTAGTGCAAAAACGGACTAGTGGCATGATGCAGCCACAACTTGCACAAAAGATTGAAAAAGCCACCCGCAAGCAATTCCCTGCAGGTATTGAAGCACACGGTACGGACGCATTGCGCTTTACTTTTGCCTCTTTCGCCACTGCAGGACGCGATATTCGTTTTGATTTACAACGTTTAGAAGGCTATCGCAATTTCTGCAATAAACTCTGGAATGCAGCACGTTATGTGCTGATGCAATGCGAAAACCAAGATACTGGCTTAGATGATAGCTTGCCCTTGGAATTGTCCACCGCAGATCGTTGGATTCGCTCCAAATTACAAACCGTCGAAACTGAGGTGACCGATCATTTAGACAATTACCGCTTCGACTTGGCCGCGCAAGCTTTATATGAATTCACTTGGTATGAATACTGCGACTGGTATTTAGAACTCACCAAGCCAGCTTTGAGCAAACACAATAGCAATGAAGCGGCTAAACGCGCTACACGCCAAACTTTAGTACAAGTACTTGAAGTCACTTTGCGCATGCTCCACCCGATTATGCCGTTTATTACGGAAGAAATTTGGCAAAGCATCAAGGGTTTAGCAGGCAAAACAGGGGCTACACTGATGCTTGAGGCTTGGCCGGTTGTTGATCAAAGCAAGCTGGATAACGCCGCCGTTGCAGAAATCGAATGGCTGAAAACCTTTATTATGGGTATCCGCCGCATTCGCTCAGAAATGGATATTAAGCCGGGGCAAATGTTAGATATTCTGCTACAAAATTGGAGTGATACCGACAAAACCCAGTATGCAAATACTGAAAAAGAAATCCAAAGTCTCGCTAAAGTCGGCACAGTGACTTGGCTTGCCAAAGATGCAAGCGCCCCTGAATCAGCGACTGCTTTGGTAGGTGAAATGCAGATTCTGATTCCCTTGGCAGGTTTGATTGATAAAGGCGCGGAAATTGCACGCTTAAGTAAAGAAATTGAGAAAATCGAGAAGAATTTAGCGGGTGTGGAATCACGCTTAAATAATCCAGCCTTTGTGGAAAAAGCTAAACCAGAGGTGATTGAAACGGCGCGAAAGCAGGCTGAGGAACAGCGCCTAGCCTTGGGGCAATTGCAGATGCAGTTGGAGAAGATGCGGAGTTTGTCCATGCTTTAGAAGAGTTGAAGGGTCAGGAGTTTGTCTATATCTCATAAGATTTGAGGTGATAAGATCTGCCCATAAACTATAAGAATGATTTAGATGCAAGGACGTTAGGATGATTCATTTCTTAGTGGCGTGTTGGTCGTGTATAAGTGAGCATCTGTATAAACACGGTCGCTCACAGAGTGGTGAACCGCCCTATCGCTGCCAAGATTGCCACTGTTGTTTTCAACTCAATTGCCGCTATGAAGCAAATAAAGTAGGCATACTGGAAAAGATTATCGCGTAGGCAATGAAGGGGGCTGGCGTTCGTGATACCGCTCGCGTGTTAGGCATTAGTACTAATACTGTGCTAGCTCATTTAAAAACTCGACCCACCGACAGTAAACTCCTTACCGCTAGAGGCTGGTGCGGCGGAGCACGGTTTAGAACTCATCTGTGAGCGGGATGAACAATGGTCGTATGTGGGCAAGAAATCCGAACCCTGTTGGCTCTGGTATGCTGGGTCGCCTCACCTCAAACGTGTCTTTGCCTATGCCTTTGGACGGCGCACCGATGCAACGCTAACGCTCTTGTTATAATGGTGCACCACCTGATTACTCAACGCTATTTCCAAAGCATTGAGCGCTAGAACCTGATGTTACGCAGGCACATCAAACGACTCATGTGACGAACTCTCTGCACTTTTTTTCCTGTTGCAGACACAAATTATGGTCAAAAAACCAGCGCTTTTTGTTACAAAAAGTTCTTCACCCAAAGGAAACACTTTGTTTTTGTAGAAACTGTCGAAAGAAATTCTGGAAACCAGAGGAGTATTACTAATACCGTTCAACTCCCACAACTATGAATCAAAAACTGCCGCATGGCTTCGGCAGGTTTAGCAAGTTCAAGATTTTTTTGCCAAATCATGCCGCTTTCCAAATGCGGCACCACACCTAAAATTGGCAAAGTTTCGATTTTTCCACCCTCTAACGACCAAGGTCGGTAAACCATGTCTGCGAGGATGGTGACACCAAAACCATGTGCAACCAAACCACGTACCGCCTCCATCGACTTGGTGCGAAAAGCGATATTCGGCTGCAAACCTTGTGACTGCCAATAACGTTGGGTAGCCGGTTCACCTTCATCCATAGTCAGTTGAATATACGGATAGGGTGCTACATCTGCTAAAGAAGCAAAGGGCTGAGCGAGCAAAGGATGATTCGCTGAAGTCCATAATTGGCGACGTGAACGCAAGAGTATATGATGATTGAAGAGCTCACGTTGACTAGTATTGGAGATTAAAACCAAGCCTAATTCTAAGTCACCAGACAAGACCGCAGCCTCAATCTCTGGACGTTCCATATCACGTAAATCAAGATCGATATCTGGATAATGTTGGCGAAAACGCGCTAGTAAAGGAGGCAGAAAATAGCCGAGTAATGCATAAGATGCTCCCATCCGTACTGCACCCGTTAAATGATGCCGCTGGAAATGGGGTTCGCTTAGCGCAAGATCGAGGCTTTCTTGAATCTGTTTGGCGCGATGATAAAAGTTATAGCCTTCTGCAGTCAGAGTGACCCCTTGAGGGTGACGCTCAAACAACCTCACCCCCATAGAGTCTTCCAAATGCAAAATCGCATTGGTCACAGTGGATTGAGCGACATGCACCTGCTTAGCCGCCATCGAAAGCTGGCCAGTTTCAGCGGCAGCAATGAAATATCTTAATTGACGCAGGCTAATGTCTTTACTCATCGTTTCATTGCAGGATGATTTTCACCTCATCTTTCGCTGCCTCTTCAGCCACGGCAGCTTCAACCGCAGCAGCGACTGCTGCAGCTTTCGAAGCTTCAGCCGCAGCAGCTAGTTCACGCATTTTCAGCACAAAGATATTCAGAATCATCAATAAAGGTACAGCCATAAACATACCTGCTACTCCCCAGAGCCATCCCCAGAAAGCAACTGAAATAAACACGAATACAGGGTTAATCGTGAACATTTTCCCTACAAAGAGAGGTTGTACCATTTGACCCTCAATAATATTCAGCACCAAAATGATTAAAGCAGGCAACATGGCTGTGGATAAATTATCAAAGGTCACCAAGCCCACAAACGTTACTAAAATCATATTAATCAAGGGGCCGATATAAGGAATATAATTGAGTAGGGTTGCTGAGAAACCCCAGAGTAAAGGGGTCGGCATGCCAATCATCCACATGCCTAAAGCAGTCACAATGCCTAAACCAATATTGATGATCGTAATCAATAACAGGTAGTAACTGATCTGATATTGCGATTCTTGCGTAATTCTTAAGAAGGTAATTCGATGCGCTCGATCTTTCCAAGTCATCATCAAATTTTTGATCATCGACTCGCCAAAAGCCATCAAAAAGTAAAGCAATAAGAGGAAGGACATAAAACCCACCACAAAGGCTTGGGTAGTATCCATCACGGTATAAAGGCGGCTACCTGATTTCACTACGACTTCTTGAGTGCTTGAGTCTTTAATGGCAGAACCCGTCAAATCAGTAATCTTCTGGTCAATTTGCTCGGTAGTTTTTTGTACATCATTTAATGACGAACGCAACTCTGCCACTTTCGTTTCAATTTTTTGGATTTCAGTCGGAAAACGCTCAACCCATACCTTCACGGGATCATACATATAATAGGCTAACACACTGAAAGCCCCCAAAGTCACCAACAAGACAATCAAGGCACCGAAAGCTTGTGGAATGCGCAACTTTTCCAGTAACTTGACAGGAATCATCAGAACAAAAGAAAAGACCACAGCTAGAAAAACCGGAACAAATACGGCTTTGGCAAAATACAGCACACCTAACACAGCCATAATGAACAGCCCCCACAGAGGAATTTGCAAGCCTCTGATCCCTGTCATTTGCACGACTAGATCGTCTTGTAAATTAGTTAGATTTGAATTTGGCATCTCAATCCCTATCAGATAAATGCAAACATGGAATTTTAGTATTTAAGTATAAGCTTAGAGCCAATGTAGCAAGTTTATGCTTATTAGCTAATTTATTGCTGATTAGTAAGGCTTAGCAGCTTAACTGGTGTATTTTTTAGCTGGTTTCATCCATGCGTTTTTCACATACCTCAAGTCATTTTAAATAATTTTACGATACAAACAGAATTCCTTAGCATACTAGTCATCTATAAAAGAGAAGAGTTGAGGAGCACCCCATGACCGCTAAACTACCCAGCAATCTGGTTCTAGACGACAAATACACCCTGCAACAAGGCCGTGCTTATATGAGTGGTCAACAGGCCTTGGTGCGTTTACCCATGCTGCAAAAAGTGAATGACCGACGCATGGGCTTGAATACGGGCGGCTTTATTTCTGGTTATCGTGGCTCACCCTTAGCGGCTTTTGACCAACAACTCTGGCAAGCCCGTAAACATTTGGCCGAACATGACATCGTTTTCCAACCCGGTTTAAATGAAGATTTAGCGGCTACCGCAGTCTGGGGTTCACAACAGCTCAACCTTTATCCGAATGCGAAATTCGATGGCGTCTTTGGTATGTGGTATGGCAAAGGCCCAGGCGCTGATCGTTCGACTGATGCCATGAAGCATGCCAACTACGCGGGTACTTCCAAACACGGCGGGGTGATTATGGTAGTGGGTGATGATCATGCTGCGAAATCTTCGTCTATCGCTCATCAATCCGAACACTTACTGGCAGCCGCAGGCATCCCTGTTTTATATCCCGCTGATGTCCAAGAAATCCTCGATTTTGGTCTACATGGCTGGGCAATGAGCCGCTTCTCTGGTTTGTGGACGGGCTTAAAATGTGTGACACAAGTGATTGAAACTTCCTCCTCAGTAGAGCTTGACCCTGACCGAGTGCGTATTATTCTGCCAACTGATGCAGAATTCCAAATGCCTGAAGGTGGTCTCAATATTCGCTGGCCTGATCCGCCCTTAGTGCAAGAAGCGCGCATTATGGATTACAAATGGTATGCGGCTTTAGCTTATGTGCGCGCCAATAATCTAAATCGTGTGGTAATTGATTCACCTAAAGCGCGCTTCGGCATCATCACCGGCGGCAAGGCTTATCAAGATGTGCGCCAAGCCTTAAATGATTTAGGTTTAGATACTGAAGCCTGTCGACGTATTGGGTTGCGCGTAATGAAGGTCGGCTGTGTTTGGCCTTTGAATGCCCACGATGCGCGTGATTTTGCCGAAGGTCTGGATGAGATTTTAGTAGTCGAGGAAAAGCGCCAAATTCTTGAATATGCTCTCAAAGAAGAGCTTTATAATTGGCGCGAACATGTACGTCCCAATATTTACGGTAAATTTGCCTCGCGGGATCATGATGGTGGGGAATGGTCAGTACCCCGTAGTGATTGGCTGTTGCCAGCTATGTCGGAACTTAATCCGGCGATTGTCGCAAAAGCGATTGCCAAGCGTCTAGTGACGATGGATTTACCCGAGGACATTCGCCATCATGTCAATGAGCGCATTCGCATTATTGAAGCCAAAGAACGTGAAACCGCCCGCCCACGGGTCACTGCTGAGCGTAAGCCTTGGTTCTGTTCCGGTTGTCCGCACAATACCTCAACTCGCGTGCCAGAAGGCTCACGCGCTTTAGCAGGGATTGGCTGCCACTACATGACCATTTGGATGGATCGTAATACCGAAACTTTTAGCCAAATGGGTGGCGAAGGCGTGTCTTGGCTAGGACAAATGCATTTTACTAATGATAAGCATGTCTTCACTAATCTGGGCGATGGTACTTACTTCCATTCTGGCTTATTAGCGATTCGCGCAGCCGTCGCGGCCAAAGCGAATATTACCTATAAAATTCTGTTTAATGATGCAGTAGCGATGACCGGTGGCCAACCCATTGATGGTACTTTGACTCTGCCCATGTTGGTGAATCAAGTGGAGGCCGAGGGAGTTGCCAAAACTATCGTTGTCACTGATGATCCTGAAAAATATAAATTGGTGGAAAATCGCCTACCTACTTCAATTGAAATTGTGCATCGTGATGAATTGGATGCAGTGCAAAAGCGTTTACGCGATACAACAGGTACTACCATTTTAGTCTACGAACAAATGTGTGCCACCGAAAAGCGCCGTCGTCGTAAGCGTGGGATTATGCCTGAGCTAAAAAAACGCACCTTCATTAATACCGAAGTCTGCGAAGGTTGTGGTGATTGCTCGAAAACCTCCAATTGCCTATCCATTGAGCCGGTAGAAACGCCTAAAGGCACTAAGCGGCAAATCAATCAATCGACTTGCAACCAAGACTTTTCCTGTGTGAAAGGTTTTTGCCCGAGCTTTGTGAGTTTAGAAGGAGCGAGTTTACGTAAACCCGAACCGGCTAAAATTGCCCAACCTAGCCACGAAGATTTGCCTCCCCCAGTGTTACCTGCGTTGGAAACGCCACATCGAATTTTAATTACTGGCGTCGGTGGCACCGGCATTGTCACCATTGGCGCTTTATTAGGCATGGCGGCGCATTTAGAAAATAAGGGCGTGACGGTGCTGGATATGGCAGGCTTAGCCCAAAAAGGCGGTGCTGTACTCTCGCATGTGCAAATTGCCAAACTGCCTAGCCAACTCAATGCCAGTAAAATTGCAACGGGTGAAGCGGATTTACTTTTAGGTTGCGATGCGATTGTCTCGGCCTCACAAGAAGCTTTATCCATGACCTTAAACGGGCAAACTCAAGCCATTGTGAATACGAGTGAAACACCCACCGCTGAATTTATTACTAATCGCAATTGGAGGTTCCCCGGACAATCCATTGCTTATGACCTGCAAAATAGCATTGGTAGTCATTGTGAATTTTTAAATGCCAATGACCTAGCCTTGAAACTCTTAGGCGATACCTTATTTGCCAATATGATGGTCTTAGGCTTTGCTTGGCAAAAAGGCTGGATTCCACTGCAACGCAACAGTCTCATGCAAGCGGTCGAACTGAATGGTACGCAAGTGGAGAAAAACAAGGCAGCATTTTTATGGGGTTGTCAGTTTGCGCACTTTGGCAATGCGCAAGAGCTACTCCAAACCACACCACTCGCACCTAAACTTGAAGCCAGTTTAGATAGTATCCTAAGCTTTAATAAGCAATGGCTGACGGACTACCAAAATACCGCTTATGCTAAGCGCTATGAGCAAAGCTTAGAACCCTTACGCCAAGCCGAATTGCAATTAGGTACGGATGTCTCTTTACCGTTGACACGGATAGCCGCGCAAAATCTGGCACGCCTAATGGCTTATAAAGATGAATATGAAGTAGCCCGCTTGTATTCCAAGCCTGAATTCATTGAGCAGTTACGCAAAAGCTTTGAGGGTGAACCGGGGCAAGACTACAGCATTAAACTGAATCTCGCTCCCCCACTATTTACTAAATATGACAGCCAAGGCAAGCCAATTAAAAGTGAGTATGGACAGTGGATGTTTAAACTCATGCCGTATTTGGCAAAATTGAAAGGTCTACGCGGCACTGTACTGGATGTGTTTGCTTACACTGCCGAGCGTCAACAGGAACGAGCTTTGATTAAAGAGTATAGTGAATTGATTAAATCACTGGCACAGCAGTTAACACCCGAAAATGCTGTTCAAGCACAAGAAAACTTAGCACGCTTCAGTCAAATTAAAGGCTTTGGTCATGTGAAAGCGGCAGCACTGGCACAAGTATACAAACCGTTACTTTGAACTTATACAAACTTGAACATCGTCCAGTTTGCGGTCAAATTCCTGCTTCATTGGGGCTGGTTTCGTCTTCGACTTTCGTCCAAGACCAGAGCCATCCCCTCCACAGGCAGACACCGTGTAACTCACGGCGTAATGGGCTAAGTTCATAGCCGCATTCACATCCCGATCATGGCTTGCGCCACAGGTCGGACAAGTCCACTGCCGGATTGACAGTGGGAGTTTTTCTAGCTTGTGACCGCAAGCCGAACAGGTTTTGCTACTGGCGAAAAACCTATCCCCCACCACCACGACACCACCGCGCATCTCGGCTTTGTATTCCAACTGGCGGCGAAACTCAAAAAAGCCCATGTCACTGATGGCACGTGACAAATGGCGATTTTTCACCATGCCCGACACGTTCAAATCTTCAAGGCCGATGGTGTGCAAGCAGCGGGTTAAATCGGTGGTGAGTTGGTGCAAAGTCTCCTTGCGAATGTGGGCAATGCGTGCGTGAAGTTTCGCCAGTTTTGCCTTGGCTTTATTTCGCTGGTTTGAGCCTTTAACCTTGCGTGACAAGCTGCGGGAGAGCCGTTGCAGACGGGATAGCAAGGCTTTATGCGGCTTCGCCCCTGCCACTACTTCCCCCGTTGACAGGGTTGCCAGTGCGGATACGCCCAAATCCACCCCCACCACGCCTTGGTTTTCGGCGGGTGGTAAGTGGCTGGAGTCAGTATCCACGGTATAGCTTACGAACCGCTGCCTTAGCAAAGTAAGTCGCTTGTTTATTGTTAGGCTGGAGGCGGATTTTGTGGCTGATGAGCATGACTAAAATCATGCCGTACAGCATGATACTTGTCTAATCAACGGTGTTTTTGCTGCTACTATTCATCGACAAACGGTAACGCATTTTGTAATCTATTCAAAATGAATAATCTTGAATACATTGGTATGAGTTCTGCGGTAACTGCTGCTAACCCGCTAAGACCTAGCACACCTATCGAATGACAGCTACTAGATAGCTAGCTGTCGTTTTAGTAAAGCTACTTCAACTATTAAACATTAAAAGCTGCTTTTTTCCTGACCAACTGATTATTTTGATAATCTGCCATCGCTTGGCCGATTTCCTCACGGGTATTCATCACAAAAGGGCCGTATTGCACTATCGGCTCCCCAAGCGGTTTACCCATCACTAGAATAAAACGTGTGCCTTTTTCGCCCGCAGTCACAGCAACTGCATCACCTTGCCCCAATACCGCTAAACTGTGCTGAGGTAAAGCGTGGCTTTGGCTCGTAGCACTACCTTCAAACACATAAATAAAGCCTTGGTGCTCTTTAGGTACAGCGAGTTCAAAACGAGCCTGAGCCTCCAAGCGCACATCTAAATAACAGACTTGGGTATTAGGGTCTTTAATTACCCCAGCTTGGCCTTGATATTCACCGGCTAAAACCCGTACTTTAATGCTAGCCGTTTCCACTTCGGGAATTTTATTCGCCGGAAACTCTTGATACGCGGGATCAGACATCTTCTCAGCAGCCGGTAAATTAATCCATAACTGAAATCCACGGAGTAAACCATCAACTTGGCGGGGCATTTCAGAATGAATCACGCCACTGGCGGCCTTCATCCATTGCACCCCACCCGAATCTAATTCGCCACGATTCCCCATACTGTCCCGGTGCTCCATCTGCCCATCCAGCATATAGGTAAAGGTAATAAACCCACGATGAGGATGGGCTGGAAAACCGGCGATATACTCATTCGGGTTATCGCTACCAAAATGGTCGAGCATGAGAAAAGGATCAAGGTGACGCAAAGACTGCGTACCAATACTCCGATGCACGGTCACACCTGCACCTTCACGCACCGCTTGCGCTCTGATTAATTGCTGAATAGGACGAATAGCCATACAGAAAATCTCCGAGAATTAGGCTAAACAAGATGGGGGCTAATCAGATAATCACAAGCCCTACTCTTAGACTACTGCAGCTAACCGAGTAAATCCTTTAGACTCGAAATATAAGCACTCGCAGTGGCTTGGCGCTCTTCGGGCGTGCTAACTTTACGATCTTCCCAGAGTAAATGCTCCTCAGGTAGTTCCGCTAAAAAGCGACTCGGATCACAAGCCATTTTCTCTCCATAGCGTGAACGAGTTTTCGCATAGCTAATCGTCAAATGCTTTTGCGCACGGGTAATCCCCACATAAGCCAAACGTCGCTCCTCTTGAATGCCTGCTTCATCCATACTATTCAAATGCGGCAAAATTTCCTCTTCTGCCCCAATCAGGAACACATAAGGAAACTCCAAGCCCTTCGCACCGTGCAGGGTCATTAAAGTCACTGCATTTTGCTCAGTTTCTTCACTATTGCGCTCTAGCAAATCCACCAAACTCATGTGCGCAACAATTTCCGCGAGAGTCTCTTTGCCCATGCCATCGTCATACAGTTTGTTCACCCAATTGACGACTTCGTGCACATTGGCCATGCGCCTTTCTGCCATATTCGGCGAGCTGGAATTTTGCAAGAGCCAGTCCTCATAATGAATATCCGTGACAATACGCTTCACCACATTCGCTGGGTGTTCGGTCTTATTCAGTTCAATTAAGTCATTTAGCCAATAGGTGAAATGTTCTAAACGCTGGCGTGACTTAGCACCGATTCGCTCTGCAAATGCCATTTCTTGCGCACAGATAAATAAACTATTCTTGCGTTCATGCGCATAATCGCCCAACTTTTCTAAAGTTATCGTACCAATTTCACGGCGTGGGGTATTAATCACCCGCAGAAATGCGGCATCATCATTAGAATTACTGATTAGGCGCAAATAAGCCAAAATATCTTTAACTTCAGTACGCTCAAAAAACGAAGTACCGCCGGTAATTTGATAAGGAATATTTTGCTGACGTAGCAAGGTTTCAAATACCCGACTTTGGTGATTACCGCGATACAAAATCGCAAAATCTTTGTACTCCGCTCGCTCGCGAAAATGGCGTTTCATAATCTCGCCCACTACCTTTTCCGCTTCATGTTCCACCGAACGACACGGCATGACGAGAATCGGATCACCTTCGCCCAAAGTGCTCCACAATTTCTTTTCAAACATGTGCGGATTGTGGGCAATTAGATGATTCGCGCTCTCTAAAATACGTTTAGTAGAACGATAATTTTGCTCCAGCTTAATCACTTTTAAACTCGGATAATCACGCTGTAGTTGCACAATATTTTCTGGACGCGCACCACGCCACGCATAAATCGATTGATCATCATCGCCTACCGTAGTCAAAGCACCACGCACGCCTGCAAGTTGACGAATCAGTTGATATTGGCAAGCATTGGTATCTTGGTATTCATCGACTAATAAATAACGTAAGCGCTTTTGCCAATTTTCCAAGACTTCAGGATATTGCTGAAATAATTGGACGGGTAAGACAATTAAATCATCAAAATCAACTGCATTATACGCTTTGATTTGGCGCTGATATTGTTCATATAACCTAGCTGCACGCTGACCTAACTCATCAGTCGCTTGTTGCATGACTTGCTCAGGGCTTAAAAAATCATTTTTCCAGCGCGAGACTTGCCAACGAATATCATCGGTTTCACCAATATCCTCTTTAAGCGCTAATTCACGCAGTACTAAATCACTATCTTGCGTATCTAAAATCGAAAAGCCGGGCTTATACCCCAATTTCTTCACTTCTTGCTTGAGAATTGTTAAGCCTAAAGTGTGGAAGGTGGAAACAGTTAAACCCTTGGACTCTTCTTTACTAAGCAATTGCCCTGCCCGCTCGCGCATTTCCCGCGCTGCTTTATTGGTGAAAGTAATCGCCGCAATGGTTTTCGCTTCGTACTCAGCTTTACGAATCAGCCATGCAATTTTTTGGGTAATCACACGGGTTTTACCGCTACCTGCGCCGGCTAGAACTAATAAGGGGGAACCTAGATGCACAACTGCAGCTTGTTGTTGAGGATTTAAACCTTGCATAGTAAATAGTGTGCTAGAAGAGAATCAGGAGGGGTTTGATGCCGATCAGCGACCGGCACCAAAAACAAGCTTAGAGTTGGCCGCAATCTTCAATTTTGATCGCTGCTTTAGTGCTGCCGCTGCGCGTACCATTGGATTCAATCGTTTTTAGGACATCCATGCCTTCTGTGACTTGACCAAATACCACGTGCTTGCCGTCTAACCAAGGGGTGACAACGGTGGTAATGAAGAATTGTGAGCCATTGGTATTGGGGCCTGCATTTGCCATTGACAATAAGCCTGCACGATCATGCTTTAATTTGAAATTTTCATCAGCAAATTTATTGCCATAGATGGACTTACCGCCCGTGCCATTATGATTGGTGAAATCACCACCCTGCACCATGAATTCAGGAATCACGCGATGGAAGCTAGAACCTTTATAACCAAAGCCTTGCTCACCTGTGCACAAGGCACGGAAGTTTTCTGCAGTCTTTGGTACTACGTCTTCGAATAGTTCAAACACGATACGTCCAGCAGGTTGGCCGCCGATGGACACGTCAAAAAATACACTTGGATTTACCATGAGGGGATACTCTCAGATCAAAGAAAGGCGCTAATGTAGCAAAAGCAGGGGGGGGATACTAGACTGAGGTAGTTTGACAAGGAATACTTAGAATTGGTTAATCTTTTCAAGATTCAATAGCTGGCTTACTTGCCTCCAAGTTACCAGCCTTTGCTAAACGTGCTAAAGCTCTAGTTAACAGTACTGTATCCGTATAAATCCGGATACTAGTTACTTTGCCCCAGCGAATTTGCATGAGATTTACACCTGTATTTTCTGTACGCACACCATCCGTGCCATGATTGACTTCAGTCCAATATACGCTGACTAAAGTATTCCACGGCATACCTTTGACCTCGATTTTATGCAAGGTGAACTGAATATCAGGGAAGATGGTCAATAGGCGCTCATACCATTGTTGAATATCTGCACGAGTATGGCGTACCTCACCCAAAGCATGGTCACCAATAAAATAATGCTCGGCTGAATCACTCAGTTCTTTAAGTACGGCTTGTATATGACCTGTATTCAAACCAGCAAAGGCTGTAAGAAGTTTATGTCTAACGATACGGTGATACATGAGCTTTAGCCTAAACTTAGGTAAAAGTTAAGTTTAGTACATAGGATCTGTACTATAAACACCAATCCTCACCCCCTACTTGGTATCGAAATGAAACACGAACCGAACGATGGCAGTGTTAAGCAATTTAAGCGTTATTGTTTTTAGTTTGTTGTGCCTGTAACGCATCCGCAATCGCATAGCTATAAGCGCAATCCACATCCATACGCACTTTCTGCAAGCCTTCTACACCCTCTTCCAGCATCACCACTATAGGCGAGCGCCCTTGAAAACGTCGATGGGGGCGACGTAACCAAACTGAACGCATCTGTGCGCTAAACGGGAAAGTAGTGGCGAGTGCTTCACTAATACCAAGAATATGATCCAGCCGATCAGCCAAATCGAGAGACTCGGGTAAAGCCCGCTCGCCGCGCAAGTAAGCACTTAAGTGACGCGCTTTAATTTCAGCGGGCAAACCTAAAATTAATGCCATATGCTCAGGGCTAAGCTCCCACTGCACTAGCTGCTGCAAGCTTGCAAACGTTTTAGGATCGACCACGCTCATTCACTCACTCGCTTCAAATTAGCTTTTAATTGTGCCACGGAGATCACTTGCGCGGTTGGAGGATCATCGGTAAAGCGCGGTAATTCTTGCGTGGTCAAACCCTCTTGTACTGCTAACTCTCGCTCACGCGCGGCAATTAAATCAAAGCAGGCTTTCATATCTTCAACCGTCGCAGTGCTAAGGGGATAAGGCTGATATGGATCTTTCGGCGTCAAATCACGCACAATACTCGCCAAAGTTTTGCGCATCACCATCAAAATACGCCGCTCTTGTGACAAGGTTTGCTCAGGCATCACTGCTCCACACTTAGAGGAAAGTTTTAAGCTTAGAACCTTCCGACTACCGTGCCTATCCTCCTAATGGGCAGGCTTGAGGCTTTGCATAGTAGCGGCTAAAGCCATCGACTCTGCCACTTGGGTTTCACTCAAGCCTGCTATCACCCCTTGGTATTCGGGGCTAACTTTATTCTGACTCAATTTCCACTTACCCTCCCAGCGCGTGATGACTAGCTCAATCCCAACAATCGCTTTGAGCATGTTCTGTAAATAATCTTCCGGTGCATCGGCTAACCGCCAAGGCTGGGAAAAACTGGCTTCCTGCTGAGCCGTGAGCTTCTCCAAAAAAACATGCAGCCAAACCCGATTATCCTGCACACGCACATGCCCATAGACATTTAGCACCATATAACTCTAAGAGTGCTTGTGGTTTGGATTGCTCGAAGTGCTTAGGTATATACATTTGAATTACCTACCATTAAATGCTTACTAGCAACTGATTGTAAAACCTGCACAAACTCGTCCGCTAGCGGTGCTTGTAGATTTAAAGCCTCCTTACTAATCGGATGCTGCACTTGCAAAGCCTGCGCATGCAACAGCAACCGCTCACAACTAAATTGTTCTCGAAATAATTTATTCTGCTTACCATCCCCATGTGTGGTATCGCCCACAATCGGATGAAAAATATGCTTTAAATGGCGACGCAATTGATGCCTGCGACCCGTTTTTGGCCGCAGTTCTAAGAGTGAATAGCGGCTGGTCGGATGTTTGCTTGAAGCGAAGGGCAGTTCAAATTGTTCAAGTGTTCGATAATGCGTAAGCGCGCTTTGGGCGGGTTTATTAGGATCAGCTTTAGTATCGGCAATCTCATCCAGCTCTTCTTTTAGCGCATAATCAATGACACCGGCTAGCTCACAAAAACCTCGCACTAAAGCGCTATAGGTTTTCAAAACTAAGCCTTGAGTAAATTGATCAGTGACAGCACGTGCCGTAGCCGCATCTAAAGCAAATAGCAACATCCCAGAAGTAGGACGATCTAACCGATGCACGGGATAAACTTTTTGGCCGATTTGATCGCGCACTAATTGCACGGCAAATTGGGTTTCGTGCTTATCAATTAGGCTACGATGAACAAGTAAACCGGCTGGTTTGTTAATCGCTACCAGCCAGTCGTCTTGATATAAAATAGGAAGCTTTAACAAAGCTCAAATAGCCTGCATATCCATGCTGCCTGCTTCACGCTCAACCGCCACCACGCGCCCACGTAGGGAATTCGGTAAAGCTTCCGTGATTAGAATGTCAACAAAATGTCCTATCAAACGGGCATTACCATCAAAATTCACCACCCGATTGTTCTCAGTGCGACCGGCTAATTGATTAGGATCCTTTTTTGCAGGACGTTCGACTAATACGCGCTGTATCGTCCCCACCATACCTTGGCTAATCGCCTGCGCACTTGCCAGAATCCGGCCTTGTAAAGTTTGCAACCGCTGCTTTTTGATCTCCATCGACGTGTCATCCGGCAAATTCGCTGCTGGTGTGCCGGGGCGGGCGCTATAGATAAAGCTGAAACTATGATCAAAACCGATTTCATCAATCAGTTTCATAGTATCCGCAAAATCCTTGTCGGTTTCGCCGGGAAAGCCGACGATAAAGTCAGACGACATACTTATGGTGGGGCGCAGTTGACGTAATTTACGCAGCTTGGATTTATATTCTAGCACCATGTGATTGCGCTTCATTGCTGCCAAAATTCGATCCGAACCACTTTGTACTGGCAAGTGCAAATGACTGACTAACTCAGGTACTTGCGCATACACATTAATTAAATTTTCACTAAATTCATTCGGATGTGAGGTCGTGAAGCGAATCCGATCAATGCCATCGACAGCAGCTACGTATTGAATTAATAGCGCTAAATCCGCGATTTCACCATCGTGCATCGCCCCCCGATAAGCATTTACATTTTGCCCCAACAGATTAACTTCACGCACACCTTGTGCAGCTAACTGTGCGACTTCCGCTAGGACATCATCAAAGGGACGTGATACTTCTTCGCCACGGGTATAAGGTACGACGCAGAAGGTACAATATTTGCTGCAACCTTCCATGATCGATACAAACGCGGTTGGGCCTTCTGCACGTGGTTCAGGTAAATAATCAAATTTCTCGATTTCAGGGAAACTAATATCAACCACAGGTTTATGATCCATGCGTACTTGCTTAATCATCTCAGGCAAGCGATGCAAGGTCTGTGGGCCAAACACCACATCCACTAAGGGCGCTCGCTCACGTAGAGCCGTACCTTCTTGACTCGCTACACACCCACCCACGCCAATGATGACCTGTGGATTTTTTTCTTTAAGCGCGCGCCATCGTCCGACTTGTGAAAATACTTTTTCCTGCGCTTTCTCACGAATCGAGCAGGTATTCAGCAACAAGACATCCGCCTCTTCAGGATTGCTGGTCAATTCCAAGCCCTCATGCGCATGTAGCACGTCCAGCATCTTAGCTGAATCATACTCATTCATCTGACAGCCGTGGGTTTCTATGAAAATTTTACCTGCCATCTAAGCACTACCTAATTGTGTTGCCGAAGTTAAAAAATGACCGGATATTATCCCTGTCTACCTTGCAAGGAACAACTATAAATTTTGTAGGGAAAACAACCATTTTTAATAAACTTTTCTCACAGCCTTGACCACACATTATAAGAGTGCTTATATCCGATATATGAATCATTAATTCAAGGTTCAGCTAAAGAATTAAAATGCTTAATAAAAACTTGCGAGGTAGTCGTATGTGGTTACACTTCAGTCAACATGGAAAGCGATTGTTTTTATGTGTATTTTTGCTATTAGTCAGCTTACAAGCCAACGTAAAAGCTGAAAATTTGGACTGCAAACAACCTTATAAAGTCGCTAAAGGAGATAGTTTAAGTATTATTGCTCAACGCGCTTATGGCAGTGCTGGCAAATACAGCATGATTTATTATGCTAACACTAAAATTCTGACAGATGGCCCCGCCTTGCTAAAGGTTGGCCAAGAGTTACGTATCCCCTGCCTTGACGAAGCAAACACCGCTACAACTCCTACGGAACTCACTGAAGCCACTCTTACAAGTAGCACCACTACAACCACTCAGCCCACACCCAGTAATGAGCCTGCAGCAACTAATCCTATCAACAAAATTGAAGTACAATTGTTGACTGCTGGGGATTACCAACCCTTCACTGATCAATCTTTGCCTAATGGGGGTTTGATTACTGAGTTAGTAGAAACGGCTCTGAAAAATCAAAATGTCAGTTATAAACTGACTTGGATTAATGATTGGTCAGCACACCTCGATCCTTTAATCAAAGAGAAAAAATATGACATGGGCTTTCCTTGGTTAAATCCGGGCTGCCCGAATGTCGAGCATATGCGCTGCCAGTTTTTATTCTCCACACCCATTTTTCAAATGTTAGAAGTCTTGTTCACGCGGAATGATGCACCACTAAAATTTGAAAAAGATGATGATATGATCGGGCATACTTTATGCCGTCCGAGTGGCTATTTTACTCATGACCTAGAGCGCACTGGTCGCGAGTGGTTGAAGAAAAACTTGATTAAGCTAGAACAGCCTCAATCAGTCAAAGAGTGCTTCGACCTTCTCATGGCGGGCAAAGTGGATGCAGTCGCAATGAATGATTTCACCGGACGCGAGACGGTAGCGAAAATGGGTTTGCAAGATAAAGTAGCACCGTTATCACGCGAACTCTCTGTAGAAGGTTTACATGTGCTTATCCATAAAACGCACCCGCGTGCCACCATTCTCTTGAATTATGTGAACAAAGGTTTAAAAGCTTTACAAGAATCGGGTGAGTACGACGCGATTATGGATAAGCATTTAACTAATCATTGGAAAACTGTCGAATCACTGCAAAAATCACAGTGATTTAAGTCAGCAAGCGTTCAAACAAGGAAATAACCTATGGAAAGTGTGCTACATAAACGCTACAAAATAGGTGAGCGTCTCTTCTCGAACGCCCTTGGTGAACTATTTTTGGGACGCGAGCTACAGGCAGGCGGTAATCAACGTTTATTGATTCACTACCTGCCTGCTCAACTCATCAGCGACTACGCTTTAAAACAGAGCCTGAATCATTTACAAGACTTAGGTTCTAAAGCTGAAGCTGCCGTATTGAACGTCTTGGACTGTGCTTGGTCAGATACTGAAGTGTGTTTTGTGCTAGAAGCACCAGAAGCTTGGTCTTTAAGTGTCCTGCCTGCTTTACAAGGTCAGCCTACTAATCTACATCAAAAGGCTCTCAGTATTACTCAACAACTCATCGACCAAGGCTTGATTACTAAAGGTATTGATCCTGCGCTATTTTTAGTAGCACCCAATGGGGATTTGCATTTGATGGGCACTGCATTTCTCACAGAACTACAGGCTCTAGAACAGCAGTCACCTAGTCTCTTACAGCCTCAATCTGAAGTGCCACCCAAGAAAAAAACCCGTTTTTTACCTTTAGCTTTGCTTGGGAGCATGGGTTTGGTTGTAGCGGCTGGTAGTCTAGGGCTTTATCAATTTGCAGCACCTAGAAGAACTGTCCAAGCTCCGACTCCACCAGCTATAACAGTTAGTACCTTAGATAAACCTAGTACACATATAACCAATATCACCAGCTTAGTAGCCGCTGTAGAACCTAAAATAACAATACCTAAAACCGATACATCGCTAACCAAGGTGGCAGACAAGCAGCTTGTGCAAAAAGTTGAAGAAGCTAATCTTTCCTTACCGACTGAGGATGCTAAGCCAAGTACCGCTACAATTTCTGCTAGCTTATTAGTTACTAACTCACCTGTAGCCATTCAAGTACCACCTAAACCTGAATTACCTACCAATCCGCAAGCACTCAAGCATTTAGAGCGCGCCCAAGAAGCGGTTCAACGCGGACATTTGCAAACTGGTTTATATTATTTGCGTTTAGCAAAAAAACTAGCCGCCGATTCCACTCAACTACAAACGGCAGCTAGGCAATTATTGGAACAAGCACAACTAATGGGCACAACTAGCGAAGCCATCAGCCCACAGATGCAAATGGATATTCAACAAGAGTTTGGCTTGAACTAAAGTTTTTGGACAAGTGAGAGCCAGTAAAAACTGGCTCCGCTAAAGCTTACTGCCCCGCAATCGTCATACGATTCACGAGAATAGACCCAGTTTGAATACTGCCGCGCTGGTCAATATCCGTCCCCACCCCTTGAATACCTAGATACATATCTTTTAAGTTACTAGCAATGGTGATTTCTTCCACAGGATATTGCAGCTCACCATTTTCGACCCAAAAACCCGCTGCACCGCGTGAATAATCGCCGGTAATCATATTAATACCGCTACCGATCAACTCAGTCACTAATAAACCGCGCCCCATTTGCTTCAGTAAATCTTGGAACGAAGCATCAGTATGAGTTAGGAGCAAATTAGAGCTACCCCCCGCATTGCCAGTGGTTTGCAACCCTAATTTACGCGCTGAATAACTACCTAAGAAATAGCCCTGTACTTGACCATTGAGGATAATATCACGCTCCTGCGTAGCCACACCTTCTGCATCCCAAGCCCGGCTACCGGGTGCACGCGGAATATGGGGGCATTCACGTAACTGCAAAAACTCAGGGAAAATTTGCTTACCCACTGAATCTAACAGGAAGCTGGCCTTACGATATTGTGATGCACCACTTAAAGCTGACACCAAATGTCCAATTAAACCACGCGCCAACTCAGGTGCATACAAAACTGGAGCCTCACAAGTCGGAATGGACTTACCCCCTAAACGGCGTACTGTGCGGCGCGCGGCCTCTTGGCCTACCGATTCAGCAGAGTCTAAAGCTTCAGCTACACAGGAGGTCGTATACCAATAATCGCGCTGCATCGCAGTATTTTCTTGCGCAACAATTGAGCAACTTAAAGAATGGCGAGTACTACTATTCAGACCATTGAAACCATTTGAATTCGCATACACCCCCAAACCTGCATAACTATCCACACTTGCACCATCGCTATTGGTGATACGTGCATCATAAGCACGCGCGGTACCTTCAGCCTGAAGTGCTAACTCAATGGCTCGATCCGCATTAATCTCCCAAGGATGATACAAATCTAAATCCAGTGGATTCTTTGCCATCAACTCTGGATCAGCCAAACCATTGAATTCATCTTCGGCGGTATAGCGCGCAATCCGACACGCTGCATCTAAGGTATCTTCGAGTGCTTTGCGGGAAAAGTCACCACTCGAAGCAAAACCTTTTTTATGTCCAAAATAGACGGTTAGGCTAGCCCCTTGATCACGGTGATATTGCAGTTTATCGACTTTACCCATACGCACTTCGACAGATAAACCAGTACCCTTATCAATACCTACTTCAGCAGCACTCGCACCACGCTCTTTGGCAGCTTTCAACACAAACTCGGCCAGCTCTTGAAACTCAGCCCCTAAAGCTTGTCGATTTTCTAATTCGATCATAGTTCTTTATTCCCTAAGCTTAAGCAGCCGTGCCGCCAACAGTGAGTCCATCAACCCGCAAAGTCGGTTGGCCAACGCCCACCGGTACACTTTGCCCATCTTTACCACACACGCCTATTCCGGCATCTAAAGCCAGATCATTACCGACCATACGTACGCGAGTCAGCACATCAGGGCCATTCCCAATGAGGGTAGCATTTTTCAAAGGCCGCGTAGCTTTACCATTTTCAATTAAATAGGCTTCTGAGGCCGAGAACACAAATTTCCCAGAGGTAATATCCACTTGCCCACCTGAGAAATTCACTGCATAAACACCTTTATCAACGGAGGCAATAATCTCTGCGGGATCATACTCACCCGCCCGCATATAGGTATTAGTCATGCGTGGCATGGTTAAATGCGAGTAAGACTGACGGCGACCATTACCGGTCGACTGAGTGCCCATCAACGCCGCATTCTGCCGATCCAGCATATAACCTTTGAGAATGCCATCTTCAATCAGCGTAGTGCATTGAGTTTCAGTCCCTTCATCATCCACCGTTAAAGAACCACGGCGCTTTTCTAAAGTACCATCATCGACTACGGTAATGCCTTTGCTAGCCACCTGCTCGCCAATCCGCCCCGAAAAAGCGGAAGTCCCTTTGCGGTTGAAATCACCTTCTAGGCCATGCCCAATCGCCTCATGCAAGAGTACCCCGGGCCAGCCTGAACCCAATACCACGGTCATCGTCCCTGCTGGAGCAGCTTGTGCATCTAAATTAACTAAAGCTTGACGCACCGCTTCTTCAGCAAATTCATCAGCACGATTATTATTCATGAAATAATCTAGATCAAAACGCCCACCACCACCGGAAGAAGCACTTTCGGTTTGCCCATTACGCTCAACGATCACGGAGACATTAGTCCGTACTAAAGGCCGCACATCCGCTGTCATCCGCCCTTGCTCATCCACAATCAGAATAATCTCATGCACTGCGACCAAGCTTGCCATCACTTGCTTGACATAGGGGCTTACCGCACGTGCTTTAGTATCCATGCGCTGCAATAAATCAATTTTGTCGACCTCACTTAAAGAAGCGAGAGGATCACTCAGCCCATATAAATGGCGCGCTGGCAATTGCACCTTCCAAGCTTGCACTTTGCCTGACTGCCCTGCCCGACTAATGGCACGGGCTGCACGGGCTGATTCTAAGAGCGCTGGTAGACTGATTTCATCACTATAGGCAAAGCCAGTTTGCTCACCACAGACCGAACGCACACCAACACCCCGCTCAATACTGTAACTACCGCTTTTAACAATCCCTTCTTCTAAGCCCCAAGACTCATACCGCGCTGCTTGAAAATACAAATCAGCAAGGGTGGTGTCGGTACTGAGTAACTCAGCAAATACTTTATCTAAAGCCGCTTCATTCAACCCACTGGGAGTCAGAAACTCAACGCGAGCATAAGCCATGGCATCTTGCATGTTTTTAGTCCTTATTCAATTTCACATCAGCAAGCGGCGATGTGATAATACGGGAAAACGTTGGCGCAGTGCACGTTGAGCTTCTAAATCTGGCTCAATCAATACCACACCAGAACCTTTATTAAGTTGACCACGAATTTGCCCCCAATAGTCAATAACCATAGAATGTCCATAGGTAGTGCGCCCACTCACATGATAGCCGCCTTGTGCAGGGGCTATCACATAGCATAGATTTTCAATCGCACGGGCGCGTAATAAAACCTCCCAATGGGCTTGTCCGGTCACATCCGTAAATGCAGAGGGTACTACCAGAATCTCAGCACCTTGCCGAGCTAATTCGCGATATAATTCAGGGAAACGTAAGTCATAACAAACACTCATCCCGATCTTGCCGAAAGGTGTATCAGCAACCACCAGTTGATTACCCGGCGTATTCGTGTCGCTTTCAGTATAGACCTCAGCATTTTCGCCTACTGTGACATCAAATAAATGAATTTTGTCATAGCGTGCCACGACTTGGCCTTGATCATTATATAGCAAGGAAGCAGCGTAAGGCCGCCCCGCGTCGGCTGAACGCAGAGGAATCGTCCCTGCTAGAATCCACATTTTATGCTGTCGCGCTAAGCGTGCTAAAGCTGCTTGCATCAAGCCTGAACCATAAGTTTCAGTCACCTGCACGCGCGCTTGGTCATTCTGCCCCATGATGACAAACATTTCTGGCAGCACTGCTAAACCCGCACCCAAAGCTTTAGCTTCGGCAATTAAGCGCCCTGCTTCCATTAAATTAGCTTGTACTTGTGGGCCTGATGCCATTTGTAAAGCAGCAATTGCTTTCATATTCCGTCCCATTCGACTGATTGCTTGAGTATACGTTGATTTTTATAAGGCCTCTAACTGCAAACGTCAGACGTTACTGTGTTAGACAGTCAACGGTTTTAAAGCAAAACCACATCAAATTGCTCTTGATTATACAAAGCTTCAACTTGCAACCGTACCGCTACCGATACAAATTCTTGTAGCTCAGCTAAACTATCCGATTCTTCATCCAATAAGCGGTCAATCACTTCTTGTGAGGCTAATACCAACAGTTCTTTCGCATCAAATTGACGTACCGCCCGCAGAATTTCGCGAAAAATTTCATAGCATACCGTCTCAGCCGTCTTGATATAGCCGCGCCCATTACAAGTGGAGCAAGATTCACACAGAACATGCTCTAAACTTTCGCGGGTACGCTTACGGGTCATTTCGACTAAGCCCAGCGGGGATACCTCACTGATATAGGTTTTGGCATAGTCTTTTTCAAGGGCTTTCTCTAAAGTTTTGATGACTTGTTGCTTATGATCACTCTGCATCATGTCGATAAAATCGAGAATGATAATTCCACCTAAATTGCGTAAGCGCAATTGGCGTGCTATTGCCTGTGCTGCCTCTAAATTAGTACGGAAAATCGTCTCCTCTAAATTACGACTACCTACAAAACCACCGGTATTAACATCAATCGTAGTCATGGCTTCGGTTTGATCGACAATCAAATAACCACCTGACTTCAAAGGCACTTTACGCTGCAGTGATTTTTGGATTTCCTCTTCTACCCCATGTAAATCAAAAATAGGGCGCTCACCCGGATAATGTTCAATATGTGAAGCTAAATCAGGAATATATTTCTGACTAAACTCACATACTTTCGCCGCTGTTTCGCGCGAATCAATCAAAACTTTTTGAATAGGCTCACCCACCATATCGCGCAAAACCCGCAGGACTAACGGTAAATCCGAATAGACCAATTTTGCTTGTGAAGTTGCAGCGGCACTGTGCTCAATACTGCTCCATAAGCGCAGCAAAAACTGCATATCCTGACGTAGACTTTCTTCACTGATCCCATCCGCCGCAGTTCTGACAATAAAGCCAAACTGCTCACTAAATTCAGAACGAACTTTTAGCACTAAAGCCCGTAAGCGTTCACGCTCTTCAGCAGATTCAATCTTCCCAGAAATACCAAGCGTTTGATTATCGGGCATTAACACTAAAAAGCGCGAGGGCAAAGTAATATAAGTAGTTAGACGAGCTCCTTTACTGCCTAGAGGATCTTTAATCACTTGTACGAGTAACTGCTTACCTTCGTACAAAACTTCATGGATTTGTGGGACAGGCTGTTTTTTAGGGAGATCTTCAGTGTGGAGATCTTCCATTGGTGGCTCAGTCAAATCGGAAGCATGTAAAAACGCCGATTTATCGAGACCGATATCAATGAATGCCGCATCCATCCCCGGTAAAACCCGAGAGACCCGACCTTTGTAGATATTGCCCACGATGCCCCGCCGTGACAGGCGCTCAATTAAGACTTCTTGAAGCACACCATTTTCTAACAGGGCAACGCGCGACTCCTGCGGGGTAATATTAATTAGCAGTTCTGCACTCATGCTTTCCTCTTTAAATGGCGCCAGTGGTTAGATTTATTTTAATAAGCGCTAGCTTATAATATGCGTATTCCAGCTTTGGCTAAGAGCTGAGCTGTTTCAAACAGTGGCAGACCCATCACTCCTGAATAGGAGCCTTCTAGACGCTCAGCAAAAATAGCCCCCATCCCCTGAATGGCATAAGCACCCGCTTTATCACGCGGTTCGCCTTGTTTCCAATAAGCTTCAATCTCAGCTTCAGTCATCATACGAAACCAGACTTTACTTTCGCTGACTGCCAGCTCGCAAGCGTTTTGATGATACAGAGCAACAGCACTATAAATCGTATGCGCACGCCCCGACATAGATAATAACATTTGCCGCGCTGATAAAAAATTATCTGGTTTAACTAATAGCTGACCATCTACTATGCCTAAAGTATCAGCGCCTAAAACAGGTAAGCTCTTATCGCTCGCCTCCCAAATAGATTGGGCTTTTTCCTTAGCCAAACGCTGTACTAAAGCAAAAGGTTCTTCAGCGGGCAAAGGGCTTTCATCAATATCTGCCGTTTGCACTTGATAACGAATACCGATTTGCTCAAGCAATTCGCGCCGCCGTGGTGAAGCTGAAGCCAAAATCAATTGTGGGTTAGACATTCAGCCTCCACGATGGTAAGGATGATTAGACAGAATACTCCAAGCGCGGAAGAGCTGTTCAGCAATAATAATGCGCACAAGAGGGTGTGGAAAGGTTAAAACTGACAGAGACCATTTTAAATCTGCACGTTGTAAGCAAGCTTTCGATAAACCTTCCGGTCCACCGACTAATAAAGCCACATCCTGCCCAGAACCCAGCCATTGATCTAATTGCCCCGCTAATTGTTCAGTCGACCAAGCTTTACCTAACACATCTAAGGCAATCACGAAACTACCGGCTGGAATAGCCGCTAACAGCTTCTCCCCTTCTAACTCACAAATTCGGTTTAGATCAGAGCTTTTGGTACGTTTTTCTGCAACTAATTCGCGCACTAGAACTTGGCAATGGGCAGGCATTCGCCCCACATAGTCTTCTGTCGCGGTCACCACCCAAGTCGGCATTTTCGTGCCAACTGCTAACAGGTGGATACGCAACTAGGCAGCTCCTAAGCGCAACTCATGACGAGCTTCACTGCCTGTGCCCCATAACTTCTCTAAATTGTAGAAATCACGCGCAGTCGGCAACATCACATGCACGATAATTTGATCCAGATCCACCAAAACCCAATCCGAATCGCGCTCACCTTCTACCCCCAAAGGCTGGTGTCCAGCCTCTTTGACTTTAGCTGCAACGCTATCAGCAAGGGATTTCACATGGCGGGAGGAAGTGCCCGAAGCAATGATCATCACATCGGTAATAGTTGACTTGCCGCGTACATCTAAGACAGTTACATCACGGGCTTTCATATCTTCAAGACTAGCGAGCACTAAAGTTTGCAGTTGTTCCAGTTCCATTCATACCTTCGTCGGTTGTTAAAAAAGCAAAATTCTCTATGCCTTTAGAATAGCATGGCTTGCAAACTGTCTGGAATCTTTCCATAGAGCTTGGTATAAACCTATCCACTAATCACCACAGGCAACGGGCAGCACCACAATGACAAAATGGGAAGCGATGCGTTTTGGCGCACTAGTTTCAGTACCGATGATGTTGGGCAATTTACCTTTTGGGATGATCTTCGGCTCTTTAGCCGTGAGCCAAGGTTTAGATCCTTGGGTACCTATCGCCATGTCTTTATTTGTTTTTGCAGGCTCAGCACAATTTGTTGCCTTAGGTTTATTTGCCGTGGGCACGCCGATTTTAATTGTTATTTTTACAACTTTTATCGTCAATTTACGCCATCTTTTATATTCCGCCGACTACATGAAATATGTCAAACACTTACCCATGTCATGGCGGGCGGTGTTAGCGTTTGGCCTTACCGACGAAACCTATGCAGCGACTAAACCTTATTTTGTGAATGGTAAATTAGATGAAACCACAGGGCATTGGGCTTATTTAGGTTCTGTCGTCGCCTTTTACACTATGTGGAATCTCACCACGATTATTGGCGTGCTTGCAGGGGAACTCATTCCGGGTATGAGCGAATGGGGTTTGGAATTTGCGATGGTAGCCACGTTCTTAGGCATCATTACGACCTATTTACGCACCAGTGCTTATTGGATCAGCTTTGCGGTAGCAGGCACAGCCGCTCTATTTTTATATCAATTACCGAATAATCTAGGCATGTTACTAGCCGCTTTATTGGGCGTACTCGCCGGTGTGGCTGTACAACACTTACATGCCCGTTTAAACACAACTAAAGGTGATCAACATGCCTGATACGTTCAGCCTTATTATGAACATTTTCGGCATGTTTGTAGTTACCTTTGGCATTCGCTTTGTGCTCTATGCTCGTGCCCATCGGATTCAACTGCCGATTTGGCTTGAGGAGTCCTTGGCTTATGTGCCAGTTGCGGTCTTAACGGCGATCATTATGCCAATGATGTTCATGCCGAATAAACAACTGGATTTAAGCTGGCACAATCCATGGCTTTTAGGTAGTCTAGCCGCTTTTGTCATTGGCCTAATCTTTAAAAAACCACTGTTGACGATTGCCGTAGGGGTTGTTGTCTTTTTTACAAGTCAGTTTTTACTCGCTTAAGATTTTAAGGCTAAACCGCGAGCTAAGCGGGATTGGCGAAAGCGTAAGCCCATACTTTGTTGCGTGAGGAGCTTACGCAAGGGTGCAATTCGATCCACTGCTAATAAGCCGCCTGCGCGCGCATGCCCTAAAGGTGGAAAATCATTAGAAAATAAGCGCACTAACGAATCGGTATAACCCAGCACACTTTTATAATCGGCTTGGCGCGCTGCTTGATACGTGGCCAGCATTGCCGCCGAACCACAATCATGGTGTTGCTGGGCTTGCATGGCTAAGAGATCGCTTAAGCTTGCCACATCCCGCAAGGCTAGATTTAAACCTTGCCCTGCGACCGGATGCAAAGTATGCGAAGCATTTCCAATTAAAACCGCACGCCCTTGCACCTCAGCCGCCGACTTGATCAAGCTCAAAGGGTAGCTAGAACGCTTACCTGCTTTAATAAATCGCCCTTGTCGATAGCCAAAGGTTTGCTGCAGTTTTTGTAGAAACTCAGCATCACTTAAACTTAAGCTCGCTTCCACTTCATTAGTTTTATGCGTCCAAACCAGAGAATAACGTCCTTGAGTCATAGGTAATAAGGCTAAAGGCCCTGAACTCGTAAAGCGTTCATAGGCCACGCCCTGCACGGGTTTATCCGTACTAACATTAGCAATAAGAGCCGTTTGTTGGTAATTGCGCTCTTTTACTTCAATCCCCAATTGCTCACGTAAAGGGGATTTCGCGCCATCGGCAATGACTAATAATTTTGTCTGCAAACCCTCAACTAAACCCTGTCGCTCAAATTTAACTTCGACATAATCAGCATGTTGTTCAAACTCAGAGACCGTGGCTGGGCTAATAATTTCTAGTTGGCTTCCTGTTAGGGCATTAAACAAAACTTGCCCCAACACACGGCTCTCAACCACATAGCCTAAAGCGGGTACGGCCTCTTGCTCCGCACGAATACGCGTTGCGCCGAAATAGCCGCGATCTGACACATGAATCTGTTTAATCGGAGCCACTTGAGTTTGTAGCTCAGACCAAATACCTATCCCTTGATAAATCCGGCTAGAACCATAAGAAAGCGCTACTGAACGATCATCGTAAGCGGGCTGTGAGCGACTGCCAAAAGCAACGGCTTCAATTAGAGCTACTTTTAACTGCAAAGGCTTTAAGGCCAGCGCTAAACTCGCCCCAACCATACCGCCACCCACAATCACAATATCCCACATACTTCAATCCCATCGCTCTTAAGCCAACTATTGCGCCATTAAAGCTTCAATATCCACAATTTCTTTCACCACTCCAGCGGTAAGTACTTCACAGCCTTCCGTAGTGACTAGCACGTCATCCTCAATACGAATCCCAATATTCCACCATTTCGGATCGACATTTTCTGCGGGTGAAATGTATAAACCCGGCTCAACAGTCAACACCATCCCCGGCTCTAAGGTGCGCCATTCACCCTTCAGCTTATAATCGCCGACATCATGCACATCGAGCCCTAACCAATGTCCGGTTTTGTGCATATAAAATTGCCGATAAGGCGCTTCTTGGGCTGCACTGCCATCTTCCGGTTTAGGTGGATCTTTAATGAGCTCATCCACTTCACCTTGCGATAAGCCTAGCTTTACTAAGCCGGTGGTTAAACTTCGTACAGCAGCTTGATGTGGTGCATCCCAGTTATTACCGGGTTTCACGGCTGCAATCGCTGCTTTTTGTGCCTCTAACACTACTTGATAGAGCTGCGCTTGCTCATGGCTAAAGCGACCGCTCACCGGAAAACTACGGGTAATATCACTCGCATAACCCTGATGCTCACTACCCGCATCAATCAAGAGCAAATCACCAGCCTTTAGCGCAGAACGATTCTCGACATAATGCAAAATACAGGCATTTTCTCCACCGCCTACAATGGAGGTATAAGAAGGTTCCATCCCATCTTGCCGAAACTCACGTTCAATCTCAGCCTGTACTTCAAACTCACATAGCCCCGGACGACACGTTTGCATCGCCTTAGTATGTGCGCGGGCGGCAGTTTGGGCTGCATAGCGCATCATCTCCACTTCTGCAGGTGATTTAAATAAACGCATTTCATGCACTAATGCATCGAGGACTTTAAAAGTATGTGGAGCAGCTACCCCATTCCGTGCCTGCCGACGTAAAACATTCAGCCAGCTCAAGACTTTCAGATCAAACTCAGTTTCAAAACCAATGCGATAATAAACTTCGCTACGCCCGCTTAAGAGCTTCACCATTTGCTGATCTAGCTCTTCAATCTTGAAGGCTTGATCAACACCATAGTCTTTAATGACTCCTTCGACACCAGCACGCTTTCCTGTCCAGCGCTCCATGGCAGGATCTTTAGCTTGGCAAAACAAGACATACTCGCCTTCTGCCCTGCCGGGGATAAATACTGCAACTGCATTCGGTTCATTGAAACCGGTTAAATACAGAAAATCGCTATCTTGGCGGAAGGGGAAATCAGCATCACGATTACGAATCACTACATGTGCGGATTGAATAATCGCAATCGCATTGATACCTAAAGCTTTTAATAAGCGCTGGCGACGCTCAGCAAACTCACTAGCCGGAATCGTAGGGGCGTTTTTCATTATTCTATAAGCTCCTGTGAAGTTTCAGTTAATTGTGTCCTACCACGGACAGGTTGTAATTCTTCATTCATTAGTAATACGCCAACCCGTACAAACTCTGCTAGCTCGATAAAAGCTGTTTCGGACTCGTCCTCATCATGCACATCCATTTCCCCCGCAGCACCAATTTTAACCACATCCTGTACCCAATCACGGGTATCTTCAGGCAAGTCTTGCATGGTTTTCAAACCAGATAGCGCCAAACCAAAAGCAAAGCCTTGACACCACTTTTGTAAAGCAGCCACTTGTGCGTCTAAACTGTCCTGTTCAGGCGGTAAGAATAATTCAAAACCTAAATCACCTGAGTTTAATTGCTCAAGCGTGGTATTAAACAATTGCTTCAATAATCGCCGCGCTTCTTGAATATAAAAATCCTGTGCATCGCCTTTTAAAACTTGAACTTGCCAAGCTTTCTCAGCATATTGATTATTAAACGCCAACACCGCACAAGCAATTCCATGCACTTCTGAAGCAGTAAAATCAGCTTCAACTCGCAATAAACTGTCTTCTAATGTATAAAATTCAGGCAACTGTGTATCCAATACATGCGTCTCCTATACTTATGCGTGTATTATGAGCCGAAGAGGAGCATTTAGCATCCATCGCCCCGAAAACAACGAGCATGCATGATCCCTTATGGCTTTGCAAAATCAACTTAAAATCCTAGAGCAAGACTTACAACAATTGTTAGTAGTGATCGCACAACTGGTGGCTGATAAACAGCGTTTAGAAGAACGTGAGTTAGTTCTCATAGCCGATTGTGAGCGTCTACACCATAAAAATCGGATTGCCAGCCAGCAAGTCGAGGAAATCCTAGCTGCCTTGAAGCGTCCTGCCCCCGCTAAATCCATCGAGGACTAATGCAATGGAAGAGTGTCCCATTGTCCCGGTAGTAGTCAAAATTTTTGATAAAGAATACACCGTAGCTTGTCCGGAAGGTCAAGAACAAGCCTTGATTTTATCAGCCAAGCGTGTTGATCAGGAAATGCGTCAGGTGCGCGAGTCGGGGAAGGTTTTAGGAACCGATCGGATTGCAGTCATGGTGGCTCTAAACTTAGCGCATGAACTTATCAATCATCAAGGTTTAAGTCATGACCAAGCCTTATATGCTGAGACTATGGCTAAGGTCGAACAGATTCAAACCCAAGTCAGCGCCGCTTTAGCACAATATCAGAAGTATGCATCGGGCTAATCCTCGATTAGTTAAGCTTGCTAGGGCTTCCCAGCGCTGAATAATTGTAATAGTATGTATTCAAGGACGGTCATCTGGGATACTCGTGATGAAGTGGATAAATCCTTGAGCCTATTTCTTTATCCCGGGAGTAACCTTGTGGTTTTGTGTGCATGACTGCTATAGCGGTAAGCCTTATAGACCATAACAAGCACCCACTTGAACCTTTGGTTCAAGGCTGAAGTTTCACACGACTTCTTGGAGCCGTCCCACTTCCTAAACTCTGCTTTGTATTTCCTAATGTTTTCCTTGCCAAGTTTACTCATTTCTGAATAATCGAACCTTTTGCTCAAGACTTTTGAGCAACACAGGTTAGTCATGGCTCCGTTCACCTCCGCTCACTTTATTCTAGTTCTGATTTCAGCTATTTGGGGTAGTGGCTTTGTCGCCCAACGTTTAGGCTTAGCAAGTTTAGAACCCTTCAGCTTTAATGCTGGGCGCTTTGTGTTAGCCACGTTCTCTCTATTGCCCATCTGGTGGTTTATGCGCCAAGGTCAAGCTAAGCCACCTGCGAGTGAAACTAAATTATTTTGGTTCGGTAGTTTCTTAGCTGGGACAGTGATGTCCATTGGTTTTGCCTTTCAACAAACGGGGCTGCTTTATACGACAGCAGGGAATGCTGGCTTTATTACCAGCATGTATATTGTGATCGTACCACTATTGGGCTTATTAGTAGGGCAAACCACGCGACCACTCACTTGGGTAGGGATTGTTCTAGCCATTTTAGGTTTATATGCCTTATCGGTGGGGCATGATTTTCATATTAATCGAGGTGATTACTTAGAGTTTATGGGTGCTTTCTTCTGGGCAGGGCATGTGATTACTTTAGGTTGGCTCTCGCGGCGGGTGAGCGATTTAGTAGGTGTTTCGGTCGTACAATTTGCGGTGGCTGCGCTCTGGTCAAGCCTCTTAGCCGTAACACTTGAACAACCAAGCTGGCCTAACTATCAAGCAGCGCTTTGGCCTCTAGTTTATTCAGGCCTAATCGCTAGTAGTTTGTGCTTTACGTTACAGATTATTGCGCAACGCACAGTAGATGCCAGTGTCGCGGCCTTAATTCTTTCCTGCGAATCAGTATTTGCTTTATGGGTTGGCTGGTTATTCTTAGAGGAAGCGGTGAATGCTAAACAACTTTTCGGTTGTAGTTTAATGCTTGCAGGCATCTTGATCAGTCAATGGCCAGAGCGTAAGTTAGTACCCTAACCCATTGAGGAGAAACTAATGTCAGAATCCATTTTTGCTAGTGGTCATTGTTTGTGTGGGGCGGTGCAATTCACCGTGAGTAGTGCCCCTATTTTAACCGGCCAATGTCATTGCGATCACTGCCAACGTGCGTCTGGAACCGGACACATGTCTTTAGCTTTTTTTCCAGAAGCAGCAGTGCAAATCACGGGCAATCCACAAAGCTATGCCTCTCCAACCGATACGGGTGGCACGAATACACGCTATTTCTGCTCTACTTGTGGAAGTCGCTTATTTGGCAAAACCACGATGCGTCCGGGCGTTTTGGGCGTAGCAGTTGGTGCGTTTGCAAAGCATGATTGGTATAAGCCCGACCGCATTGTTTACAACCGAAATAAACCCGCTTGGGATTTTATGGATCCAAATGTGCCTACCTTTGCAGAAGGCTCACCACCTCCTAGCCCTAAAGCTTGAGGCCAGCTTTATTACACTCTATCTAGGAAGAGCTGCTAAAACTGCAGCTACTTCTGCCTGAATACTATCAGTGCCTGAGACTAAAATATCCGTTTCTGCTTTATAGATTTCCACATATTGCTCATGCATTGGGCGCACGGTATTTAGGTATTGAGCCAAGACATCATCTAAAGTACGCCCACGTTCGCGCACATCCCTTAATAAGCGCCGGGCTAAACGAATATCTGCTGGGGTATCCACAAACACGGATAAGTCCACTAACTTGGCAACTTGTTGTAAAGCGAATAACAAAATGCCATCAATGATAATGAAATGGCTTGGAAAAACTCGCTCAGAAAAGCGCGCACGATTATGTATGGTAAAATCATAGCAAGGCTTATGAATCATCTCGCCAGCTTTGAGCTTAAGTAAGTCTTCGACTAAACGGGCTTCATCTAAGGATAAAGGATGGTCATAGTTACCTTTGATTTTGGTAGGAAAATTAATCGCAGCATGATAGTAAGAATCTAGTTCAACCAGTACTGATTGATCCTCAGGCAAAGCAGCTACTAAAGCTCGGGCTAATTCGCTCTTACCACTACCACTGCCCCCACAAATTCCGATAAAAAAAGGTGCATTTGTTTGCATACTGAAATTTAAGACACTGCAATCGAAAGCGGCATTATAGCAGGACTTAAACTAAAAAAAGGGAGCTGGCTCAATTAACCAGCTCCAAATACCAGCTTCCCAGAAAAATAGCTAGAACAAGCTTAGCGGACTGACAAAGCGGGTAGCTTCGTCATAAATTACTTTTTCCCGCGCTTCTAAAATCACAATCCGATCATCCTGCTGAATCATCGGGTCTAAACTCGTACCACGATAAATTGCATCCAAATTCACTGCATAACGCTGTTCTCGCCCATCTAAACCACGTCGGAAAATCATGGCTTTGTACTTATTGGCTAAACGAGTCATGCCACCTGCCGTTGCCACAGCCTGCATCACTGTCATTCCTTCTTTGAGCGGGTAAACGCCAGGTTGCCCGACTGCACCACTAACGGTAAAGCGATTATAAATCGCATCTTGTACTACAATACGATCATCTTGTAAGAGTGTAAAATCCTGTAAACGACCTTGGCGAATCGCTGCAATATCAATGGGTTGTTGGCTTACTTGCCCATTAGCACCTTTGCGCAATAAAACAGCACGACGACTATCAGCCTGCTCGGTCAATCCCCCCGCTTTCGCCAGTGCTTGTAACACGGTCATACTACCCACCACTGGAAATACACCAGGTAAACGCACTGCACCTTCAACGGTAATGCGGTTCTGTGTCGACTCTTTAACCAGCACAGTTACTTGTGGATTATGCATATAAGACTGCTCAAGTAACTTCGCTAATTGATCTTCTAATTGGGCAGGATGTAAGCCTTTGGCACGCAGCTTCCCGACTAAAGGATAAGTAATATAGCCCTGCCCATCCACGCGTACACTTCTGGTTAAATCAGGCACTTTAAAAACGGCAATATCCAATAAATCTTGCTCACCGATTAAATCACTGCCCACCTCTTGGACACCTTGAGGCAAGACCATTGGCGCAACTGGCACTGATCTAACCTTAGGCGCTAAAGGGACAATACTAGGGTTATAAGCAGTAACGGTTGAAGCGAATAGAGGTGGAGCTGGATAGTTAGGCGTTTTAGCCACACAGGCACTGAGAGTAAGGCAGATACTGATGAAAACCAAATTCTGGGTGGGGCGATGCATCGTTAACTCCATTAAGGATTTTGTTATGCATTGCAGACTAAAAGAGCAGCACTCTGAAAGCGAATGCTGTCTGAGGTAATGGAATTATTTAACCGATAAATGGAATTTATACTATATAATTATCTACTCACCAGAGTAACCAACACTGTTCTCTAAGAAGTACATTTTAAACACCTTTCAATCGGTGGCATTAAAAGTCTATTCGATTACACGTTCAGAGATAACCGTGCGGATTTTGCTGTTGCCAGCGCCAAACATCGGCACACATCTCGACTAAAGACTTTTCTGCCTGCCAAGCTAGTAACTCTTTCGCTAACTGTGGGTCGGCAAAACAAGCGGCTACATCACCAGCACGACGCTCCACGACCTGATAGGGAATCTTGCGCTGACTAGCTTGCTCAAAGGCTTGAATCATTTCGAGGACTGAATAGCCTTGTCCAGTACCTAGATTGACTGCCAATAAATGGGGAACTTGCGGATTTTGAAAAGCTTGCAACGCTGCCAGATGGCCTTTGGCCAAATCAACGACATGAATGTAGTCACGCACCCCAGTACCATCAACTGTTGGGTAATCATTCCCAAACACCGAGAGTTGCGGATAAGTACCAACGGCCACACGTGCAATATACGGCATTAAATTATTGGGTAAACCACGTGGATCCTCCCCAATTAAACCGCTGCTATGTGCCCCTACTGGATTAAAATAGCGCAGTAAAGCTATCCGCCAGTCGGGTGCTGACTGCTGTAAATCCATCAACATTTCTTCAATCATCAACTTGCTACGCCCATAAGGATTAGTCGCCGAGCGCGGGAAATGCTCTTGGATAGGCACCGTGTGCGGATCGCCATAAACCGTCGCTGATGAGCTAAACACTAATTGCTTAACTGCATGCTTTTGCATAACTTTTAATAAAGTGACTGTACCACTGACATTATTATCATAGTAAGCAACTGGCTGTTGAACCGACTCACCGACCGCTTTTAAACCTGCAAAATGGATCACACTACTAATAGGATGTGCACTAAAAACTGCCTCTAACCCATCTTGATCACGAATATCCAGGGGATAAAAAATTAACGGCTCACAACCCACAATAGTGACAACCCGTTTAAGTGCTTCGGGCGAGCTATTCGATAAATTATCGACCACAACGACCTGATAACCTGCTTGGATTAATTCGATACAGGTATGTGAACCTATATAGCCAGCCCCACCCGTGATCAATATGGTTTGTTTAATAGCTTGTGTATGTGTCATCATTTTAACTCTTGGTTAGCAGAAGCTTACTTTACCTCTGCTAGCCAAGACTACAAGTCTAAATGCTTAGAGCTTGCTTATTCGACCTTCTCAGTTGCCTTACTAGCTGGCGACTTTTCTTCTTTAGCAGCCTTGTCTTCAAGTTTAGTCAATTTTTCCTCTGCTTTTTTCTCAGGACTAGCCTTACCTTCTGCACCAGCAGCGCCTTCAACGCTTAAACCTTGATCTAAAGAAATATCTGCTTTGATTTTCTCAAATAAAGCATCACCAATGCCTTTGACTTCTTTAATATCTTCGAGCTTTTTAAACTCACCATGCTCAGTACGATAACTAATAATCGCTGCAGCTTTTTTCGTACCGATACCTTTTAAATTCTTTTGCATGATTTCAGCATTAGCCTTATTAATATTGACCATTTCTGCAAAAACAGAGGTAGCCAACAAAGAGCCTGCGATTAAAATGATAGATGCTAAATATTTCATTAAATTTTCCTTATTATTAGTTTGTAATTTTAATTTTTAAAATTGAATTTGAAAAAACTCTTGTAAACTTTGCCATAATTAAAACTAATAATCTAAACTCAACGGATAACCGGCCTTCAATCAGTAGTAATAGCTTTTTGCACTTAGTTTCTTTAACCTTGATCTATCCAAAGCTTAGGAACTCGTCATGCAACATTACATTAAAAAAATTCTCTCTTACTCCATGGTAGGCAGCTTAGGGCTAACCTTTTTAGCAGGCTTACAAGGTTGTGACAGTGGCACTCCTCCCCCCACCGCAACTAGCTCTAATAATGCAATTGCAGATGCCGCCGGCCAAGGTTTGTTTATGGTCATTCAGCAAACGGGCGCAAACCCCGATACCTATGAGCTTAAAGAAAAATACCCCTCTTCTGAGGGTACACGAGCAATTTTAAAAGGCTTAGATGGCAGCGAAAAAATTCTTAATGAAGAAGAGCTGAAAAAAATTGCAGAAGCTGAAGCGAAACGCTTTGAAGAGGGTAATTCACAATTAGCACAGCCAGCGGCACAAAACCAAGGTTTAAGCTTGGGTGAGACCATTTTAGCCTCAGCAGCGGGGGCTTTAATTGGTGGGATGATTGCTAACAAGCTGATGAGTAATCAAAACTACCAGCAACATCAACAACAACAAAACCAACGCGCCCAAAGCACTATGAGCAGCACCCGTAATCCTGCGCAAACTAATAATACCACCCAGAACAAATCTCAACCGCGTTCTGGTTTCTTTGGTGGCAATCAAGGTAATCCAAGTAATAGCAATAAAAGCAGCGGTAGTAGCTTTGGGGGCTAAGGTATGATTCAAACAGAAAGTGTTAAACCCATCAGTAATGCCTTGATGGAAGAGGTCGGTATGACTTGGCATACCGATTCTGATGGTACGCCCTATATCATGAATGAGATCATTACGGTTACTCAAAGTGAGGCTGAGGCCTACTACAATGCTGCTAATGAACTGTATGAGATGTATGTGCAAGCGGCTCAATATGTCATCGATAACGAACTGTTTCTTGACCTAGATATTCCCTTCAACTTGGTTTCACAAATTAAGCGCAGTTGGGAGCGGGATGAACTACATCTCTATGGTCGTTTTGATTTAGCCGGTGGGATTGATGGCTTACCGATTAAACTCATCGAATTCAACGCTGATACTCCGACTAGTCTGTTTGAAACAGCAGTAGTGCAGTGGGCTTTACTCAAAGCCAATGGTATGGATGAGGAAAGTCAGTTTAATAATGTGTATGAAGCAATTCAAAAAAACTTCCAGCGTTTGCTCACTGGCAATGATGATCCAGAAAATTTTGCCAACTATTACCAATACCAGAATATTTTATTTTCTAGTATTGGAGGTCTACCTGAAGACGAACGCACTACCCGCTTCCTACAACAAATGGCATCCGATGCAGGCTTTCAGACTGACTACTGTTATATGAATGAAGCTGCCTTCTCAGAAGAAGGAGTTTTCAATCCTAGTCATACGCGCTTTGATCATTGGTTTAAGCTCTACCCGTGGGAGGATATTGCTCTACAAACAGATGGTATTACCGGTCTTTTAGAAGACATTAGTCGTAATCAGGCCTGTACCTTGCTTAATCCTGCTTACACCCTGCTATTCCAAAGCAAAGGTATCATGAAAATATTGTACGAATTATTTCCAAATTCACCTTATTTACTTGAAACCCGTACACAAGCCTTACAAGGAAAAAAGCAAGTCTCTAAAACTATGTTTGGTCGTGAGGGTGCTAACACCATGATTCTAGATGCCGCCGGCCAAATTATTAAGTCTTTAGGGGGCGAGTACGATAACTATCGTAAAGTTTATCAAGAGTTTGCAGAGTTTCCACAAGACCGTGAAGGCCGTAGTTATCAAGCAGGGGTGTTCTATGCTTGGGAGGCTTGTGGTCTAGGTTTCCGCCGTGGCTGGGAAATTTTAGATGATATGAGTAAATTCGTAAGCCATCGAATTGTGTAAAAATTCACAAAACCTCGTGCTAAGTGATTAAGTTTTAATTAAGCGCTTTAGCTTTACTCTGCGTACATGGAATAACAACAACGCAACGGACAGTGAACAGCAAAAAACAATAAGCCAGATAAACTTTCAAATCAAAGAGTTAAATCTAGCATAGGGCTAAAACACTTATATCTAATACACTTTGGGCTAGAGTGTATGAAAAACCGGGGTAGCACTTGGATAGGTGTATAATTCTAACAATAATCCCTTTTCAGCTACAAGTACCTGCATTTATTAGAATAACAAGAGTCGCACGGTACTTGTGGCAACGCTTCTTTATGACATAGGTCAAGCCCGCTTAAATCCCTCATACTTTCTACAGCCTGTTACAATTTTTATTATTTTTTATGATAGTCTTAAGTCTGTTCATTGATTTCAAATAAAGGCTCAGTAACCATGACTGTAATTGCCCACAATCAATTAGCCACTAACACGGTACAGGCAGCGAATGATAGTGCTGGATTTATTCGCCGCTTACGCCCCGATGTAGGCATCTCAGAACCGGTCTACCGGCAATTGCAGCGGCAAATTATTGGCATGATTAAGGCTGGAGAATTACAAGATGGTGATAGCTTGCCATCAGAACGTACCCTAGCTGAAGCCTTGAAGCTGAGCCGGACTACCATTCGCCGTTGCTATGATGAGTTGCGCGATCAAGACTATATCAGTACGCATGGTCGTGCTGGCGTTATGGTTAAAGCCCCACCACGGATTAACCCTGAAATTGGTAAACTCAAAGGCTTTACTGAAGAAATGCGTGAGATTGGCATGGAGCCTTCCACGCGTATTCTTGAACAACGCGTGGTGAGTGATCGAGTGATTGCCTCGATCTTTAATCGCCCTTCGACTGCACGCTTCTTAAAACTAGTACGTTTGCGCTTAGCCAATGATATGCCCATGACCCGTGAAGTGGCTTGGTATGACCTGACCCTTGCGCCAGACTTAGCTAAATATGATATGAGTGGTTCGGTATATAGCTTCCTGCAGAATCAATGTGGCTTAAGCTTACAGCATGGCGAACAATCAATTGAGGCTGCCATGAGTAATCCAGAAGAAATGGAGTGCTTCCAATTTCGTGAGCCAAGTCCTTGTTTACTGCTAAAGCGCCGTACCTATACGACCACTGGGCAAATGGTCGAATATGTGGAAGGTACTTTTCGTGGGGATGCTTATACCTATCGAATTACGCTGAATGTGGCAAACGATTCTGCTGCATAAAAGTTTCCACTGTACTGAGTTGTGGTAAGGCATCTAGCACACCTACTGCTTGTGCTAATAAAGCTCCACAAGCATTTGCAAACTGCATAGCCTGCGGGTATTGTTTATATGTTAACAAGGCATAGGCGAAACCTGCTGTAAAGGCATCTCCTGCTCCGGTTGGGTCAGCTTGCTTAACTCCCCAAGCTGGAACATAAAGCGGTGCTTGTTCGGGTTGAAATAAAACGGCTCCCCGCTCGGCTAAAGTGATAATCAGTAATTCTCCCTGCCAATAAGGTTCTAAACTTAAGTCACACCACGCTTGGATACTTAAACGACCGTAATCCTCTAGCTCGAACATACAAGCTGCTTCAGACTCATTCATAATCAAAAGGTCGGTCAGCGCTAATAACTCAGGACTTGGCCTCTTCCAAGGTGAAGGATTCAACAAAGTGGTTAAGTGATAACGCTTAGCTAAGCGGAAAGCAGTTAAAATCACTGATTGTTGAATTTCAAACTGTGCGCAAATCAAGCTAGACTGTTTGATGTCTTCTTCTAGCCCAGTGACATGTTTCTCCACTAGCAGATGATTAGCTCCTGGATGGACGGCAATAATATTCTGCCCATCAGCACTAATTAGTCCGACTCCAAATCCTGACTGTTCACCTAAGGCTAAGACGTGTTTGGTGTTAACACCCTCTGCTTCCAAGAAAGAATAGATTTCCTTCCCAGCCCTATCCTGACCAATCGCTAACAAGAGACAAACCTCTAAACCCAAGCGATGCATACCAATGGCTAAATTAAGTCCCTTACCCCCATGTCCATGCCAGTAATCTTGCGCTTGAATTGAAGCTCCATTTAGGGGTAGAGTCGAGACAGTTAAACAATGTGCGTGCACATAACTCCCTAAGACTATAACGCTCACTTTATACCTCGCTCTATATTTATATTTTTGTTTCTATGCAATATTTTAGATTCCAAAAATTTCCTCGCAAGCTTTTGCCAAAAATACTTAATTAGAATTTCTAGCTTTAAAGAAAGCTAAATCAGCCTAAAAACAAAGCTTGCTTAGCTAAGGATGACTAGCGACACTACTAGTTCTTTGAAAGCTTATGGACAAACTACATGTCAGCAAGTAGCACTTGTGATGCTTTACCAGAAGATGTTTTAACCGTTGAGCAAGCGCAAGACCTTATTTTGAATGGAATTACAGCTATCACTGCAACTGAGTTGGTAGATCTCAAACAGGCGAATGGCAGGATATTAGCTGAAGATATTCAAGCAGGTTTCGACGTGCCACCGTACTGCAATTCGTCAATGGATGGCTATGCTTTTGCTTATCAAAGTTTATTAACTCATGCTAAGTTGACTCAGATAGGTATTTCATGGGCGGGTCGACCTTATTTAGGTACAGTTCAGCTAGGCGAATGTGTACGTATTATGACTGGAGCTTGTTTACCTGCGGGCACTGATACTGTCGAAATGCAAGAAAATACGGAAAAACTAGATGAGCACATCATAATGCATGGCTCACCGAAGTTAGGCGAAAATGTGCGCTATCCCGGTGATGACTTAAAGCAAGGAGAAATAATTCTAACTATTGGTCGTAAACTTACCGCAGCAGACATTGGAATGCTGGCTTCTTTAGGGATGGTTCAAGTAAAAGTCCTGCGCAAACTGCGCATTGCTTTTTTATCTACCGGTGATGAGTTAAAGTCAACTGGTGCTCCCTTAGCTTGGGGTGAAATTTATGATAGTAACCGTTATACCCTGCATGCCTTACTTCAACATCTTCCGGTAGATATTCTGGATTTAGGTATTATTCCTGACCAAGCGGAAGCAGTAGAGCAGGCTTTTCTACAAGCGAAAACTAAAGCTGATCTATTAATCACCAGTGGGGGGGTCTCAGTAGGAGACGCCGACTTTGTTACCAAAACTTTAAGCAAACTGGGACAAGTCAAATTTTGGAAAATGGCGATGAAACCCGGCAAACCACTAGCATATGGCAGATTAGACGACTGTCTATTTTTTGGCTTACCCGGTAATCCGGTATCAGTGATAGTAACTTTTTTACTCTTTGTGCGCCCTGCTATCTTAAAACTAGCAGGTAACACCGTAACTCAAGCTATTACCCATACCGCTACTACTTTAACCCCTCTAAAAAAGACTCCGGGGCGTAAAGATTTTCAACGGGGTATTTACCAGCGAACGACCGAAGGCTATCAAGTTAAAACCACTGGCGAACAAGCATCACATGTCCTGCGGTCTATGAGCCAAGCGAATTGTTTTATTGTTTTAGAGCGTGAATGGGGGGATATTGAAGTAGGCAGTCAGGTGAAGATTCTTCCTTTTGATAGTTTGGTTTGAAGTAGGTTTGAAAAAGATTGTAGTTTTTTTGTTAAAATTTACATAATAAAAAATATAAAAATACATAACTGATGAAACTTGAATTACACTTACTGCTCAGACCTAGGTACAATAAGTCTATAAATATTCCACAAGAGGTTATAAGAATGGACGTACTAGAACGTATTGACGATGCAGTAAAGAATAATCCAGTCATTATCTTTATGAAAGGCACTCCACAGATGCCCCAATGCGGTTTTTCTAGCCGCGCTGCGCAAGCTCTGATGCAATGTGGTGAAGAATTTGCATATGTAAACGTATTGAGTGATCCAGAAATCTTCCAAAATTTACCACGCTATGCCGACTGGCCAACTTTTCCACAGGTTTATGTTGACGGTGAATTGATCGGTGGTTGCGATATTACTTTAGAAATGTTCCAAAGTGGGGAACTACAGGAGGCTATAAAAAAAGCCGTTTCAGGCACAAAGTCTGCTTAAACATAGTCTCAGTGGCAGGGAGTGACTTACCTACCCTGCTTTTGCCTAACTATTTAAAATTATTGATAAATTTTACTGTATTATCAAGTTCTAATTGCTTATAGAATAGGCGTCTAGCACCTTTAGGAATAAACCCAATCAGCAATAAACCTGCTAATAATAAAGGTAAAATGAATAAAGCAATGTTCATTACTGCCTCCGATCCTGCTAACACCGTACCGATACCTGCTAAATTGGCTATATAACGTACAGCAAAAAAGAAAATACAAGCTAGCAACAGTACCGCTGCTGTGTGCAAGAAGGCTGCCCCCATTTTATTAACCCATGACCATTTTTTGCGCTTTTTCTCGCTAGCCGCCTCGTAGGATTTAGAACGTGTATTAAGCTCTTTAATCACTCGTCGCTGTGAATCATCTACGATTAAAGCTGCAATTTGATGCTCACGGGTAGTCAGTGTCATGTAAGGCAGATGTGCCATCACTTTAATATGTTGCTTAAATGTTCTTCTGAATAACTGCTCAGGGTCAATCTGATCAGGCAGAGTTAGGCGTGCCAGTGGATGATTTTGCCAAGAGGTATGCACATAGTGAGTAATGCGATCAACACGTTGTTGGCGTAGATCAAACAACATACTACGTACCGTCGTATGCTGCCTAAAATCAGGCTCCGCTTGAGCTTGTACATAATAGACTGGTGAAGCAGACACTAAAGCTGACAACTTCTGAGTTGCAGGCTCTACCTCTCCTGCTGCGGATAGATAGCGAATATGCTCATAACGGCTTTCTAGATCCGTTTCCGCATTGTCATGTAATACGGCTAAAGTATGCTCCACAGCCTCACCAAACTTAGCTTGGCTATAGCAAGCATCGGCTAAATGTCGTTTCGCAAAGTGTGCAAACAATATATCACCCTGCTCTAAAGCATAACGAGTCGCAATCTGAAAATGATATTCAGCTTCTGCAAGTGACTCTAAAAAAGTGAGGTAAATCCAAGCTAGCTCAAAGTGAGCACGATAGTTTTTGATATTAGTAGTAACCGCATCCCTTAATAAATATTCAGCAGTCACCATACTTTCATAACCCGCTTGCTGTTCCACAGCTAGAGCTTCTGAAAGCTTTAAATTCGCTAAATCAGCCTCTACTTCCGCACGGTAAACTCGAAAACCACGTTGTACTTGCTTAGCTAATTGCTCGCGTAAAATTTCTCGTTCACGCGCTAAGCGTTGACCTTGCAAAGACATGCGCCCTGCTACCCCTTCCAATTGTGGGCGCAAGCTAAAAATAATTTCGTCTTTAGCACCGATATTACGCAAATTATTACGTAAGCCGGCATCTAATAAGCTGTAAACACTTTCACGCTGCAAGGCTTTGAGCGGTACTAGATACTCCATATTAATGCGGTGGAAAGTAAAATGTTTACGTTTCGGGAAAAAGATAGCCCGAACTTGCTGAGCCTCTAGTCCTATAGGCATGGGGTTCATCCATTATTGATTTGACACACTCATCTCAATTATAGACTGAAAATGCTATAGAGTTAGACTATTTTTTAGAAAATACTTAATTGACACAATTACTTAGCTAAGATCTTGAGTGCGCATACGGCTTTTGAACTGACTGGGAGGCTCACCACAGTTCTTATTAAAGAAGCGTGAAAAATAAGCTGGATCTTTAAAACCTAACTCGTAAGCCACTTCATTCACTGATAAATTCGCGTACATTAGCTTACGCTTAGCTTCAGTTACCAAGCGCCCATGCATAATTTGCAACGCATTTTGCCCCGTGTAGCGCTGACACAAACGATTCAAGCGGCTTTCAGTCATGCCTAAACGCTCTGCATAGCGATTAATCGACCAATGTTTAGTGTAATTGTCCTCAAGCAGCTTTAGAAATTGCTCATATACCGTGATTTTTGCATCAAATTGTTGATCTGGGGTTTGCACATGGCCAGCTGCACGCCCTAACAATACAAAAATAATCTTTAAATAGGCGCCTAATAAACAAGCTTGCCCACTTTGCGGCTGCTCATATTCTGCGACTAATTGGCGCACCAAAGAAAATAAATTTTGATGCGCAACACTGTGCTCATTTGAGCGCATTAATAAGGGCTGCATCAACAAAAATGGAAACGCTTGGCGCTCAGTTTCGGCAAAAGCACCCATTAAAAAAGACTCAGAAATAGTAATGATATAACCGCGTACATCAGGATTATGCCGAAAACCATGCACTTCACGAGCAGGCACTGAAAGAATACAAGCCCCCTGCTCTTCTGCGCTCCAATCAGCCACTTGCAAGAAAACTTTACCCTCCTCCACAATCAAAAGCTGATGCATTTGATCATGCCGATGCGCATGGATTTCCCAATTATGCTTAGGCAGAGACTCCTCTAGGCGAGCAATGTAAAGATAATGCGGCGCATCCGCTGCTGAACTTTTGCCATAGAGTGAATAATGTGGAACATCTTTCATGGCCTTACCACCCTCGCCTGCTTAATGCGTATGTAAAGGCTCAAACTTAATTTGCTCATGCAAGCAGCAATTATGTTCAGTGGTGCCCTGCTCGATTTGTAAGGTACTGTGCACAATGGAGAACTTGGTTTTTAAAGCTTGGGTCAATTCATCCATAAAAGCATCCCCAGGATAACCAGCGGGCATTACTAAATGTACGGTTAAAGCTGTTTCAGTCGTACTCATCGCCCACACATGTAAATCGTGAATCGTACTGACACCCGGCTGTTGCTGTAAAAATTGTGAAACTCTTAATAAATCTACGCTTTTAGGTACAGCGAGCAAAGCTAATTGCGTGGACTCCGTTAATAAACTCCAAGTCCCCACTATAATCACTGCAACAATCATTAAGCTCATCAGCGGATCGAGCCAATACCAACCTGTGAGCAAAATGACTAAACCCGAGAGTACAACCCCAAAAGAGACCGCAGCATCCGCTAACATATGCAAATAAGCACCACGGATATTTAAGTCATTTTTACTCCCACGCATGAATAACCAAGCAGAAATACCATTAATCACAATGCCCACTGCTGCAACCCACATGACCGTCGACCCTGCCACTGCAGGAGGATCCATAAAGCGATGTACTGCCTCCCAAACAATCCCACCACAAGCAACTAACAATAAAACGGCATTCACTAAAGCCGCTAAAATAGAACTACTACGTAAACCATAGGTAAAGCGCTCATTCGGTACACGTTGGGCTAATAGGGTCGCCCCCCAAGCCATGACTAAACCCAAAACATCAGAAAGATTATGCCCAGCATCTGCTATTAATGCAGTGGAGTTAGCAATCAGACCATATATAAACTCAGTAATTACAAAAGCAATATTTAAAACAATCGCAATTAAAAATGAACGCCCATAATCAATAGGTTGATGATGCTCATGCTCAGAGTGATTATGGCTTTGCTCAGGGTCATGATGATCATGGTTATGGTTGTAAGTAGCTGGCATTAAGACATCCATCTTTGATCTAAGCTCGATAAGGCTTCTATTTACTACAATCCCTGCAGTCGCGCTAGGTATAATCCCCTGTGAACAGACGGACGAACTCTGAACTAAGACTCAAGCAATAGCAACACGACTGCAATCGATATGAACGAGACTAAGGTTGTCATAAATAGAGTGCTCGCACAGAAATCACGCAGGCCGTAACGTTCACCCAAGATGGGATAAATACTCATCATTGGTGCTGCCGCCATAATAATCACTGCTTGTTGGAAGCTGGAGTTAAAGGAAGGCAACAGGAATACCCACAATGCTACCAAAGCCGGATGTAGTATCAATTTGCCGAGCATCACCAATGAAATATCCGCCCAAGGTTTCTGCTCTTGCGGTTTTATATTCGCCAATGCCGCACCAATGAATAACAGCGCCAAACCCGCCGAAATCTTAGTCAACAAATCCAAACTCTGGCTAATCGGTTTGGGCAAGGTTACACCTAACAGGGATAAAACCACACCCACTGCAATCGCAATAATCAGCGGATTTTTCACAATGCGCAGTGCGACCGTGCGTAGAATATTCGCCGAATCGCCTTTATACCCAACGCTGTATTCAAGCAAAATCAATATAATAGGCAAAATTAGGATATTCTCGACTAAAACTGCCATCATTAAACTTAAAGAGGCAACATCAGGGAGTTCCAAACTCAAAGACAGCACCGGAAACCCCACAAACATACTATTGGGGATGGACATTCCTAGGCTTTGAATTGCACTTTTAGTTAGCAGATTACGTTGAAGCTTTAGGGTCAAAAAGATTGCAAATAACAAATTTAATAGCGAGCCTATGCCATAGGCCAATAAGAAATACGGCTCGACAATTTCACTAATGTGAATTTTGCTTAAGCCACCAATCATCACAGCCGGAATCGCGCAATAAAGCACAATATTGCCCAAACTGGACATAGCTTCGGCTTTAATCAGTCCTTGCTTAAACGCAAAATAACCTAAGCCAATTAAAATGAAAACGGGCGAGATGGTCAGCAGTATATTAAGCATTTAAAGCTACTAACTCCTTTCCAATTGCAAGCTAAACGAGTCATTACTAAATACAGACCTTATCCACAGCGACTCTGACTAGCTTAGCTAAAGATTTAAGCCGATGGTTTATGAAACTTCCGCACTAAACCCTCAATAGCTAGTACATAACCATCTACGCCAAAGCCCACAACAACTCCCGCCGCTGCTGCAGAAATATAAGAATGATGGCGAAATGCCTCGCGTGCATGCACATTAGAGATATGAATCTCGATCAAAGGTACTTCTGCTCCTTTGATGGCATCAAATAAGGCAATCGAGGTATGGGTATATGCACCTGGATTCATCACTACACCCAGTACCGATCCATCCTTGAACCCTCGACCCGCCTCATGAAGCACATCAATCAATACACCTTCATGATTCGATTGTAGACACCTCACGTCAAAACCCAAACGCTTACCCGCTGCCAGACACATCTCTTCTACATCTTTTAAGGTAGTGGAGCCATATTGAGCAGGCTCACGTTGACCAAGCAGGTTTAAGTTAGGGCCATTTAATACCAGAATCGTTGACATACTAGTTCCTTATCAGTGATCAAAGACCTAAGATATGAAAAACCTTACTTCTTAAGTTTACCAACCGTCTTCCTTACCAACCAACTCAGGATGGATTATTTATTGCTATGTTGGTTTGTATCAACAGGTTTCAATTAAAGCCTACCATGAAGTGTGCGAAGGCGAAAGTGAGCCAGATTTAGAGCATTTAGAACCAACACGTAGACACACTCAATCAGGACGCACTCTATTAGGAGTGCTTCAGCCTCATTGTTTTTCACAGGTTCTAAGTACCTCGGCAAAATTAATCGTGAAGGTATTACTGACCTGTTCAATTACCTCGACCACGAGTTGTTTCAAAGTAGTGAATGATTGATGGGCGCTCAGGGGCAACCATTTATATTTAAGCTTTATCGAGCACCACGAAACAGAGTTTTCCTGATAACCTGAGGGTCACGATTTAAATGAGTTGAATAGCTCGCATAATCCGTTTAGTCTAATCGACCTTCAGTGACCGTTTGAGTCAGAGGTAAGACGATGGCAACGGTAGCCCTGAAGTATCGCTATGGTGAAAGTGAGTTAGTGTACAAACAGTGCTATGCACGTAGTGGTGAGCCGCCGAGAGTGCTAGCGCATTTTTCAGCTAACCTACCGTTACGAACGTAATAAACCCGACACCCCTGAAAAAATAGCCGAGAGGGTAATAAATGGCAGTGGAATAAGAGAGACTAGCTAAGTGCTCGAGGTGAGCATTACAACAGTCATCGCTCACTTAAAAAAATTAGACCCTGCAATAGTCAATTTGCTCCCACTTCAAGCTGTGATCGAACTTCCTGCATTGGAGTGATTATGCGAGAGAGATGAACAGTATTCGTATGTAGGCCATAGACCATAAGCGGCAACGCTGTTGATTGTAGTAAGCCTAGCAAACTAGCCTATAAGTTGAGTACGCAGGCTGACAAACGCCTAAAGAGCTTATACCTCTTACTGTTTATCATCTTCAAAATTTGGCTTTACTGCACTTATCAGTGGGAGAAATATCCGCGTCATCTACCCATTGAGAAACACATCGTTAGTAAAAATAATATCAAATAGATGTATTTCATAAATTACTTTTTAGCCAGTTCGAAGCTGTACGTACCTGCGCTTAAGTTAAAGCACAAGCCCAATTGTTGACGCCGGTTTCCATATCGTGAAGCGATTATCTGAAAGCGTTTCCAACGTGGAAAAACATTTTCCACACAACCTCGCTGTCGACATAGAACACGCACAATAACCCTCTAAGGGCAGGCTTCCTCTGTGCATAGCTCTCCTCACATTCAACATCGTGTGGAAAACTGACCATTCGATAACCACTAAACGTTTTATCTGACAGTCACTTAGGATTGGACAGCTTCATACTGTGAGTATGCTAAAAAACGTTCATGCGACGATTGAGAGACATAATAAAGTCATTGGAGCACTCATTTTTTAACTCTTCTAAATTACAACTTAGCCACCGGTTTATTCTGCTAAAATTGCACTAGGGCGTCTTTATTATCGTGTCTATCTCTTCACACTGCAACTCTTCTAAATCATGCTCCTTTACCTGTTTTATTATAGTTTAGTAAGGATTCATGGTGCAAAAAATTTTAGGGTTTATGTTGTCTCGCTTTATTGGTAGACCTAGGCGGCAACCCCGTATGCTGTGTCAAAATTGCCCCCTTCTTCGGCTGACTCCCCTGCAATTTCCTTCCTGTTTGCACAGCTTGAGTCTGAGCCACTTTAGGCTTATTCCCCGCCTTCTGCTCAGTACGTTTCTGATGGGCTTTGTCGCTATTTTTACGTCGGTGCGCTTCATACACCAAATCTTCCTCACCTTTTTTATAATGCGGAATCAGTTGGTTTTCACCGTCGCCAATCAATTCTTGGCGTCCCATATTAGCAATTGCTTGGCGCAGTAACGGCCAATTTTTCGGATCGTGCCAACGTAAAAAGGCTTTATGAAGTTTGCGTTGTTCGGGTGATTTAGCGGTTTGAACCTTTTCGCTTTTGTAAGTGACCTGATGTAGCGGATTCTTCTCGCTGTAATACATGGTGGTCGCGGAAGCCATCGGAGAAGGATAAAAAGCTTGTACCTGATCAGCGCGGAAACCATTTTTCTTCAGCCACAGCGCCAAATTGAGCATATCCTCATCGGATGTACCCGGATGTGCCGCAATGAAATATGGGATTAAATACTGTTCTTTGCCCGCTTCTTTACTGTATTTCTCGAACAGGCGTTTAAATTCGTCATACGCGCCAATTCCCGGTTTCATCATTTTCGAAAGCGGCGCTTCTTCGGTGTGTTCCGGCGCAATTTTTAAATAGCCACCCACATGGTGCGTGACTAACTCTTTAATATATTCGGGGTCTTTCACGGCCAAGTCATAACGCAAACCAGAGCCGATCAGAACTTTTTTAATGCCTTTCAGGCTGCGGGTTTCACGGTATAAGGCTTTGAGCTCGGCATGATCCGTGCTTAGGTTTTGGCAAATCCCCGGATAGACGCAGCTCGGTTTACGGCAGGAGGCTTCGATTTTCGGGTCTTTACAAGCGAGGCGATACATATTCGCGGTCGGGCCGCCCAAATCAGAAATCACTCCCGTAAAGCCCGGCACTTTGTCACGGATTTCCTCCACTTCGCGCACGATAGATTCACGCGAACGGTTTTGAATAATGCGCCCTTCGTGCTCAGTAATCGAACAGAAGGTGCAACCACCAAAGCAGCCGCGCATAATATTCACCGAGAAGCGAATCATTTCATACGCGGGAATTTTCGCGCCCTGATAAGCCGGATGCGGCAAGCGTGCATAGGGCAAACCGAATACATAATCCATTTCCGGCGTGGTCAAAGGATATGGCGGCGGATTAATCCACACATCTTGAGTGCCATGTTTTTGCACTAACGCACGTGCATTGCCCGGATTGGTTTCTAAATGCAGAACACGATTGGCGTGAGCATAGAGCACTTTATCTTTGCTGACTTTTTCAAACGAAGGTAAGCGCACCACTGTTTTGGAACGCTCTAAACGCGCGCGCGGGTGGAAGGTGAGTTTATGCTCGTCGGGGCGTTTAGAACGCGGGCCTTGGTATTCAAACCATTGCACATTGCGCTTCTCAAGCTCGCACTCGTCCATCTCAGTGGTATTGAGATAGGGATTAATAATCCGGTCAATTTTGCCGGGCTGATCCACACGGGTGGAGTCAATTTCCATCCAACCTTCTGGTGAGCCACGGCGAATAAAGGCTGTACCACGCACATCGGTCATCTCTGCGATTTTCTCACCAGCTGCCAAACGATGTGCCACCTCAATCACTGCGCGCTCAGCATTACCATAGAGTAATAAATCCGCAGAGGCATCCACCAAAATCGAGCGGCGCACTTGCTCCTGCCAATAATCAAAGTGTGCAATCCGACGCAGTGAAGCTTCAATGCCCCCTAAAATAATCGGCACATCGGCATAGGCTTGTTTGCAGCGCTGCGAATACACCAATGAAGCACGATCAGGACGCTTGCCACCGACATTATTCGGCGTATAGGCATCATCCGAGCGAATTTTTCTATCGGCAGTGTAGCGGTTAATCATCGAGTCCATATTGCCCGCCGCCACCCCGAAAAATAGATTCGGTTTACCCAAGGCCATGAACGCCTCTTTAGACTGCCAATCAGGTTGCGCAATAATCCCAACGCGAAAACCTTGCGCTTCTAATACCCGACCAATCACCGCCATCCCAAAGGACGGATGATCCACATAGGCATCGCCCGTGACGATAATAATGTCGCAGGAATCCCAACCCAGCTTGTCCATCTCCGCACGCGACATCGGCAAAAAAGGCGCAGTGCCATAGCATTCTGCCCAGTATTTATCGTACTCGAACAAAGGTTTAGCGACGTTTGGGGTATTGGCGGTTTGGGCTAAGGCGGACATGGTGCTGATACTGAGTAAAAAGGTGGGGTATTGTAGCAGGTTTTCGCAAACCTGCTCTAAGTCATAGTTTCTGCTGGTAAATGCGGTTTTAACTCAATGCCCGCTATAGTCTACTGAAGACTCAGCAACATCAATCCGCACGGGCGACCGCTTTAATAAAACCGCTACTGCATTCACGAACTCTTGCGCCCATGCCTTATTATCTTTAAAGCGCTCTTCACCTGCATACTTAGCTACAGTCAGCAACATATCAACCAGCAGAATTTTACCAATCGGGCTAGTGGGTGAGCATTCTAAGTCTTCAAATTCTTGGGCTAGCCAATCTTGAGCGTCATCTTTACTTAAGGTTTCAATATCCTCGGGGTGAACGATAAAGCTGTATTCACGCTCTGCCCCAAAATCAACAATAATCGTACTGCTCATACTTGTACTCTTTCAGAAATTATTAGCGATAAACAGCTAATTTTAAGCCAAATAGTCTCGTTTTGGGAGGCAAATCGCTACATCACAAGCAAGTAGCTTGAGCCAGCGTTAGGAGCAGTTGTGATATAATGATGACTAATACATCTAAGTTGTGAGGTTAGCATGCGCTGGCAAGAAATTTGTGAGCATCCACTTCTCCAAAATTTACCGTTTAAAATTGAAACTAATAAATGGGGTAAGCTTGAAATGAGTCCAACCAGTAATGAACATGGTCTATATCAATCTATGATCATTAAATTAATGTTTAAACTGGCTAATGGTGGCGGCTCTCTCACAGAATGCAGTATTCAAACTGCAGATGGCATTAAAGTGGCTGATGTTGCGGGGTACTTATGATTTTTTCAAACGTAATAGTCGTGCGAATTCTTATCTTGAATCTCCTGAAATTGTCGTTGAAATCTTATCACCCTCTAATACTCGCCAAGAAATGGCCGAAAAGAAAGAACTATACTTTGCCCGTGGTGCAAAAGAATTTTGGATGTGTGACCACAATGGTGAAATGAGCTTCTTTAGCAATCATGCAGAATTGCTAAAAAGCCAGCTCATTGCTGAATTTCCAACACACATAGTTATTGATTTTGCTTAATGTGAACTTGTAGAGCTATCTGAATAGCAACTTAATCTCAATAAAATTGAGAGGTTTATATTGCGTTTATTACTGGTATCGCTATTTTCATTATTTATTTCTTTTCATGCTCAAGCTGAAAAATCTATTAAGGCTGATTCTCCTCTATTGTGTCCTACAATTGTTGATGATAGTTCTGAAGGTATTGATTGCTGGCGGAAAAGCTTTCTAACCGCAATTGCTCATTCGGATTATGCAAAGGTTAATCAGTGGCTTGAACAAGCCGCTATTAGGAAGATAGTCACAGAACATTTTACTCATGATTTTCTGGGTATGCTGTTCTGTAAAGCAGGTGTAGGCACTGAGATTCAAAACTCTACAAAATCAGAAACTGACTTTGAAGGTGGAAAACCTATCAAGTCAGAGCACAGAAAATTGTTTATTAAAATTACTGAGCAGCTTTTATTGTTAGGTGCCTCCTTTGAGGCTATGCCTAGTCAGCAAATTGTCACCACTCTGTTTTGTGCGATAAATAATCGTGACAGTGAAACGCTTGAGTATATGCTAATGCGTACCCATGTAGATAAAAAAGGGCTTGATAGTTGTTTATATGAAGGTTCAGACCCTTCACATGTGCCAATCTTCAGAACCATAGAAAACGATGACCTAGAATCAGCTAAGATATTATTACAACATGGTGCTTCCCTTAATTATAGAGAGATGGAGACAACTCCACTGATATATGCCTTGAAATTGAAGCGGTTCTCAATGGCAGAGTGGTTGCTTGATATGGGCGCATCAGTCTATGAAACCGACGATGGAAAATGTACTGGAAAGCTGCCTATTGCCTATGCACGTGAAATTCCAGTGGAGGAATCTGCACATGATGCAATGATGGTAAGGATAGAATCGCTCATGCAAGTATTGCCTAATCCTTGCAAGCGACAATAAAACATCAATATTTTCAGTTGAGCTTTGTGCGAACAGCCGCAAGACTGATAAATATAACTAGCTTAGTTTCACGCTGACCCACTACAAATCTGTAAATATTGCGCTACTACAGAGGGCATGCCTTGCTCAATACACTCCACCATCAGTGCATGCCCAATCGAAACTTCTTTGATGTCTTTAATTTGTAAAAACCGCGCCAAATTCTGCAAGTCCAAATCATGCCCGGCATTCACAGCAATGCCCAACGCCTGCGCACGTTGAGCCGTGGCAGCATAGTTTTGCCAGATTGTATCTGCTTGAGCAGTGCCATAGTGTGCGGCATAGGACTCGGTATAAAGCTCGATCCGCTCCGCTCCTGTGGCTGGCACATATTCGACTTGCTCTAGACTCGGATCTAAAAAGATAGATACCCGAATGCCTTGCGCTTGCAAACGGTCACAAATCTGCTTGAGCTGCACACTCTGCTGCTTTACATCCCAACCATGATCGGAAGTGAGTTGATTAGGTGCATCGGGTACGAGCGTACACTGCGCGGGGCGAGTTTTTTCCACCAATTGCAGAAAATCTTCCGAGGGATAACCTTCAATATTAAACTCAATCGCGCCCCCGTAAGGCAATAACTTTGCCAAATCATAGGCATCTTGGCGAGTGATATGTCGCTCATCTTGGCGTGGATGTACCGTAATGCCTTGCACACCCAGTGCGATGAATTTCTTAGCGAAATCCACTACATTCGGAAAATCCCGCCCGCGCGAATTGCGCAGTAGCGCGATCTTATTGAGGTTGACACTGAGTTTAGTCATGGGTGTTGATTCTCTTTGGCAAAATTTAACTCCTATCATAATACACCTAATTTTTAGTGCGAACCGAACATTGCAGGCCATCCCAATTTATGCGCTCATACACCTAGATCACTCAAGATAGGAGGCTCATGATGCTTAAGGTACTCACTGCACATACTCAAGATTTAGGCGGTTTTTCTGTACGCCGTTTATTGCCTCATCAAGCCCAACGCGCCGTAGGGCCTTGGGTGTTCTTTGATCATATGGGGCCTGCACAATTCCCACCCGGTGAAGGTATTAACGTGCGCCCACATCCGCATATTAATTTGGCGACAGTCACTTACTTATTTGCCGGTGAAATTCTACACCGTGACTCCTTAGGTAGCCTGCAAGCGATTCGCCCCGGTGATTTGAATCTAATGATTGCTGGACGCGGCATTGTCCATTCGGAGCGCGAAACGGAAACAGCCAAACAGCACACTCGCGATTTACATGGTTTACAACTATGGCTCGCCTTACCGGAAGAAGCTGAAGAACTAGAGCCAGAATTTATCCATTATCCCTCTGCTAGCTTGCCAGCTCTCACTCTACAAAATGTTCGGGTACGAGTCTTAATCGGCACAGCTTATGGTGTAAGCTCCCCCGTTAAAACACTATCACCGACTCTGTATGTAGAAGCTGATCTCAAAGCGGGGCAAAACTTAGCCCTACCTGAGGGCGTACCTGAGTTAGGTGTTTATGTTGCTGCTGGGCAATTGCAACTAGGCGAACAGCATTTGGATACTTATAACCTCAGCGTTTTAGACTCAGCTTACCAAGGTGAATTAGTCGCCCAGAGCGATAGCCGCATCGCGCTGATTGGTGGCGCACCTGTAGGCAAGCGCTATATGTGGTGGAATTTTGTCTCTAGCCGTAAAGAGCGGATTGAAGAGGCAAAGCTTGAGTGGAAAAACCAAGGTTTTCCACTCGTACCGGGGGATGAGCAGGAATTTATTCCGCTACCCACTTATTGAGTGTCGCGCTGAGCACGCTCTTCCGCATTCCAAGCATTATCCCGCTCTTGCTGCTGGCGTTGAATATGATCCGCCTGCAGCAATTCAATCACCTCCTCACGCGCTTGTTGGGCAATCGAAATGTATTTTTTCGACCCCAATTCAAAATTACTCAACCGCTGATTCGTTTCTTGATCATGCTGTGCAAACTGCAAGGCTTTGCGCCGGGCTTGATAAGCTCGCATACCTAGTTCTTGCAACACCCTCTCGCCTAAATGCAACGAGCCTAAGAATAATTCACGTTCAATATAATCGACACCTAAGCGCTGCAACTCATGGTAATGCACGACATCATACGCACGCGCATACAGCTTTAAGCTTGGAAAATGATGCTTAGCCATTTCGACAATTTTAGTGATCGTTGCGCGATCATCCACGGCAATCACCAGTAATTTAGCCTTAGCCGCCCCCGCAGTATGCAACAGGTCATCACGACTGGCATCGCCATAAAAGATTTTAAAACCAAAACGCCGCACCCGCTCAATATGCGTTGCACTATGATCCAGCACCGTCACACGCACACCATTTGCCACTAATAAACGTGAGACAATCTGCCCAAAACGCCCAAATCCAGCCACAATCACAGGATTATGTTGCTCATCCATCGGTTCGTCGTGCGCCGCTGTTTCGCCAGTTTCAAACAGTGGCTGAACTAAGCGCTCATTGAGAAGAATCAGTACTGGCGTTAAAACCATCGATAAAGCAATCGCTGCGGTTAAAATATCGACTAACTCAGCCGGTAAAACCTTGTTTTGCAAGCTGAATGACAACAAGACAAAGCCGAACTCTCCACCTTGCGCCAGTGCAAACGCAAACCAATAGCGGTAGCCCCCTTGGATAGCGAATAACTTTGCCAAGCCCCAAAGAATCACAAACTTTACAGCGATTAAACCTATAACTACCAAACTGACAATAAAGGGATGCTTGAGCAATAAATTGAAATCAATCGAAGCCCCCACCGACATGAAAAACAAACCTAGCAATAAAGCTTTAAAGGGGTCGATATTGGCCTCTAATTCGTGTCGATATTCATTATTCGCCAACACCACGCCTGCAATGAAAGCACCTAAAGCCGGTGATAAACCGACCATATTCATCAGCAGCGCCGTCCCCACCACCAACATTAAAGCGGTCGCGGTAAACATTTCCCGCAAATGACTTTCGGCAATAAAGCGAAAAACCGGGCGCATTAAATAGCGACCCACTAGAATTAAGCCCATAATCACGCCCATCACCAGTAAGGCTTGTTGCCATTCAGGTAGGGTGTCTATATAAGCAGCACTCGACTCCGTAGCTTTAACAGGCTCACTACCTTGGGAGCTTAACAGTGGCAGCAAGGCAATAATCGGAATCACCGCAATATCTTGGAAGAGCAACACGGCAAAACTCGCTTTGCCACCTTCGGTTTGCAACAGATTTTTTTCGCCCAGAATCTGCAAAGCAATCGCGGTAGATGAAAGTGATAGAATTAAGCCTATGGCCACGCCTACTTGCCAACTGAGGCCAAATAGCAGCGCTATGCTCGCAATAGCCAAAGTTGTCACCATCACCTGTAAACCGCCCATCCCCAAGATAGGTTTACGCAATTGCCACAACACCGCTGGCTGCAACTCAAGACCAATCAGAAAAAGCATCATCACCACGCCAAATTCGGCGAAGTGCATAATATGCTCCGTCTCCCCCACAAACCCTAAGACGAAGGGGCCAATGATCACACCCGCAATTAAGTAACCTAACACCGACCCCAGCCCTAAACGGCTAGCAATCGGCACAGCGACCACACCCGCTGCCAGAAACAGGAAGGCTTCTTGTAATAAGGCCATTATTTACTCTTAAGTAGTTAAGTCATTGAGATAGTTCAAGCGGCTTAAAGCTTGAACCTGAGGATGTTGCTGTAATTGCACAAGCAGTCGTTGATATTGGCTCGCATAGATATCAATTTCAGCTTCACTTAAATCATTGGCATCATGAATCACAAAGGGGGGTAAATAATTCATTCCACATAAATTCGCCGTCTGCTCTAAAGGGCGTAATAACTCAGCTAAGGTAAAATGATTCATACCATCCGTTTGATAAGCCACACGGCTTCCCCCCGCACTGATGACGCTCGCAAATAACTTGCCTGTTAAAGCGTTGCCATTTTTTCCATACGCGAAGCCATATTCCAACACCAAATCCTGCCATTCTTTCAAAATAGCGGGCGTGCTGTACCAATACAAAGGGAATTGAAACACGATAATGTCATGCTCGGTCAGGAGCGCTTGCTCTTTATCCACATTGATCATGAAATCAGGATAAAGCTGATAGAGATCGTGACAGGTCACACCTGCTAAAGACTGAGCAGCTTTCAACAAGCGATACTGCACCCGTGACTTCTCTAAAGCCGGATGCGCAAAAAGTATTAAAATTCGGTGAGTCAAACTTAAATTCCTTAATTAACGGGTAAGGCTAGTAAAGACACATTGAACTAGTCATAGGATAACTACTCATAATATCTAGATTTCCCTGATCACTTAGGTAATAAGCACTGCTGCAAACTATATTCAGTGTACCTGCTTAATAAAAACTAGAGGGCTTATTCATGCTCTTACGCTTTCTCTATCTTACCAGTCTAGCCTTGAGTTTAAGTTATGCACCACTCAGCATGGCAGAAGCTCCGCTTACCCCCATACAATTATTTGTGGGCAAAAATCAAACCTTAGGTACACAGCTTTGGCAAACTGATAACACCCCTGAGCAGACTAAAGTATTTAGCTATCTAAGCAAAACGCCTAATGCTGATTCTAGTTTTTATCCCTTGGGTAGCGTTGGAAATTATGGAATCTTTGCGGCTTTTACACCAGAAGCAGGACAGGAGCTATGGCGTACTGATGGTAGCGCTGCAGGGACACAGCTCATTAAAGACCTCGCGCCCGGTCAAGCGAGTGGCCTTGCCAAAATGCGCGAGCTGTATACCCAAACCAGTATCAACTTAAAAGAACGCCTGTTATTCTGGGGGCAAACCGCAGACCAACTCACGTTGTATAGCACGGATGGCAGTAGCGAAAACACACAGGCTTTGGCCCAATTTCCACGCTCCAGTGATCAATCCCTAAATATAGCCTCACCTATTTTTTATGGCTTAAGCAACACCGCTTTCTTTTGGGTGAATGATGGCATACATGGTTTAGAGCTTTGGAAAACCGATGGCAGTGCAGCAGGCACTCAATTAGTGGTCGATGCGAGTAAAGAAGCTAACGATTACAATAATTTACTCGCGTATGTGCTGGAGCCACTCAATAATCAAAGCAAGCTCTTCTTTATAGCTGCCGATCAACGCTCTAACTCAACTGAAGAAAAAATCGATTATTCACTCTGGCAGGTTGATGGTAACAACAGTGAGCGCCTCACTCGCTTTCCCAAGCAAACTGCGCTTAGTTTTACTACCGTTGCGGCTAATGAAAATAAAGTCATTTGGGTGAAAACCAATGACACCGATCAACAGCCTGAACTTTGGCAATTTGATCTGAAAACGAAACAAGCAAGCTTAATCCTTCACCTACCCGCTGCAGAGCAAGGAGCACGCAGCATCAATGCCAGCAAAGCCCTGTTCTTTAAAGGCAAGCTATATGTATGGTTTTCAGTGCTGGGTGAGCAAATACTGGAAGAATTATGGGTGACTGATTTTACAGCTAAAGGCACTGAACGCTTAGTAAGCCTGCCGAATCCGAATAATGAATACCAAGCACCACCCCTCTTATTTAGCTTTGCAAAGCGCCTGTATTTTATGCAAAGCGATGGGATTCGCCCGTCTGCACTCTGGCTCACCGATGGCACAGTGACTGGCACGAAAAATATCTTAAGCATGAAAGATGGGCAGTATGCAGGTGGTGCTGGAGATTCATGGCCAGCGCGCCCGACTCCTTATGTGTTGCGGACTGATAAATTAATTTTCCCAACGTTTTCACCGAAAGATCGGAATCGTTCGCAATTGTGGAGCTTAACACCAGAGCAACCGGAAAAGCCTTTGCTTTTAGGTGAGTTCGATGATCCACAATTATTACCACCCGCACCCAACGATCAAGCTTCGTTAGTATATTTTCTCAGTGGTAAACAGCGTTGGCACACTGATGGCACGGTGGCAGGGACTAAAGCCTTAGGGAATGATCCTATTCGCGCTTATTGGGAGCCAACCCATTGGCCAAGCGGTGGTTTAAGTGAAATTCTACCGTTAGCTGGCAAACAAACAGGCTGGATTTTAGCAGAAACCGATCTGCAAGCAGGCAAAGAACCATGGCTACTTTCCAGCGAGATCAGCCAAAGCAAAGTACTCAAGGACATTAATACTACCCCCGCCAGCGCTGATTTAAGGCAAGTCCAGCCATTGGGTTCGACTTGGTATTTTGTGCTGAATTCGCGCTTGTGGGCGACTAAGCTAGACCCGAATACTACAAGGGAACTGACTTCACTACCGAAAGAGGAACACATTTCTTTTAATGCACAATCCCTGATTAAATTTAAAGACACTCTCTATTTCCTGACCGAAACGGCGGAGAAAATCAATTCACTTTGGCAACTTAAAGACGGCCAACTGCAACGCCTTAGAACCTTTCCAACCGGCTATAGCTGGCTGTTTCCAAGCAGCCAAGGTGTTTATGCGGCTTATTTCCCACCGGAGACAGCCGGGGCTTGGACACTGGAATTATGGCAAACGGAAGCACAGAAATTTCTGCCGGTGTTAAAAGAAACAGAGGATAAACGTCGCTTAGCTACCCTGCTCGAAACAGAACAGGGTTTACTCTATGTACTAGAGCCTAAACTAACACTCAATGGTGCAAGGACTGCCTATAGCCTCAATTTACAGACTAAAGAGGGTACTAGCCTCGTTCTCAACGATAGTTTTGAACCAGTACCGAATGTATTGAATAACACGTTATTTACGACCGCAAACACTACCTACCTATTGACCCAAAAAGAAAATGATCTCTTGAACTATCAATTGTCGCGGATTGACTGGGCGACGAAACAAGTTATGGAAGTTGACACTCCAGCCTTGCCTCAACAAAGCAGCCTATTAGCAGCCTCCAAGGGCTTATTTATCTTAAGTCAAGCGCCGCAAGCAAGTTTTTGGTGGCTAGCGGATGAGAATGAGGAAGCCCGTTTAATTAAAACCTTTGCCGCTAAAGAATATGTAGATTTAGTAAAGGTTGTGGATGAAAAACTGTATTTTCAACTCATGCGCCTGACCCAAGATGAGCCACCACGAGAATTATGGATAACGAATAATACGGGTGGGGGAATGCAAAAATTGGCGGATGATTTGGAAATGCTGCGGGATTAGCTTTCAGGCTCTAGTTAAGAGCCTGAAGCCCTATCAATTACTAAGACAATGGAGCTTGCGCCGGAATATCCGCCAGCTCTGTGACCACATTCAAATTCTGCGCTCGATGACGTAAAGCATGATCCATCAGCACTAAGGCCAACATCGCCTCACAAATCGGTGTAGCACGAATCCCCACACAAGGATCATGGCGGCCTTTGGTAATCACTTCGACGGGTTCACCTTGGAGATTCACGGTTTGCCCCGGTAGCCGCATGCTAGAAGTCGGTTTAAAGGCAGTGTGGACAATAATATCTTGCCCCGAAGTGATACCCCCTAAAATCCCACCAGCTTGGTTTTGGGTGAATCCTTCCCTTGTAATTTCGTCACGATGCTCAGTACCCTTTTGAGTCACGCAGCTAAAACCAGCGCCAATCTCCACACCCTTAGCCGCATTAATGCTCATCATCGCATAGGCGATTTCGGCATCCATCCGATCAAAAATCGGCTCACCCCAACCGGGTGGTAGACCTGTCGCGACCGTGGTGATCTTCGCGCCAATCGAATTACCTTCTTTGCGTAAGGCATCCATATAGGCTTCCATTTCCACCACTTTACTCGCATCTGGGCAGAAGAAGGGATTAGTTTCAATCACCTCCCAATCGAGCCACTCAGCCACAATGGGGCCGAGCTGCGAGAGATAGCCACGAATTTTCACGCCATAACGTTCACTCAGGTATTTCTTTGCAATCGCTCCGGCTGCTACCCGCATCGCGGTTTCACGTGCAGAAGAACGCCCCCCCCCCCGATAATCACGGAAGCCATACTTTTTATAATAAGTATAATCGGCATGCCCCGGACGGAAGCGGTCGAGAATCTCCGAATAATCTTTCGAGCGCTGATCGGTGTTGTGAATAATGAGCGCAATCGGTGTGCCAGTGGTTTTACCTTCAAACACACCGGAAAGAATTTGCACTTCATCCGGCTCACGGCGCTGGGTGGTATGCCGACTTTGACCGGGCTTACGCCGATCTAAATCGAGCTGAATATCAGCTTCAGTCAGCACCATTCCGGGTGGGCAGCCGTCTACAATACAACCAATTGCTGGGCCATGACTTTCACCGAAACTCGTGACGGTGAATAATTTTCCAATCGTATTTCCTGACATAGCGCGTTTCTAATCGTCTCTAAAAATTCAAAATATTTAGGTAAGTTGCTGCTGTAAAAACTCAATGAGGCGGCGAATTTTCACTGGCAAGAAGTGGCGTGTAGGATACATGGCATAAGCACTCACATAAACATTGGTATAGTCTTTTAGCACCTCCACCAAATCGCCATTCGCTAAAGCGTTATGGGCAATAAACTCAGGATGATAGACTAGACCTTGGCCTAATATCGCTGCTTGGTTAAGAATATCACCATTATTCGCCACTAAATTTCCATGCACAGGCACACGACTCTCAATCCCCTCTTTCTGAAATTCCCAAATATGCATCGGCATACTGTGCTGATAGACCAGACAATTATGTTTTAATAGCTCTTGAGGTGTATGCGGTGTTCCATGTTTAGCCAAATAGCTCGGCGCGGCACAACAGACTAAACGCAACTTGGCAATCCGCTGCGCCACGAGAGAGGAGTCTTCCAAATTACCCACCCGAATCACCAAATCATAATCACTATTGAGAATATCAATAAAACGATCATCTAAATGCAAAGTGATATGCAGTTGCGGATAAAGCTGCATAAATGCATGAATGGGTTTCATTAAAGCGTGCATCCCAAACGATAAGGGCGCATTAATCCGAATACTGCCACATAAACGTTCACTGGTAGAGGCGATGTTTTCTTCTAGCTCATTGAATTCCTCCAGCAAGGTCTTACCGCGTTGATAATAAAGCGCCCCCGCTTCAGTAGTACGTAAGTGACGCGTGGTACGTACCAATAATTTCACGCCTAAACGTTCTTCCAACAAGCGCAAACGCTTACTCACGGCAGCACTGGTGACATTATGCTTTTCAGCGGCAGCACTTAAAGTACCGGCGTCTACCACCTCAACCAACCAAAATAAATCATCAAAATGGCTCATAGGATTCTCAACTATGGGTTATCCGATACCTGACTTAATAGCAGTTACTCTAACTTAAAGTCAAAGATAAACTAGCATTCATACAAAACAGTTAGGAGAAATAACAATGTTACAGATTCGCAAAGCCGCAGAGCGTGGGCGCTTTAAAAATAATTGGTTAGATAGCCAACATAGTTTTTCCTTCGGTGAATATTATGACCCTAAGCACATGGGCATTTCCGTATTGCGGGTGATTAATGATGATCGCGTCACGGCGGGAGCGGGTTTCCCCACACATCCGCATAACAATATGGAAATCGTCAGTTATGTACTGGAAGGCGAATTAGCGCATCGCGATAGCATGGGCAACGGCAGTGTGATTCGCAAAGGTGATGTGCAACGGATGTCGGCAGGCACTGGGGTTACGCACTCGGAATATAACCCTTCTGCCACTGAAGGCACACACTTCTTGCAGATTTGGTTATTACCGACTCAACGTAATGTCCAACCTAGCTACGCACAAGCTTATTTTAGCGATGCCGATAAAGCGAGTGCTTGGCGCTTATTAGTCTCTCCAACCGGAGTGGAAGGCTCTTTAGCGACTAATACCGAAGCACTGCTGTGTGCCACAGTACTCGCTAATGCGGGTGAGCGTAGCTATAGCTTAGCAGCTAATCGTTTAGGCTATTTGTTTATAGCTAGTGGCTCAGTCGAGCTAGAGGGTGAGACATTAACCGCAGGCGATGGGGTAACGGTGAGTGCAGGTTCTGAGTTTAAACTAATCGGGAAAGAAACAGCCGAAGTCTTGCTCTTCGATTTACCGGCATAAATAAAAAAGGGGCAGCCATTGCCCCTTTTTTTGGAAGCTCAGAAAACTTAGTTCACCTTAGTTTTCATATCATCCAGTATTTTCACTAATTGATCCGCAGGACGATAACCCGGAATCATCGTGCCATCTTCAGTGAACAGGGCTGGAGTACCATTAACACCTAATTTTTGGCCTAATTCAAATTCTTTGGCAACTGGATTCTCACATTCTTTGGATGCAATCGTTTCGCCGGCTTTGGATTTGGTCAGTGCATCTTGCTTGTCATCCGCACACCAAACATTCACGATTTTTTTATAGCTTTCTGAACCCACGCCAGCGCGGGGATACGCTAAATAACGCACACTCACACCCGCTTCATTCAACTGATTCACTTCTTTATGTAATTTCACACAATAGCCACAGTCAACATCAGTGAATACAGTCAATAGATGCTTTTGTTCACCTTTGGCCTTGAAGATCACCGCATCTTTATCTTCAACTTTAGCCAGCATTTCTTTACGTTCAACCGTGCGGGACTGCTCAGACAAATTGGTACGACTGGAGCCATCAATCAAATCACCGCTGAAAAAATAACGGCCATCCGCTGAAACATAAATCAGCTCAGTACCGAACTTAGCTTCAAACACTCCGCTCACAGGCGTGGGCTTAATGGAATCTGGCACACTGCCAAACAAAGGTTTGAGCTTTTCATTTAATAGAGCCGTATCGACTGTAGCTTCACTAGCAGCAACAGGGGCTTTCACAGTTTCGGTGGTCGTTGGTGCTGGAACTGCAGGTACAGCGGCTGCCGTGGTTTCAGTGCTAGCTGCGGGAGCAACGGCTGTTTTATCTTCTGCGTGTGCTAAGCCCACTACCAGTAAGCTGCCTAATAAGGCGCTTAGCATTGTTTTTTTATTTATCACTTTTATTTCTTTCCATACCATAAAATTAAAAGATCGGTTTCTTTACCATAGCATAAGCCACTATTAAAAGCCCATTGACCTTAAGGAACATGCTAGTTTGAAATATTTAATACCTCAAAATTCTAACCACGCGGATGATGTTGGCGATGCAAGTCTTGTAAACGTGCTTTCGCTACATGCGTGTAAATCTGCGTGGTTGACATATCACTATGCCCTAACAACATTTGCACCACCCGCAAATCCGCCCCATGATTTAATAAATGCGTTGCAAAGGCATGGCGTAAAGTATGTGGTGACAGCGGCTTACTAATCCCAGCCTCTGCAGCATAGCGCTTAATCAAATACCAAAATGCTTGCCGTGTCATCCCTGCTCCACGTCCCGTAACAAAAACTTGGGCACAGACAGAATGGCCTTGCATTAGCTCAGGACGTGCAACCTGTAAATAACGCCCAACCCAATCTTGGGCTTCCTCACCTAAGGGTACTAAGCGTTCTTTACCCCCCTTACCTAAAATTCGCACTACACCATGCTGTAAAGATAATTGACCTTGAGTCAAGCCCGTTAGCTCTGAAACACGCAAGCCCGTTGCATACAACAGCTCCAACATAGCACGGTCGCGCAAACCGAGAGCTGAATCAACAGATGGCGCCTGTAATAGCTGTTCTACATCTGCTTCCGATAAAGCATCAGGCAACAAACGCTGTGGACGCGGTGCTTCGATGTTGCCAGTAGGATCAACTTGAATAACACCTTCACGCAGCAGATAACGATAAAAGCGCCGCATCCCAGACAATAAACGTGCAGAACTCGACGGTTTAGCCCCTGCCCGAAATAACTCAGCTAAATAATCAAGCAAATCACTACGTTTGGCAGTCTCCAAAGTTTTCCCTTCCGACCCTAGCCAACTGCATAAGCCGAGTAAATCACTGCGATAAGCATCCAAGGTATTTTTCGCCGCTCCCCGCTCTGCCCAAAAAGCATCCAGAAAGCGATCCAGCAACTCGGTTTCATGGCAGGGGTAATCAGTTTCGATCGTTCGGGATTTTTTTAGGATATTCATGGTCTTGATAGATTAGAGGAGCATTTCGTGCTATGTTCAAACAAAATAATAAAGGGCTTTTATACTATGAATAATTTTATTGATTATCACAGCAATTTGCTTGCGCGTAAGCTGTATCGTGAAAGCCAATCACAAGCAGCCAAGCTGGCACATCATACACCGCTCAGTATTGAAGATATTATTCCTAGTACCGATACGCAAGCAGACTTGCTCGAATATGCCGTTTTTAGCAACCCTGCTTGTGGTCGTTTAGATGGAAAAGAAGCTTTGCAGGGTAGTCAACTGTTTCAAGAAGGCTGGTTCAATTTTTACCCACCACAAGTTAATCTCCTACCTCAACATGAAAATCTCACCAAACTATTTAATCGCCGCCAAGCATTAAAATGTAGCCGCGCCACTCAATATGCCCCACGTCTTTTTATGCTCACCGTTTTAAGTGGTATGTTTGTCTTAGGTTTACTCAGTCAAAATTGGCTCCTACCCTTGCTGACATTAGCTTTAGTGGTAGTCGTATGGTTAAAAACGCATCGAGGCATTCAAGAAAATAGCGCGCATTTAGCCCGTAATCTGTCATGGATTCAACAACAGCAGCAGTTACTTCAGCAGTTAGCAACACAGTGCCAACAACTCACTAAACCCACTGATGCCAAAGTTTTACAGCAAAACTATACCCGCCAATTAGAAGCTTGGTTACAAGACAGCGTGAATGAGTTTTTCCCCTCTCTCCAGCCAGATGAACTGAAAAACCAACTGCAAACGGCCGAGCTTAGTTTTTTCTTGTTAGAAAGTCGGGCAATTCTGCAATTACTCCCACAGGAACCCAGCCCAAATAAAGATACCCTAGAGGCTTTACTAGCCGTTAAAGGTAAAGGCTTATTTGCGCTGCAGCCCTATCCACAATTAGAGGGTCTAAGCCGTTTACATTATCTCTATGCCCTACTCTGCTTCGAACAAGGGCTGGTGATTTGTAGTGCTTTTTATGATTGGGTAAGTAACGAGCTGTATAGCGTACAGCAAGATTTCCATCCTTATCGCGAGATTATGGAAGTGCATCATGGGGATTTACGCCCACAGGAACACAACCCCGTTAAAGGCTATATTAGTGATGAAATTTTCCAACGGCAGATTCGTGAGCCATTGCAAGTAGTAGCTTTAGGCTTAAGAAATGGGCGGCATTATGCTTGTACTTTATCGAAGATTCCTTTGCATCGGCGCACCTACCTGCAAATACCTCATTTATTTTTTACCCATTATTTAAAGCGCGATATTCGCCAATTAATCGCGACTTTAACCAAGCATACTGCTGCTTAATTAAACTCTAACCATACCTGTACGTTATCATCTTCGATACGTACAGGGAAAGACTCTAAAAACTGGCGCACACAAGGCCCACGGATACATAAGCCTGTACTTGGCTCAAACCAAGCTCCATGCATACTGCATTGGATAAACTCATGGTTTGGCTCAAAAAAAGTATGTGGACTCCAATTTAAGGAGACATGCTGATGCGGGCAAGTATTGGCATAAGCATAGATCTGCCCAGCATGTAGTACTACAAAACCTTGTTTAGTCTCCCACCCTTTTTCTAAAGTAAAACCATATTCAGCGCGCACCTGCAAACTGGCATAACTACAAATCGAATACCACATTAGGAACGTTGCAACAAGCTGTTCAGCTTTTCATGATCGGGACGCACCACGATGCCTTTTTCAGTCACCAGAATATCTACCAATTTATTGGGTGTCACATCAAAGGCTGGATTCCAAGCACTCACTTGTGGAGCTGCAATCCGCTGTTGATTCACATTTAAGATTTCATCCGGTGAACGCTCCTCAATCGGAATTTGCTCACCCGTTAAGGTATCCATATCAATAGTGCTAGTGGGTGCGACCACCATAAAGCGCACGCCATGAAAACGTGCCAAGACGGCTAAACTATAAGTACCGATTTTGTTCGCCACATCACCATTCGCCGCAATCCGATCCGCACCTACAATTACCCAAGAAATTTTCCCAAGCTTCATTAAGTGCGCAGCAGCCCCTTCACAAATCAATTGAGTAGGAATTTTATCCCGCATTAACTCCCACGCGGTTAAACGTGAACCCTGCCACCAAGGACGGGTTTCATCCGCATACACTTGCTCGATTTTGCCCTCACTATACGCCGTACGGATCACCCCCAAAGCCGTACCATAGCCACCCGTTGCCAATGAACCAGTATTGCAATGGGTTAAGACGCCATGCGTAGGCTTAATTAGCTCACTCCCTAAGAAACCCATGCGGTGATTAGCATCGATATCCTCTTGATGAATAAGTTGTGCTAAGGCTATTAAAGTATTAATCGGTTCAGGGTCTTGTGCATCAAGCGCTGCAATCATACGTTGCAAGGCCCAGCGCAAGTTAATAGCGGTCGGGCGGGCTGCCGCTAAAACATCGATTTCCGGCTGTAAGCGTGAGCGCCAATCACGCGGATATTGTTTGAACGCTTTGCGGGCTGCCATCAATAAACCATAAGCTGCCGTAATGCCAATGGCAGGCGCACCACGCACGACCATATTGCGGATAGCTTCGGCAGTATCTTCGGCATTATAAATTTGCAAGTATTGTTCTGCATGAGGCAATTTGCGTTGGTCGAGCAATATTAGATGATTATCTTTCCATTCGACAGCGCGAATTGTATCGTTTGGTGGCATGATGGCACTCGAAACTAAGGGGGATAGAGTGCAATTTTACAAGATTATTTGAGCGACAACAGCCCTATGCAGATCGATTTATTAATTAAACCCGGTTGGATAATCACGGTCAATGAGGCAGATCAGATTTTCACAGAGCATGCTGTCGCCGTGCATGCAGGCCGGATACTCAATATTTTGCCCAATGCTGAAGCTGAGCAAACTTATCAAGCCGCCCAAACGGTCGAGCTTCCACAACAAGCTTTACTACCGGGCTTTGTGAATGCACATACCCACGCTGCGATGAGTTTATTACGCGGATTGGCCGATGATTTACCTTTAATGGAATGGCTACAAGAGTATATCTGGCCTGCTGAGCGGCAATGGGCTGATCGCCAATTTGTCTACGATGGCTCGAAACTTGCGATTGCCGAGATGATCCGCTCAGGTACGACTTGTTTTAATGATATGTATTTCTTTGCAGAAGAAACGGTAAAAGCGGTTCAAGACACGGGGATACGTGCTTCCCTTGGAATGATTTTAATTGACTTTCCTACTGCATACGCGCAGGACGCTGCTGACTATTTACAGAAAGGCTTAAGCTTGTATGACAGCATCAAGGACAATCCCCTCATTCAATGCTGTTTTGCGCCACATGCGCCCTATACCGTTTCCGATCAACCCTTACAACAGATGCATAAATTAGCCGAGTACCTCAATATCCCTATTCACATACATGTACATGAAACAGCAGACGAAGTGCGGCAAGCGGTGCAATCTACTCAAGAACGCCCGCTGGCTCGTCTTGAGCGTTTAGGTTTATTAGATCAGCATTTTTTAGCGGTACATATGACCCAACTCCAAGCATCTGAAATTGAGCTGCTAGCGTATAAAGGTGTGCATGTCATACATTGCCCTGAATCGAATTTAAAGCTAGCCAGCGGCTTTTGTCCCGTGGCTAAGTTATTCGCTGCTGGTGTGAATATTGCCTTAGGCACTGATGGCAATGCCAGCAATAATGATTTGGATATGTTGGGTGAAATGCGCACGGCTGCCCTCTTAGCTAAGGCTGTGGCTCAAGATGCAAGTGTAATTTCAGCGCATCAAGTACTGCGTATGGCGACCCTGAATGGTGCAAAAGCTTTAGGGCTAGCGCAAGAAATTGGTTCGATTGAAATTGGTAAAAGTGCTGATTTGATTACAATTAATTTAGGTGGCTTAGAGTCTAAGCCCATGTATGATCCTATCTCGCATTTAGTGTACTGCACGACTCGCGATCAAGTCACCCATGTATGGGTCGCTGGTAAAATCTTATTAGAAGAGCGTAAACTCAGCACCCTAAATGAAGTAGAGCTCATTAACTCTGCTCAACATTGGCAAAGTTTAATTGGAGAAACTGCGGGATGAACGCTGAGCTGAATGTAGATCCCAACGAAATTCGTAAATTTGAAAGCATTGCGCATCGCTGGTGGGATCCTGAAAGCGAATTTAAGCCTTTACATGCCATCAATCCCTTACGTATTAATTATGTAGACGATCGTGCTACTTTAAAAAATAAGCGTGTATTAGATGTTGGGTGTGGTGGCGGTATTTTGGCTGAAAGCATGGCGCGGCGCGGTGCTAGAGTCAAAGGCATTGATTTAGGTGCAGGCCCTTTATCGGTGGCCAGCCTGCATGCCTTAGATTCACAAGTCGAAGTAGATTATCAACAAATTGCGATTGAGGCTTTAGCAGAACAAGAAGCAGGTCAGTACGATATCGTCACCTGTATGGAAATGCTAGAGCATGTTCCTGCCCCTGAATCAGTGATTCAAGCCTGTGCGCGTTTGGTTAAACCGGGTGGTCATGTATTCTTCTCCACGATTAATCGCAATCCTAAAGCTTTTATGCTCGCCGTCGTGGGTGCGGAATATGTACTCAATATGTTGCCGAAAGGTACCCACGAATACGCTAAATTTATCCGCCCCTCTGAATTGGAGTTCGCGGCGCGTCAAGTTCATCTAAGCTTACAAGATATAAAGGGAATGACTTATAACCCTATTTTCCAAAGCTATCGGCTTGGCAAAGATATTGCTGTTAATTATCTCATGCACTTTAAAAAGGAAGAGTAGTTCATGCTTACTCCGAAAAGAATAATAACGATTGGCATAGCGTCGCTGTCAATGCTGCTCTCTGGCTGCGCTGTCCATTTTGATAATGTGGTTGTTACTTCCAGTGGGCGCGCACAGCTAGCAGAAATGGATCCGAAAATGGATCGGAATATTCGCGAATTAGCAGGTGCTTTGCTGTCCTTAGGCCCCTACATTAGCCGCGATGAGGCGATGGATTTAGCCTATGATTCTTATGTGTACCCGATGAAATTAGCCAATGAATGGGGGCTGACTTGGCCACCTATGTACCATAATACTTTGCGTAATGCGAAACTACGCCCTAAAGGTTTATGTGTGGATTGGGCGGATGCCATGATTACAATGGCACGGCGTAAAAACATGAAAACGATGGATATTTATTGGGGCGTATCTAATCGCGGCGACCCTTGGCGTGAACATAGCACCTTGATCGTTACAGCCAAAGGCCAGCCTTTTGATACTGGGATTATCCTTGATCCATGGCGCAATTCCGGCAAGCTTTATTGGTTACACCATATTGAAGATCCGGCCTATAAATGGAAATACCATGCAGGGCCCTTCTCACCTTTACCTCCTTTAGGTCAATCGACGGCCAAGCGCATCGTGCAGTAAGCTAGCTTCAGCAGCGCCTCTAAGCCTTAGCTAAAGAGGCGCTTTCTCTAGCCTAGCAGAGTGCAAAGTCATGCGTATTCGCTTAAAAACCAAGTGGAACCATCAAACTCGTGAAGTCTCTTTAGCCGATACTGTCAGTGTTCTTGCTTTTAATGCTTGGAAAATTGGCATGCAGGCTTTACTTGAGATTGAAAATCAAAACTTCCAAACCGACACCCAATTGCAACGCATGGCAATTATGGAAGAGGTGATGGCATTTCTAGTGCATGTGTTGGATCGCATCGCCTACGCTGAACTCGAAGAAGCTGATCGTCAGAAACTACTCAGTCATTTTGCGTTAAAACTTGCCGACCATATTCAAGACAATACCCGGGATTTTGCAGGTCAGGGCGATTATCGGAATCCTTTCATTAATAAACTTAATACGCGTTTAGCTGATTATGCTGAAACTAGCTGGGATCAAGCAGAACAACTGCCGGGTTTTTCAATGGGCTTAAGCTTTGGACAATATATTGCCGCAAGTTTAGGGCCACGCGACCAACAATGGGCTTTAGACTATATCCAACGCACTCTCATGACCGAGATACTTGAACCTTATAAGCGAGTTCTAATGCGTTTAGGCTTACTCAGTAAAGCTCTTTCATAAATCATTTTTAGCAGTTCGAAGTTGTAAATACCAGCATAAGTTAAAGCGCAAGTTTAGCTGTTAACGCCGGTTTCGACACCGTGAGGCGAGTATCCGAAAGCGTTTCAACCGCGCAAAGATGTGGGTCGTGGCGTTGCATATGCGTACGTATCGCTTTAACCTCTAATCTATGACAGCGCAAGCTGGCAGCGATGGTTTTGATGTCATACGGCTGGTTCTGGTGTTGTAATTTACGTTGAATGCGCTTACGTCATAACCTTGCTTATGCTGTTCAAACTGCTGATTAATCTTTTGACCTAACTACTTTTTCCACTGCATGGTTTGCGTCTTAACCATGCATAAAACCCGCTACGTGATACCCCTGAAACTGATTGATCAGTTATTTCGCAAAGTAGGTTGTACTGGTCAAGCAAAACCAGACACTTTGATTTGAGACTGCTCAAATTCAACGGACGATAAATCGCTATTAGCGGAATGCAGCCGCTCCTGATTGTAATAGCGAATGTAGTGCTCCACATCTTGTTTCATGTATTGGTGGGTCAGGTGATACACCTTCAACAGCCATTCATTTTTGAGGCTACCAAAGAAATGTATCGTCGTACCTTTCATATGAGAAACTGACTACTCAGGCTTATCGAAATTAGCGTTAGAATACAAGTGATCAGGACGATGCTTGTTGGAAAGGCGACTTCTGATTTCTTCCACAATCAAACCCAGTGTCGAGGAGTTAACCTGCCCAGCAATTGAGGAGCTGCCGAAAATGGAGTTGTCTTTGTTATTTGTTTTTTCAACTTTAAAAGAATAGTAGTTCTGCAATGGTACGCCATTCTCATCCTTTGTTGGCAACTTGATACTTACTCTGTAGTTTGACTGTGGCTCTAGTGTTTCTACTAGAGCCTGCTGGCATTCTAGCGGAAGTGGAGTTCGCTTAATATCAGTCAGTAACCACGGGCTTACCATGAAACTAGGGGTGATGCCAGTATATAGATTTTCGTTCAACCCTGTTTCAATGTGCCGCTTGTCGAGGACAAGGTAGGTATCAGGACGCGTACTAGTATCTGTGTTGTAGTGATACCACTTGTTCTTTAGGAATTTGACTGCTTCAATAGTTACGGATTTAGGTTGAGCTCCAAGTTTACGAAGAATCCAAAATAGCGCAATTGACATGGCCTCATTGTACGGTTTGTCTTGGGTAAGGCACGCAAAAAAACCAAGGTAAGCCCCCAGAAGGTTAGAAAAGTTATCCTCAGGCGAAAATGATGAGTAATCCTGCCACGTCTGGTAAGTGGCAATCTCGTGCCAAACAGCAATATCATAAGAGATCGCTGCAGCGATCACTGCGGCTTGGAACGGACTTGGATCAACTCCCTGCTTCTTGATTACGATGATGCGCTTTCCGGTCTCACTTCGAAAGAGGTCAGTATCATCACCAAAAGGTACTTCACCTCCATTCTTAAATTTATTCATAACTTCGCTGGCAAAATACCGTGTGATGTCAGCATGGTCCCGCACATGTCCGAGATCTACAATTCCCCCAAACTTTGTATAGATATGCCCGATTTTATCTATTGAGATGAGCAGTCCCAGAGGCAGACCGTAGTAGTGCTCTCCGAGATCTTCTAGATCCATTGGCTTAGTGCCGCCTCCAAGTGACGAAGATTTTTTCCACCCTAGCGTACAGCCTTTTCTCATCTCTGGCTTTCGGTCAGGATAAGGAGGCCCTTTAATATCCAGCTTCGTGAAATCTGCAGGTGGATTGCGAGCTGTAAACGTAATGTCCTGCGGCGGAATCATTGAAACCACATCACCAAGCAGCAGTTCGATTAACGGTTGGAGACTAAGCATCATGTGATACTCCTTCTAACCCACTCGGTTTGTCTGGAACGAAGTTGAGCGTGGCCTGATGCTGCAAGTAGCCCAATGCTTTCTCCAGTCTTATCTTGAGTTGCTTTGGCTTTACCGGCAGCAACGTGACAGCTTGCTTTTTGTGAACTCCGTTTGGGTCGTGCCGTTGCCATCCGAGTTTGACTGGTGCGCGTGGCTGCTTATTCTGATCACCGGTTCGGCGTTGAGCGCTACGCGGCTTCAATTTTACGCCTGAAAACCTAAGACGATTTGGTGGAGACAGTTGTTGCGCTTGTGATTGCACCACGACAAAGCTGACATTCTGCTGCAATCGGTCTCCACCTTTCTCCAGCACGATAACTGTCAGAACATTCACTCCTTCGACTAGTTGATCAAGTTCGAGGCGAAACTGGATAAGGATACCACTGATACGTTGCCGCAGTGTCGTGCTGATGCGGGAGGCAGAATTTTCCCGACCAGGGAGAGCGTTCACAACCTGTGTCTGAGCGATGCGCCTTCCTAGTTTATCCTGCGTGTTGATGACATGGAATGCAGTCGATGTTGCGCTGGCTTTAGCCGTTGGCTGTTCCTGAAACTCAGAAATGTTAAAAGCGAGCCGAGCACCTTGACTACGCTTTTGCGTGTTGGTCACATGCGTCGGCAGGATGTTGGCCGTATTAGTTACGATACTCGTCAATCGGTTTGTGAATACACCCGTCACGGCGTTAAAACCAGGAACATGGCCAAGGTCGATATCATTTTCATGTGTATGAATGTCGCTGACCGTCCCAGTAACGCCACCTGCGCTGATTACGAGCGATTTGATCGGTACCAGTTCGCCGTTGAGATAAATCATCACGTGCTGAAACTCATCTTTGGCAAGACCAAGAAACGATTGTGGGATGCCGCCGAGCTGTACTTTCACATCCAATGGCTTGGAGTGGCAAGACAATGGAAGTGGATTGAGAATTGCAATCTCGCGAGGAAAGTCTTGGTGGTGATCGGCTTGGACACGATCTAATCGTGCCTTGTTTACAGTCTGTTTCTCCTTCTGAAGCTGAGCCGTAGCTAACTCCAGCTCCTTTGCGAATGCGTCGGCAAGCTTAAAGCAGGCGCTGTTGAGAGCATCGTGATAGAAGTCAAGCTGCTGGATGGTACGGCGGACAACATCAAGGAATGGACTGAGATTAACGTCGATACGCCCCAAGGGAATGTGGATAACTTGGAAGTCAATGGCGACATTGATGTGCGGCTTGGTTCTACCAAAGTGGCTTCGGATATTGTCTTCGATCTTTTCCAGCACTAGCAGGAGTACCTGTTCGGGAAGGTTGTCATTAGGATTGAGTTCACGACAATCAGGGAGTAACTCCTCCAGATCGTCTGAGAGTCCACGGATAGCATCGAGCACCGGTTCGACGATCGGGTTGTCGATCAGTTCATTAACAGCAGACCTGACCAACTGCCGCACCGTTCGCCGACCATTGCTGGGGAGATTCTTGTAAACATCGTTGTTTTCCAGAATCCCCAGTGCGTTGTCAACAAAGAGACCCTTAAGTGCGGTCTTTACAGAGCTACGTAGCTTTGAACCTGACAATACATCGAAGAATTGGTGCAACGCATGATCAGCAGTTTGAAACAAACTAACCATTTGCCTGTTAAGTTGAGTAATCTCATGCTCAAGATCACGCAGGATACCAGCAAGTAAAGTGAGTGTATCCGCTAGTTGCGTTTCCCAATGCAGTAACAGGCCAATAATACTGCTGATAAGTTGTTCTAGTTGCGCAAGGATGTACTTTGCGACAACTAGGAAAAACTGCTCAGTGAACAACGCAAAACGTTCCTTTGAAATTTTCATCAACTCATCGGTCAACTCCCGCAGATCGTTGCAGTTCGGAATGAAGAGCTGATCGGCTAGGCTGTCAAGAAAACTCTGTTCAGCACCCGGTGGAATTGGCTCAAATACCTGATATAGCAATTGTCTTACTCGGGAACGCGTGGCACTAGGCAAAGGGCCAAGCACTTCACCAGCGATTTCCACACAGTCAGCGACGATACTTATAAAATCGGGATCGATGGGTAGATTGAGAACTTGAGTATCTGGGCTGCCTTGGCGGATTTTATCGGCCACAGATTTGCAGCTTCGGTTGGTATGCTCCTGTACAGCAGTAATAAATGTGTCGCCAATGATCACTACGGTTCGGCCAACAAGCAGCATCAGTACCCCAGCAAGCGCTTCGGTAAAATCATTGTTGTCAAACGTCTTGCCTTCCCAGTTCAATATTGCTTGAAGGGCAACATCCTTAACGTATACCACAGCTTCAAACATGACCTCTTCTAGATAAAGACGAAGGTTGGGGTCGTCGATATTCGCCAGAATGTCTGGCAATGCCTGATGGCGAAAGCTATCAGTAATAAAGCGATCCAGTGACAAAACAATTAACCTGAGAGTTTCATGCGGGTCATATTGATTTTGAGTTCCATCAGCAGGAATGAACGAGCCGACGTTCTGAAGAAACAACTTGATAAGTTCGTTCTCTGTCTTCGCAAAATCGCTTGTGAAGACCCGTATAAAATCTCTAGTTTGAGGATTATTCACCAACAATGGATTCAGCACTGCATCATCCACCAGAAACTGAAGCAAATCTGGGTAGGTTAAGTCTTGGCTAGGTGCGCGGCTCAACGTACTATTCACTGCTGCTTTGATGAACGGCAGTGGCTGTGTAGCTAAATTGCCTTTGTATGGTTGTGTATCAGCGGCTACTGTGCCAATGCCGATAGCCATTGCATACGCTGAAGCCTGGTTGATTTTTGAACGCACTGCTTCGAGTAATAATTCGGAGGCGCAATAAAGAATTGAGACAGAATGCACAATTTGTGTATCTATATTCTGACCGTAGACCTTTGAAAGCAAGTTACCGCAGGCCGTGATCAGGTTTTTCCAATAATCAAGGTTCTCTTGTGTGATTTGGAACGGTTCGCCAGGCATACGCATAAGTTGTCCGGCGAGAGTCGATCTTTCTTGACTAGCGTTGTCCCATGCATTTTGGCCGATGTTGTTAATCTTTTGTGTCAGTAGATCATGCATGGTGCCGAGTGCATAGTCGAGCATTTGTCCAAGCAGAAAGCGCTGGCATTCTTCAAGGATAACTTTGACAGCCTCATTGCACAGTGTGTTCATTTCCTGTTTAGAGCCTAATGGATTATTCTCGACAATCTTTCGTCCAACATCATAGGAAATACGCAATGCCATTTTTGCAATAGGCGGGAATATCTGCAAAGTCTCACTAGCTGACTTTGCAGAGGTGGGAAGTATAGTAATAACCTCGCTTAATACTGCATCAACCGCCATGTCAGTTGCTCGACCAAAGAAACGACGGAAGTCTTTAAATTCAGCTCCGGCTGCGAATCCCATTCCAACACCGGCTGCCAGTCCCACACCTGCGTCGACCGTGAAGAAAAAACCTGCGGGTCGTCCTGGCTTATCAATGACACAACCAGTAACAGTTACCGACGCATGCGCTTTTGCGGAAGCTGAGACATTGACTTCGAATACCCCACCGATACTTACTTCCTCAAGAAACATCAAAAGGAGATCAAGCTGCAAGCCAACCATATCTTGATCTCGTGCTGCTAATGCGACGAAATCCCCGATAGAGAGACCTAGATCAACGCGAAGACCGGCAGCCGCCTCAGCAATTGCTTCAGCACGGGCAGCGAACCCTAATTCGTCAAAAAGGTTTAATGGAAACTGGAGTTGAATACCTGCTTGCGCACGAGCGAAGGCAGTTCCCGCAATGCTTGCTCTTACAAATTTTGACAACTCCGCGGATGCATCAGCGAATATCTCGACCCCTAGCTCTACCTTAAGGCCACGTTTGAATCGGGCCACACCTTGAAAATTCAGTCCCGCCCGAGCCTGAGCAGCAGCAAAATCAGTATGAGCACTAGCACCGGCACCAATGATCGGTTGAGAGAAATCAATTCCTGGCATAAAGCTCCACCTTACATTCGTGCAAAAAATAGCGTAATTGCTATGACTTATCTAATGGATACACTCAAAATACATTGCCACAACTTTTTGTTGATACAAATTATATAGAACATTTTTGCTGGGCTAATTGTTTTTCTTTTCAAGGCAGTTTTCGCAAAAATCATGCCGAATTTTCCACTTTTTTTCGTGCTGGCTTATCTGGGTTAGAGGTGACTGCAGCAATGGATTTTAGACTATATCCAACGCACTCTCATGCCCGAGATACTTGAACCTTATAAGCGTGTACTAGCTCGCTTAGGTTTCATTTCCAATCCAGCTTAACTCTCTGTTTAAACTCATAGTTTCTTATCCAGTGAAGAGATAGGGATATTGACCTATTCGCTTTGTCGTATTACTTTTGGGAGATAGAAACCAGCCTAATATTATCTCCTTAGAGATATAAAGCAGATACTACTGGAGAAGACCATGTATAGCCCGATTACCATTGATGAGATGTTTCCGCGCGCAGAGCCTATGCTACGCGTACCACTACCAACCCTTAAAACCAGCCAGACCTATGCTTTGATTGAGTGGCGTGCTAAAGAATTACAATTAAAACTCACAGAACCACATCGTGAAGTCATTGAGTTTGTTTTGGATTTTTATGAGCATTGCGATGACTGTGAAAATGCACGTGCTTTAGCTGACCTAATGCATGAAGAATTTATCTTCCAAGGTGGCAGGCGTTATCTCTATAAGCTCTTTCCCGCAGGGCCCTTAAATACGATTCATTACCTAGCTGATTTGCCAGCCCTCAAATACGAAACCGACCCAAGCTCTGGCATTCGTTTCTAAATTTGCTGATCTTCCCGCAGGCTAGCGATCTTGCTAGCCTCTAGCTACCGTTTATAAGCAATCCAAGCCTAATTCTATTCTGTCAAGCTCGCGTTCACCTTGTTTTTTTGAGAATAAGCTCATTAAAATTTTATAAACCCGAATTAATAAAAATTAGAAGGTAGAACGATGGGCAAACTGACAACGGCTACTTGGGTACCGGGGGCGATGTTGGCACTTGGACATTTAAGTCTAGTACCCAACACGGCGAAAGCAGACTATGCTACCTATTACCCCCAAGAAGACCCTTATCAAATACAACGTGCGTCTTATCAGCCTAATAATCAGCGAGTGTTTAATGGTTGGACACCTAAACTAGATGTACCACCTGATCTTCAACCCTATACTGATAACAATAATCAGGGCTTTTATAATCCCAAAACTGAAACTTATCGTGCACAATCCTATCAACCAGCTCAGCCTAGTTATCAAGTGGCAGCCCCCCAAACACCTGTGCGTAGTAAAAAACTCAATCCTACCCGCAAGGAAATTTTGAAAACTGCTTATCAATCTTTAGGCATTACTTATCGTTGGGGCGGCAACACACCTCGTGAAGGGTTTGACTGCAGTGGTTTAACTAAATTTACACATAAAAATGTTCATCTAAGTATTCCACGTACAGCCCTTGAACAAAGTAGAGCAAGCCGTACTATTAATCGTCGTGATCTTAAACCCGGCGATATGATTTTCTTCCGTACTAGTGGCAAAAAAGTAAATCACGTAGGCATTTATGTGGGTGATGGAAAGTTTATCCATGCCGCATCAGGGGGGGGGAAAGTGACTCTAGATGACTTACGACGCGCCTACTGGCAACAACGTCTTGTCAAGTACGGAACATTTTTAGCTTAAGTTTGAACCCTGGACTTAATAAGCTAGACTTAGCTAATGATTAATTGCCACGGTGAGTGCATTTAGGCTTATACTCACTATAGGCTTGTCATGCCGTATTTGAATCATTTATCTGGAAGGAGATAACTATGGGTTTATTTGATTTTGCAGCGAACATCGGTAAGAAACTGTTTGGTCATGATGATCCGCCTGAGCAGCAAGCAGCGAAGGTACAAGAACACATCCAAGCAGCAAATCCCGGTGTTGATAACCTGCAAGTACAAGTCTCTAATGGGGTAGCGACCATTAAAGGCGATGCAAAGTCTCCAGAAGCTTTAGAAAAAGCGATCCTGATGGCAGGCAATGCAATGGGTATCCAAGAGGTTAAAGCGGCTGAAGCGACTGTGGCAGGTCAAGCTGCACAATTAGCCAATGATGACGAGTTCTACATCATTGAAAAAGGCGATACCTTATGGAAAATCGCTGAAAAAGCGTATGGCAATGGTTCTAAATACAATGCGATTTTTGAAGCGAATCGTGAGGTTATCCAAGACCCAGATAAAATCTTCCCCGGCCAAAAAATTCGCATTCCAAGCAAATTAAAATAAGTTTTAGTCCACCCACTAATAACTCTGAGAAGCCACCTACGGGTGGCTTTTCTTCTGGGAGTAGTTCGTTATGCTGCTGACTCAAGCCTTACCTATCATTGGCTTTCTGAAAGGCTGGGCAATCTTAACTATCCTATTACTCCCTATCAGTCTTGCTTTAACTTACTTTATCACCGTGATGGGCGCAGCTACCCCTTCCCAGCCTAATGTTTCCAAAACCTTGCTCACCGTACTGGGTTTTATTTATGGCTTACCTTTAGTCGGCTTAATCGCTCTATTGGTGCTGGCTAAAGGTGCTGATTTTATTTTACAGATAATCCCGTTGAGCCAATTCGCTGTATCGTGGCTTGGCATTGCAATGGCCTCTATCTTGCTGGTGATTTTTGGCAATATTTTTATTGATCATCTGTATCAATTTAAACAAGGCAATTATGCTCTCTCAGGCGCAGCGCTATTCCTTATTTTTGGTTTTGCTATTGCGCTCTATTGGGCTGCAAAAATTCACATTCCGTGGATTTCCTAATACCTCAATGCTCGATAATCGCCTACCCTCTAGGACTAGATAGTTTTTAGCTAAAGGACTTGTGCATGCAACTAACGTTTATCTCCGACACGCATTCATTACATCGTCAATTACAATTAGCAAGCGGTGAGATTTTAGTGCATTGCGGGGATTTCACCCGACATGGTGATGTTGAGGATGTAGAGGATTTTGCCCAATTCATGGCAGCACAAGACTTTAAGCATAAAATAGTCATTGCAGGTAATCATGATTGGTGCTTTGAAGATGAACGTCGTTTGGCGGCAGAAGCCTGCTTAGCTTACTACGGCATTCACTATCTTAATGATTCTGGCATTGAGTTAGAGGGCTTGAAATTTTGGGGTTCACCCATTCAACCCGCTTTTAGCAACTGGGCGTTTAATCGCAAACGTGGCGAAGAAATTCGCCGACATTGGGATTTAATTCCTAAAGATACTGATATTTTACTGACTCATGGCCCCGCTTTTGGGATTTTGGATGAGTGCTATGATGGAGTGAAAGTTGGCTGTGAAATGCTACTTGAAATCGTTGAACAGATTCAGCCAAAAATTCATGCCTTTGGACATATCCACGAAGAATATGGTACGCATGAATATAAGGGTACAATTTTTGTAAATGCCTGTAGCTTGGATGAACACTATAGTTTGGTTAATCCACCGATAGTTTTGAATATTTAAACCGATTCTACGCTATTTTTCAGTTTAAGCAGTTAGGTTGAATTATTCCTGAATCAACATAAATATGTTAAGATCATATACTTAGTTAACCTTTAGTTATTCGCTTATCTTATCTAAGTAGCAGGCTAGAACACTTGCTGAGAAATACTAATCTATATTATTCTAAGATAATCTATTTTCTAAATCTTTCAAAATAGCTTATCAGAACAGCACTGAACCTAGATATTAACTAACTTTATTTTAAAACTTATAGTAACTTCAAACAATTGAGCACAGTCCTTTCCATAAGTATCATATTTCGTTGGCCTTAATTCGTGGCCTCGACAACAAAAATTTTTCACAAGAAGAGCTTGGCCCTTTTCAATCATTTCTCTGATTAAGGAATACAGTTTATTAGGCAAATCTAGGCCTCCTCCCGAGCAAGCTAAGTTGCTACAACCTACAAAATCCAATCTGATCATAATTAAAGGATTGGCTAGCTTCATCTTTCGAGTAATTACCGCACTTACCCTGACGCACCAATACCAAAAAAGAACTAGGCTCAATCTCAGGAAAAGCTTGCACAAAAGAAATGCTTTCAGTTCCCAATAAATAATTCATTTAAGGCTCCTTCAATTAAGTACAGGGATAATTATCAAATTATCTCTGCACACTTGAAACATTACTCAGGCCGCATATGTGGAAAAAGTATCACATCCCTTATCGACGGCGCATCAGTAAATAACATCACCAAGCGATCAATCCCAATCCCCTCACCAGCAGTCGGTGGCATCCCATATTCCAGTGCACGCACGAAATCGGCATCGTAGAACATGGCTTCATCATCGCCGGCTTCTTTCTCACGTACTTGCTGGAGGAAGCGCTCGGCTTGGTCTTCTGCGTCATTCAACTCAGAGAAACCATTGCCAATTTCACGCCCACCGATATAGAACTCAAAGCGGTCAGTGACGAAAGGATTCTCGTCATTCAAACGTGCCAGTGGTGATACTTCTGCGGGATGCTGCATGACGAAAGTGGGCTGTTGCAATAAATGCTCAACCGTTTCTTCAAAAATCGCCACTTGCACTTTGCCCAAACCGTCACTGTCTTTAATCGGGGCATGCACTTGCTTGGCAATCACCCGTGCAGATTCAAGATGATCGATTTGCTCAGTGGTAACATCTGGGTTGTATTTCAAAATCGCATCGCGAATAGTAATCCGCTCGAAGGGCTTAGCAAAATCAAAGACCTGACCTTGATAAGGGACTTCCGTGCTACCTAACAAATCTGCCGCTAAGCCTTTAAATAAAGCTTCGGTCAAATCCATCATATCAATGTAAGTGGCATAAGCTTGGTAGAATTCAATCATGGTGAATTCAGGATTATGCCGCACCGACACGCCTTCATTACGGAAATTGCGATTGATTTCAAACACGCGTTCGAAGCCACCGACCACCAAACGCTTCAGATAAAGCTCTGGCGCAATACGCAAGTACATGGATAAATCGAGCGCATTGTGATGGGTAATAAATGGACGCGCACTCGCCCCCCCCGGAATCACTTGCAGCATCGGCGTTTCGACTTCCATGTAATCGCGCTGGGTGAAGAAATTACGGATATAGCTAATGATTTTCGAGCGCATGCGGAAAGTATTACGGCTTTCCTCATTCATAATCAGATCAATATAACGCTGCCGATAACGCTGCTCTTGATCAGTTAAACCGTGGAATTTTTCTGGTAAAGGGCGCAATGATTTAGTTAATAAGCGTACCGTATTGGCTTTAACTGACAACTCGCCGGTTTGGGTTTTAAACAACACACCTTCAACGGCAATAATATCGCCAATATCTTGATGCTTATAAGCGTCAAAACTTGCTTCACCAACCCGTTGCAGTTGCACATACACTTGAATGCGCCCTGAGGTATCCGACACAGTAGCAAAACTTGCTTTACCCATCATCCGCCGCAGCATGACTCGCCCTGCAACAGAAACCTTGACTTCATTGGCTTCAAACCATTCTTTTTCATGCTCACCATAAGCCGCATGCAAATCAGCAGCCTTATGCTCGCGCAGCACCTCATTCGGGAAAGCATTCCCTTGTGCGCGCAAGGCCGCTAGTTTTTCACGACGTTGCTGGATTAATTGATTATCGTCTTGATGAGCGTGTTGCTGATTCTCTAGTTCACTCATGGTCATCTGTCCGCTTTATAGTCCACTTTTCAGGCTCGCCTCAATAAAGCGGTCGAGTCCACCATCTAACACTGCTTGGGTATTGGAAGTTTCTACGCCGGTGCGTAAATCCTTAATCCGCGACTGATCTAATACATACGAACGAATCTGACTGCCCCAACCTACATCAGATTTGGTTTGCTCCAAAGCCTGCTTCTCTTCGCTACGTTTGAGCAATTCCAGTTCATACAACTTAGCACGCAACTGCTTCATCGCGGTGTCTTTATTCTGATGCTGTGAGCGTCCATTTTGGCATTGCACCACCGTATTGGTCGGCAAATGGGTAATCCGTACCGCTGACTCTGTACGGTTGACGTGCTGACCACCCGCTCCTGAAGCCCGATACACATCAATACGCAAATCGGCGGGGTTAATATCTATTTCGATGTTGTCATCAATCTCTGGGGAGACAAACACGGCTGCAAAGGAAGTATGCCGCATTCCATTAGAACTAAATGGTGACTTCCGCACTAAGCGATGCACACCGGTTTCAGTTCGCAACCAACCGAAAGCATATTCACCTTCAAAGCTAATCGTCGCGCTCTTAATCCCTGCCACATCACCGGCTGAGGCTTCGATCAATTCAGTTTTAAAACCTTTCGCCTCACCCCAACGCAAATACATCCGCAAAATCATTTCCGCCCAATCTTGCGCTTCCGTCCCGCCCGCTCCCGATTGAATATCAAGGAAGGCATTATTCCGATCCAGCTCACCGGAGAACATACGCTGGAATTCAAGCTTCTCGACTTCCTGTTCTAAGGAATCGACTTCAGCAATGACATCATTTGCGCTGCTTTCATCGCCTTCGGCTTCGGCCATTTCCAAGAGATCATTCGCGTCGGTTAAACCATTGCTAAGGCGCTTAATACCGCCCACCACATTATCTAAAAATGCACGCTCTTTGCCCAAAGCTTGAGCATAATCGGGATTATCCCAGATTTTTGGGTCTTCTAATTCGCGATTGACTTCTTCGAGGCGTTCGTGCTTAGTTTCATAGTCAAAGATACCCCCTCAGCGCCTCTAAGCGCGCTTGTAGATCTTTGATTTTGGTGTAAATCAGATTCAGTTCCATGCTGCGGCCAACACTCTGTATACAAAAAGAAAAGCGCGGATGATAGCAATTTTGTGTATCAGTGCCTAGATAGACAGCTAGTCTAAGCCTATAGCTTTCACTACACTAATTGAATGGAGATTACTGAGCTTAATTGCAGATAGTAATTGCAAATAGATTGCAGGCATATTTATGAATGTATCCTATGAAAACTAATACAGAACAAAATTTAGCCCAACAGCTACTATGGAAAGTCAATGGACGAACAACTCCAGCACGTTTAGGCGTGCTCGAATTATTATTAACTGCTAAAACAGCACTAAGTCACCAAGAACTCGAGCAAGCTGCCACACAAACAGGCTTAGTAGCGGATCGGGTTACACTCTATCGCACTTTAGATTGGCTAGTTGAACAAGGAATTGCGCATCGTATCTCCAGTCATGACCGTACTTGGCGCTACAAAGCACAAGCTGAATTAGCCAGTCCACACGCCCATTTTCAATGTAGGCAATGCAGTCAAGTTTTTTGTTTAGAGAACTTACAACCAGCCCTACTCTTCAAACTCCCTGAAGGCTATCAATTAGAGGACATTGAATTAAAGCTGCAAGGTATTTGTCCCACTTGCGCTCCAAAAAATGCAACATAGTTGCATTTAAAACTTAAGGCATCTAGAATTAAATGCAACTTAATTGCATTTTTAGAAGAGGACTTATGTTTCAGCTACGTTTAACACTCTTAGTTAGTTTTTTAGCCTTAGCCGCTATCAGCCAAGCTGATTCTATAAGAGCCGTCGAAGAGCAATCATACGAAGAACACGGAACTCATCAGCATGGTGTCGCGCATTTAAGGATTGCCCTTGCCGATAAATTAGTGGAGATCACTCTCGACTCACCTGCTGCGAATGTGTATGGTTTTGAACATGAGGCAAGTTCAGAAGCTGATAAAAAAGTGGTAGCTGAAACTTCAGCCAAATTAGCAGCGGGTGCTGACTTATTTGCCTTGGACGCAGCAGCACAATGTAAATTTGAGAAAGCAGAATTAGCAGGTGGGCAAGTAGAGAATGAAAAGTCTACCGAAAATACTGAACGGGATAAACATGAGCACGAGCATGCAGCGAATGACGAACCAACCCATCGCGATGTGGTTGTCAATTGGCTGTTTAGTTGTGCACAACCCACCGCCTTAAAAACTATCACGCCCCAGTTTTTCACGACCTTTAGTGGCTTTAAAAAATTAGAAGTGGAATGGGTAACTGGGCAAAATGCTTCAGCCGCGACTTTAGAAACAAATGAGCCGATTAAGTTAATTCCATGAAAGTGATTGAGCTACACGATTTGCGTTTTTGCTGGCCGAATCAGGCTAGTAATACCTTGTCGTTAGATGAACTGATAGTAATGCAGGGCGAGCACCTGTTTATTCGGGGTGCAAGCGGCAGTGGTAAAACCACTTTATTAAATTTACTAGCGGGTATTCTCACACCTAACCGTGGTCAATTACAGGTATTAGAACAAGGGCTAACCCAGCTTTCCCCAGCGGCACGAGATCGTTTTCGGGCCGATCATCTAGGCATTATTTTCCAACAATTCAATTTACTCCCCTATCTGTCCGTGTTGGACAATGTGACATTGCCTTGTGAATTTTCTAAGCGGCGACGCGAGCAAGTAGGTGATGTATCCGCCACTGCCATACGCTTATTGGAACATTTAGGCCTAAGCACACCGATGAATACCCGCGCAGTGACTGCCTTAAGTGTGGGGCAACAACAACGAGTTGCTGTGGCACGCGCTCTCATAGGTAAACCAGAATTGATTATTGCCGATGAGCCAACTTCGGCCTTAGATACCGATACTCGCGATCATTTCCTCAAGCTCTTATTCAGCGAAGCGGAAGCACAAGGCAGTACGATTATCTTTGTGAGCCACGACCCACAAATAGCACACTATTTTCCACGTAGTTTAGATTTGCAGCAGGTCAATTCAAGATGATTTTGCTGAAATTAACCCTGCTGAGTCTCTGGAATCGCCGATCGAGTGTGTTGCTTACCATCTTAGCTATTGCCATTAGTATCGCTTTATTACTAGGCGTGGACTACATTCGTAAAGAAGCAAAAGCCAGTTTCTTAAGTACGATTTCTGGTACGGATTTAGTGGTGGGCGCACGGAGTGGTTCGGTGCAATTATTGCTTTACAGCGTGTTTCGTATAGGAAATGCCACCAACAATATTAGCTGGAAATCCTATCAAGAACTTGCTGCCAATCCACAAATTGCTTGGACCATTCCGCTTTCCTTAGGGGATTCGCACCGAGGTTTTCGTGTCTTGGGCACCAACCAAGATTATTTCCGCTATTATCGTTTTGGCGATAAACGCACACTGGAATTCGCCCAAGGTCAAGCCTTTGCTGGAGTGTTTGATACGGTATTAGGCGCGGAAGTTTCCCGTAAATTGGGCTATCAACTCGGTGATAAAATCGTAATTGCTCACGGGACGAGTACAGTGAGCACGGCCTTACATGCAGATAAACCTTTTACAGTCACCGGTATTCTCAAACCGACGGGTACACCGCTAGATCGTACTGTACATATCACCTTGGAAGGTTTGGAAGCTGTACACATTGATTGGGTGGCAGGTACAAAAATCAGTGGCTATAGTATTAGCGCCGAAGAAGCGGTAAAGAAAAACCTGCAACCTAAACTGATTACAGCGTTTTTGCTTGGCTTGAAAACACGCACGACTGCCTTTCAGGTACAGCGCGAAATTAATCATTATAAGCGTGAACCACTGCTAGCGATTTTGCCCGGTGTAGCACTGGCTGATTTATGGCAAGCCTTGGGTCTATTTGAAACCGTCTTACGCATTATCAGTGGCTTTGTGGTGATAGCAGGCTTGGTGGGCATGTTGACAACGGTGCTCTCTACCCTCAATGAGCGGCGGCGCGAAATGGCGATTTTACGCGCAGTCGGTGCACATCCCTACCATATTCTTCTGCTGTTTATCTTAGAAGCCTTAGTATTAACCTTAGTGGGATGTTTGCTTGGTATGCTGCTAGTGTCTGTTCTAGTCTGGACGGCACAACCGTGGGTGATCGCAGAATATGGTTTTTATTTACGCACATGGCTACCCGACTCAAGCAGCTTAGGTTTGATTACTTTAGTAGCAAGCTTAGCCCTAATTTTAAGTTTATTGCCCGGAACTATCGCCTACCGACGCTCATTGCAAGATGGTTTAACGATCAGAACTTAGTTATGAATAAACGTTTATTAAGCTTATTAGTGTTAGGTTTGGCACTCAATGCTTGTTCAGATAGCAAGGAACAGGCTAGCCACCCCCCCCAAAATCCAGTACCCGCTCAGCAAGCAGCGCTAATACAAACAGCGATTGCAATCACGAATACCAATACAGCAGCTAACCCCATACAAACAGAGCCAGTGAGCCAAGCTCATTCCAGTTCAGAGTATGAGGTACTGGATTGGGAGTCATTAGAACTACCGGGAAAGGGTTTAGCTGATATTATGCGCAAATATCAACCGTTGCTGGATAAGATCAGCGATGAGGAGGTGGAGGCAGGCGATAAACTGATGGATCAGATGCAGAACGAGTTAAATACAGCACCGACCAATCCCGCTTTAAATGGTAAACGCATTCAACTTAAAGGTTTCGTCTCCCCCTTAGAAGTCGATGAGCAACATGGTTCAGTTAAAGAATTCTTATTAGTCCCCTACTTTGGGGCTTGTATTCATGTACCACCTCCCCCTGTTAATCAAACCATCTTAGTCCGTCCACAAGCGGATAAAAGCATTCACATGGAGCAAATTTATGAACCCGTTAACGTCTCTGGTGTGATCAGTGTGGAAGCCGCACAAACTAAACTGGCTCCAGTCGGCTATCAAATTTCAGAGGCTATTGTAGAACCTCTCAAGCCTGCCGATTAATAAACTTTAGCTCGCATAATCAGAACCTGCCCGCTCCAACAAGGTTTTAATATCTGCTAAATGTCGCTCTGCTTGCCCCGGATAATCGTCCAACTCACTCACCGTGCGGGCTGCAACTTCATGCGCTAATACCCGCAAAGGCCTACCGGTTTGCAAAGCGCGAATATAGGTTTCTGCGGCACGCTCGAAGTAATACAAGCGATTGAAAGTATCCGCGACGTTATTCCCCAACACTAATAAGCCATGATTTCCCATAATCATTACTTTCTTTTTTGGGTCACTCAGCAAAGCCGCGCAACGCTCGCCTTCTTCAGTAAACGCTAACCCACCGAATTGCTCATCAATCACATAACGCTCATAGAAAGTCGCGGTATTTTGGTCAATTGGCGGCAGATGGCTATCGGCTAAACAAGCAAGCACCGTGGAATAAATTGAATGCACATGCATCACACAACGCGCCTGTGGGCATAAGCGATGAATGGAGCCATGCAAACCCCAAGCAGTGGGGTCGGGTGCATCGGCACGATCCATCGTACTTGGATCATTTGCATCTAAGAGCAGTAAATCACTGGCTTTAATCAAAGCAAAATGACGCTGATTGGGATTAATTAAAAACTGCGTGCCTGCAGGATTCACCGCTAAGGAAAAATGATTGGCCACCGCCTCATGCATATTCAAACGCGCCGTCCATTGAAAAGCCGCCGCTAAATCGACCCGCTCCTGCCAATAACTTATCGGGGAATTCATCTAATTATCCTTATCGCTGGGGTATTTAGCACGCAAACCGCGGTAAGTACTGCGCATTTCATTACGATCTACGTAGCAGCCACGCAAATGCCGCGCCCCACTCCCCGCTACAAATGAAGTACGCCCATGCACCACACGATGATTATCAAATACAATGCACTCCCCTGCATTCAGACGAAACCGCATTAGATACTTGGGGTCTTGCAACATTTGTCCAAACTTGCGGAAAGCTGGATAAAACTCATCCATCACATCGGGCGGGAAATCAAATACATCGGCGAGGTGCTGACTGAAATGAATCCCACTAACTTCACCATTATGCGGATCCAACTCAATGATGACTTGACGCGCCCGTACATCTTGAAAATTAGTGGTATAGCGGAAGGGGACTTTTAGCTCGGTTAGCAGACTAAAGTAGCCCGGATAGTGTGCCTGAAACGCCTGCGCCACGCTACACGCATCGACGAATAAACTTTCTCCCCCCAGCGCATCATTCACGCGGCAATGTAGGAATTGTATGCCCGGTGCTAATTCTTCCGGTGGCAAATCGGTATGTAACTCCAAAGCTTTATTGGTATAGGCCAAATTCACCGGATTTGCTTCGGTGCGCACATCAAAGGTATAACCAGAAAAGGAGGCGCGTACTACACCCATTAACTCACAGGCATGCTGCAAACCTTCATTGCTATTGGGCATTTCGGTTAAAAGGGCAATGCCTTCATCCAACAGAGCTTCGATCCAATCCGCGACTTTAGCTGGTTGCGCAACTAACTCTGGCAAGCTAAAGCGTTTTACCTGCGGGTAATGATCCGCATACCAGGGCTTGCGCTTACGTTGAGCGAGATCGCCATGACCTAAACAAGGCTGATTATCTTTAGAATACCAACGAGCCAACCACGCCAACTCATAATTGCTTTGATGCCCGTCTGGCCATTCAATCACGAGGGTCGAACTTTTAACTTGAACGGTTTTCGGCTTTAAATCATCCGGCTCTTCAAGAATATCGTAGACACGCTCTTGAGTCTCTGCATCCCAAGAACTAGCGCAATTATCACGCAGCCAATAGTAATTAAAATAGGCCGTGTCGCCATTACTAAAGCTTAGCTCTAAGCCTTTATCTCCCAACACTAACATAGTGGTGCTGCTCCAAATCTAAACTTAAACCTCAGAATTCACCGCGTTTGAGTTTATTTTGCGGCAAAGTGGCTCGATTACTTAAAGCATGCTGCGTTGCTCGTGCTAATAAAACCACACAGCCTATCAGAGCAAAAATACTCACTATCCGACTGTCTTGCCACTGATTGACCGCAATCGCTACCATCCCCCAAATCGCCACTAACGAGGCTTCGCGCATATTGCGCAACTGTATCCACAGCAAATAAATACTTGTCAACGCGGCTAAGGCTACAATCGCCCAAAACTCGCCGGAAAAGAAGGGGGGTGTCTCAAAAACCGCCTTCAGCCAAGCACTTAAATTCAATCCCGTAGCTAAAGTCACCCAACCAATATAAATACAAATCGGCCACCATACAAACAGAATAATCCGCACCGGTGCATCCCAAATTTCTAAGCGCAAACGCAAAACTAATTGGAATAAGCTAATAAACAAACCCAGAATCAATAAGAAAGCTAAACCTATCGCGCCTGATACCCAAGCAATAATCCACAGGGTGTTAAATACGTTGCTTACAGTAAACCAAATACCGGCTGGCTGCAGCGAGTGCTCAGGCTCTCCGGCTCGATAGCTGAACCATTGATAACCTAAAAAGCCAATCAGCAGTAAATAAATTAAGCTCCAAATACTAAAAGCATAGCCAGCAGGCGTTAGCAACGTATGATATTGTGCACTCACTTCCGAAACCGTGACACCATTTAAGCTACCCAGTGTGCCCACACTATTGAGACCCAACATTAAAATAAAACTAATGGTATTGAGCCATAACAACTGAAGATTGGATAAATTCATCAATAGATCCCCTTCTTAATCCTGAGCTTATTGAGTGTAGCTAAGGCTTAAGGGCTTATTACTATTCCATTACTTTTTGTCCCTATACTTTCTAAACAACTTAGACAGAACCTACCATACTTAAAATAGCCGCTAGAACGAGCTTATATAAAAATTTTGGAGTGTATACATGATTAAATTAACCCCAGATGGTCAAGCGTTAGTTGAGCAATTAGCACAGCGTTATCACTTGTCGCCGGAAGCGGTCAGCACGATGTTAGAAGCGATTCGTAATGGTAATGGTACGATGGCGCAATTCAATCACCCTGACTTGGGTGGTTTCGGGCAGTGGATGCTGAATGGCATGATTATGATCGGTGATATGTTCAATCAGAACTTAAAATCCACGGTAGAAAACCTTGGTAATGACTTATCTAGTGCTTTAGCCAGTGGTTCGAAATTAATCGAAACTACTGCAAGCGAATCTGGGGAGGTGGGTTCGAATGGCTCATCCAACCAAATCAGTCAATGGTGGCCAAGTAATTTAGGTAGCCCTAGTACTAGCGGTGCACAGAACCAAACACGTTATGCTTGGTTTCCTGCAACCGAACGTTTAGCCATCGAGCAAGATGGTAAAATAACTGTCTATGACACTCAAGACCATCAAATTGCTGGAGTATCCCAACAACAAGATGGCTCGGGTTACAAACTCAGCTTTACCAGCCAGCATGGTACGGTCAAAGTTGATAGCTTGCCTGTAGTGAAGTAATCGATCTGGCACTCAACGGTGAAGTCGGGTTTAGATAAGCCTGTAAGCGCTGACTCTGCTCTCGTAAACTCGCCATTGAGTGCCGCAAGTTTTGCAACTGCTCCCGCGCTTGCTCTAATTCTTCTTCACCCCATAAGAAATCTAATAAATTAGTTTCCTGTTTAGCTACCTCAGCTTGCTCATCGGCATAAATTTCTGGCATTAAAATGCTGTTTTGGACTTGTAACTGCATGAGTTGATCAGCATTCCGGCGTCTTTGCCAAAAACTCAGTAAAAGCAACAATAGAGTACTAGCACCGCTTACCTGCCACACTAAGGGCGAAGTCAACACACCTTGCCAAGTATTTTCATCGGTTACAGATCTAGGTTGCGGTACAGATAACACCGTCTCCACCTCAGTTTTACCCTCTGGCCCTGCAACGCCTGCATTCATTGAAATTTGAGCTTGCGCTTGTTGTTGAACCACTTGAGCTTGCGCCTGCAACTCAGCTAACTCTGCTTCCCGCCGGCTTAGCAAACGGTTTTTTTCTTGAACTAACTCTTTCAGTTGATTACTTTCCTGCACACGTACTTGTAATAACTGTTGAGCTTGAGTTAAGCGTTCCTGTAAATCAACCAGTTGAAGCTGTGAATTAACTTGTAACTCATGCACCGCACGTGCTAAAGGCGAATCAATCAGAGCAGGTACACTGGCTAACACCCGAGTTGCAGGCAATACTGGTGCAGACACAAATTTGTGTTTAATCGCTTGCGCCTGCACGGGGCGTTCAAGTGGAAGAGCTTTTCTAACAAGCTGAGTGGATCTAGGAATAGGTGTTGCTGAAGGCTTCCTACCAACTACACTGGGTGTACGCAGCACAGCCCCCCGCTTTAATTGGGTAAGATCTCCATTCACAAAAGCCTTAGGATTACGCGCATATAAAGCTAAGACCTTCTCGTCTAAGTTTAATTGTCCTACCCTTAGACGCTCAGCAATGCTGAAAATGGTATCGTTTTTGCGTACACGATATTTATATTTGAACGCTAATTGAGGCAACGGAATCGCTACTTTAGCCGTATTCGGTCTGATACCTGCTGAACGCTCAATCGGTATACTCACTGGTATAGGCACCGCAGCTTCAGGTTCGATCACTGTACTAGCACTGAGTTGATCAGTGTCCACAGCTAAATTCAAAGGCGTATTCGGTGCATCGACAACTGGTCTAGTTTCTACGACTGGGTTATCAGTAATCCCCTCGGGAGCTTGTGCCAACGCTAAGATTGGCTGAACCTCTTGATTAACTACCGTTGGCCTAGCCTGTACTGGTGCAGCTAGCTTTTCAATAGAGGCTGGATTCGTTAGCTTTGCACCTGATGGTTGAGCAATCTCATCTTTAGAACTTGACTCAGCACTATCGTTTAAGCTAACCGAATAACGCTTGAGTAAGTCACCTTTAGAGCTAGTAACCTCCAGTAAAAGATTAAAATCAGCTTCAACAACAGGCTGAGGAGAACTAATGATCAGATAGTGTTTGCCGTTTTTAGCCGAACGAGCAAACTTTAAACTATCTATAAACGCGGGACGTTGGAGTTGAGCTTGTGCAAAAATACTCGGGGGTGCGATATGTACTTGCAGCTTGCTTAGCTCTTGTGGAGTCGCATGCAATAACTCAATACGCGCCTTAAACGGCTCGTTCACTCGCGAGTTAAACTGGATATCCCCTAAGCTCAAAGCATGGGTTAAAACTGGGTAGCCACTGGCTATGATTAACACTAAACCAAGCGTTTGTTTGTTCACTAATCGCCCTCATCATTGCTAAGTTTTTTATTATCATCTTATCGAAGATTAGTATTACTAATACTAACAGCAAATACGCTAACTAAACATGTTTAGTGACTGAATGGCTCTGAATGACATAAAAAAACAGGCTAAAAACTCAACGCCTTAGCCTGTCTTCATGAAAAAAACACCCTAGTTGCGCTCTTTTGCCTTGGCAAAAGCTGCTGCAAAAGCATTATTACCTACTAGCATAGTTTGCTGTGGACGTACCGATTTACCTGTAGCAGTCTGAGCTTTAGCGTTGCTTGGTTGATTGGCTGACTTTGGGTGAATGGTCAACTTATTATTTGTATTAGCAGGCTCATCCAAACGCATACTTAAAGCAATCCGCTTACGCTCTTGATCCACTTCAAGCACCTTTACTTTGACAATATCGCCCGCTTTCACCACAGAGTGGGGATCTTTAACGAAGTGATGGGCTAGCATCGAAATATGCACGAGACCCTCTTGGTGCACACCAATATCCACAAAAGCACCAAAGTTTGTCACGTTAGTAACGACTCCTTCTAACAGCATATCGACTTTTAAATCAGCGAGGCTCTCAACACCCTCTTTAAAACTAGCTGTTTTGAATGCGGGACGTGGATCACGCCCAGGCTTATCCAACTCTGCTAAAATATCGGTAACGGTAGGCAAGCCGAATTTTGCATTAGTAAAATCGGCAGCATTTAACGATTTTAGGAGTGCTGAGTTACCAATCAAGCTTTGCAGATTAGTTTGGGTTTTAGCGGCAATCGCTTCCACTACAGAATACGCTTCAGGGTGGACTGCTGAGCTATCCAACGGATTTTCGCCACCATGAATCCGTAAGAAACCAGCAGCTTGCTCAAAAGTTTTTGCCCCCAAACGCGGTACATTTAATAGATTTTTTCGACTCGTAAAACGACCATTTTTATTCCGAAACTCGACAATATTATCTGCAATCGTTGAATTAAGACCTGCTACTCGCCGCAATAAAGCAGCAGATGCGGTATTCACCTCCACCCCCACACTATTGACACAATCCTCGACTACCGCATCCAGATTGTTGGCTAATTGCACTTGGCTCACATCATGTTGATATTGACCTACCCCGATAGATTTGGGTTCGATTTTAACTAGTTCAGCAAGTGGATCTTGTAAACGACGCGCAATCGACACCGCCCCCCGAATGGTGACATCCAGATCTGGAAACTCTTTCGCTGCCATTTCGGAAGCTGAATACACAGAAGCCCCCGCTTCACTCACCACTACTTTTTGTAGATTAAGCTCGGGATACTGTTTAAGCAGCTCAGCAACTAACTTATCGGTCTCGCGCGAAGCCGTACCATTACCGATGGCCACGAGCTCTAACTGATATTTTTTAGCTAATTTAGCTAAGATCGCGATTGATTCCTTCCATTGATTACGCGGTGCATGTGGGTAAATAGTAGTGTGGTCAACAAACTGACCCGTGCTATCAATTACTGCTACTTTCACACCAGTACGCAAACCGGGGTCAAGACCTAAGGTCGCACGTTGACCTGCTGGTGCGGCTAACAGCAAATCTTTCAAATTATGCGCAAAGACGCGAATCGCTTCAGTTTCAGCCGCTTGACGCATATCACCTAACAAATCAGTTTCGAGTTTAGTATGCAGTTTTACTTTCCATGTCCAATGCACGACTTCTGCTAAAAAGGCATCAGCAGGACGCTGCTTATTTTGAATACCAAGCCGTTTAGCGGTCAAAACTTCACAGGGATGTAAGAGAGCCTCAGCAGACTGCTCAACATCAATGCTCAATTGTAGGATGCCCTCATTGCGCCCCCGCAGCATGGCTAAGACTCGATGCGAAGGGGCGTTCTTTAGAGTATCTGCATTGTCGAAATAATCACGGAATTTAGCCCCTTCGGTTTCTTTACCCTTGACCACGCTAGATTTGAGTTGCGCTTCTGATTGCAAATAAGTGCGCAGCTCACCGACTAATTCAGGATCTTCGGCAAAACGCTCCATCAGAATATACTTAACCCCCTCCAACACCCCTTTAGCATCGACAAAAGCCTCTTTAAACTCTTCTGCTTTATTAAGATATTTTTGTGCTTCACAGTTGGGATCAAGCTGTGGATTCGCCAACAAAGCCTCTGCCAATGGCAACATACCTGCTTCAATGGCAACCTGGCCTTTAGTGCGGCGCTTTTGTTTGAAGGGCAAATACAAATCTTCCAAACGTGTTTTCGTGTCAGCCGCTTGAATCGCGCTGGCTAAATTAGGGGTCAGCTTTCCCTGCTCTTCGATGCTTTTTAGTACCGCTGTACGCCGTTCTTCTAGCTCACGTAAATAGCCTAAACGCTCTGCTAAATTCCGCAATTGACTATCATCTAGCCCCCCTGTCATTTCCTTACGATAGCGGGAAATGAACGGTACGGTAGAACCTTCATCTAATAATTGAATAGCAGCAGTGACTTGGCGCGGAGCAACAGCTAGCTCCTGCGCAATACGATCAGCAATCTTGAGCATGAGATTTAATCTTGTTTGAATTTAATGAATAGGATGCATTATAACGACAGCAGCCATAGTAGTTCCTCTAAAGCATGCTGCCCTAGTCGTAACTACAAATCAACGAAATACTAGACGCTATAACTTGGCTATAACGTCTAGCTAGAACAGAAGTAAACTATCTAAACTCGCGCGAACTCAGCTCTAAAGCCTGAAAAACATAATCCGCAAATGACCAACGCGGCATGAGATAAATATGCTGTGCATCCAGACGATAGATCAGCACTGTAGCCTTAGAAAATAGGGTCGAAACCACTTTGCCTTCGCTTAAAAACTGCGAACAATCATAGACACAGTTTTTCGCCAGCACCTCATACACATGCTCGCCCGACAGTTTTAGTAATGAATAGCCCCCAGAATTATCCACCACCGCCGCAAAAATACCCTGCAAAGCCGCTTTGGCGTCTTTAATAAAGGCATCTTTTTGGCTCAAGGACAAAGTAATTAAATACTCATCCGGGCTAATCCACTTTACTAGCTTCGTATCCAGCGAACCTGTTACCCCTAAAGCAGAGGGTAACTGGATTCCTAAGTTCGCTAAAGCCTCCGCCGCGCCCGTAGTGCTAGAACGAATACGCAGCACGACATAGCCGTAATGACGTTCTTCACTCACTTGAAAGCCGTTTCCTGCTAAGGCATTAAAATCACGACCTTCTAAGGCTGTTTCAAACTTCGCCATCCATTTTCTCCTTGCCTTGATCGTAGAACACGCTATCAACGATAGTGACTGGAATTACCTCATAAGATAAAGGCTTCGCGTAAATCTTCGTGCCCAGCAAATCCAAGCCACCTTTCACTACCGCTAGCGCAATCGAGCGCCCAAGCACTGGACTGAAATAGCTGGAAGTGACATGACCAAGCATGGCTTTGCTGCCTGTTTCTGCAACTAGTTGGCAACCTTCCTTCAAGACGTTATTAGGATCATCCGTCAATAAGCCAACCAGTTGTTTACGCCCCGGACGCGCTGTATCACTACGCGTTAAAGCCCGTTGCCCCAAGAACGGATAAGGCTTATTCAAGGACACAGCCCAAGCCATATTCGCATCATAAGGCGTGATGGAGCCGTCGGTATCTTGACCCACAATCACATAGCCTTTTTCAGCACGCAGAACATGCATACTCTCAGTGCCATACGGCGTGATATTAAATGCCTTACCCGCTTCCATCACGCTATCCCAAATGAAGCGCCCGTAGTTGGCCTGTACATTAATCTCATACGAAAGCTCACCAGAGAAGCTAATACGCATAATTCGTGCCGGTACGCCACAAACCGTGCCTTCGCGCCAATCCATGAAGGGGAAATTCGCCGCACTGAAATCCACATCTTTACAGAGCTGCTCCATCAAGCGGCGTGCTTTAGGACCTACCACTGCTGTTGTAGACCAATGATCAGTCACACTAGTGATATACACATTGAGATCCGGCCACTCCGTTTGCAGCCAAGTTTCTAAATGGTTATAGATACGTGCCGCTCCACCTGTGGTCGTAGTCATTAAGAAATGAGTATCGCTAATACAAGCCGTCACCCCATCATCAATGATCATGCCGGTTTCATCACACATCAAACCATAACGACACTTACCCGGCACAAGCTTCGCCCAAGCATTGGTATACACGCGTGCTAATAGTTCACGGGCATCGGGGCCTTGAATATCAATTTTACCAAGGGTTGAAGCATCCATCATGCCAAGGCTATTACGCACCGCTAAGCATTCACGCGCCACCGCTTGGTGCATATCCTCTGAGCCTTGTGGGAAATACCAAGGGCGCATCCATTGCCCGACCACTTCAAACTCAGCACCCTTAGCCCGATGCGAAGCTTGTATTGGCGTAAAACGCTGGGGATCAGAATGCAAACCAACTTCGCTCCCAGCCAGTGCACCCAGCGTGACGGGTGTATACATAGGGCGGAATGTAGTAGTGCCTACTTCTTCAATCGGTAAATTCATGACTTTGGCAGCCACCGCAATACCGTTCACATTACCGGTTTTACCTTGATCGGTACCAAACCCTAAAGCGGTATAACGTTTGATATGCTCAATTGAACGATAATTTTCCCGAATAGCCAATTCCACATCGGAGGCTTTCACATCGTTTTGCATATCTAAGAAAACTTTATCGCGTCCCACCTCCGGGCAAATAAAGTCAGCAACATTTAGAAGCTTGGGAGCACTTGCAAGGTTAGCTGTTTGCCCCGCTGCTAATAAGCCCACATATTCGCCTTCAGCGGCAGCACCTTGCCAATCACTATGCCCATTCACACTACCGGCCACATAACGATTGGGCTTATCGCAAGCAGGCATAAACGCTTGATAATCTGTTGAGAACCACGGTTTAGAACCAGTATGGCAATCGAGATGCACTAAGGGACTGAAACCACCGGAACAAGCAATTAAATCGCAAGTAAGGGTTTCTAAGGCATCTCCCACGACCCAACCGTGCGTAGCGTTATAAGCAGTTTTCGCAATTAAAGCGCGCTCGACACTCGCACGTCCTTCGGCTTTCACGATGGTGTAGCCTTGCTTAACTATCACACCCAATTTAGTTAAATCGCTGGCGTCATAGTCCATACGGCAGTCCACTACCACGGGGCGTGTACCTGCTTTGACTAAATCCCGTGCCACATCATAGATACTATCGTTATTACCAACGACTATCGGCTTACTACCGCACAGTACCGAATACTCGTATTGATAACGACTGACCGCACTCGCTAGCATCACCCCAGGCAAATCATTATTAGCAAACATCAAGGGACGTTCGTGACTACCTGTAGCTAATACAACTGTATTCGCCCGAATCCGATGTAAACGCTGGCGGGGTTGCTTCGGATTACGCGCCCCTATCGTTAGATGATCTTGTCGACGCTCTAAAGCTAACAATAAGTTGTAATCATGCAGCGCATAGGCGGTGGTGCGTAGCAGAATTTTGACATTCACATGCGTTTCCAAGGCTGCACGGGTCTGCTCAAACCATGCTTGCGCCGCTGGATCACGCCCTGCATCCACCACTAACTCACCACCTAATTGCGCACGCTCATCCAGCAACAAAACCTTAGAACCGGCATTAGCCGCTGCTAATGCCGCCGCTAAACCGGCGGCTCCACCACCAATGACAGCAACATCCACATGCTGGTTATAGTGATCATAAGTTTCGGCATCCGGCTGACTCGGAGCCGTGGCAAAGCCTGCTAATTTACGCAGTTGCTCTTCGTATTTCGGCCATAATGAGGCTGGTGACATAAAGGTTTTATAATAAAACCCTGCAGCCATAAAGCGATGGAACGGTTTGAGCCAAGCACGCACATCTTCATTAATCGAAGGAATACCGCTAGCTGCTGTAGCCACTAGATCAGGGTAGATTTCAACTTCAGTCGCACGCGCATTCGGTACGTGATAGCCCGTATCCGGCTCGAGAATGACTAATGCATTCGGCTCTTCCACACCCGCCGCCATAATCCCGCGCTGACGACCGTATTTAAAGCTACGCCCTACCAATTTGACGCCATTGGCTAATAAGGCTGAAGCTAAGGTGTCACCTACATAGCCGGTGTAATGCGCGCCTTGCCAAGAGAAATGAATTTCTTTTGAGCGGTCAATACGTTCACTAGCTTGTTTATATAAGCGCTTCATGCTTGCTCCTTATACGATTCAAAGGTGCGCACCGCGTAAATTTCATTGGTCACATTATTGCGCTCAACCACAAATAACTTACGGCAACCGGCAGCATGCGCCCATTGCTCTACCGTCTTACCTTTTGGATTGGTGCGATTAAATACATAATCCCCCCATTGCTCATCGGTACAAGCTAGGCCGGGGCGCTGAATAAATGCTTCCCCTGCATAACGATATTCCTGCTCATCACGCAGCTCGCCACAATAGGGGCAATGAATTAACAACATAACAAGCCTCCTTAGTGTGCCACGCCCGCAGCGCCATGTTCGTCGATCAAAGCACCGGTAGTGAAACGATCAATATGGAAAGGTAAAGCCAAGGGATGCGGCTGATCTTGACCAATGGTATGTGCAAACACATGCCCAGAACCCGGCGTTGCCTTAAAGCCGCCAGTCCCCCACCCGCAATTGAAGTACAAGCCTTGCACTTGTGGAATCGGGCTAATAATCGGGCAAGCATCCGGGCAAACATCGACAATGCCCCCCCATTGGCGATTCAAGCGCACTCTGGAGAAAATCGGGAACAGCTCAATCATAGCGGATGCACAGTGATCAATTAAATGCGGGCTGCCGCGTTGTGAATAGCCTGTATAGGAGTCAATCCCCGCACCAATCACCAAATCTCCTTTATCCGATTGGCTCACATAGCCATGCACCGCATTCGACATCACAACAGTATGCAAGACTGGCTTCATCGGCTCAGAAACGAAGGCTTGTAATGGATGACTTTCAACCGGCAAGCGGATACCCGCCATCGTAGCTAATACCGAAGAATGCCCTGCTGTCACGCAGCCCACGCGATCTGCTTTAAGATAGCCACGTGAAGTCTGTAAACCTTTAATCTGTCCGGCTTCAATATCCATAGCCTGCACTTCACAGTTTTGGATAATATCCACACCATGTTTTGCCGCCGCCCGTGCAAACCCCCAAGCCACGGCATCATGACGAGCGACCCCTGCACGCGGTTGACAAGAAGCACCCATCACGGGGTAACGCACATGCTTCCCCGTTTCTAGAATCGGAATCCGTTCTTTTAATTCAGCCGCACTCACCACCTCAGCATCAACGCCATTGAGCATATTCGCATTCACGCGCCGCTCAATGTCGCGCATATCTTGAAGCGTGTGCCCTAAGTTATAGACACCCCGCTGACTAAACATCACATTGAAGTTCAGGTCAGCGCTTAAGCCTTCCCATAATTTAAGCGAATGCTCATACAGATTGGTCGCTTCGTCCCACAGATAATTAGAACGCACAATGGTGGTATTGCGTCCGGTGTTCCCGCCACCAATCCAACCCTTTTCTACCACCGCAACCCGTGTACCCGGAAAGTCCCGAGCTAGATAATAAGCGGTTGCTAAACCATGCCCGCCACCACCGACAATAATCACATCGTAAGCCGCCTTAGGGCTTACTTCAGGCCAAGCTGCCGGCCATTGTTTTTGTCCGCTGAGGCCAGCTTTAAAGACCTCCAGCCAAGAATACTTCATGAATATCACTCCGATTCGTGCGAATGAGCTAGATTAGAGGTGATTGACTAGTCAGTCAATTGCGATGGATCAAACAGAGCTTGTAAAAATACTAAACAGCCCTAGTATTTGTGTTTCCCTATCTAATTTTTTACTGTAGTTCAGCTAATTTTAGAGTCTGTTATTTTCGTAGAAACCATATGATTAATTCAAACACTATTAAAAATATCTGCGTTTACTGCGGCTCAAGCTTCGGACGTCAAGCGGTCTATATTGAAACCGCGCAAGCCTTAGGTGAGCTCTTAGCCGAACGGGGGATTCGTTTGATTTACGGCGGAGCAAAAGTTGGTCTAATGGGTGTGGTAGCTGATGCAGCTTTACGTAACGGGGGTGAAGTGATTGGCGTGATTCCTGATTCTTTAGTCACGCATGAAGTCGCGCACACAGGTCTGACCGATTTAATCATTACTGATTCGATGCATACCCGCAAGATGCGCATGGCTGAGCTTGCTGACGCTTTCATTGCTTTACCCGGTGGCTGGGGTACGCTAGATGAGCTGTTTGAAGTCCTCACTTGGGCGCAATTAGGTTTTCATCAAAAACCTTGCGGCCTCTTAAACGTTGCAGGCTATTACGAAGGGCTAAAGCAGTTTTTCAAACATACCGTTGAGGAAGCCTTTGTGCGTAGCTCGAACTACGACCTATTATTAATTGAAAGCGAGCCAAACATCCTGCTCAATCGACTGTTACAATATGAAAGTAGTCATACACCTAAATGGATTAAGCCAGCCGAAAAACTTTAAAGTCAAACAATATCAAAGGTAAGTCTAGCAATATTATCTTTAAAGCTTGCCCTAGGCTATCCTGAGTGAATTTAGGTTTTGGACTCCATGCAAAGCAAACATTTAGAAGGCGCAGGTCTACATCGTATTGTGATTGTAGGCGGTGGCGCAGGTGGCTTAGAGTTAGCCACACTGCTTGGCGATAAGCTAGGTAAACAGAAACTCGCGCATATCACGCTGATTGATAAAAATCGCACGCATATTTGGAAGCCGATGTTGCATGAAATTGCTTCAGGCAGTATGGACTACACCTTACATGAAATTGATTATCTAGCCCAAGCTCATTGGCATCATTTCCGCTATCGGATTGGCGCGATGACCAGCATCGATCGAACGCAACGCCGCGTACATATCGATGCTTATGCCGATAATGAAGGCGAGCTAGTTACCCCACAACGCAGTATTCCTTATGATACCTTAATAATTGCGATTGGCAGCCGTACCAACGACTTTAATATTCCGGGTGTAGCTGAATATGCGATTGAAATGGATACAGCAGCTCAAGCTGAGCATTTTCATCAAAAACTCGTGAATGCTTGTATTCGTGCACATGCTCAATCTGAGATTTTACAGCCTTATCAACTGCAAGTAGCGATTATCGGTGCTGGTGCAACCGGTGTCGAATTAGCGGCAGAGTTACATCAAAGTATTCGCACGCTCGTCAAATATGGTTTAGATACGATTGAAGCAGATCGTGATGTGACCTTAACTTTAATTGAAGCCGCACCACGTATTCTCCCCGGTTTACCCGAGCGCATTTCTGCCGATGCTGCACGGATTCTTGCACGCCTTAAGGTGAATACGCGCACTAATGCACGAGTAGCAGCGGTACATGAGCATAGTGTCGAACTAAGCACTGGTGAACAGATTCCTGCTGAATTAATTGTCTGGGCGGCAGGCATTCGTGCCCCTGCGGTACTCAAAACCTTGGATGGCTTAGAGACTAACACTATCAATCAGCTCATTGTAAAACCAACACTGCAAACCTCTGTTGATGAAAATATTTTCGCTTTTGGTGACTGCGCTTCAGCCGATTGGCTCGAACACCATCCGCCCACTAAAGTTCCACCACGTGCTCAAGCTGCTCATCAACAGGCTATACATCTAGCTAAACAAATGCAGAGACGTTTAGAAGGGAAAAGCTTGGAAAATTTCCACTATCAAGATTTTGGTTCTTTAGTTTCACTTGGAGAAAACTGGGCAGTTGGTGGTCTAATGGGCAATATCGCACGAGGCACTTTGTTTGTGGAAGGTTACCTCGCCCGCTTTATGTACAATCTGTTGTATAAAAAGCATCAATTAAGCCTACATGGTTTTTGGAAAACGGTCGTTGAAACAGTTGCAGGTATTTTAAGACGCACGACATCCCCGAGTATTAAATTGCATTAAGATCCTTAAAAAATTTGCCTACTTCGCTAATGAAGTAGGCAAGTCTGTAGAATTTGGTAATGTCTCATTAGATTTGAAAGTAGTACCGATTGATGAAGGTTCCAATGACT
>NZ_CALMZC010000014.1 GCF_937873765.1 uncultured Thiothrix sp. | reverse complement strand
TCTGGCTCTGGCTCTGGCTCTGGCTCTGGCTCTGGCTCTGGCTCTGGCTCTGGCTCTGGCTTCAGCATCCTGCCCGAATCTACAGGTGTTTGTCGAGCAGCTTTGTTTATTCGGTGCAATGTTTTAACAGATTGGCGCTTCTTTCGCCAGCGTAAAACCGATTTACCTGCATCAAGTATCCCGTCCTTGAGGCTGGTCACTAAAGCAACCAGATACATCACCGGTAAAAACACCAAATCCTTGGCAAGCGTTAAACCTTTAATTTGCTTACGCTTTTTAGGTGCTAGGCTAACCGTCGCTGGTGTCGGATCAGACCCTTGTGGTGGTAAACCTAAGGAATTACTGGCACTAATACAACCTAAAGGAATCACCAACAAAGTTAATAAAGTTGAAACAGCTCCACCAAAAATCAATGATACGGCCATACCTTGGAAAATCGGATCTGATAATATCACCATTGACCCACCTAATAAGGCTAAGGCAGTAATTAAAATCGGCCGTGTCCGCGCTTCACAAGAGCGAATCACCGCTTCTCGGGGGCTTAACCCCTGACTCACCACAGCATCACGGGCAAAATCCACTAATAAAATTGAATTCCGTACAATAATTCCAGCTAGGGCAATAAAGCCAATCATGGAAGTAGCCGTGAATTCTGCACCCATTATCCAATGTCCCGGCAAAATGCCAATTAAGGTCAACGGAATTGGTGCCATGATAATCGCAGGCAAAATAAAATTACCAAATTGCGCTACGATTAACATATAGATCAAAACCAAGGCGGCCGCAAAAGCAATTCCCATATCACGGAAAGTTTCGAAAGTAACCGTCCACTCCCCAGCCCAAACAAAAGACGACTTTAATTCTAAATGATTAGGTGCTTTAAACCAGTAGCCACTATCAATAATGCTCCCATCCGGTGCGGTATAACCCTTACCCTCGTTCGCCGCCAATAAAAGACTCTCTACTTCCTTCTGCCCATACACGGGAGCCGCTAAACGTCCTACCCCTTCAGCGGTAACAAACTCAACAGGATTGAGGTCTTTGTGATAAATCGGTTTATCTTGTGCCTCACGAATAAAGCCTCCCAACTCAGACAAAGCCACTGACTTGCCCTGCGCATTACTGACTGGCAGTTGGACTAAGGTCATGATTTGTGAGCGCGAACTCAAAGGGACTTGCATAATAATATGGGTGGGGTCAATTAAGGCATTTTTCTTAATATCACCTAACACAAAACCACCCATCGTCATACTCAAAGCCCGATTGACATCCTCAACTGTAATCCCATTACGTTGAGCCTTATCAATATCGATCACAAAGCGCAGATTTTCGTAATCATTTTCCAACATATTATCAACATCACCTAAATTCTTCGCCTGCTTGAAGAACTCAGTCATATCTGCTGCCATTTGCCGACGAATATTCGGATCTTGGTGATAAATTTCCGCCACTACAGTTTGCAGTACCGGGGGACCAGGTGGCATTTCCACGACCTGAATAGTCGCATTGGCAGCCTTTGCCAATGGCGTTAAAATCTCTCTTGCCTGCACCGCAATTTCATGACTAGTACGCGAACGCGCCTTTTTATCCAATAATTGAACTTGAATATCGCCCTGCCAAGCTTGCTGGCGCAAATAATAATGACGCACCAGCCCATTGAAATTAAAGGGTGAAGCGGTCCCAGCATAAGTTTGTACAGCAGTAACCTCTGGCAGCTTTTGCATTTCAGTGGCTAATTGATGCATCAAATTAGCGGTCACTGGCAAAGCAGTACCCTCTGGCATATTCACCACTACATTAAACTCTGGCTTATTATCCAAAGGCAGCATTTTTACGGGTACTGCTTTCAAGGGATAAAATAGAGTCATTAGGGCGAAGAAAATTAGGATAATGCTAAACAGAAAAGTATAACCTTTGAGTTTGCTATCGACTAACGGCAGAATTAAGCGACGAAATAACGATTCTAAACGCTCTGCTTGTTTATGTTCTTTTTCTGCATCTGCATGTAATTTCGCAAGGCTAGGTTTGAATAAATTAGTTAACCAAGGTGTGAAAGCGAAAGCAGCGAACAAGGAAATCAGCATCGCTACTGAGCCGAGTACAGGAATCGGCATCATATACGGCCCCATCATCCCACTCACAAAGCCCATCGGTAATAGAGCTGCAATCACTGTCGCAGTCGCCAAAATTGTTGGGTTGCCCACCTCGCGCACTGCATCCACAGCAATGGCGAGGCTTTGCTGTCCGACTAAGAGCCAGCGACGATAAATATTTTCTACCACTACAATAGCGTCGTCGACCAAGATGCCAATCGAGAAAATCAAAGCAAATAAGCTGACACGGTCAATTGTCATGTTCAGCATCCAAGCTGCAAATACCGTCGTAGTAATGACTGCTGGGACTACAATCAACACTACTAGGCCAGCCCGCCAACCCAAAGCCAGCCACACTAAAACTGTGACTATCATGGTGGCAATAAAGAGTTTTTTCAGTAATTCATTTACTTTAGCTTTAGCAGTAGCACCGTAGTCACGAGTAATTTCTACATGCACATTATCTGGAATAATCTGCCCTTTTAAGCCTTCTAGCTTTTGCAGAATTGCTTGCGAGACTTCCACACCATTGGTGCGATGTTTTTTGGCAATCGCTAAAGTCACAGCAGCGGCATTAGAGGCGGTTTCGTTGGTTTTAGAAGCAGCTCCCGTATAATAACCGACCATATGGCTTGCATCACTGGGGGCTTCTTTCACTTCTGCTACATCGCGTACATAAACAGGACGGCCATCCCTCACCGTCACCATCAGATTTTTAATATCCTGTCCCGAATTTAAAAAAGCACCGCTGTAGATTTTGTAAATAGTCTGATTGGGTTCGACAAAGCCAGTATGTTGCTCTGAATTGGCCATCTGAATAGTGCGAGCAATTTGTTCTAAAGATACGCCAAAAGTGCTTAAGCGCTCGGGCAAAATCTGAACTTGAATTTCTTCACGACGCCCATCAACAATAAAACTCTGACTGGTATTTGCGACTCCACGTAACTCCTGCAGAACCTCCATACCTACTAAACGTAAAGAAGCATCATCGACTTCATTCGACCAGAGTGTCACTGTTACCACAGGTACATCGTCGACACCTTTAGGTTTAACGAGTGGTTCACTTGCACCCTGCGGAATAGCATCACGATTAGAAGTCAATTTATCATAGAGCTTCACTAAAGAAGACTCTAACTCTTCTCCTACTTTAAACTGTACCGTGACCATCGCTTCGCCACGCATCGAAGCTGAATACACATGATCCACTCCGGTAATTTCGGACATAATCGCTTCAAGAGGACGCGCAATAATCGCTTCCACTTCACGCGATGAAGCCCCCGGATATTTCACAAAAATATCTACCATCGGAACGGAAATTTGCGGATCTTCTTGGCGTGGGGTAATCATCAACCCTAAAGCACCAATTGCCAAGAAGGCTAACAGCAGTAGCAAAGATAAAGGTGAATTGATGAAAGCTTTCGCAGTTTGACCAGCAATCCCTAAACGATGAGCATGGCTTTGGCTAGGCTGGGGTGAATCATTCATGCGCTATCTACCCATACGAAAAAGTAAACGGATGCAACTACAGCGGACACTACCGCTATTGAGCATCCGGCATCCAACCCGAAACTGCTCGTGAAGGCGGGTTATCCATAATTTTCATGCCCGGCTTTAAGCCCGAAATGATCTCAACTTTATTCCCATACTCCGCTCCCAAACGGACTAAACGCAGCGAAGAACTACCATTTTCTACCACTAGCACACTAGGTAAGCTGCGGCCACTTAATAAAGCCGTACGTGGAATCATCACCACCGGCTCATCGGTGGTTTGAGGATTAGATAAATAGATCTCAGCATACATACCGGGCGCAGCTACTACATCGACGGGCAAGTCAAACTTCACCGTAACAGTATGATGCTCAGCATCAGCCACTGGATAAATTTGTGAAACTTTCGCCATGGTCTCGACCCCACGATTGATTTTCACAGGTACAACCATACCCATCGTTACTTGCGACATTAAGCTTGCGGGTACATCGGCTTGTAGACGTTTGTATTTGACAAAGCCATAACGTAATAAGGGCTGACCTACTTGTACTGTATCTCCCACCTCAGCCATTTTTTGTAAGATTACCCCTTCAAACGGGGCAATCCCTTTGGCATTCAATAAAGCGGCATCAATTTCTTGCAACTGGGAATAGGCTTGTTGTAAGGAGCCACGGGCTTGTGACACGCCTGAAGCACTGGTAACCAAATCAGAGTAGCGCCCCATATCCGAGTCATAATTATTCAACATCATGTCGGCCATAGGACGGGTAATGAAATTATCCATCATTGCGGGCATACCAAAGCCTGGCATTGCACCAATATCACGACTACGTGGCGAAATAATTTCGCGCTGATATTGAGCCTGAGCACTTTGTAACAAGGATTGTGCGTTTTGAATTTGGGCTAGTACTGCATTACGCTTAGCTACCAGTTGTGCTTCATCCACCTGAGTGAGTACTGCACCCTGTTGATAAGAACTACCGACTTCACCAGCAAAATACTTCAGCACACCGGGGATTTGGGCAGATAAAGTGACCTCTTTATAGGGAATCACCGAGCTACCTAAAACGGTTTGGATGCGCGAGTTTGAGGTTTCAACAGATACGATTTCAGCAGCTTGAAGGGAACTACAGCTTAAGACAGCGCAAAAAAACGCTATTACTAAGCGCGCTGCACAATTGCCTTTTCTCATGAATAACTCTTCCTCAATAATCGCGGATGGATAGCATCCCACTTTAGCAGGCTGAACTATATCTTTTCAGGGAAGCTAATTCTAGTGAAAACGCAGCAATACACTAATAGGGATATAGCTAAAAAACCCTTATAAAAATTTAATCAATTGATTGATGGTGGGCGAACATAAGTCTTAACCACTGCTAGGGGTTCGGTGTCTGTGTAATTGTCTCTATGAAAAACTGATACTTTTACTTCCAGTAAAATTTCTGAACTGGAGGGACTAGTTTCCCGCAACCAGCGCCAAGGAATATTACCCATTTCCTCCTCGCCTTCGGAAGCAGGTTCAGGACTGTTGTTGTCCACTGCCATTTGATAAAGATCGAGTTGATTCAGTCCTACCCAGCGTGCAAAGGTGGTTTCTTTCAAAATTTGTGCATTGCGCACACTGTTGGCTGCAACTTGACTTGCGATACCAATCACCAGCGTAATAATGAATAAGGCAAATAAGACTTCAACTAAGCTAAAGCCTATTTGTGTGCGTTTGGAGTTAGCTTTGCTCATCATCTTTAACAGGTTCAAGCACTTGGCCAAAAGCATCAAACTGCACACGCTGCGCTGTGGTATCGTCTTTGCCAGAGACCAATTCATAAGTGAAGGGTGTTAATTCGCCACTAGGCTCAATGATTACCTGCGGATCTTTAGGCACATCCCCTGATAAGCTAATGGGTTCTTGGTCAATCAAGACTTGTGGCTTGAGAGCTTTTTCCAAGGCACGAGCTTTGAATAGACTGTCATTTTCGATCTCTACCCATTTATTTTTGTCATCGAGCTTGAAGAAATGATAACCGGTTTCAGTGAAGCCCAGTGCAAGCGGCTCTGAACGCACGATAGCCTCGCTACTAAGCACATTCACATCCAAGCGCAGGCGTTCTAAAGCTAACTCGACCGGATTGGACTCAAAACTACGAAATGACAAAGAAGTGATTGAAACCAGCACAGCCATAACAACGAGTACAATCAATAACTCAACTAAGGTAAAACCGCGCTGGCCTTGTACAGACATTAACTTACTGCTTTTCCCAGTTACCGATATCGTCTTGGGTATTATCACGCCCATCAGGACCCGCACTAAAAATATCTAAGTCATTACCATGCGTACCCGGATTCAAGTATTTGTATGGATTTCCCCAAGGATCGGTTGGCACCGTTTTAGTTTTTAAATAGCCACCTTGTTGCCATTTACGCGCTTCAGCGGGCTTCTCAACCAAAGCTTTTAAGCCTTGCTCGGTGCTAGGATAGACCGCATTATGCATACGATACATATCTAAAGCCAACTCCATGGTACGGATTTCTTGCTGAGCCGAGGCAATCCGCGCTTCATCCGGAGTACCTTTTAGGTTGACCACTGCAATACCTAAAAGCACCCCAATAATAGTAATAACAATTAATAGCTCCATCAGAGTATAACCAGTCATCGCTGGGTGGCGACGAGCTATCTGCTTGTGCTTATTCATTCGACTTATCAAACCTTCAAATTCAAAAACGGCGTAATCATGGCATAATACTCTAATCTTGTAATCAACAGGCAGTTAAGCACATTACCAATCCATTAAAACTGCCCACGCCTCTACTGGCTTACGGCTTAAGCTTTAGCCTGATGTTTTGTGCCCTGTATAGTTTTCAGGATGAATTGCGCTATGAGCGTAACCTCATCTTACAGGGTGATTACTGGCGGCTACTGAGTGCTCATTTTGTGCATCTCAACTTCATTCATTTAGCCATGAACTTAGTAGGTTACTGGGTGTTTCTAGTCATGTGTGGGCATTTATTTAGCCTGAAACAAATCAGTCTTAATATTTTCATCTTGGCCTTGGGCATCAGTCTAGGTTTATTACTCTTACAGGTGGACTTTCAATGGTATCTAGGCTTCTCGGGCGTGCTATACGGCTTATTGGTATTAGGTTCCCTGCATATTGCTTTGCGTGAACAATTTACTCTTGGTGCACTGATTTTCAGTATGCTCATCTTCAAGCTAGGTTTAGATACTTATACTGACCAAGCCAGTGCAAGTGCTCAACTGATTGGTGCGCCAGTTGCCACAGCAGCCCATGTTTATGGCTTAATAATGGGCTTATTGCTTAGCCTGCCTTTGTTAGCCAGCAAATTACACCTTAAAAACGCATCTAATAATAAAAAATGACTTAAAGCTTATGCTGCCATCACTCAACCAATCCCTGCAAGCTATAGCCCGCTATTTCGGCTATAATAAAACATGCCCTCTATGTAGGACTGAGCTTAGCCAACTTGAAGACTTGCTTTGTACTCACTGCTATCAAGCCTTGCCTTGGCAAGTTTTGCCTATTAAACAAACTATCACTCCACTCTTAAGCGCTTTTACTTACGCTAGCCCTATTAAACAGCTTATATTAGAAGGCAAAAATAGTAAGTCTCTAGACAAAATCCAGCTCTTAGCACAGTTATTGGAGCAGAAATTTCCAAGCCTCATTACTGAACTACCAGAGGCAATTCTGCCGGTTCCTTTGCATTTTAAACGCCTAAGACAACGTGGCTTCAATCAGTCCGTAGAACTAGTACGACCTTTAGCTCAGCACTTGGGTATACCGTTAATTCTCAAGCAAATTATTCGCCAACGCTATACCGACGAGCAGAAAAAGTTGGCTGCTTTTGAACGTCAACATAATCTAGCACAAGCGTTTCAACTGGTGCAGCCTATGCCCTATAAACATATCGCGATCTTTGACGATGTGGTGACTACCGGTGCGACTTGTGCCGAATTGGAAATACTATTAAGTGATCATGGTGTCGAAAAAATTCAGATTTGGTGCTGTGCACAGACAAAAATGACCTGAGACAGCAAATCCTCTAGTATATGAACCTATTAGCTTTTTAACCCTAGCAGGATAGGAAACCAGACATGATTCGAAGCATGACTGCTTTTGCACACCACGAAATTTCTTCAACCCATGGCAAATTGAGTTGGGAATTACGTTCTGTTAATCATCGCTATCTAGATATTAGTCTGCGTGTTCCAGAAGAGTTTAGATCCTTAGAGAACAATTTCCGCACTCTTTTACAAAATCGCTTACATCGTGGCAAATTAGAGGCCTCTCTGCGTTATGCAGCCGGCGTTGGCGAAAATTCAACCATAGTGGTGAATGAACCCCTAGCGCGGGCATTGATAATTGCATGTCGCCAAATTGAGGCGCTAACTAATAACAGCGAAACCCTCAAAGCTGTAGATATTTTACGGTGGCCGGGGGTAACTTTAGACAGTGCGCCTGATTTAGAAAAATTAGGGCAAGAAGCCGAAAAATTACTTCTAACTGCTTTAGATGACTTAGTTGCTACGCGTGAACGTGAGGGGAAACGCCTAGCTGAATTTATTGACTCGCGTTGTGATCAAATCGCAGAAATCTTAGTCCGTATTCGTAAACGTCGCCCTGAGATTGTTAACGGAATTAAAGACAAGATCTATCAGCGTTTAGCTGAACTGGATGTGATTCCTGATAATAATCGCCTTGAACAGGAACTGGTGATTCTCGCCCAACGCTTGGATGTTGAAGAAGAGTTAGACCGTTTAATGGCGCATTTAGACGAAATCACTGCTGTACTGGAACGTGATGAACCGATTGGTCGGCGGATGGACTTTCTGATGCAAGAACTGAATCGAGAAGCCAATACCTTAGCTTCCAAATCCAATGATGCAGAAACGACCCAAGCCGCTGTTGACTTAAAAGTACTCATCGAACAGATGCGTGAACAAATTCAGAACATTGAATAATGATGGCTGCCAAAGATTATTATCAGGTATTGGGGATTTCACGAGGAGCTAGTGCAGAGGATGTTAAACTAGCTTACCGCCGCTTAGCGCGTAAATATCATCCTGATGTGAGCCAATTGCCGGGTGCTGAGGAGCATTTCAAGGCAGTAAATGAGGCTTATGACATTTTAAGTGATAGCAGCAAACGTCGAAAATACGAACAGCAACAAACTGTTAATAGAGCAAGTCACACTGAAACTCCAGTCAAAGAGCCACCGCCCACCCGTAAGGTGGATGTGGCTTTCTTTGAAGAAATTAGTAAGCAGGAAGTCCCTGATACACGCCGTAGCTCAGCAATTTTTAATAGCTTATTTGGCAAAAAACGCCGCAATAAACCATCTGAGTCTAAACCGCAAGCTCCATTAGAACCACAGGAATATCATTTAACCCTACAAGTTGAAGATTTATTCTTTGACACCGTTAAAGCTATTCAAGCTCCGAATGGCGATACTTTGCAAGTTCGAGTGCCGAAAGGTTCTACCGAAGGTAGTCGGTTACGCTTAGTGGGAAAAGGTTTAGCAGGTACGGATTTAAGCTTGGTGATTCACATTGCTGCACATCCTTATTATGAACTGATCGGGCAAGACTTATACTTAGATCTGCCAATAAGTCCTTGGGAGGCTGCATTAGGTGCAACAATTTTAGCTCCTACACCCCATGGGCCGGTAAGCTTAAAAATTCCACCAGCTAGTGAATCAGGCAAGAAAATGCGTTTAGCTGGTCGTGGGCTAACTACTAGTACCGCCAAAGGTGATATGTATATTACCTTGCAAGTTCAAACCCCACCGGCCACCACCAGTCAACATCAAGAATTTTATGCCCAGATGGAGCGTGCTTTTAATTGGTCACCTCGGCAGCATTTAAAAACGACTCGATAAACGGCCTGATCGTTTGCGTGGTTTTTTTGGAACAAAATTTAAAATAGTGGTATTTTCACTACACAACAATGCCTAGTGTTCAGCTTTGCAAAAAGCGCCCAAGGCTGGTCTACAATAAACAAATTCACGACGCACAACGTTTCAGGATGCAGATAAGATGTCACCAAGTATGTGGAAGCGCGCTCTACTCACTACATTGTTAATGGCTGGTTTACAAGGCTGTGCTTGTGCGGGCGCTTTGCCTGATAGCGTTAATGGTCAAGCTTTACCCAGCCTAGCACCGATGTTAGAAAGGATTACCCCTGCAGTGGTAAATATTACCACCGAGGGCAAACAAAAAATCGATGAATCCATTTTAAACGACCCTTTTTTCAAACGTTTTTTTGGCAATGTGCAAGGTGAGCGCAAAATCGACGGTACAGGTTCAGGCGTAATCGTGCATTCACGGCATGGACATATTCTTACTAATTTTCATGTTATTGAAGGCGCTGAACGTATTACGGTCACTTTAAATGATGGGCGTCGCTTTCAAGCACGCATTATTGGAGCTGATCCTAAAGTTGACTTAGCGATTATTTCTATTAAGCCTGATCGTTTAGTAGCTATGCGTTTTGGTGACTCTGATCGCTTAAAAGTAGGTGATTTTGTAGTTGCTATCGGCAACCCTTATGGAATCGGTCAATCAGTTACTTCTGGCATCATTAGTGCACTTCATCGGAATCCAGGGATTGGTGAGTATGAAAACTTTATTCAAACCGATGCTTCTATCAACCTAGGCAATTCAGGCGGCGCTCTAGTTAATTTGCGTGGGGAATTAATTGGGATTAATACCGCCATTTTGGGCGGTCAAAGCGGTGGTAATATTGGTATCGGCTTTGCCATTCCGGTCAATACAGCAGCAGGCATCATTGATCAAATCGTGCGTTTTGGTCAGGTAGAGCGTGGTCTATTAGGGATTGAGGTCAGCGATGTGGATGCACAAATCGCTACCGATTCACGTTTACCGGCTAACACAGGGGCTTTAGTTGAGCGCGTATTTCCTGGTTCTGCTGCTGAACGTGCAGGTTTACAGGCAGGTGATGTCATCTTACAGGTGAATGATGCTGAGATTAGTGCGGCTAGCGATGTTAAAAGCTTAATTGGCTCCGTACGGGCTGGAACCTTATTGAAAATAACGTATTTACGCTCAGGTCAGACTTTTATTGCTCAAGCCAGAATCGGTCAGGTTGGGTCAACTAACAATGCCACCAATGCGCAGAAACCTTTTTGGGAAAGCAACTAACCTTAATTAGCTTGCTTATAATACCAGCAATACTTAAAGGAATAAGATTGACAAGCGGCAAAAAAATGCTATAAATGGTGGAACTGATACAGCCTGCGTTCATCTAAGTAAATAAGAAGCATAAAACAAGCTCGCTTCTAATTTAAAAATGAAGGTAGGCAATCATTGCAAATTTCCGCGAAATGAAGAGACGCGACATGAAAAAGCACTAAAGCCCGGTGCTGTCGAGGTTTCTTTTGCGGATACAGGTTTGGTGTCCCCAATCCAGACCTGTTTATTAAACCCCGGCTTTTAGACCCCCTGTTTGGCCGGGGTTCCTTTTTATAGTTAGAGTTTATGCACCTCTACTCTAAATGAACAGCTAATGAATACGAGTATTCGATTTACTGTACTCACGCTCGAACCATTCATTTAACTTCTCCCACAACAGCTCCAACCCCAAACCACTACTAGCGGAAAAAGCTTGTACTGTCAAAGGATTACGATATTGAAGCAGCTCTTTGCGCACCGCTAGCACCGTATTCTGCATCGCTCCACGACTTAATTTATCCGCTTTATTGAGTAAAATATGTACCGGTAGCTGACGATGAGCAGCCCATTCGAGTAAGCCTTGATCAAACATGGTCATGGGATGACGAATATCCATGACCAAAATCAACCCCTTGAGCGTGTTACGCGTAGTAAGATATGCCTCGATAAACTTCTGCCATTGCATCTTGAGATTTTCAGGCACTTTGGCATAGCCATAGCCGGGAAGATCAACTAGCAATTGCCCTTCTGGCAGGGTAAAAAAGTTAATCAACTGAGTGCGTCCGGGTGTTTTACTGGTGCGTGCCAGCGATTTTTGAGAACACACACGATTGATTGTACTGGACTTGCCTGAATTAGAACGCCCCGCAAAAGCTACTTCGAGGCCACTTTCTTTAGGAAGGGTTTTTGGAGTAGTGGCGCTCTGCACAAAACTAGCTTGCTGATAATAATGATTCATCATGATGTTAGCGTTCTCTAATGCATTTTTTGAGGTATGATTGCGGGATATGATATACAATTCTGGCACTTTTGGAGGATACCCGGCGGCCATCCTCTCAGGCAAACGAATTTGTAGCTTTACTTCGATGTTTTTGGGAGCACTTTCTAGATGAAGAAGACACTCATCCTAGCACTAACCAGCCTTGCATTGAGCACTTCCGCTGTATGGGCAGCCGATGCAGCCCTAAAAGGGGATCCTGCTGCGGGTAAGACAAAATCAGCCACCTGTGCCGCCTGCCACGGCGCAGATGGTAACAGCACTAACCCAGAATGGCCAAAATTAGCTGGTCAAGCTGAGAGTTATCTATTCAAGCAATTACAGAACTTTAAAGCCGGTCAAACTGCCGAAGGTGGTCGCTATAATGCTTCGATGGCACCAATGGTCGCCCCATTGACGGATCAAGATATGGCTGACTTGGCTGCCTACTTTGCTAGCCAAACGACTGCTCCTGGCAAAGCAGATCAAACTCAAGTAACTTTAGGTGAACAAGTTTACAAAGGTGGGAATGCATCTAATGGCATCCCAGCTTGTGCAGCTTGCCATGGACCTACAGGAAGCGGTAATCCCGCTGCTAATTTCCCATCTCTAGCAGGTCAACAAGTCACTTACGTGAAGAATCAATTAAATAACTTCCGTACTGGTGCACGTGCGAATGACAACGGCAAAATGATGCGTAATATCGCTGTTAAAATGACTGATGCCGAAATGACTGCGGTTGCTGAATATATCTCTGGTTTACAGAAGTAATTTGCTATTTGCTAATCTTCTGATATATAGACAAAGGGTGGCTAGTCCACCCTTTATTATTTGCCCTGAACACGAATCTTACTGATCTTAGACTAATTATGAAAATCTCACGCCCTACGAGCACGCGCCTACTTGATTTTCTAGGCTCTATGAACCTTGCTATTGCGCTCTTAGTGATTGTGGCGATTGCCTCAGCTATTGGTACGGTTCTGAAACAGAATCAGCCTTATCCTGATTATGAAATTAAATTTGGTAAGTTTTGGTTTGAATTTTTTGGTTCGCTGGGTTTGTATGATTTGTATGCTGCAGTGTGGTTTTTGCTGATCTTAGGCTTTCTGTTACTGTCTACCACTATCTGTGTGATTCGTAATACGCCCGGTATCATGCGCGAATTACGCCATTTCCGTGAAAAAGCTCAAGAAAAATCGTTGCGTGCAATGCATCACTCTCTTAACTTCACCACCACTCAACCAGTGGAGCAAATTCAAGCACTCTCACAACAAACCTTAAAGCATGAAGGTTTCCGTTTCCGGACGCACCAAGAAAACGGGACTAGTATTGTAGCTGCTATGAAAGGGGGGGCTAATAAATGGGGCTACTGGTTAACCCATATTGGCATGATTGTTATCTTTATTGGTGGACTGCTCGATAGCAAACTCCCGACTATGTTTGGCGAGTGGGTGGGCACTATTAAGCCGGAAACTCGTAATATTCCTGCGTCAGAAGTACCTCCTATCAGCCAACTAGGAGTCAATAACTTTTCCTATCGGGGCTCAGTCGATATTCCTGAAGGACGTACCGCTAATATTATTTTCCTACCGATACGTGAAGGTTATTTGGTACAGCGCCTACCTTATGAAATCGAAGTGAAAGATTTCAGAGTTGAGCATTACTCAACGGGTCAGCCCAAGTCATTCGAGAGTGATATTGTGATTCACGATCCTGATCTCAAAGAACCCTTTGCACACACCATTTCGGTCAATCACCCTTTGATTTATAAAGGCACAGCTATCTATCAAGCAAATTTTGGTGACGGCGGCTCTGAAGTACAATTACAACTCAACCCATTAACCAAACAATATGCTCAACAAACTTTAACTGGGAATATTTCACAAGATTACAACTTAAGTAGTTCTACCGAGAAATATCGTTTAGAACTCGACAACTTTCGCTTATTTAATATCAACCCTGTCAAAAACGATAAAGGCGAAGAAGAACAAAAAAATATTGGCCCAAGTGTGATCTTCCGTTTAAGAAATGCAGCGGGTGAGGCGATTGAATACAGTAACTATATGAATCCCGTGATCATTGAAGGACGCATGTACCTCATCAGTGGCGTGCGCAAAAGCCCTGCTGATCCTGAACGCTTTCTCCATATTCCTGCTGACCAAAAAGGCTCTGCCGAATTATTCCTAACTTTCTTAAGCGCTTTGCAGGACGATGAGTTTGTGCGTACTACTGCCATCACTACTACACGCAACTCGATGGGCGCAATACAGAATCAACAAGTAGATAGTGCAACGGTTGAGAATCAGATTGTAGAATCGATGGTCCGATTGACTCAATTATTCGCCACTAAAGGTTTTGATGGTATTATGAGCGACATTGAAGCGCGCTTCCCTGAAGATCAACGTGCCCAAGTGAGTGAAGCCTTTACCAAAGTACTGCAAGCCTCGCTACGTGGTGTGTATCTTGATGTGTTAAAGCAGCACGGCATCACTGAGCCTAAAGATACAGATTGGCTATTTTTTGATGATAGTTTGAATGCGATCTCGAATCTGCCTTTCTATGGCTCGCCTTGGTACATTCAGCTCAAAACCTTCAAGCAGATCGAAGCGTCTGGTTTACAAATTACACGTTCTCCCGGGCAAGATGTGGTGTATCTGGGTTGTATTATGCTAACAATTGGGGTCTTTTTATTATTCTATGTGGCACAACGTAGAATTTGGGTGATGGTCAAGCCATTGGAATCTGGTGAAAATGAAGTCATTGTAGCGGGCGGCACCAATCGTAATCCGCATGATTTTGACAAGTATTTCCAACGCTTAGGTTTAGCCTTTCAGACAGTGCTTACAGTAAGAGGTGATTGATAATGTCTGTTACACAAGAAGCCATGCAGGCGCTGATGGACAAACCGAGTTTCTGGCAGCGTCTTAAACTGACGGATTGGATTTGGGCAGCACTGGTTTTAGTAGGTACTGCTTATGCCTATCTGCTCTACTCGCAGGCGATGGATATTTATGAACAAGGTTTTTTGATTGCCAGTGCACCTGCTTTGATCGCCTTGGGTTGGAACTGGCGCGCTGTCCAGCCTTTAAGCTTATTGATTACAGCTTTTAGCTTGCTAGGCATTTGGCTTTACAGTGGCAATATCGCTAATGCTGAAGCTGTCTTTGGCCTAAAATATCTATTCTCTAGCCAATCCGCGATTATGTGGATGAGTGCTTTGTTTGTGATAGCCACCGTTTTTTATTTTGGTGGCTTAATTGCAAATAATGAGTTCATTGCTAAAACAGCAAGTACTTTAACTTGGTCTGCAGTTATTATGGGTTTTACTGGCCTGATGGTGCGCTGGTATGAATCGTATTTGGTCGACCCTGAATTCGGACATATTCCTGTTAGTAATCTATATGAAGTTTTCATTCTCTTCTGCCTGATCACGGGTATTTTGTATTTATATTATGAAGGTCGCTATCGTAGCCGTGCTTTAGGCGGTTTTGCTCTCTTAGTGATTAGTGCTGCAGTAGCCTTTTTGCTCTGGTATAGCTTCGAGCGTGGTGCACACGAGATTCGCCCATTAGTACCTGCTTTAAAAAGCTATTGGATGAAAATTCATGTTCCTGCCAACTTCGTCGGCTATGGTGCTTTCGCTTTGGCAGCAATGACTAGTTCGGCTTATTTAATCAAATACTATTACAGTCACCCATCGCGCTTAGTCGCTATTCTAGTACCTAGCTTTATATTCCTTAGTCTATTCACGTGGATTTTTGCACGGACGGCATTTGGTAAAACGCCCTTTGAAGGTAGTCTAATTAGCCTCGGTTTAAACTCAGCAGGTATTGCTTTTGCAGTTACTTTATTGCTCACGGCACTGGGTGTGCTCTTGATGCTACCCAGTACGCAGAAGACGCTACCCTCTTTAGAAATGCTTGATGATATTACCTACAAAGCCATCGCCTTAGGTTTTGCCTTCTTTACGATTGCGACGATTTTAGGCGCGATGTGGGCAGCAGAAGCTTGGGGCGGTTATTGGTCATGGGATCCTAAGGAAACATGGGCCTTAATTGTGTGGTTAAATTATGCAGCTTGGCTACACTTCCGCTTCTCTAAAGGCTGGCGTGGTACACAGATGGCATGGTGGGCAGTAATTGGTTTATTTATCACACTGTTTGCTTTCTTAGGCGTCAATATGTTCCTGTCCGGTCTACACTCTTATGGTGAACTTTAAGCCTAGTGTCAAGGTCTGAGCTAAAGATTTGCGATGCAACACAATAACGACGGAGAATAATTGATGAGAATGGTAAAATTTTTCCTACCTATGGTGACAGCCTTACTGTTTACTTTGGCAGGTTGTATGTCGGAAGTCACTCAAGCCGAATACACGGAAGGTAAGCAATACTCACTGATTGACCCACCAGTGGCTTTAAAAGCTCCTACAGGTCAGCATGAAGTCACTGAAATTTTCTGGTATGGCTGCCCACACTGCTTCCACTTAGAGCCAACCATTAAAGATTATCTAAAAACTAAGCCTGCGAATGTGTTCTTTAATCGGGTACCTGGCACTTTAGGTGAAACTTGGGATTATCATGCTAAGCTCTATTATATTGGCTATATTTTAGACCGTGATGGTGCTAAAGATCTACATGGTAAGATTTTCAATGCAGTCCATGTGCAACGCCGTCCTTTACCACGCTTTGAACGTGGCAATACAGCAAAAAATGATGACAACCTACGGCGTTTCTTTGAATCGTTTGGCTATGCCACTGACGAAATCAATAAAGCCATGAACTCAATGGAACTCAACTCTTTATTGAGTTACGCACGTGATATTAATACTAAATCAGGTATTGATTCCGTACCCAGCATCATTGTCAATGGTAAATACTTAACCGGTCCTAGCAAAATGACGGGGACTGATAAGCTCAATGATGTCATTAAATATTTAACTACTTTACCTCGCTAACCCTCACTATGCGCGCTTTGAGTTTTTTTGATCGTCTTTTAGTGGAAATTGATCAGTCACTTCGTGCCACTCTCGCCATTCCCACTACTACGGAACGCACTAACCCAGCACAAAATGTTTTGCCGCTAGCTGAGTTAAGCGAAGAAGAAAGAAAACACTCCGCTCAATTGATGCGTATTAATCACGCGGGTGAAGTCGCTGCACAGGGCTTGTATCGTGGTCAAGCCCTGACTGCTAAACTGCCACAAGTACGTGCCCAAATGGAGCGTGCTGCTTTAGAAGAAAATGATCACTTAGCTTGGTGTGCACAGCGCTTAGCTGAGTTATCTAGTCATCGTAGCCATTTAAATCCGCTGTGGTATTGGGGCTCGTTTTCAATGGGCGCTGCTGCTGGTTTAATCGGTGACAAATGGAGCTTAGGTTTTGTTAAAGAAACTGAAGATCAAGTTGAACAACATTTAGCTAATCATTTAGGAAAATTACCCGCGAGCGACCTGCCTAGCACTGTCATTTTACAGCAGATGAAAGAAGATGAAGTACGGCATGGTCAGATGGCTCAACAGGCGGGTGGCGCTAAACTCCCTTTCCCGATTCGCAAATTAGCCATGCCCTTGATTTCAAAGCTGATGACGAGTACGGCTAAATATATCTAGTCAGCTAACCACTCAATTTGCTGATACCCCAATTCCTGGGCGAGTAAGACAGCTAGCTCATCTGCTAGCTCCATCGAAGTCTCCTCCATACCCAAATCGCGGCATTGCGTAACCTCTAAACCTGCATAGCCACAGGGATTGATGCAGGTAAATGGCTTTAAATCCATATTTACGTTTAAGCTGAGACCATGATAAGTTTTACCGCGGCTTACGCGTAAACCTAAAGCTGCTATCTTTTTACCGTCCACATAGACACCGGGAGCTTCACGATCCCCTGTTGCTGTTATCTGACGATTCGCTAACAGCTTGATAATCGACTGCTCAATTTTCATCACTAGCTCACGCACTCCCAGATTTAAACGGCGTACATCAACCAACAGATAAATAACCAGTTGGCCAGGGCCGTGGTAAGTCACTTGGCCACCACGGTCAACTTTGACGACAGGAATAGCACCCGGATCAAGTACATGCTCCATCTGCCCATTACGACCTAGGGTAAACACTGGCTCATGTTCTAAAATCCACAACTCATCCAGCGCATCTTCAGAGCGCTGCTGAGTGAAGGTTTGCATAGCTTCCAAAGTAGATAAATAGGGCTGATTTATACCTAAGACACGGATTTTTAAAGAGCCCACAATACCAGCTCGCAGGCTTGCAAATCATGATAAATCGCGTCTAATTGCTCTCTACTAGTGGCATTCACACCCAAAGTTAGGCTGTGATATTTGCCAGTACGACTTTGATTGGTACGAATCGCCTCCATTGAAAAGGCTGGATCGTGTTTTAGAATAATGTCGTGGATGACTTGGGCTAATTGATCATGCGCCGCCCCCACCACTTTAATGGGAAAATGACTTGGAAATTCCATGTTCACTTCAGATCGGCTAAACGTACTCATTTTGGCTCCTTAGTCCGCGAAAAATTTCTGGACACTATCTGACATACGCCGCCACAAGCCCCCTTCCGCAATATCTTCGAGGGCTAATAAAGGGACTTCTTTCAAAACTCTACTCTGTTCAGAAAATACAATTTTTCCTAAAACATCTCCGCGTCGAATCGGTGCGTCAATTGCTTTATCAAATTGAATCACCCCTTTAAGTTGGTCATAGCGGCCTTTGCCTATACTTACATATAGATCATCAATCACACCTGCAGCCACATGCGTTTTTTCACCTTGCCAGACTCGAACCTCAGATAAAGCATCACCACCTTTGTACATCTTATGAGTTTCAAAGGTACGGAAACCGTATTCCAATAAGCGTTGACTCGACTCAGCCCGACTATTTTCGTCAGTTGAACCCAGCAACACTGAAATTAATCGCATATTATCGCGCTTAGCAGAGGCTACTAAACAGAAACCTGCTGACTCAGTATGACCTGTTTTCATACCATCGACGGATGGGTCACGCCACAATAATTTGTTGCGGTTATGTTGCTTAATATTGTTATAGGTGAATTCTTTTTCAGAATAGAGCTTATATCGATCAGGGAACTCAGTGATTAGAGCACGCGCAAGCACCACAATATCACGCGCGGTGGTATAGTGATCGGGTGCGGGCCAACCCGTGACATTTTGATACTGACTCTCATTCATACCTAATTCTTTAGCGGTTTCATTCATGCGCTGCACAAAAGCAGTCTCAGAACCTGCGATATGCTCAGCCAAAGCGACAGCGGCATCATTACCTGATTGAATAATGAGACCACGCAGCAATTTTTCAAGCTGTACTTTTTTACCTAGCTCTACAAACATGCGCGATCCTTGCATTTCCCAAGCATGTTGGCTAATCAGCACTTCATCATCGAGCTTAATCGTCCCTTTGCTCAGTTCACGATAGATAATATAAGCCGTCATAAGCTTGGTGATGCTTGCTGGCTCTACTTTCTCGCCCGGATTGAGAGAGGCCAACTCCTCGCCACTTTGAAAATCTACTAAGACAAAGCTGGTGGAGTCTACTTCAGGAGCACCATCCGCTAAGGCCACAACTTGCCCCCCTTTAGGTGGACTTAATGGCTTAGCATTATTACCTGCACCGGCTGGCATATCTTCAGAGCTGTCCACTGTAGCAGCGGGTACAGATTTGGTAGGTTTCGTTTCAGCATGGGCTAAGCCTGATAACAATAAACCGACCAACAGTATTCTCAGTAACATCCTGTTATTCACTCTCTATCTCATTGATTTATTTCGACAACACGGAAAGTTGCCAAACCATTGTTTTCTAGTGCATCTTTCACAGTGTCAATTTGATCTTGGGTATACAGTGGCCCAATCCGTACTTGATGCATTGACTTACCGTCTTGCATCGCCGTTGCCATTTCAGTTTTAGCTAAGCCCACCGAGGTCAAACGCACAAACATTTCTAGTGCTTCATTTTGCTCAGCAAAATTATTTACTACCACATAAAAACTTTTGCCTGTCGCTTTCGCAGCCTGTTCAACTTTAACTTGCTCTGGTGTTTGTTTAGCTTTGACTCGAGCGCGTTCAGCAAGTTTACCCTGCCCCGATTCAGTATGTTGTTGGGCTAAAGCCTCTACCCGCACTTTGACTGTTTCCCACCCCTTGTTGGTACTCATGCCTAAAGCATTGGCAGCTGCAAAAGATAACTGGATTAAATCATCGGTTTCAAAAGGTCCACGATCATTAACACGTACAATCACAGTTTTTTGATTTTCCAAGTTCGTGATACGCACGAAACTTGGTAAAGGCAAACTTCGATGAGCTGCCGAGAAACTATTCATATCGAAAGTTTCACAGCCCGCTGTTTTAAATCCTTGTAGCTCCTTACCATACCAAGAAGCTGTACCCTCTTCCTGATAACCACTCACTGAACTTAGCACTTGATAGGTCTTGCCTTTCAAAGTGTAACTTGGTTCATTACCACAACTCATAGCGCTGTTCGTTTTCAAAGGAGGAATAGAACCCATCGCGCTTGGTTCATCAGTCGTCAAAGCACTACAGCCTGCTAATAAGCTGACAGTAAGCCCCCATAACAGTACTCGTTGAATCATTTTCATCGTTGTTATCATCATTAATTCATGGCTTGCCTTAAGATTTAGTCTAAGGCTTTGCAGAGTAACAGATCATTAACGTCCCATCCGTTGACGGATGGCTTGCGCCAATTGGTGAACAGCCAGTGCATACTTATTGCTATGGTTATAGCGAGTAATCACATAGAAGTTATTCCCGCCTAACCAAAACTCACTCCCTGCAGCCCCGTCCAGTAGAATTAAGCTAGCTTGTCTTGCCCGTATATGACTCACTGGCACAACCCCCTCTGCCGCGAGTGCTGACAAGCCTAAAGTAGGCTTAACTGGCTTTTCATTCAGCAGTCTAGCATAGGCTTGACCGGAAACATAAGCAGGAACAGCCACATCCTCGCCACTTTGCCAACCATGTCGCGCTAGGTAGTTAGCGACACTGCCGATCGCATCTTCTGGATCCCAAAGATTACGCTGTCCATCACGGTTAAAATCCTGCGCATATTGCCGATAACTACTGGAGATAAATTGGCCTAAGCCCATCGCTCCAGCATAAGAACCTTGCCAGCCAAAAGGCTGAACTTGTTCTTCGCGAGTCAGTAATAAATATTGCTCTAACTCTTTTTGGTAAAAATCGGCACGTTTAGGAAAATCGAAGGCTAAAGTCGTTAAAGCTTGCAACACATAATAATTGCCTGTGTTGCGTCCATAGAGTGTCTCAACCCCAATGATTGCTACAATATAAGCAGGGTCAACTCCATATTGCTGGGCAGCGGCCTCGATTGCACTCGCATATTGCCGCCAAAAACCTACACCGTTGTTAATCCGATCTTCTGTTAGGAAAATCGAACGATATTGAAACCAAGGTTTTCCTTCAGCAGGCTTACTAGCTTTAGCAAGAATATCCTCATTGCGCTGTACATTTGCAAATAGACTCTGCAGTTGCCTTGCATCAAAACCATGTGTTTTATGCATGCGGCTAATAAAAAACTGCAGCGCAGGATAACTTAAATAAGCACCACTCGTTGCTGGCGACTGTATTTGTGGAGGTAGGGGTTCAGGAGTACCAGATTGAATAGGTGGTATGACTGGCTGCTGCGGATAAGTGACTGCTGGCCTATTCGGTCGTTGGGGTCGAGGTCGTGGATTGACCAGAGGATCAGCAGAGGGAATGCCTGTCGATTGGCCAGAGCCAATACCGGCTTCAGGTATACTATGTGTACTGCTACAAGCACTTAAACTTAAAGCTAACACGACTAAGCCAAAGACTCGCGTCTTTCCCCAAAATACTTGCATGCTATAGCCCTATTCCTCTGTCTGATAATTACGCTTACGCTTTTTCATACCCATGATAATGCCAAAGGCACTCATGAGCGTGACTACCGAGGTTCCACCATAACTCACTAATGGCAAAGGAATCCCCACTACAGGCAACACCCCACTCACCATGCCTGTATTAACCACCAAATAGATAAAAAATGTTAGGCTTAAGCTACCTGCTAATAACCGCGAAAAAGTGTCAGCACCTTTAGACGCAATATATAACCCACGCCAAATAATAAACACGTATAAGCTAATCAACAGCAGATTGCCTAAAAAGCCAAACTCCTCACCAAAGACAGCGAAAATGAAGTCAGTATGTCGTTCTGGCAAAAAGTCTAAATGTGATTGGTCGCCATGCAACCAACCCTTGCCATACACGCCACCCGAACCAATGGCAATTTTAGATTGATAAATATGATAACCCGTACCTAGTAAGTCACTTTCAGGATCAAATAGGGTAAGAATCCGCTGTCGCTGATATTCATGCATACCGTAGTTAAACATCAAGGGAGCAGCAATAGCGATAGCCGCTAACGAGCCACCAATCAGCCACCAAGACATACCGGCTAAATAAATAACGAATAAACCAGACAGTGCAATCAACAACGAAGTACCTAAGTCAGGCTGCTTCATAATCAGCACCATCGGTACTGCGACTAAAATCAAGGCAACGATGATATCGAGAAAGCGCGGCGGCAACGGCTTTTCAGAAAAATAGTAAGCCACCATCATGGGTACTGCTAGCTTCATCATCTCTGCAGGCTGAATATCAATTCCCAAATAGAGCCAACGCTGTGCACCCTTTTTAATAACCCCCACCATCAGCACTAAGATCAATAGCACAACGCCAATACCATACAACCAAATCGCAAACTGCCTTAAAGTTTTACCCTCTACTTGGGAAAACAGCAGCATCAACACCAAGCCTAAAACGAAATGGATACCTTGGCGGTATACCATCATCATTGATGTATCTGAAGCACTATAAAGGGTGACCAATCCCATAAACATGAGCATCGATAAAGCAGCCAGCATCACTAAATCTACGCGCTGCAGCATTTTCAACAGTGAGGCTGGTAATAATCCAGAAATCATTCATCAGCTCCCTCTACGCGTGGCACGATATCGGCAGGTTCTACTTCACCACTTTCTTCAGTAGGGGGCTCGTCATCGTATTTCTTTAATAAGTAAGCATCCATGACCTTACGGGCAATCGGTGCTGCTGTGGAGCTACCACCGCCACCATTTTCAACAATCACAGAAACTGCAATCTGCGGATTATCCGCAGGGGCAAAACCTACAAACAAAGCATGGTCGTGTAAACGTTTAGCTAACCGTGAGGCATCATAACGAGCATTTTGAGCAATCCCAAAAACCTGCGCAGTGCCCGTTTTACCCGCAATGGTATAGGGCGCACCAACCCCAACGCGTTTAGCTGTACCATAAGATGCATGTACTACATGCACCATACCCTGTACTACCATTTCCCAATGGCGTTTATCGCGGGCTGGAATTTGCGCAATGACTTCTGGCTGCAGAATTTGCTCAGGTTTATCCTTAGCCATACGAAAGGCGCGTAAGACATGTGGGCGAATCCGCTTGCCACGCATAGCGACACTTGCAGTAGCATGTGCAAGTTGAACAGGGGTTGCCAGCCAATAACCTTGTCCGATCCCAATATTAACCGTATCGCCCGGATACCAAACCTGCTTATAGCGGCGTTGTTTCCACTCCGGTGTGGGCATTAAACCATCCGACTCAGAAGTTAGATCAATCCCAGTTTTCTTACCAAAGCCAAACAAACTCATATAGCCCGAGAATTTATCTACACCCATACGGTAGGCCATATCGTAGAAAAAAGTGTCACAGGATTGGGCAATAGCATAATCCATGCTCACCCCACCATGACCCGATTTTTTCCAGCAGCGATAGCGATGTTTGTGCCCCGGAATTTGAAAAAACCCCGGATCATAAACAGTTTTACCCGGCCAAATGACTTTTTCATACAATCCAGCCATAGTGTTCATAGGCTTAACGGTTGAACCCGGTGGATAAGCCCCTTGTAAAGCGCGGTTGTAGAGCGGACGGTCAGGATCGTCACGCAGCTCAGTATAAATTTTGCTGGAGATCCCATCGACAAAAAGATTAGGGTCAAAAGTGGGAACACTCGCCATCGCTAATACTTCACCATTCCGTGGATCGATAGCCACCACAGCCCCACGTTCACCTTTAAGTAAGGCCTCTGCTTTGAGTTGTAGATTAATATCTAAACCTAAAATTAAATCCTGTCCTCCTACTGCCTCTTCGCGCTCAATCATATCCTGATGCCGACCATGTGCATCGACCTCGGCTAGATCATAACCTGCTTGACCATGCAAACGATCTTCGTGAGCGGCTTCCACACCGATTTTGCCAATATGAGTAGTACCTGCATAATTATTCTTATCCAAGCGCTCTAAATCGCGATCATCAATCCGCCCGACATAACCAATCACATGGCTAGCAACGGTACCTAACGGGTAATAACGCTGCATACGCCGCTCTAAATTCACCCCTGGAAAACGGGATTTGTTGACAGCGAACATTGCCATTTCTTGCTCAGTAAGGTTTTCTTTCAGCGGTGTTGGTTGATAACGACTGCGGCGATTCACTTGCTGGCCAAAAATACGCAAGTCTTTTTCTGAAAGCGGTACGATTTTATTGAGACGCTCTAACATCATTTGCATGTCGTTCCAGCGTTTTTTGCCATCATTATTTTGATCCGGAACACTATCCCAAACGACCTCTAACACGTATTGCGCATGGTTATCTGCTAGCTTTGCCCCGTTACGATCATAGATTTGTCCACGCGTCGGAGCACGTGGAATGTGTTTTTGATAATTTTGTTTAGAAAGCACCGTATAAGCTTCGTGCTCTTGAATTTGCAAAAAATAGAGGCGTGTCATAATGCCTATTAAGGCGATTAACACGATCAGACCGGCAACAATAGCACGCGAGTTGAAGAGCTGTTGTTCATCCCGTTCTGTTTTAATTGATAAGCGCTCACCCATACCGTGCTGATACTAGAATTAATTAGTTTAATGATAAATACGATTTCATAGCCCAAAGAGATAAACTCCTGCTCTGAAAGTTTATCAGAAAATTGGCAGGAGTTTATGGGATGAGTACAGCTTAACTAAAAGTTTAATCTAAGCTTATTTGCTGGCTTCGTAACGCTTAATGCTATCTAAGATTTCTTGTTTAGCTTCAGCCGCATCAGCCCAACCGTCCACTTTTACCCACTTGCCAGGTTCCAACTCTTTGTAACGCTCAAAGAAATGTTGGATTTGCTTGATTAATAACGGTGAAAGCTGAGTATAAGAAGTTATATCCTTAAACTCAGGTGCCAGCTTACCAGCAGGAACAGCGACGACTTTTGCATCTTGACCCGCTTCGTCAGACATTTTTAAGACACCAACTGGCCGCGCTGGAATTACACAGCCATGTACCAATGGGTGGGGAGTTACCACTAAAACGTCAACCGGGTCGCCATCGTCTGACAAAGTGTGTGGCACGAAACCATAATTGGCAGGATAGAACATCGGCGCAGACATAAAACGATCCACTACCACTGCCCCACTCTCTTTATCTATCTCATATTTTACAGGAGAAGATTGAGCTGGGATTTCGATAATAACATTGACAGATTCAGGTACGTCTTTACCGACGGCAATTTTGTCGATATTCATAGCGGTCTTCCATTGGTTTAAAGCGGACTATTATAACGACTGTTGAATCTAACTTGCACTGCAACATTTAATTAAGTATAAGAAGTGACTCGATTGGAGCAGAAAAGGGAACCAAAATTTATGCGTATCGTACTTCTCGGAGCACCAGGCTCAGGTAAAGGAACTCAAGCACAACGCTTGACGGATATTTATAATATTCCGCAAATTTCGACCGGCGATTTACTGCGTGCCGCTGTTGCAGCAGGCACTGAACTCGGTAAACAAGCTAAAGTTGCCATGGATTCAGGTGGCTTGGTCTCTGATGATATAGTACTAGGCATGATTCGCGAGCGCTTACAGCAGTCCGATGCAGCTAATGGCTTTATTTTGGATGGATTCCCACGCAATTTAAGTCAGGCTGCAAGCTTAGATAAGTTGCTGGCTGAAGTGGGCCAACCGATTGATGCTGGCCTCTTAATCGATGTTGATTTTGATATTCTATTAAAACGTTTAACCGGTCGTTTATCTTGTAAAGATTGCTCGACCGTTTATAACCGCTACTTCTCTCCGCCAACTAAGGAAGGAGTCTGCGATAAATGCGGCAGTACGAACTTATATCATCGTGCTGACGATAATGAGGAGACGATTGGCAATCGCCTCAAGGTATATGAAGAGAACACCGCACCACTCATTAATTACTACGCAGATCAAGGTTTGCTCAAGCGTGTTAATGGCATTGGTGAGATGGAAGACATTACCAAGGCGATCCAAGCGGAACTGGCTACTGTTTAATATTGACGACCATTGACCATGTCCAATTCACTAAGCGAACAACTGCTGAAAGCAGGCTTGATTACCCAAGCACAAATTGATCAAGCTGAACAAACGAAGCAACAGCAGAAAGAAAAGGCGAAAGAAGCGCGCGAGCAAGCTAAGCTGAAACCAGCAAAACCCAATCGCAGTTTTACGCCTAAATCCAATAAACCTCCAGCAGCTAAACCGGAAGAGGTAAATACGCCTGAAGCGGATAAGAAGCCAGCTCCTAATAAACCTGCGAAATCACGCAAGTCTTCTGATTTGGAGCAATTCTACCGTGAGCGCAATGAACTTGAGCGCCAAGAGAAAGCGGCTGAAGAACAACGCAAACGTGAAGTGGCGGAGCGTAAGAAGCAAACGCGCCAGCAGGTGCGTGAGCTGATCACTGCTCATTTGAAAAATGTGGACGATGCAGCTATCCGCTACAATTTTGTAGTAGGTGAAACCGTCAAATATCTATATGTCACTGAGCAACAGCAACAAGAACTGGCTGCAGGTACTTTAGCAATTACTTTCCTAGAAGGTAAGCGCTGCCTAATCCCTAGTGAAGTGGCTGAACAAATTTTAGCGATTGATCCCGATAAGTTAATTGTGCTGAATAAAGATGGCGTTGAGACTGAAGAGCTGGTAGTACCTGAAATACCTGTGAAACCGGTCACACCGTCAGTTGAGTAATTTACTCATTTCTATGGCTTGACGATATAGCTTATTCTTTGCCTGCCCGGTAATTCGGGCAGCAATCCTTGCCGCTTGATTGACTGAAATCTCTTCCTCTAATAAAACCTGCAACACCGTTTCCACCGCAACACTGCCTTGCTCTACTACATCGTTAGAACCCTTGACCAACACGACAAACTCACCTTTTTGCATATCGCTATCCATGCCTAAGCGTGTTAGTAAGCTCTGCGCCGTATCTCGATAAAAACTTTCATAAAGTTTCGTCAGTTCACGAGCAATGACTAACTCGCGCTCTGCCCCTAAGACAGCAACTAGATCCTCTAAAAATCCCTCAATACGATGACTGGACTCATAAAAAATTAAGGTACGTGTTTCAGCCTTAAGTTGTTCAAAACTCGCTTTGCGCGCTGAAGACTTGGCCGCTAGAAAGCCTTCAAATACAAAACGATCGGTCGCCAGACCAGCGGCTGATAAAGCCGCGACCACGGCACAAGCACCGGGAATCGGTACTACTCTAAAGCCTGCTTTAGCTACCTCTTTAACAAGATGATAGCCCGGGTCGCTAATCAAGGGAGTACCTGCATCACTTACCAAAGCGACATTCATGCCTTGCTCTAAATCAGCGAGCACTTGCGTGACACGAGTCGCCTCATTATGGTCGTGCAGACTCACTAACTGTTTCTGAAAGCCTAAGTGAGTGAGCAAGCGTAAAGTGACACGTGTATCTTCAGCATAGATTTTTTCAACTTCTTTCAAGGTCTTAATCGCACGTTCGGTAATATCAGTTAAATTACCAATTGGTGTAGCAACACAATACAAACTAGCGCTCATAGCAACCTAGACTGGCTTTAGATGAAAGGTAGGTATGATCAGGCTTTGCCGAGCTTTTTGCTATCCCTAAAAAGCGAAATCCTGCTATAGTTTCAGCCTAATTGAGCTTAAGCGCTGTTAGTTCCTCGTATATTTAGGATAGTTATAATGACAATTCAGGACTTACGCTACTCATTATCAATGGGCTTGATGAGTGGGATATTTCTGCTGCAAGGATGTAGTCTCAATTCCAATCTGTTTGCGAATAATGCTTCTACTAACCAGCAAACCTTTGGTGAAGGTCGTGTGGTTAGTCAATTTAAAGGCACACCAACTGTCGAATTAGGTAACCAACTGTTTAAGCAAGGCCGTAAACCCCAAGCGGCTGAAGTCTATTATCAAGCTGCCTTAAGCTTACCGTCACCCCAACGTGAGCGTGTCATTCTCCAAGCCGCTGAAGTCACTGCCTCTTTAGGCGATGAGAACACCACTAAGCACTATCTGCAAAAAATTCCGCGCCAAGCCTTAACCGGTGAGAATCAAGCACGCTATCGCTACACCTTAGCTTTATTGGCCTTACAAAATGAGCAAGCCACTCAAGCTCTACGCTTATTACCTTTACCCCATTCGGTGATATCAACGGGCTTACGCAGTAAAGTGTCTTTAGTGCGGCAACGCGCTTTAGAAATGGGTGGAAGATTACCCCCTCAGCCAAGTAATCTGTCAGGTATTCCGCCAGAATTACAGCCACACTCCGAAACAAATCAGCACACGACTCAGCAACAGAGTACTTTACCACGCGCAGTGGAAAATTTAGCAGTGTTGCTCCCAGACAGTGGGGCTTTAGGGTCAGTCGGTAAAGAAATTTATCAAGGCATGCAGGATATGGGCAACCAGTTGGGGACAGTCACTCGTAGCAAGCAATATGCGACCACCGCAGCAAATGTCATTAACCAATACCAACAAGCAACTAGCGAAGGTGCAGATATTGTCGTCGGCCCCTTGGACAAAGACGCTTTAGATGGGCTTTTAGCCAGCAATGTTTTAACTGTACCGGTGTTAAGTCTAAATTACGCCACTGATGGGCAAAGCTCACCAGCACTTTATCAGTTTGGTTTATCGCCTGAAGATGAAGCACGCCAAGTAGCCGCTTTTACTACAGGTCGTGGTTTACGCCAAGCTTTAGTCTTAGTGCCCGACTCACAATGGGGTAGTCGTTTAGCGGAAGCATTTACCGCCGCGTATAGTGCTGCTGGTGGTCAAGTCATTATCAGTGTGGCTTATCCAAACAATACGAGCAAAGATTATCTGGGTACTCTACAAGCGGCATTAGCGAATAGCAGCGGTGCACAAATGGTGTTTTTAGGAGCTTCCCCTACGCAAGCGCGTTTAATGAAACCTTTACTGCAAGCGCAAGCGCCAGACTTACCGGTTTATGCTACTTCACATGTGTTCTCTGGGCGTGTAGAAAGAAATAAAGACGCTGATTTAGAAGGTATTATCTATACCGAAATACCCTTTGTATTGCAAAGCCTACAGCAAGGTAGTTTAGAGCAGCTAAAATACCCGCGCCTGTATGCTTTAGGCATGGATGCAGTGGCTATTGCCAAGAACCTACCAGCTCTTGCCCAAAATCAACGCATACAAGGCCACACGGGTGAAATTAGCCTCGCGCCCAATCGTCTGATCCAACGTCGCTTAGTAATGGCAACCTTTAAAGATGGTTTGCCCACTGCTTTAGAATAATGGCTAGTCGCCAAACACTTGGGCAACTAGCGGAAACTTGGGCTTGTGATTATTTGCAAGCTCAGGGTTTTAAACTCTACACACGCAATTATCGTTTACGTGGGGGTGAAATCGATTTGATTGGGCAAGATGGCGAGCATCTGGTCTTTGCTGAGGTGCGCTATCGTAGCCGCGAAGACTTTGGTGGAGCGCTCTATAGTGTCGATCTGCGCAAACAACAAAAAATTATTCGCACCGCTCAACACTATTTACTGCTGCACCCCTATGATTTAGCTTGCCGCTTTGATGTGATTGCTATCAATGCTCAGCAACAAATTACTTGGCTCAAAAATGCTTTTGACGCGAGCTAAACCTCCGCTAATTAGGAATGATCATGTCTAACACTCATAAATCCGGTTCTAACCCTGTTGATTGCAATAGTGTGGAATTTTTCCGTGAGGCTAGCCCCTATATTCATAAGCATCGCGACAAAATCTTTGTGATAGCCTTCCCGGGTGAAGTATTAGGGCAAGCGAACTTCCGGCGTATTTTGCAAGATATCGCTATTATTGCGGCTTTGGGTGCGAAGATTGTACTTGTCCATGGCACACGCCCACAAATTGATCGGCGCTTAGAGCAATTAGATCACCCTATTCACTTTCATAATGGCCTGCGCATTACGGATCGAGAAGCTTTACAAGCCGCTCAAGAAGCCTGTGGAGCCGCACGGATTACCATCGAAAATGCACTTACCTATATGCTCGCTCAACCCGGAGTCGGCAATATTGGTCCCGGAGTAATTTCTGGCAATTTTGTCACTGCCCGCCCAATTGGTGTGCTTGATGGCGTTGATTATGGCTATAGCGGGCAAATCCGACGGATTCGGCATAATTTTATTCGTCAGCAATTAGAAAATCGCCATATTGTACTGCTCTCCCCTTTAGGCTATTCACCGACCGGAGAAGCCTATAATTTGCGTTATGAACAACTGGCGATTGAAGCAGCACAAGCCCTTGAAGCTGACAAAGTCATGTTATTAGACGAGACTTCGTTTGATCTGCCTAATAACTTAACGATTGAAGAAGCTGAAGCTTACGTCGATCAACACGATATGCTGCCACAAATCATTGCAGCTCTTAAACATAAGGTCGGTCGAGTGCATTTATTAGATGCGAATGTTGATGGAATTTTGCTGACTGAACTTTATACTCGAGACGGGATCGGCTGTATGATCTCTGCGGATGCATATGAAACAATTCGCGCGGCAGGTGTCGATGATATTAGTGGAATTCTGGATGTGATTCGCCCGATGGAGCAAGCCGGTATTCTGGTTAAGCGTTCGCGGGAGCAATTAGAATTAGAGGTGAATCGCTTCCAAGTCTTTGTGCGTGATCAGAAAATTATTGGCTGTGCGGCTTTATATGATACGGCTGATCCTAAGGTGGGCGAATTGGCCTGTTTAGCGGTTGATCCACATTATCGGACGGCCAATCGTGGCGACCGTTTATTACAGGCTATTACGCAGCTCGCCAAGCTTCAGCAGAAACAAAAATTACTGGTGCTCACCACCCAAACGACTGACTGGTTTAGAGAGCGCGGCTTTGTGGATGCCGATATTGCGGATTTACCGGAGAATAAAAAGCAGGTCTATAATCATAAGCGCAATTCAAAGGTGCTGTTTAAAACACTTTAAGGGTTGATCTAGTTGATTAACAGCCTTATTGCTTCATCAACTCTACCCGACGGTTACGCGCACGACCTTCAAGAGTTTCATTGGTGTCGCGTGGGCTAGCTTCGCCATAGCCTTGAGTACTCAAACGGTTATCAGCAATCTTAAAGCGTTCCACCAAAGCGATTTTGACCGCTGCGGCACGCCGGTTGGAGAGATCAAGGTTGAAACTGTCGCTGGCAATATTGTCGGTGTGCCCGCCGATGGCGAGTTTCCAGTCAGAGTGTTTGTTAAGCAGCTTGGCGATGGTACTTAGGGTTTCATCCGATTCCGGGCGCAAGGTGGCACTGTTAAAGCTGAAAAAGATGTCGTAGATGTCGACTTTCTCGCCTTCTTGCAGGGCTTTTTCCAGTTCAGCAGCTTTGTTGCCACTCCCCACGCCGCCAGCACCTTGACCAAGGCTCAGGCTACCTGTGCCGCCGCCTATTGAGCCCGTACCTGCACTGCCACCACCGTTGCCATTACCAGCGCCTAAGCTACTAACATTGGCTGCGCCGCCGCTACCGGTGGGGAAAGGTTCGGCATCAGTGTCGAATTCGCCAAATATGTCCAGCGGCTTGTCCGTATTGGTGGCTATTGGCAGGTCATCGCTGCGGTGGCAGTCAAAGGTAATCTGTGTCACTTGTAGGCGATCCCGTTCTGAAGGTGCGGGCGAGGTTGCGGCGATTTCTTCCAACATTTTGCTCATCACCGGGTCGTCGGCAAACTTGGCTTTCAAGGCCTCATCTGCGCCAAACCCCAGACGGAACTTTAATATCAATGGGTTATCGGGGTCATCCAGTACAAAAAACTCGGCTTGTTCTGTGCCAAATACACCCTTGACCTGTAAGGCGGGTAATTCCGCCGGTTTGCCATTCAACAAAACTGGGAAGGGGACGGGAGTTTTATCCGCCAATTCCAGTGCGTATACGGAGGGTGCAAACCACCAGCGATAGGGCGACTCAGGATCAAGCACATTTTCTGGGGTAGTGCTGTAATTGAGTGTGGTGACGATGGAAACTTCTGCTTTGCCCGTGGTTTTCAAACGGATGTAGTTGTCGTCAGTCAGACTGATAGCCACGCTGTTCGGCACGGCTTCCGGCAGAATCGGGCTGAAAACCGCCAGATAGTAAGCTGCTTTTTGCTGGTCTTCACGCAATACCCTGCGGGTCACGTTAGTGTTGATCAGTTCCGGCGGCTTGTCGCTGAAGGGGTCAACAACTTCGTGTTCACTGGAATAATGCAGGGTGATACCAGCATCATCCACAGCAGTAATGCGTTTGATGGATTCATAATCTCCACTGCTTTGGTTAATAGCGGTGACGATGTTCAAACCGGGGCATAGCGGAATGCTAGGAGTGGTTGCAGCCATACAATTACTACTGAAGGTGAGGAAAAGCAGGAGCGTAACAGGCTTGGTACTCATGCTTTAGCGTCCTATAGCACCCATGCTGGGTACACCGATCCCCAAACAAAATTGACTCTGTTTTTTGGCACGATACACACAAGCATCTCCACCACCCTCAACACTGTTGAATCCGGCACTGAACACACCATCTCCTGTCGGGGAACGAGCAGTCAGGTTGCCCCCTTCGGATTTATCACTTTTTCCCATCGTAGCCAATGGCGCACCTGTTTCGCTATACACAGCAATCATGCGTGGCTCTGAGAATATGGCAGCAACATCCTTACCCGCTTTTGCCACCCCAACAGCACCATGCTCGCCTTCCAAAGTTGTTCCCATGAAGGCAACCGTTTCTCCCTTGGTATTTGCAATGCGCACCGTCCCAGAACCCGCTGCTGCTGGATTACTTCCCGCAGAAACAATCATAGTGCCCTTGTCGTCATATAAGCGTAATGCCAACTTTTTGCCAGTTTGTGTAGAAATTTCTGCACCCATCTGCCCACCAGCAGCACTTTGGTTGCCACCCGTATCTGGATTTTCCTGAGCTATTGGTGCAACACCTGGGGTCTGGATCACCAGCCCATCCCGCCCATCATCTCCTGACCCCAGTAATGCGCTCACATCGGCGTTTGTAACTGCTACATGGCTGCCATCATTATTGGCTTCGAGCAGTGCTGAATTGGAATCGTTTGTCAGCAAGATACGGCTACCTAGTACACCGGTTGCTATTGCTACAGTATTCTTTTTTTCCTGTGAGGATAGGGTCAGCGCTGTAAGAGTCCCATTATTATTGACGCGCATTATCAAATTGCCAGCCTTGTCGATAACCTCAAAAGGAGCTTTGATCCGAATCACATCGCCCTGTTTTTCTAGCATAGCTTCTAGGGTAGCAATACGCTTTCCCATTTCGCGGATACTGATGTGCGCGGACTCATCAAAGGTATTTGCAAGTGGCGCCATATAACCAGGCAAAAACAAAGCAAGTAATAAAAATAGATAGCGGGTTTGCATCAATCTGACTCCAATTTACTGGGTGAGACAACGACTCAAGGTATCATTGCCGGCTTGAGATGCGCTAACTAGCCATTCTAGTTTGGCTTTTATGCACCAGTAGTAATGTGCTTACTAACACTTTTTTCAAGCTTTTTAAAAACCAATATAGTACCAAAATTACATTTAAGCAAACCTAAACCTATGAGTTCAACTTCTCAGAGCAATGGCTTGATTTACTCTCCAGTTCACCAAACTAGTTATGACCAATTGTCAAAAAACATAGTAGGTTTCGGTGCAATTGATCTAAATTAATGAATCATGTAAAACTGCTAGTACTCTAATTAGCGATAAGTATTACAGGGGCACTAAGATGCTCCGCTCCGAAGCTTTGCTTCGTTCCGGTTAGCTTTTGAACTGCACTGCTACCTGTTATACACAGAAGGAGAGAGTCATGTTCAAAGCAACACGGCAATGGCTGTGGGATAAAGGGATTAATTGGCTAAATGCTGTTCCACCTGCCGATTCGCAGGGCAGCGCTTATTGCAATTTCGACTTCCTCGAACATGAAGTACGTCCAGGCGATGTGTTGCTATTTGCGGGACAAACACGGGTTAGCAAAGTCATTCAAATGGTGACACTTTCACCTTGGACGCATGCTGCTCTGTATGTAGGGCGCATCAATGATATTCGTGATCCTCAAGTCCGTGAAAAACTCCAAACTCATTATGCTGGCAGCCCGAATGATAAATTAGTGGTTGAATCGCTACTGGGTTATGGCACAGTAGCTAATCCTCTCAGCGCTTATCGAGAAGAGCATCTACGCATTTGTCGTCCCTCAGGCTTGGATTGGCGTGATGCGGATATAGTAGTGAATGTTGCTATTGAGCATTTGGGGATGGGTTATGATGTTCAACAGTTGATGGATTTAGCACGCTTTTTGTTCCCTTATGGCATCTTGCCTAGACGCTGGCGCTCATCTTTGTTTCAACATAATGCCGGTCAACCCACCCACATTATTTGTTCCAGCATGATTGCGCGTTGTTTTCAACATGTGCATTATCCGATTTTACCGGTAATTCATAATAATCAATCAGAGCATCCAGTAAGTTTAGAAGAACGTGACTTCCGTTTATTTATTCCCAGTGATTTCGATTACTCACCTTATTTTGAAGTTATTAAATATCCAGCTTGGCACTTTAGTGATCAACCTGCTTATCGGCGTTTGCCTTGGCAGCATTCTGGTTTAGCACCAGTTACATCCGAGACGGCAAGCAGTAGTCAATTACTGCCTAGTGCCTAAACTACCTATTTTTAGGCAGTATTTTGCGTAAAAATTGTTTTATATGTACAGTTTGCTGACAAATAAACGTATTTTGCAGTAGAATTATTCGGAAAAATAGATCGCTAAGTACGCTGATAGGGACTAAAAATGGGCTTTATTATACAGTTAGATGGAGTGAGGCTTGCTTAGTTCTACCTCTAACGATTTCCAACATCTCGCCATCCGTCGTGAACAACATGTGTTTTGGATTGGTTTAGCAGTAAAAAACTCTACACACAATTTACTCACACCTGAAGTCTTGGCTGAACTCCAACAAGCTTATAAAGTAGCTCAAGCCTTGGGAGCGCGTGCGCTGATTTTATATTCGACTCGCCCTCACGTTTTTTGCTCAGGACTAGACTTAAGTCTGTTAGAAACTAACTTAGACTCCACAGTACTCACAAACCTTCTAAAATCTGGTCAGCAATTTTGCGAACAGCTTAAGTCCTCGGCTATCGTCAGTTTGGCCATGATTGAAGGTGAATGCGCGGGTGCTGGTCTTTCATTGGCTTTAGCCTGTCATTATTGCATCGGTACTCTGTATCAGAGTACTAGTTTTAGCTTTCCCGAAGTCAGTCAAGGTCTTCATCCTATTTGGGGCGGAATGTCACGTGCTTTGCAACGTATGGGGGTTAGGGCAGCTTTAGATTTTCTTACTCAAAGTATGGTGCTAAATACTGAGGAAGCTTTACAAAAACAACTAATTGATGCCGCCGCTACGCCTGAGCAAATTCATCTGCTTAGTTTACGTTACATCGCGGGTCAACCTACTAAAACTAACCAGCCTTTCAGTGTAAGCTTATTGGAAGCACTACCTATGCGTGTGCTTATAAATAATCAGCAGCAGCGTAAATTAGCTAAAACACAAGATATTGAGCATTATCCTGCAGGTGCGCGCTTAATAAACTTATGGCAACAACATGGCAGTGCTTTAGCTAACTTGCAAGCTGCTGAAATAGGTACATTTAAACAACTAGTCGATACCCCTACTACTCAAAACCTATTGCGGTTGGCAAGACTAAAAACACGACTCAAAGCTTTCGCTCCTCTGAATGCGGACATTTACTCAAATGTACATATCATTGGAGCTGGACAGGTTGGGTCGGAACTTGCGGCTTGGTGTGGTTTATTAGGGTTAAACGTCAGTATCCAAGAATCCAATCCTGAAACTTTGAATTGTGCGCTGGATAAAATTCGCACCATTTTTAGTGCTTACGTTTATAAAGATTCCGCTAAACTGAAGGCCGCTACAGAACGTATTCATGTCGATCACGAAGGCAGTGGTATTGCCCTAGCGGATATAGTGATTGAAGCAACTGCCGATAAATTAGTACACAAACAAGAATTGTTAGCCCGTTTAGAGGAAAATGCTCGCCCGGATGCGCTCTTAGCTACGACTTCATCAATTTTGCCCTTAGAACGTTTAGCTGCTGTTCTCTTAAAGCCTAATCGCTTAATTGGTCTACATTTTCTTTACCCAATTACTCAACACGAATTGGTGGAAATCGTTCATTTAGGTGACAAGACCACAGACCGTGTAATTGCACAAGCTTGTGCTTTTGTTAAACAGTTAAATAAACTACCTTTACCTATTCACACTACCCCTGGATTATTAGTCAATCGCATTTTACTGACTTATATTATGCAAGGTATACGCCTACATCAGCAGAATGTACCAACCACAGTGATTGATAAGGCCGGGCAAGATTTTGGTATGCCTTTAGGTCCTTTAGAATGGGCTGACGTTTTAGGGCTAGATTATTGTCGGCAATTAGGCGAAACTCTGGCTAAAACTAGTCCCTTATTAGTGCCCGATTTATTAGTCGATATGGTCAAAGCGGGTAAATTAGGTCGAAAAAAGGGTACCGGCTTTTATCGTTATCGCCATGGGCGTAGGCTCAAGCCAGAGCGGGCGCAATGGACTGGAAATACGGCCGCTTTACAAGATAAATTAGTTAATCAAATGTCGGAAGAAGCTGCTTTGTGTTTAGAACAAGGTATTATTGAAGACCCTGAGCTATTAGATGCCGCTATAGTTTTCGGTGCTGGCTTTCCGGCTTTTCGAGGGGGGCCGCTGCAATACACGCGCAGCAGTCGTAAATAAAGAACTACACTGAGGAACAGGCATGAATCTGCCTACGGTTAAACAACTCCGTTATTTTGTAGCTCTAGAAACTTACGGTCATTTTGGACGTGCTGCTGAGGCTTGTTTTGTATCCCAATCTGCTTTTAGTACTGCTATTCGCGAGCTAGAATCAACACTTGAAGTACAACTCGTTGATCGTACTAATAAAAATGTAACTGTTACCCATATTGGACGCCAACTCGCGATTGAAGCACGTCGCTGTTTACGCGATATTGAAGGTTTAGTTGAACTCGCCCGCAGCAATCAACAACCCTTAACGGGTGAATTAAGAATTGGCGTGATTCCTACCATTGCGCCTTTCTTACTCCCCGAGATTTTGCCAAAACTACGTGCTGATTTTCCCCGCCTTAAACTATATTTAACGGAAGATATTACCCAACGCATTTATGAAAAGCTGATGGAGGGTGAGCTAGATTTAATTATTCTGGCATTACCCTATGCTTTAAGAAATACAGAGGTACAACCCTTATTCCGTGATCGCTTCTATTTAGCTTGTCGCGAAGATACCCAGCACCTTAATCCGACTAGCTATGATATTGAAAATCTAGAACCAGAAACCGTACTACTTTTAGAGGATGGTCATTGTTTACGCGATCATGCGCTGTCAGCTTGTCATTTGCAGGACATTGAGAAAATAAGCCGTTTTGCTGCTAGTAGTCTATTAACTTTAGTCCAAATGCTAGATGCTGATTTGGGCATTTCTTATTTACCTGAAATGGTGATTGGCTCACCTTTACTAGCAGGTACTACCGTCAAACTTTGGCCGATTCGTGAAGAAAGTTATCGAGAGGTTGGTTTAGCATGGCGACGTGGTAGTGCACGAGAACAAGAGTTTTTACAATTAGGTGAAGCCATTAGAACTGCGAAGATAGTGGCTGTTGTACCCGAAAATACGTAATAAAAGGCGGATTATGCCCCGGCAGTAAACGAATTGCCTGTTCCTCAAAATAAGCGGTTTCACTCTCTAAAGCCTTAATCTTTAATTGTAACCGATAAACCGGTTGCTCAGTATGATCTAATAAACCTCCACCAAAAGGCGGCTGCACCCAAGCACCCTCAGCTTCCTCGCGCTTACGAATATACTCATCAACGGCAGCTTGATCACCATCCGCTAAAATTAATAACACATGACGCGGTGCTAACATGGGATTCACTCCATTACTGCGCGCATTCACTGATAAATAGCGTACTAAACCTTGATACATCAGTGGCGTCACACCTAAGACTTGTTGTAGCTCTTCAATTCGTTCAAAGGGCGCATCTTTCGATCCATACTCTAAACCAGCGGTTTTATAATCATCATCTTCAGCACCATTGGTATGCTCTAAATCATCTGGGTCACGAAAATCTTCAATCGCATCCAATATTGTTTCCGCTTCTTGATCGATAATTCCTAATTCTTTTAAAACTTTTTGCAATAAGACACGGTTTGCTTGATTAATATCGATTAAGCCATTTTCCCCAATCACACGAATTTCTACCCCGTAACCATCACGGGTCCACGTCGCAGGACTGCCCCCTAATTTAATTTGGCGCTTATCCACCGGTAGAAATAATTGCATCACCGTATAATGTGCCGCTGCTTCAGCAAAACTGCGAGCTTGAGCCGTAGCGCGTGCATAGCTCACTAATTGGGTTTCAGTTTTTACGGCATAAATCAGCGTACCTGCCATGGTCATCATCACCATGATCATCCATAGCACCATCATAAGCGCTACCCCACGCTGCTTAGCCTGAGTCTTAACTAGCGCCCACATATTCATCTACTTGAGGTAAATCGACAATGAGCTGCGGCCAAACTTGATGATCTTTCCCTTCAATCATGACGCGCATGAGCAACGGATAAACGGGCTTATCGACCCATTCCGCTTGCCAACGCGGATCATCTTTATCCGATTCAGCGGCATAATAATCAAAATGCACTAAACCTAAACCACTATAGACCAACACCGGCTCGACCCCTTTGAAGGCATCATCCCAGCTCATATCTGGACGATAAGGGGCATAGCGCATTTCTAACTGACGTTCTTTCCCAGCTCGATCCACCGATAACTCAATCAAATAGATACCACCTTGATGCTGTAAAGGCTGCAAGGGGGCTGCATAGCGCACATACTGATCCGTACCTTCAAAAGCATAGACAGAACCTTTTTCACCTTTAATTTGTACCACAATAGTTTGGCTGAGTTGATTACGTAGAAACTCGCTAATTAAGCGCGTATCTTCGGTTTTGAGTAGTTTACGATCCGCTGCCTCCCAACCACGACCAATGGTGTGGAAGCTCGAAAACAAAGCAAGAAATAACAAAGCTAGTAAACTAAAAGCCACCATCATTTCCAGCAAGGTAAAACCGCTTTGCTGTTTTGGCTTTAAGCTCACGATTTTTCCCCAAACCGCAGGGACGATAGCGTGAATTGACGCTGTTTACCTTCACTCTTCCAACTTACCACTACTGTGACTTGATAAGGTTCAATCGAGAGCGAAAACTCGTCTTGTTTATCATCAAGTTTAATTGGCTGCATATTAATCGCCCACTGATAAGGTGTACCCTCTTCTTGTCCAGTTACGGTATTTTTTTCGACTTTGATTTCACTGCCAATCGCCTCCATCCGTGATTCAGCGACTTGTACTGCAAAACTGTATTCATCCGCTAAAGCGGCACTTTGCATCGCAGAGCCAAATAAATTCAGTAAACTACCTACCACTAAGCCTGTGATCACGAACGCCACCATGATTTCGAGTAAGGTAAAACCTTGCTGCTGGGGCTTAAAGCAGACTGATACGCCCACTGATCCACTCCACATTGACCTTGAAGGTTTGCCCACGTGCTGTCAGCTCAACCGAGCCACCCGTAGAACTACCATCTGGATAAAAACGAATATTGCCTTGAGTAGCAGACACCACTTCCGTTTTAGCGGTATTGATTTTAGCTTCGATACTGGTATGTAAAGACCGTTGCTCAATTTTATTAGCCGCTAAGCCAAAATAGCGGCTGCTAATATCCATCGTCCATACCATTTCTTTGCGCTGTAAGATAGCGACACTGCGAGCTTGACGCATGCTAGTAGCTACTTCACGAGCAGCTTTGCGCAATACAGGACCTTCAGTTAAGGAGCTAGCGACCACGCCCATCATCAGGGCTGCAACCACCAGCACTAACATGACCTCAATTAAACTGAAGCCCCGTGATTGGCGCATGATTAATTCTTTTTCACCCACAAGGAAATATCAGCATCATCCCCTTCTCCACCCGCTGCATTATCAGCACCGAACGATAAGAGATCATAAGGTTGATTATTACTTCCCGGACGTTTGTATTGGTATTCGTTATTCCAAGGATCTTGTGGCACACCTTTCTTTAAATAAGGTCCGTTCCAGCCTTTAACACCTGAAGGTGATTCGACTAAAGCTTTTAAACCTTCGGAACTTGTCGGATAGTTGCCAACTTCTAAACGATACATATCTAAAGCAGCACTAATGTTTTCAATCTGTACTTTGGCGGATTGGCTTTTACCACGCCCTAAATACTTCATGGCTTGCGGACCAACAATCCCTGCGATCAAGCCTAAAATGACTAAAACAATCATTAATTCGATCAAACTAAAACCACGCAAACGGCGCTTCAATGAATACACCTTAGATGACTGCAACATGCTAACAAGCTCCTTGTTGTTATTAATTATCGATTTGTTATGCAAAGGCTTATTGAACTAAATCGGCCATACTAATCATCGGAATCAGAATCGCCCCAATAATCAGTAAAATAGCCACGGCCATAATGAGAATTAAAATAGGCTCCAGTAAGGACAACATACGTTGTACTGCATTACGGACTTCAGTGTCATAAATATTAGCCACTTCATTGAGCAACTGCTCCATTTGCCCCGTCTCTTCACCCACGCGCAGCATATGTAATGCATAAGCCGGAAACACCCGCTTACCCATTAAAGTCCGCGTCAGGCTTTCACCTTGCTTCAGACTATCGGCTGCCTCACCCACTGACTTAGCCATGACTCGATTGCTCATGGTATTTTTAACAATCTGTAGTGAACCCAGCAAAGGCACACCATTGTGCAGTAAAGTGCCTAAGCCGCGCGAAAAACGAGCCATCTCCACTTTACCCACTAAGTCACCGACTATCGGCCAACCTAACATGGAACGATCTAACCACAACCGCGCTTGCTCATTAGTGAATAGATATTGCAAAAGAATCAGAGTGAATAAAAATCCACCTAGCAAAGCCCACCAGTAGACTTTAAGCACCTCGCCCGCAGCCATCACCACCTTAGTCAAAGCGGGTAAATCCGCTCCCATATCCTCGAACATTTGCGAAAACTGAGGCACTACGAATAAAAGCAAGGCAATGATTGAGACAATAGCTACAACAAATAAAATACTCGGGTAAATTAAGGCAGAAATGACTGTTCCACGGAGTTCTTTCGCGCGCAGCATATACTCCACTAGCCGCGCTAGTGCATCCCCAATTGAACCACTCGCCTCACCGGCGCGGATCATATTCACATAGAAGCGTGAGAACTTATGGGTTTCTTCCAAAGCATCGGCAAAATGCACCCCACTACGCACACGCTCTTGCAGGCTACGCACTAAAGCACTCATGCCCGGCTGTTCAATCAACTCTAATTGGATACTCAAAGCGCGATCTAAGGGCAAACCCGCATTCAGCATGGAAGCAAGTTGTTGGGTAAAAGCGATAATGTCGGCTTGGCTAACCTTTTTACTAGAAAATAAGCTTGGCTTTTTCTTACCTGTTGTTTCTGAGTTTGTACTACCCATACCAGCCGGTTTGACTTGTAAAGGTAGCAAACCTTGAGCATGAATCCGTTCAAGGACTTGAGCCTCATTATTCGCCTCCATCGTGCCTGTTTGATTCGCACCTGCAGAACTTAAAGCTTTATATTCAAACAGCGGCATTTGGAGTTTCCTCCGCGACACGTAAGACTTCTTCTAAAGTCGTCACGCCTTTCAGCGCTTTCAGCAAACCATCTTCGTACATGGTACGCATGCCGGATTTACGCGCTTGCTCTTGAATCACCCCAGCATCCTCATGCTTGAGCACGAGGCGGCGAATCGGATCATCCATTACTAACACTTCATGAATCGCACTACGACCTTTATAGCCGGTAAACCCGCAAGCTCGACAACCTTTAGCATGCCATAAGCGCATCTCGCCCTCGCGTTGATATTGGCGCAGACCTAGTTCATGTTCGATTTCAGCTAAGACACTATGTGGCTCACGGCATTGTGGACATAAACGTCTCACCAAACGCTGCGCTAAAATACAGTTCACGGTTGAGGTAATTAGATAATCCTCAATCCCCATATCTAATAAGCGCGTCACGCCACTCGCTGCATCATTGGTATGAATAGTCGAAAGCACCAAGTGCCCCGTCAAAGCTGACTGAATCGCAATCCGTGCGGTTTCCACGTCCCGCATTTCCCCGATCATAATAATGTCAGGGTCTTGACGCACAATCGAGCGCAGCGCATCCGAAAAGGTCAAGCCGATTTTAGGATTGGCCTGAATCTGATTAATTCCTTCTAGCTCATATTCGACTGGATCTTCTACCGTGAGAATTTTATTCTCCGTGGTATTCATCTGCGTTAGCGCCGCATACAGCGTGGTGGTTTTACCTGAGCCAGTGGGGCCAGTAACCAAAACTACACCGTGCGGTTGATTTAATTCTTTTTGTAAGCGCGAGAAGTTCTCATCCGAAAAGCCTAAAGAACTGAGTTCCAACTTCACGCTATTTTTATCTAGCAAACGCATCACGACACTTTCCCCATGCATCGTCGGCACAGTGGAGACACGCATATCAATCTCTTTGCCTTGGGCTTTCAACTGAATCCGCCCATCTTGTGGTAGACGGCGTTCAGCAATGTTCAACCGTGCCATCAACTTAATCCGTGACAACACCGCTGCGGTCATGGAAGCAGGCGGAGAATCCACTTCGTGAATTACGCCATCAATGCGATAGCGAACTTTTAAATGCGTTTCAAATGGCTCAATATGAATATCGGAAGCGCGTCTAGCCATCGCTTCCGCCATGATTTGGTTCACAATTTTAATGACCGGCGCTTCACTCGCCATATCTTTTAAGTGCTCAATATCAGCCATGCCATCATCGCGGGTACTGATTTCAAACTCTTCCTCATCTTTTTTGGCAGTCGCGCTGTATAAGCGCTCAATATTCGCGCGAATTTCTGAAGGTAAACCCAGTAACGGTTTAATGGGTTTACCAGCAGCCATTTGTAAAGCTTGACGCGCAAACTCATCCCCTGGGTCAGACATGGCAATCGTCAGTACCCCTTCATGCTCATATAAAGGTACAACCTCTGCTGAGCGCATGTAATTTACCGAAATGCCTAAATCTTGCAGCGGTTCAGTGGGATAGTCACGTGTTAAAGCTAAGGCGATACCAAGGTGGCGTGAGAGTACTACCGCCACTTCTTGCTCGGTGAGTAAACCTAAACGTACTAACACACTGCCTAAAGGCTGATGGATCTCAGCTTGAGCACGCAGCGCTCGCTCCAGATCTGCCGGTTTAATCTTGTTAAGTTGAACTAGACGCTCACCAAAAAGAACTGGTACACGCACTGGTTTAGAAACAGTAGCTAGCATAGATAATTTTTATTTATTGTTAGTATTTTAAAAACAGAACCAGCAAGTAAATCTAACAGTCACTTAAAAAGCATCAAGTAACTTGGAAGGTTTGATAATTTTTATTTATTAGAGAGAAACATGCAAGCAGTTTCTCTCTGAGTGGAAAGCGAGCAACCAATTAATGAGGGAAGTTGCTACTCATCATCGCAATACTACCAAAGCCAACGACCATGAACACAATCATCAAAACGATAGAAACAATCGATAAAATCCCTACCAGCTTCCAAAAACTGGCTTGAGCTTCCAAAGCCGCCTCTAGATCACTGGCATTTAAACCAGTGACTGCACTTTTAATCGCATTGGCATACCGCAGTAGATATAAAGATGCAATAAAATAAATAACTGCAAGTAATAAATACATGACAGCCATACCGATCATAAAACCGGTACCAGCAAAGCCAGCGTTGGCATCAAGGCCTTCCACACCGCTCATACCCATCATGCCACCACCTAAAAACATAGGAATGCTAGCAATCAAAGTAAAAGCAGCACCAATAAAACCAAGAATCGCTATAAATAAAACCCAAGGCCGGGTTTTACGTAAGGATGCGACTACACGTTCATTCATTAAACCACTATCACCCGCCACATCACGCACCACAGAACGAGGAGGGGCATAAGCATCTTGAACACTCATTGAATCACCTTGATTTTTTTAATGAAAGTTTAAGCTTAGCTTAATAACAGTCATGCAGTGAACAAGAGCCGAACAACGGCCAGAAAAAACCTACCAAAATATTTTATAAACAAGATAATTATTTAGATGAGGGGAATAAGACTTCGGGGAAGGAGCACAAACTTTGTCAAGCTCGGCTTGTGCTAGCTCCCAAGATTGCTATTGTGTTTTAATCTTTTGCATCAAGCCAAAGGATTTCACAAAGGGACCCGCCATTTTCGGATTTTTAATCATAGCCCCGTAGTCACCCGTCTTAAATTTAAGCTTACCGGTGGTATAGGCCAAGCCCATACCGGTTAACCCAAGGCCTTTTTCCACCCATTTCAGCCAATCTTTACGCTCAGCACGCATATCCCAATCAGGCTTTTCGCCAGCATAAGCACCTGCACGAATACAAAGCCCTTTTTCAACTATAAACACGCCACGAGGCTGTTCTTCATTCTTAAAACCACAAGTAATGACTGAGTTAAAATCAATTTCAGCGAGCTTTGCACTAACTTCCGGCTCACTATTCCATTGATCCTTTAACTCATTCATCCACTCAGCAGAAAACAACTCTGGCATAGCAATACCTCCTATAACGGCTTAAAATTGGCTATAAACTTTACGGCTTCGCGGTTATAGCCTGCTAAGCATCGTATTTACAATATAACTAAATGGGGAGCTAACTAAAGTCAGCCTATCTCTTATGAGTCAGAGGTAGGTGGTTGATAAGCCTGTGGCCAGTGCTCTAAGACCACTGGACTGGTAAAAGCTAACGCATGACAAGTATTTAAATGCTTAGGAATCGCTTGAGGATCGTCAGCAACAAAATTATTCCGCCGCATTTTTGAACCCCCTACCGTTTGAAAAGCTGCTGTCGCTAGGGTAGATGATAATTCGGTGATATGCGTACAACCTTGAGTCCCACCAAAGATTTCCTTAAGCTTCTGACTCCAACCGGGCGCAATCCGCAAACCGACTAAGCTAGTATAAGCTGGGTGAATCACTGTACAGTAGTTAAAGGGTGCATAATCCGTAGTCGCTTCAGCAGCATGGATTAATAGAGTTTCATCCACAGTTAAGCGAACCGTCATATCATGCAAAGCTTCATCGGCCTCAATACGCCCACCACGATCTTTATTCGGGAAGGAATAAGGTTTGGTGTCAATAATCTGGGCTTCAATGTCCCATAGACCATCTTTGCGCTCATAGCCGTGACAGATAATCGTGCGGGTATGAGCCAATTCGCGCTCAACTGGCTTAGATAAAGGCATAAGTTAATCTTCCGCTAGAAAACAAACTTGCCCACAATAAAGACATCTACTAAAACCTGCAAGTTATGTCTCACCTAACCATCTATCGTATTCTTAGGTGCTTGTTCTGGAAATAACGCCACTCATTGCTGTCTTGGTCTACATTTTTGTTTAGATAATGCTACTCTTGGCAGCAAGATTCAGAATACCCCATTCATAATGAAGAAGATTTTTATGTTGCGTGTTTTACTCGGGGCGGCGTTTACAGTCGTACTCAGTCCAGTTTTGTTGGCTAATGAACCAACCCCTCCAGCCAATCCTGCCCCTGTAGCAGACACCTCTTCGCCGCGTCAAACCACAATGCTAATTTTGGATGGCTCCAATAGCATGTGGGGGCAACTCAATAAGGTGAACAAAATTATCACAGCTCGCGAAAGTATTCGTACTCTATTAGAAAGTGCTGAGGGGAATATTCAATTTGGCTTACTCACCTATGGGTCTGAAGGCAAAAAAACCGGCTGTAATGATTTTAATCTAGTCGTGAAACCAGAAAATTATGATCTGGTAAAAGTCCTCAAAGAAGTTTACAAACTCAAACCCAAAGGACGTTCACCGATTGCGGCTGCTTTGAAAGAGGCTGCTCAACAATTACCAACGGAAAATGCCCACATCTTATTAGTCAGTGATGGGATTGAAAGTTGTGAAGGCGACCCTTGTGCCACAGCTCAGCAATTAGTCGAGGCCAATCCGAGCTTACAAATTGATGTAGTGGGCTTCCGTGCGGAAAAAGAAGCTCAACTAGAATGTATTGCTGAGAATGGACGAGGTGCTTTTGTAGTTGCCACCGACACAGAGCGCTTAAAAACTCTATTAGCGGGCGTACAAGCCAAAGCGGTTGGTATTACCGAAGCTGCTAAACCTACTCGTACTTTGATTGATAAAAAATCTCAGCCAGGCAGTGTAGAGCTAAATATTTTAGCAGAGGGTAACCCCGAGCCTTTACGTGCTAACTATTCGATTTATCATCCTGATGGCACGAACGTGGTGAATTTTTCTGCTCGTAACCGTGTCACTGAATATTTGCCACCGGGTGAGTATCGCGTAAAAGCTATTTGGCAGACGGTAGAAAAATCTGAAAATGTCACGATTCATTCAGGTAAGGCTACCCCCTTAACCTTTAATATCGGCCCTACTGGCGAGCTTGTAGTAAACGCACTGAATAAAACTCAGCAACCAGTAGCCGTGAACTATGCTGTATATACCACTAAGGGCGAATTTATCTCTCGGCATGTTTTTCAAGAATCGATGAAAACACGTTTGGCTGTTGGTGAATATCGTATCAAGGCGCTCTTAGATAAAAAAATCTTAGAGGCTAGTCTAAAGGTAACGCAAGACGCTGTGACAGATTACACATTCAACTTTACGGATAAATAATGCGGGATTTTTAGAACTTGCGTATTAGTCGCTAGTCTAAGCCAACAGAATAGTTCTCATTGGGCTAATCTAACAAGAACAAGGTTAAACAAATAGCTTATGATAAAGGAGTTTCCCAAATGTTTAAAACAACGACTAAAGTAGCTGCCGTCTTACTGGCTACTAGCTTCGCTTTAGCAGGCTGTAATCCGCCGAATAATGCTCAAGGTGGCGCCATGATGGGTGCTGTTTTAGGTGGTGTAGCTGGCAATCAATTGGGTAAAGGCGATGGTAAAGTTGCTGCTACGATCGCCGGTACTATGTTAGGTAGTTATATTGGTGGTCAAATTGGTGCATCCATGGATGCCTATGATCAACAACAAGTGGGTAGTGCCATTTACTCTGGCCGTCCAGCTACTTGGCAGAATCCTAACACGGGTTATAGCTATACAGCGACTCCGGGTAATATTTACAACTCTAATTACCAAGGTCAGCAAACTGCTTGCCGTCCAGTCACTGTCGTGGGTTATATCAATGGTCAACAGCAAAACATTCAAATGAATGCTTGCCGTGGTGCTAACGGTCAATGGCAAGCCGTTAACTAAAACATTCCCGCCTTTGCAGACCTACCCTCTGCTATGCTAAATAGCAGAGTGGTTTTCACTAGCTCAAGCCGTATTGAACGAGCTAATCTAAACTTCTTAATAGACTTTTTATAGCTCGCTGGAGAGAGTGGTTTGGGTTTTGCTGATATTATTTTTCTGTTTTACATCATTCTGGGGCTGTTAGGCCTCTACCTGCTTTGGCAATGGCTTTTAGGTGAAAACCCACATTTAGATATTGCGCCTGAAAAACGTGGCTTAATCACTTTAGTAGTGATCATGCTGGCTGGTCTTATTTGGCTCAGCTACGCCTTTAAGTTGAATCACTGGCGGCACAACAATACAACTTTTAATCCAGTAGCGACCACTAACAATTCAGACTCGATTTTAGCCGAGGATATCCTCAATCAGCCGGAAGAGAAGCTTACTGAAGAGCAAAAATTAGCTCGTTTTGAGCAAGAAAACTTCTCTGAACTATACGATAACCGCACTTCTCTATATCGTGATATTAAGGGCTTAGATGCATTTTTTGTTAAGATCAAACAGTTTGCACCCTCTGTACCCAAGCAAATTCCACTCCTCAATCGGATTTATCAATTACGCCAAGAAACCTACAAGCGCTACTCACAACGTTATCTAGAAGTGAGTCAGCAATTGCGTAATTTTTGGGTACATTACAGCACGGGCAACAGCGAAAATACTCTACAGAAATTTCAGCCCGTAGTAACACGCTTGATCCAAGATATTCAGCAGACACGTGGTGATGATATAGATAATCAAGCTAAACAAGCTCAGTATATTATTGAAGCTATGCGGGCTGCTGAAACGATGCTGAAATCTAATAAGCTGCCAACAGCACAGCAGGGGCTGACTTCTTATAAGCCGGATAATCGTCAACAGATCATGGAGTGGCTGAATAAGAATGGCTCAAATAATGTGCTCGAAAGCCTAACCATGTTGACTAATCAGCGGGCGCATATTTTTCAGCAGATTCAAACTGTGAAAAACTATATACAGCGCTATCGTGATTTACCTCTAGGACGTACTTTGCAGCTTTGGCAAACTGCCTTGCAGCACAATCTTTATGCTGAGTACCGCCTTCTATATGCGGTTGAAATTCCAGCCGCTTTGCAGCAATTAGGTATTGAGTTACCAGTGAAACAAAGCGCCCATTTGGATGCTACGCTTGAGGTACAAATTCCAAATATCTTGAAGTTTGTGAATGAGATGGTCACACAAGCTGAAGAGGCGTATGCGCCTACTACACCAAAAGTGAAAGGGCGCTAAGTGCTTAGATCGAATATTTCAAGCGAAAACTAATCCCTTTTAAGAATTTCTTTTCCTCTTCTAAATCAGCCACTAATAAGGGGCGGTCACGCTCAATATCTTCAAAGGTCAAATCTAGTAACTGTTCACTGGCTTCTAGCTTTTCGATATTCAAAGCAGTTTGCCCGCTACGATCACGATGTAAGAGTACGGCTAAGCGTAAAATTACACTCAAATACACTGCTTGTTGTGAGCGTTTGGCCTCTAAACCTTCAAAAAGTTGAGGGAAAATTTTACGCCGATGCGTCCGCACTAATAAGCTTAGCCAATGTTGTTCTTCGGTTGAAAAACCCACCAAATCAAAATGATCTAATAAATAGCCACCATGTTTATGATAGCCGCTATGTGATACGGCTAAACCAATCTCATGCAAATCAGCGGCCCAAGACAACACTTCACGTAATTCTGTGGATAATTTCCATGCAACTTGGCAAGCATCAAACAGCTCTAAAGCAGTTTTGCGTACCGCTTGCGCATGCACGACATCCACTTGGAAGCGACTTTGTAAATTTAGGACTGCTTTGCCACGCAAATCCTCTTGATGCAGGCGATTAAGTCGCTCATAGACCAAGCCCTCACGTAAGGCGCCTTCAGACACCAACATCTGTTTAATCTGTAGCGCTTCAAAAGCGCTGATGAGAATAGCTAACCCCCCTGCAAAAATGGGTTTACGATCCTCACTTAAACCGGGTAATTGCAGCTTATCAATCGATTTGGCCGCGATCATCCGATTTTGAATTTCGTACATCTGTCCAAGGGTAATGCCGAAATTTGCTAAACCTGCTTGTTGGATAACTTTTTCTACCGTTTTGATCGTCCCTGAAGCACCATTTGCGGCTTCCCAACCAATATCACGATAGCTTTTCTGGATAGGCATTAGCTCTAAATGCGCGGCAGTAATCGCTTCTTTCCAACAATTTTTATCTAAAGATCCATTCGGGAAAAAGCGACGGGTATTACTCACACAACCCATCCGTAAGCTTTCTGTATACAGCGCCTCATAGCCCTGACCAATAATAAGCTCGGTACTGCCTCCACCAATATCAATCACAAAGCGACGTGCCGTTTGATCCTCAGTCGCACTTAAAGAATGCGACACCCCTAAATAGATTAGACGCGCTTCTTCGCGCCCGCTAATCACTGCTATCGGGTGACCAAGAGTTTCTTCCGCTAAATCTAGGAAAGAACGCGAATTGCGCGCCATGCGTAAAGTGTTAGTCCCTACCGCAGCAACTTCGGTGGAAGAAAAATCGCGCAAGCGCTCGCCAAAGCGGTGTAAACAATCCAGTGCGCGTAGTCTCGCTTCCAGTGACAAGTTGCCAAACTCATCTAAGCCACTACCTAAACGCACTGGCTCACGTAAGCGATCGAGAATACGTACATTGCCTACCGCATCGACGCTCACCACGATCATATGAAAACTATTTGACCCCAAATCAACAGCAGCAATCCGCTGCTCGCTCGCCAACCTACTCGACATGATGATTGTTCTCCCGCTTGGCTGCCGCAACAGCCTTAGGGTTTAATCATCAAGGCTTGTTGGTTTACGTTTATCAGTTGCTTCTAAGCGCTTCACTTTAAGAATAGAGGGTACACGCTCAACTTGATGGATAATTTCCTCTAAGTGGGCTAAATCCCGCACCCATAACACCCAATTTGTTTCCTTAACCCGACGATCCCCACTCGTATTGACGGCCTCAATATTGACATCTAAGCGGTGCATCAACTGAGTGATGTGGTGTAGCACGCCGACCACATTATGGGCATGGGTTTGAATCCCTGCAAGGAAACACTTTTCCTCAGACTGCTGCTCAGCCCAAGCCACCGATAAAATATCAAGTGGCTCTGCCTGTGCATGTAAAACCGCACAGCCATCCCGATGGACTTCCAAACCATTCTTAGATGTTAAGGTAGCCAGAATCGGCTCTTGCGGTAAGGGATAACAACATGTCTGAAAATGAATTGCTAAGCCTGAAGTCCCTTTAATCACCAATGGCGTATCATTATCACCCATCGCTAGGAAACTATTACTTGAATTACCTTCCATACTAATTAGGCGCTGCGCCGTTAAGCGTGAACACTGGTCATTATGCACAATCGCCATGTACAGCTCGTCTAGATCTTGATAGTTGGATACTCTCAAAAACTCGCTTAACATGTGAGGGCTAATTTTTTCCAAACTCGATGAACGATCATGCAAAGCTTTCTCCAATAGGTGCTTACCTAAATCTAATTGCTCTGCATTGGTTTGCTGGCGCAACCAATTGCGAATGGTAGCCCGTGCCCGTCCAGTAACAACATAATTTAACCAAGAGGGCTGAGGTACGGCCTTGTCATCTGTCAAGATTTCTACAGTTGCCGTATCAGGAATGCGGGTGCGCAAAGGCACTTCTTTGCCATCAATTTTCGCACCCGTACAGTGTAAGCCCACTTCTGTATGGATCGCGAAAGCAAAATCAATAGGTGTAGCACCTCGTGGAAATTCTTTCATTTCCCCTTTAGGCGTAAAAGCATAAATTTCAGTACGATATAAATCAGCTTGCATATCGTCATAAAACTCAGACGCATTACCCGCCTTAGAATCTAAATCGCGCACTTGCTCTTGCCAACGCTTGAGCGCTTCTTGAGTAAATAAAGAACGCTGCCCTGCATTTTGCCCTGGATACCGCCATTGAGCAGTAATGCCAAACAAAGCCGTTTGATACATTGAACGAGTTTGAATCTTCACTGCTACTTGACGGCGCTGTCCCGCTGGAATCAATAGAGTCTGTAAAGCTTGATAACCATAGGACTTCGGTGTGGCAATAAAATCTAAGAATTTGCCGGGACGTGGGCGATAAGTGGCATGCAAAATGCCTAAAGCACGATAACACTCGTCCACCGTACCAACTAGCACGCGCAATTCAATGACTTCTTTATCTTCATCAAAGGATTCACCGTTTTTCATGCTGTCATAAATACGGTAAAGATTTTTATCCGGGATAAAGACTAGCGGATTGGAAATAGTTTCGCTTAACCGTTGACTGACTGTATTTTCGACGGTTTCACTCAGTTCTTTAACGGATACTAAATAGCGGTCTAATTCAGCCCTTAAAACACAATAACGCCAAGGGTATAAATGCTCAAAAACTAAAGACTGTAGTTCACGACGCAAAGCATTCATACCCATCCGATGCGCCAATGGAATATAAATATCTAAAGTTTCTTTGCAGATACGACGGCGTGAAGCAGGCTTTTTATAGCCCAAAGTACGCAAATTATGTAAGCGATCTGCCAGTTTAATGATGACCACTCGGAAATCATCCGACATGGCCTGCATAAACTTTTGGAAACTTGCTTTTGAGGCTGCGTTTTTATCAGTGAATTGCTCGGACTCTAGTTTAGTCACACCTTCGACTAAATCAGCCACTACTTTACCGAAGCGATTTTCTAAATCGGTATAACTATAATCCGTGTCTTCTAAAACATCGTGCAACAAAGCCGCACAGACTGCATCTGCATCCAGATGCATATCTGCTAAAATACGTGCGACCTCTAAAGGATGTGTGATATAGGGCTCACCAGATTTACGCGTGATACCTGCATGTGCCTGTGCTGCCAACAAAAAAGCGTCATAGACTCGCGAACTCTCTTCTGGGGTCATATAACGCTCGACCGTCCGCGTCAGATCATTCGCGCGAAAAAAATCATTCGGAGGTACTGAGTCGTTCATTAGCTAAGCCCCTCAACATATCGCCCTTGCCTTGTGGTTAGTTAGCCCACATCAAAATCCTGGGTACGTTTCTTGTTTAATAAACCAGCTGCAATTTCACGCAAGGCAATCACAGTTGGTTTGTCCCCTTCTTCGTCAATTAAAGGTTGAGCACCATGAGAGATATCGCGTGCGCGTTTGGCTGCTTTTAGTACTAACTCAAAATTGTTCTCTACGTAAGGTAGACAATCTTCAACGGTAACACGTGCCATGTTCAATATTCCTTACAGGAAGTTTTGGAAAACTTTCTATTCTATCTGAGTATTATCAAAAAGAAATAGCCAACTGTATGCACATATCTTTATCTTGGGATAGTTTACCCATTCAATAAACTATGGCACTCTTCAGAAATGTCGAAAAGATAGTCCTATGCTATAGTGCACTGCAGCATCACTCAAGTTAGTTTTACGCAACCAAAAACCTACGAGGGAGAGGATATGAGAACAATCAGGGAGTTTTTAAACAGTGCCAATCAGACTTTATCAACAGTAGCACCTGATGATACGGTGTATCATGCACTCACTATTATGGCAGAGCGTAATTTAAGTGCCCTGCCTGTGGTTAAAAATAAAGAATTGGTTGGGATTATTTCAGAGCGTGACTATGCTCGTAAGGTCATCTTACAAGGTAAACGCTCACGGGAAACTGCGGTTAAGGACATAATGACCGCTAAACTAGTTACGATTCAACCTGATAAAACCGTCCATGACTGTATGTCCATTATGACCGAGCGGCGGATTCGTCATTTACCCATTACGGACAGTGAAGGTCACATGATTGGGATTATTTCGATCGGAGATGTGATGAAGGTCATTATGGATGAGCAACGCTTCATGATTGCCGAGCTTCAACGTTATATTGCAGGATAATCCACCAACTCAGCATGCAGTCTTGTCCTGCATGCTCAATAGACACAACTTTGTGGGCAAAGTCCAAAGTTAGGTGTTCTCGTATTGCTTAACAAGCTATCCGCGTAGTTTTTGCTGCATATCAAATTCATAGTAAGCTAAAAGCTATACACTTCTATCTGTTGCAATGCAGCAATCAGCTTGCGCACCGCAGATTTAAAATTTAGCTTGGAACTCTCTCATGGACAAAAAAACCTTAGAAATCCGCGACTATCTGGCACAAACTATGCCATTAAAGGGTCTTCCCCTTGCAACTCTTGATGAATTAGCCGCTTCTGTTGAAGAAATCAACGCTGAGCAAGGCGAAACAATTATGCGCATTGGCAAAACCAATGATCATGTCTTTTTAATTCGTTATGGTGCAGTCGAATTAGTGCGTGAAGATGGGATTTTGCATGGGCGGTTTGGAGTAGGCGACTGGTTTGGCCATCGCTCTGTCATACGTGGAGGTGAGGTTAATTTAACCGTCCGTGCTTTAGAAGACTCTCTGTTCTATACCCTATCGGGTAATCTCTTTATGCGGTTGTTTGAAAGCTATCAGCGCTTTGCCAGCTATTTCTCTGAGCATAAAGCAGATCGCGTGCGTAATGCCCTACAAGAGCTACGCAATACTGATAATCACGCCATGATCACCTTACATGTCAGTGATTTGATGAAGCAGCCGATGTTAGTTCCCAAAACCACGACCATTCAAAAAGTCGCACAGCAAATGAATGAACATAGCTCGCGCACCGCTCTCGTAGTCGATGAAACGCAGCATTTGGCGGGGATTGTAACCGATGCAGATTTCCGCTCGATTGTTGCGCATGGCTTAGATATCCATCAGCCAGTCACAGAAATTATGACTCTAGAACCCCTCACTTTAGCTCCCAACAATCAAGCCTCTGAAGCTTTGTTGTTAATGGCACGCCGGAATATCCGGCATGTCCCAGTCATTGATAAAAATGAGATCGTAGGGGTGATTTCTGCGACTGATTTGTTACGTGGACAAACGCATAGCGCTATTTATTTAGTAGCGGATATTTACTGTGCACAAACTGTAGCACGTCTAAGTGAACTCAGTAAAAACTTACCGAAAGTTTTAGTGGGTTTAGTCAAGCAAAGTTTGCCTGCTTATGATATAGGGCATGCGATTACCTCAATTGGGCAAGCCATTGTGCGCCGCTTAATCGCAATGGCTGAACAACAGTTTGGTAAACCACCCATTCCTTACGCGTTCATTGTGGCAGGCTCAATGGCACGCCGCGAGCAAACTGCGCATACTGATCAAGATAACGGCATGATTTTGTCGGATACATATAATGAAGCCGAGCATGGGCAATATTTCCGAGATGTGGCTAAATTTGTCAGCGATGGCATGAATGAATGTGGCTATGTGTATTGCCCAGGCAATATCATGGCAACCAATGAGCAATGGCGACAACCCTTAGCCGTATGGCGCAGTTATTTTAATAATTGGATCGACACACCTAACGGTCAAGCTTTATTAAATGCCAGTATCTTTTTTGATTTACGTTGTCTATACGGTGATTGCAGCTTACTTGAATCCTTACAAGAAGACTTCTTAGCTAAAACTAAATCAAGAACTATTTTCCAAGCCTTTATGGCCAGTAATGCCTTAAGTCATCGCCCACCGATTGGCTTTTTCCGTAGTTTCGTGCTGGATAAAGAAAGTGTTGATAGCGATGAAAAAGGCATGGATATGAAAAAACGCGGCGTGGTGCCCGTCATTGACCTAGCACGCGTTTACGCCCTAGCCGGAGGTTTACATGCGGTGAATACTTGGGAGCGTTTGGATGCGATTGCCGCTAGTAATGGTATTACTCAAGTAAACATCGATGATCTCAAAGATGCCTTTGAATTCATTAGCATGGTGCGTTTACAGCATCAAGCCAAGCAAATTGAGCAAGGTCAAAAGCCGAATAACTATGTACCCCCTGAAGAATTATCGGCTTTAGAGCGGCGTCACCTCAAAGACGCTTTTGAAGTCGTATCCAATCTTCAAGATTTCATGTCCACTCGTTATAAAGCTGATAACTTCCGTTAAGCCAAACGCCTCATTTAATCGGTCTGAGCACTCCAAACTCAAGAGTGCTTAGACAATATCCCTACAAAACACCAACCTTAAACCAACCTTGTGCTTTAATCATGGATAGCAGCCAATAAGCTATTTTAAAAAATGCTGTCTTGTTACGGTTAACGGAGGATGATCGATGCAAAAATCATTACATATCGACCCGGAGAAATGTACCGGTTGTCTACAATGTGAAATGGCCTGCTCTTATGAGAATGAAGGTGTTTTCAACCCCTCTAAATCCCGCATTAAAGTTTTTACTTTCCACGATGAAGGCCGCTTTGTGCCTTATACCTGCACACAATGCGATGAAGCTTGGTGTATGCAAGCCTGCCCCGTCGATGCCATTGTGCTTAACTTTGTTACTGGTGCTAAATATATCCTGAATGACCGTTGTGTCGGTTGTAAGGTTTGTACGATTGCCTGTCCTTTTGGTACGGTCAACTACAATACTTCTACCGGTAAAGTCATTAAATGTGATCTCTGTGGTGGTGATCCTAAATGCGCTGAAGCTTGCCCAACGGGTGCGATCACCTACATTGATGCGAATGCAACGGGTTTAGAGCGCATGCGCATGTGGGCTGCAAAAACTGATACTCAAGCTTCAACACACGCCTAAAGAGGATTAGAAGATGGCATGGACTAAAAAAATTCTACGCGTCAATCTAACGGATGGCGTAATCAGTGCTGAACCCCTGAATATGGAATGGGCGCAGCAATATCTGGGTCAACGTGGCTTAGCCACCCGCTATTTTGTGGAAGAAGTGGATGCACAGGTCGGTGCTTTAAGCCCTGATAATAAATTTATTATGGCGACCGGCCCATTGACTGGCACGATGGCTTCTACGGGTGGACGCTATTCTTGTATCACCAAAAGCCCCTTAACAGGCACGATTGCTTGCTCTAACTCGGGTGGCTTCTTTGGTGCTGAAATGAAAAATGCTGGCTGGGATATGATTATACTCGAAGGCAAATCCCCTACTCCTGTGTACTTATATGTAGAAAACGACCAAGCACGGCTCATTCCTGCTGAGGATCTTTGGGGGAAATCAGTCTGGGCAACCGACGAAGAAATTCATAAAAAGCATCAAGACCCACAGATTCGGATTGCTTGTGTTGGGCGTGCGGCTGAAAGCGGCAACTTATTCGCTGCTGTGGTAAATGATTTGCACCGTGCAGCAGGACGCTCTGGTGTTGGTACGGTGCTAGCCTCCAAAAATGTGAAAGCGGTTGCTTTACGCGGTACACGTGGTGTGGGAAATATCAAAGACATGAAACGCTTCATGGATGCGACTTTCGAGCATAAGAAAGTACTAGCCGCGAATGCAGTCACGGGGGCTGGCTTACCTACTTATGGCACGCAAGTGCTGATGAATGTTATTAATGAATTAGGTGCTTTACCAACCCGTAATATGCGTGAAGTACGCTTTGAAGGCGCACATAGTGTCTCGGGTGAAGCCATGCATGAGCCACGTGCTTCCGATGGTAAGAAAAACCTCACGCGCAATGGTGGTTGCTTTGGCTGCACAATTGCATGTGGGCGGATTTCGAGTGTTGACCGCACTCACTTCAGCGTCAAAGATAAACCACAATATTGGGGCAATTCTGGCGGCTTAGAATATGAAGCCGCATGGGCACTAGGGCCAGATACCGGTGTCGACGATCTGGATGCACTGACGTATGTAAATTTCCTATGCAATGAAGATGGCATTGACCCGATTTCCTTTGGTGCTACCGTAGCCGCTGCTATGGAGTTATTTGAAGATGGCGTCATTACCACTGAACAAACAGGTGGGATTGAACTGAAATTTGGCTCTGCAGAAGCTCTAGTAAAAATCGCCGAATTAACTGCACGGGGGGAAGGTTTTGGTAAAGAAATCGGTTTAGGTTCTAAGCGGCTGTGCGAAAAGTATGGTCGCCCAGAATTGTCGATGACCGTCAAAGGCCAAGAGTTCCCAGCGTATGACCCACGTGGTATCCAAGGCATGGGCTTAACTTATGCCACCTCAAATCGGGGAGCTTGCCATTTACGTAGCTATACGGTGTCCTCTGAGGTACTAGGGATTCCAGTCAAAACTGATCCTTTAGCGACTGATGGCAAGCCAGAGTTGGTTATTGCTTTCCAAGATGCGACTGCAGCCGTCGACTCCTCTGGCCTATGCATCTTCTCTACTTTCGCTTGGTCACTGGACAATATCGCTCCTCAGATCGATGCTGCTTGTGAAGGGGATTGGTCAGTTGAGAAATGTGCTGAAGTCGGTGCGCGAATTTGGCAACTCGAGCGTGATTTCAATATGCGGGCAGGCTTAACTGCGGCTGATGACACCTTACCTAAGCGTTTATTGAAGGACGCCGCGAATGTTGGCCCCGCTGAAGGCAAGGTTTGTGATCTAGGAGCGATGCTACCGAAATACTATGAACTGCGTGGTTGGACAACAGAAGGCCAGCTCACCCCAGAAACTCGGCAGCGCTATGGCTTACCTAGCTAAGGATTGCCTATGAATTATGTGATCATTGGCACCGGCCCTGCCGGTGTCGTGGCCGCTGAAACCTTACGGCAACGTGAATCTACAGCAGCCATTACCTTAATTGGTGACGAGCCAGAGCCGCCCTATTCACGCATGGCTATCCCTTATCATTTGATCGGAGATATTGCAGAAGAAGGTACGCATCTACGCAAAGCACCTGCTCATTTTGAACGCGAGCGAATTCAATGCATTCAACAACATGTCAGCAATATTCAAGTGGATAATCATCAACTAACTTTGGCAGATGGTTCCCAACTTGGCTTTGACAAATTGCTGCTTGCTACGGGTTCACGAGCAGTGCGTCCACCGATTCCGGGCATGGATTTACCGGGGGTAACCAATTGCTGGACGCTGGCGGATGCGCGCCGAATTATTGCTAAAGCGAATGCAGGTGATGATGTCATTCTCATGGGGGCGGGCTTTATCGGCTGTATCATTCTGGAAGCTCTAGCTAAGCGTGGCGTGAATCTCACTGTGGTGGAAATGGAAAATCGCATGGTTCCACGCATGATGGATGAACAATCCGGTGGCTTATTAAAACGCTGGTGTGAGCAGCAAGGTGTGCGCGTGCTCACCTCCACTAAAGTGAAAGCAGTCAGTGTAGCAGGCGAAAAGCTCTATGTTGAACTGGAGACTCAGCCCGCTATGCAAGTGGATTTACTGATTTGCGCAACAGGGGTAAAGCCGAATATAGAATTGGCTAAAGGCTGGCTCCAAACGAGGCACGGGATTTTAGTCAATCGACGTTTGCAAACCAACCATCCTGACATCTTTGCAGCCGGCGATGTAGCAGAAGGTAGGGACTTTTCTACCGGCGATTATAGTGTACAAGCGATTCAGCCGACTGCAGTGGAGCATGGTTTTATTGCTGCGACGAATATGTCCGGTGGCCATTACCTGCACCAAGGCAGCGTCAATATGAATGTACTAGACACCATGGGACTGATTTCAGCCTCTTTTGGCTTGTGGCAAGGTGTCGAAAATGGCGAGTCAGCGACTTTGAATGACCCTGAGCACTATCGCTACATCAACCTGCAATTCAAAGGTGAGCGTCTGGTCGGCGCGAATACTTTAGGTATGACACAGCATATTGGGGCTTTGCGGGGTTTAATTCAAAATCGCACTCGCTTAGGGAAGTGGAAAGACTATTTGATGGATAACCCAAGCCGCTTTATGGAGGCTTATTTACAGCAGCGCGTTGCTTAATCATGCAGATTACCTTAAAACTTTACGCCCACCTTGGCGATTTGCTACCCGCAGGTGCTAAGCACAATAAAGCTGAGATCGAAGTCCTAGAATCGATTAGCTTAAATGAGTTAATCGACCGCTTTCAAATACCCCGGCCAATGGCACATTTGGTGTTAGTGAATGGGGTGTTTGTTTGTGATAGGGATCGTGATCAAGCCTTTGCGCTAAAACCTAATGATGCTGTCGCTATTTGGCCACCCGTTGCAGGAGGTTAGGCTGCAAGCTTTATATCGAGAAATGGGTTTTACACGGGCAGAATTCATGCAAATTCTGCCCTCTGCGTTGCGCAATTATAGTTATCAAACGAGTGACGAGTTCATCACTGTTGCTGTTGCGAATGGCTCAGTGACTATTCAACTGCAAGCTGAGCAAGTACGCAGAATTGCTTTACTCGCGCTTCCCTACCTACCGATGCACATCCAGTTCATTGACCTAAGTGATACTGAAATCAAGCAGTTTTTGACGCAGTTTGACCTTTACTATCGTCGCGGTGGCGGTTAGCTTAAAAAAAGCCCGTTTAGGCACACACTGGACAATCAACTCGCTTAGGTACACGAATCGCTGTCCACTCCATATTGAGCGCATCAAATAACAGCATACGTCCTACCAAAGGTTCGCCGATCTGTGTAAGCAGTTTAATCGCCTCAATCGCTTGCATACTCCCAAGCACACCCAGCACTGGTCCTAACACACCATTAGTCGTGCAGGTTTGTGGCAAGTCTACAACCTTGCCATAGAAACACTGATAACAAGGTGAAGTTTCAGTAGCCTGAAATACACCAATCTGCCCTTCAAAGCGAATTGCTGCAGCCGACACCAAGGGCTTTTTAGCCTGCACACAAGCAGCATTAATCGCTAAGCGAGTGGCTAAATTATCGGTGCAGTCGAGAACTAAATCAGCTTGCTGAATTAGAGCAACGAGTGCTTCTCCAGTAAAAGCTTGCTGATGAGTTTTAATTTCAATACTGGCATTAATGGCTTGTAAACGCTGTTGAGCCGAATTGACTTTTGGCAGATCGACTGTTGCTTCACTATGCACAATTTGCCGCTGCAGATTACTTAAATCGACATGATCGGGATCAACTAGGATAAGTTTACCAATGCCACTGGCAGCTAAATATAAAGAAACTGGAGAACCTAACCCTCCTAAGCCAAAGATAAGTACAGTAGCTTGCAGTAAGCGCTCTTGGCCTTGAACATCAAATTGTGGAAGGAGGATTTGGCGGCTATAGCGCAAGAGTTGCTCGTCGCTTAAATCCATGTTGGCTTCCTAATCTGGCTTCTCAAGCTGTACCCACTGATTATTAACAAAGCCCTCTATAGGCTGGAAGCGTACTTTGTAATTCATCTTCTGCGATTCTTTAATCCAATAGCCTGGGTAAACATAAGGCAATTTTAATTCAGTTGCCCAATGAATTTGCCAAAGTAAAGCAAAAGTGCCTAAACCTCGCTCACTTCCCTCCTTTGGATCAAAGAAGGTATAAACCGAAGATAGACCTTGCTTCAGCCAATCCGTCGCTGCTACCGCCAATAAAGTCTCATTTTTCCAAAACTCAATCAGTACGGTTTGGCACCAAGGCGTTAGGATAAAGCTTGCAAAGGTGCTGGGTGTATCATCGTCCATCCCACCGCCAGTATGCCGCGAGCGCACATAGCTTAAATATAGCTCAGTATATGCATCCTTGTAGCCGTCTTGATTGATGCGCACTATCAAATCTTGATTCAGTTTCCAAGTGCGCTTTTGACTGCGGGAAGGTTGGAAGCGCTCGACCGGAATGCGAGTGGAAATACACGCTTGGCAACGGTAGCAGCAAGGGCGATAGACATCGCTTCCACTGCGACGGAAACCTTTATTTAGCAAATGGCTATAGGTGCGATTATCCATAGCATAAGCCGGATCGACAAGCAGATTAGTTGCCTTACGCTCTGCGAGGTAAGGGCATTCATGGGCTGCCGTGATATAAAGCTCCAAGGCATTGGATAACATGCTTTTCAAACCTAAACTGCCTATTCTTTGGGGTTAAGGTAAATTTTTTACCACTGCAAATGCCCCGCGTAAATCACCTTCCTTAAAACCAGTCGCTTTATCTTGCGGATACAGTTCTTTTAGGCGAGTCATGACTGCTGGGCTAATTTCGCTACCGTGGCAAGTTAGGCACATCGCTTCTGTCGGAATAGCTTTCATAAAACGAAACTCCTGCTTCCCACCGTTTTCTACCAATTCAGAATATACCAAGGATTCAAGCGCTTCACCTTTTACTTTTCGGGCTTCAAAATCATTCAGGACTTGAGTTTGCCATTCATTCGGTACACCCATCACTGGATTACGATTACGCAGGCTAACCCGCGAAATTTGCAACTGCTCAGCTTCAGAGACCGTTTTAGCGATTTCAGGAGCTTTTAGTTGGCAAGCGCTAATGGCATTGACAGGTCCACCCGCTTGCATCGCCGTTTGCAACTCTGCTTTTAAACTACCACCATACGTTTTGATTGCATTTTTAGCTTGCTCGCTTAAAGCAGCTTTATCAAGCGGTGTAGAGGCTGTTGGCGGTGTTGTAGTGGTGTTAGATACCTTGGGTTCTTCTTTACCACCGCAAGCGACTAATAAACTTGCCAATCCTAATAATAACAACTGTTTCATAGCATGCCCTTTTTGAAAAAATTTTGGTCTATATATCATTGCTGGCTTGTGGGGGCAAAATAATCCATCTAAATGGATAGTTTACCAAAAAAGACTAGACTCATTTTAGAGAAGATGCGAGATTCAAAAGCGAAGCTAAGTGCTTCTTTCATCATAAAATCTAGTCTCCCTTCAACATCACAGTGCTAGGAGGCGCTTATGCCATATAGATCTTTAAACTGGTTACTCATCTGCTGTTTGAGCGCTTTACCAGAGCTTGCTTGGGCAGTCACAACTACCACCGAAACACGTCTTGATTTAACCAATCACACCGCTGGTTATTTTGCTCTAATCGCTTTCCTCAGCGCTTATACCTTAGTAGTTTTAGAAGAATATACGCATTTACGTAAATCTAAACCGGTCATCTTAGCAGCAGGTTTAATCTGGGTCGCCATTGCGCTTGCCTATGGTGGACAGAGTGGTTTACCCGCTGAAGCAGCACGGCATAATTTATTAGAATACGCAGAGTTATTTTTATTCTTATTAGTCGCGATGACCTATGTCAATGCCTTGGAAGAGCGACGTATCTTCGATGCCTTGCGCTCTTGGTTACTACATAAAGGCTTTAATCTAAGACAAATTTTCTGGTTAACTGGGGTAATGGCCTTTTTTATCTCGCCCGTTGCCGACAATATGACCACGGCTTTATTGATGTGTGCCGTCATTCTCGCCGTGGGAAGGGATGATCACGCCTTTATTGCAGTGTCCTGTATCAATATCGTGATTGCGGCGAATGCCGGTGGCGCCTTCAGCCCTTTCGGCGACATCACCACTTTAATGGTTTGGCAAAAAGGTGTAGTAGAATTTTGGGAGTTCTTTGCACTGTTTATCCCGTCTGTCCTCAACTGGTTTATTCCGGCTTTAATCATGAGCTTTACCGTTTCCAAAAGCGCACCACAGACTCTTGATTCGCGCCCCGTTCCGGTCAAACGCGGGGCCTTTGCCATTTTAGCTCTATTTATTTTCACCATTGCGCTAGCCGTTACCTTCCATAACTCACTGCATTTACCACCGGTATTGGGAATGTTTACAGGTTTGGCTTTACTCCAACTTTATGGCTATTACTTAAAGAAAACCTATCATCGAGCGCGGATTCGCGGCTATTTTGACCCCTTTGAATCCAACATGGCGCATGTGCAACCCACAGCTAGACAGGGATTTGATATTTTCGACAAAATCGCCCGTTCTGAATGGGATACCTTGTTGTTCTTTTACGGAGTAGTTATGTGCGTAGGTGGTTTGGGCTTTATTGGCTACTTAGAAATGGCCTCACAACTACTCTACGGTCAGTTGGGCGCTACTTATGCCAATATCGCCATCGGCCTATTATCTTCAGTAGTAGATAATATTCCTGTCATGTTTGCGGTTTTAACGATGAATCCTGAGATGCCTGTTGGGCAATGGTTATTGGTAACTTTAACTGCAGGTGTTGGCGGTAGCTTATTATCCATCGGCTCTGCCGCTGGAGTAGCTCTTATGGGGCAAGCGCGTGGGCATTACACTTTTATGAGTCACCTGAGGTGGACACCTGTGATTGCACTCGGCTATTTCGGCAGTATTGCTGCTCACATGCTGCTTAATCGCAGTATGTTTTAATGGTTTGGCTCAAGTAGCCATTGACGACTGCTTGAGCCTGCCCAGCTTAATTCATTAAACGATATAAAGTCCCACAATAGGGGCAGCGATAGGTCTTATCAGGCGAAGTATCAATCGGTAAAAACACTTTAGGGTGAGCGCACCACAGAGCATTTTCATTGGTTGGGCAATGCAAAGGTAAATCCTGAGCATTAACTACGACTTCTCGCGTATCATTCAGGCTTTTATAGTCCTTTAACTCCGGTGTTTTCATGCAGCCACCGGTGTTAACCAAGCTAAATAAGCTGGATTGCGCCCATGCACAATATCAAAGAATAGCTGCTGCAATTTCGTTGTAATCGGGCCACGCACACCTTCTCCAATCGGGCGACGATCTAATTCACGAATCGGTGTTACCTCAGCAGCAGTACCTGTAAAGAAAGCTTCGTCCGCAATATAGACCTCATCACGAGTAATCCGCTTTTCACGTACTTCAATGCCTAAATCTTTCGCCATTGCTAATAAAGTACGACGTGTAATCCCATCTAAAGCAGCGGTTAAATCAGGCGTGTAGATCACGCCATCTTTAATCAAGAAAAAGTTTTCACCACTGCCTTCTGCGACAAAGCCTTCAACATCCAATAGTAAAGCCTCATCATAACCATCATCTAAGGCTTCACGTAACGCCAGCATCGAGTTAATGTAGTTGCCATTGGCTTTAGCCTTACACATCGCAATATTGACATGATGGCGCGTATAGGAAGAGGTTTTGATCCGAATGCCTTTCTCCATCGCCTCATTGCCCAAATACGCGCCCCAAGTCCAAGCAGCGACCATGACATGCGTTTTCAGATTATCCGCTCGTAAACCCATACCCTCAGAACCATAGAAGCACATAGGACGTAAATAAGCCGTTTCTAGCTTATTTTCACGCACGACCTGACGTTGTGCTTCATTGAGCTCTTCTTTGCTATAAGGAATGCTCATACGCATAATTTTCGCAGAATTAAATAAGCGATCGGTATGCTCTTTTAAACGGAAAATAGATGTACCCTGCTCAGCTTTATACGCACGTACCCCCTCAAAAACCCCCATACCATAATGCAACGTATGCGTCAGGACGTGGGTTTTAGCTTCACGCCACGGCACCATTTCACCGTCCAGCCAAATTACGCCATCACGATCTGCCATTGACATTGCAATCTACTCCCGTAGTGAATAATGAAATTAGCCGAAAAGGATAGCATGGCCTATGAAAAACACGCCAGACTTGTGTGAAAAAAGAGGCCTTACCTAGAAAAAGCAAGGCCAAGAGAAACAAGCAGGTGCTTAATACTGATCAGGATTGCGCCCAGTAAAGACGCTAAAGTCTTCACCTTGGCTACGAGAGAAACTCGTTAATTGATAACCACTACGTGAATAGCTATTGCGTGGACGTTGTTGTGTAGAGCTACGCCTAACTTGTTGTGGTTGTTCCATATAATAATTAGCCTGAACAAACTCATTTTGCTGTTGATGTTTTTCTAAGCGTTTGTATTCAGATAATACTTTCACCACATAATCGCGAGTTTCACGATAAGGTGGTACGCCGCCATGCTTTTCTACAGCACCGGGCCCGGCATTATAAGCAGCAAGTGCTAGTTGTTTATTGCCATTAAAGCGCTTCAGCATTTGTGCTAAATACTTAGCACCACCTTTAATATTTTGGCGCGGGTCATTGATATTCGCGACACCTAATAAGTCAGCAGTACCCGGCATGAGTTGCATTAAGCCAGTAGCACCAACTTGGGAACGTGCACCCTCATTAAAACAAGACTCTTGGCGCATCACGGCGCGAATTAAATTTTCCTCCACCCCGTAATATTCAGCATATTTACGAATAGTACTTATGTGAGGTGCTGTTCGCTGTTCAACTTGATTATGATTCAGCCGAGTACAACTACCTGCACGACCGCTCACACGCAGAGGTTCAATACTCTCTAAGGAATCATTAGAAGCGGCATATTTTTTAGATTTGGATTTAGGGGTGCGCGCAATAAGCTTGGCGTTTTTACCGGCAACAGAACCATTGGTTAACCAACGGGTACCATCTTTATCAGTATACATATAAATATCAGCAGATACGGTTTGGCTGAAGCCTGTGGCTAGCACCAGTGGAATAACGCACTTCCACACAATGTCACGCTTAAATTGGATTGCACTCATTTTATTATACTTCTGGTTGTCCAAACTTAGTTATTGTGATTGACAAGTAACAAGGGCGCAGGGGTTTGAGCCATTTAGTATTATTGTTTATGCTGGGTATTTTTATAAGTTTCTTTTATTTTGTCACTGTCTAACAGACAGATGGCAGACGAATTTTTAGTTGGTAACCGGTTTTCAACCGCCTATCTTGGTTTCAGCTGTAATGACCGACTGCAAACTTTTAAACTCCGTTGTGGATTGGGCAAGGTCGCCCCCTGTGTGTTAATGGAATAAGTTCGTGGTCTTCACAAGGAAAGTGAAACTACAACAGGAAAGCTCGTGTAAACACTTACACGAGCTTTTTTTATGTCTATGGGATTTAAGATAGAGATGGCTTAGTGGAGTAAACGGGGATTAGATAAGCTAAACGGTTTAATCGGCGCATCAAACTCATGACCGTCATCCGCCCGTAAATGGTAACTACCTTGCATAGAGCCAACCGGCGTATCCAATACAGCTCCACTGGTATAACGGAAACCTTCACCGGGGGATAAATAAGGTTGCTCCCCCACCACGCCATCCCCTTTCACTTCCTGAGTCATCGCATTTGAATCGGTAATAATCCAATGGCGGGTGAGTAAGCGTGCTGCTACGGTGCCTTGATTAACAATCGTGATGGTATAGGCAAACACATAGCGATCATGCTCAGGATCAGATTCCGCTTCTAGGTATTTAGCCTCTACCGAAACTTGAATATCGTAAGCCTCTTGAACGCTCATGCACTCTCACTACCGTATTAATTTAAAAGGGGATTGTCGCAAAGGAAGCCTATCACGAAATCATAATAAAACCAGATTATCCCGATGGATCAGCTCTGGCGCATCAATATACCCAAGGATACTTTCAATTTCACGTGAAGGTTTGCGTTTAATCAGCTCAGCCTCTTCACTGCTATAATTAACGAGACCTTTCGCCAACACCTTGCCTTCAGGGCTTAAGCAGCTGACGACTTCGCCTTGCTCAAACTCACCTTCCACTTTCACAACACCCACCGGCAACAAGCTACCACCAGTACTCTGAATAGCCCGTGCAGCCCCTGCATCTAGCCATAACTTGCCACATGACTGTAATTGGCTGGCAATCCATTGCTTACGAGCAGCGAGTGGCGCTTCATCCGGTAAAAGTAGCGAGCCTAGGTCTTCACCAGCATATAAACGCTCTAATATCTTAGGCTCACGACCTGAAGCAATAATCGTGGCACAACCTGACGTAGAGGCACGGCGCGCGGCTAATACTTTAGTACGCATACCCCCACTACCAATAATCGTTCCTGCTCCACCAGCATAGTCTAAAAAGCGCTCATCATTGGCGCGACCAGAACTAATGAGTTGGGCATCTGTGAACTTGCGTGGGTCTTTGTCATACAAGCCATTTTGATCGGTCAAAATGACCAACAACTCAGCTTCCACTAAATTAGCCACTAAAGCACCGAGCGTATCATTATCACCTAAGCGCAATTCTTCAGCAGCCACCGTATCATTCTCATTAATAACCGGAATGGTACCTAGCTCGACTAAGGTGCGTAGCGTATTACGTGCATTCAGATAACGGCGGCGATTCGCTAAATCATCGTGTGTCAATAACACTTGAGCTGCTAAATAACCTTGCTCTTGGAAAATGACCTCATACGCATGAATCAAGCTCATTTGCCCAATCGCAGCCGCCGCTTGCTTTTCAAATAAGGCTTTAGGCTTTTGTTTCCAGCCCATCCGACTCATTCCCTCAGCTACCGCTCCCGAAGAGACCAGTACGATCTCAACACCCTGCTTGCGTAGGCGTGCCATTTGCCCTGCCCAATCGGCCAAAGCCGCACGATCTAGGCCTTCGCCATCGCGAGTTAACAAAGCACTACCGATTTTGACAATCCAGCGGCGCGTCGTATGGATAAATTCAGCCCTATTCTGCATTTTCTTCTAAGTACTGCATAATTCGATAACATAAATCCTGCGTACCATTGGCGGTCGCCGCAGAAATAAAGAATACTTCACCTTGCCAGTCTAAAGCATCGACCATCGTTTGGCAGCGCTGTTGGCGCTCTTCTTCAGGCACTAGGTCAATCTTATTTAAGACCAACCAACGTGGACGATCAGCCAACTCATCACTGTATTTTTCTAGTTCGTGCTCAATCGTGTGCACCGATTCAACGGGATCAATAGAATCATCTAAAGGTGCAATATCCACCACATGCAGAAGTAAACTGGTACGCGATAAGTGCTTGAGGAACTGAATCCCTAAACCAGCGCCTTCCGACGCACCTTCAATCAAACCGGGAATATCTGCCATCACAAAGCTTTGCAAATCGCCTACCCGCACTACCCCCAAATTCGGGTATAAAGTAGTAAAGGGATAGTCCGCTACTTTCGGGCGCGCAGAGGATACCGCACTGATCAAGGTTGATTTACCTGCATTCGGTAAGCCTAATAAGCCCACATCCGCTAATAATTTCAATTCAAGGCGCAAGGTACGAAACTCGCCTTCAGTACCCGGTTTGCATTGGCGTGGCGCACGATTCACTGAACTTTTATAGCGTAAATTGCCTAGACCGTGAAAGCCACCTTTAGCCACCATTAAGCGTTGCTCTGGTTCGGTCAAATCACCGATCAACTCACCCGTCTCTTCATCGAAGGCCATTGTACCTACCGGTACGGGTACGAGTTTGTCCTCACCACGGTTGCCCGTCATATTGCGTGCAGCACCATTCTTACCGCGCTCAGCTTCATAGTGGCGTAAATGTCGGAAATCAATCAGAGTATTGAGATTACGATCCGCCACTAAGTAAACATCACCGCCATCACCGCCATCACCGCCATCGGGGCCACCAAATTCAATATTTTTTTCCCGGCGAAAACTAACTACGCCATTCCCGCCATCACCCGCTTTCACTTGAATGACGACTTCATCAACAAACTGCATAACCTTGCCTCGACTTGCGTCTGTGAAGCATACACGAAAAAGCCCCGACAGGCGGGGCTTCTAGGATTCGTGTCCGAAACTTGCCTTAGGCGTTTTCAGCAGATAAGGGCTGAATACTGACAAACTTGCGGCCTTTCTCACCTTTGACTTGGAAAGTAACCACGCCATCTGCTTTCGCAAATAAAGTATGATCTTTACCGCAGCCAACATTGTCGCCGGGGTGGAAGTGAGTCCCGCGCTGACGCACGAGAATATTGCCAGCCAATACAAATTGACCGCCAAAACGCTTCACACCCAAACGTTTGGATTCTGAATCGCGTCCGTTGCGGGTACTACCGCCTGCTTTTTTATGTGCCATTGATAATTACCCCTTACGCTGAAATACCAGTGATTTCGATTTCTGTCAGATACTGGCGGTGACCAGTACATTTCTGATGGTGCTTACGGCGGCGGAACTTCATAATCCGCACTTTCTCGCCGCGAGTCTGGGCCTTTACCGTTGCAGTCACCTTACTTCCTGCAAGGTAAGGTGTACCAATTTGCACTGATTCACCTTCCCCGACCATCAGGACATTCTCAAAATCAATGCTTGCGCCTTCTTCCACTTCTAGCTTTTCAACTAGCAGTGTGTCGCCTTGAGCGACGCGGTATTGTTTACCGCCGGTTACGATGATCGCGTACATGATTAAGATTCTCCAGAAAAATGTCCTGTTAAAGAGCCGCGAAATTCTACTGTTTTAAGCGGTCTAGGTCAAACGAATTCAACTTCATCTAGGTAAAGCAAGATAGATAGCGACTATTGCTTGACACAATCCTTAGCTGTTTCTAGCATGCAGTGCTTTCAGCTAGCTGCTCGATAATGGACTTTACCACAATACTCCAACTGACCGCAGACGATATGCGTGCCGTCAACACGCTCATCCAACAGCGTTTACACTCTGACGTCGCTTTGGTCAACCAACTCAGCCACTATATTATTAATAGTGGTGGTAAACGTCTGCGTCCCTTATTAGCGCTTATCTGTGCACGCGCCTGTGGCTATCAAGGTGATCGACATATTGATGTGGCTGCCATTATTGAGTTTATCCATACCGCAACTTTACTGCATGATGACGTGGTGGATGAATCCGATTTACGGCGGGGAAAAGAAACTGCCAACAATGTTTGGGGAAATCAAGCTGCGGTCTTAGTGGGTGATTTTCTCTATTCACGCTCTTTCGAGATGATGGTCGATGTTGGCAGTATGCGCGTGATGGAAATTCTTGCCAGCACGACGAATGTGATTGCTGAAGGTGAAGTGCTTCAGCTCCTTAATTGTCACGACCCCGATACGACTGAAGAGCGTTATATGGAAGTCATTCACTCTAAAACGGCGCGTCTTTTTGAAGCGGCTTGTCAATTAGGAGCGGTTTTAGCAGGCAAATCCCCTGAAGAAGAACAAGCCATGGCGCGCTATGGTATGCATTTAGGCACTGCCTTTCAGCTCGTTGATGACATGCTTGACTACACCGCTAGCAGCGAAGCCATGGGTAAAAATGTTGGTGATGATCTAGCTGAGGGTAAACCTACCCTACCCCTAATTGTAGCTTTGCGCCAAAGTAATGGTACTACCGCTCAAATGTTGCGTGACTCAATTGAGCATGGTGGACTAGAGAACTTAGCACAAATCATTCAAGCTATCCGTGACACAAACGCTTTAAACTACACTGCCGAACTAGCCAAGCGCGAAGCACAACTGGCGATTGAGCATTTAAAGTATCTTCCTGCTAGCCCACATCGTCAAGCTTTAGAAGCTCTAGCTTGGTTTTCGACGAATCGTAGTCACTAGTAGTTTAAGCTTTAAGCGCCACTAACACGCCATCCCAAAACTGCAGGCGAGCTTGCACCGCTTGCTGAGCGGTCTGTAAAGCCTGATCGGTTTTTACTGGATCATCTGCACACAAACTATTCAGCAGACGTAGAGATAAAGGCGCATGGAAATCCTCATCTAAGTGCACATGCCGATTTAAATAGAAATGAAAGATCGGAGCATCACTTGTAGTGATTTGCATGCGATTAAGCAAGGAGCGAAACATGAGAGGAATAATATGCTCGCGCCCTAAAGCTAAAGCCGCTGCCACTTGATGTGCCTGCTGACTGGCTAGAAAGGCAAATGTTTGTTGGGTAAAAATACGGGATGCTTCTGGAACACTAGGCAAATCTAGAGCAGTACCGACGCCTTTAGCATCCACTGTACTTAAAAACTCAAGAAACGGCTCTGTATTTGCTCCAACCTCATGCATCGCCCGTAAATACAACTCAACATGACTAGAATAATTACCATCTTCAAGCTGATCACTTTCCTCTTCGAGCACTAATTCGTTGATAAAGCGGCGAATGGAACTATCGCCTTTTGGTAGCCAAGGTACTACAGTGGGCGCCACGGCCGCTTGCAAATATTTAATCAAAGACATGAAGTCCCATACTGAATAAATATGATGCTCCATAAAGCGCTGCAAATCTTTTAGGGTCTGCAGTGCTGAATAGATTGGATGATTTGCAAGCTGGCCAGCGAACTGATTGACGCTAGCTTGAGTAATGAGTGTTGTCATCGTTTAATTTAAGTCAGCTGCCAAGGATAGTTGTGAAGCCTGCTTGATTTCGATGCTATGTGTGTAATTAACATGATTAATTCCCATCAATACCCCCGCACCTGCTTTGACTGCAGCGCTCATTCCAGCACTTAATTCAAAACGCAAAAAATGTACAGCAGCGGTTTTTTCTTCTGTTTCGCGGCTTAAATCTTCATTCGCAATCGCAAACACGGCTTCAAAACCCACTACTTGTACCCAAGTTTGGCGCTCAATTCCCAGTAATTTAGCCAACCACAACTTACGCTCTTCAGGGTTAGGAAATTCCAACATGAAGGTGGCTTTCCAATTAGAGCCATCTGGAATCAAGGGATTGTAAGCTTCCAGTTCCTCCTCAATACCGGCTGCTTCAAAGATCCGCTCAACTCTTAGCATCTCTTGAATTTGATATTGAATCGTTAGACGATCTTCAAAATATAAGGTCGCATTGGGGCCAAGCGCAATTTTGCGAGCGGCTTTATGTGCAATCACTTTTTCTCGAAATGCGGGGCGCTGCTCCGCATACTGTTCCAGACTCATTAAATCTGCACGCGTGAGTTTAGTCATCCTGTCCTCCTGTGAATTAGAGTCCGTAAGCGATCCTTAGCATCGTTAGCGGATGGGTTGGCGCATCAGCACCTTCGTCTAAACCATTTTCGATCTGATCACCCGCCATCGGGCAGTCGCTGCCATAATAATCTGGTTTTACTTGTTTAAGCTTACTCACAACCGGTCGACAAATTTTCATGGAAATTTCATGGAATTCGGTCTTCACTGCATAAGTACCGTCATGCCCAGAACAACGCTCTAACAGCTCAACTTTAGTCTCAGGCACCAGCTCCAACACTTCACGAGTTTTATAGCCAATATTTTGTACCCGCAAATGGCAAGCGGTGTGATAAGCCACTTTACCTAAAGACTGCTTAAAATCAGTTTTGAGCTTACCCTCACGATGCCGCAGGATTAGATATTCAAATGGATCAAAGATGCGCTGTTTGACTACTTTCACATCTTCATCATTGGGGAACATTAAAGGCAGCTCTTGTTTAAACATCAATACACATGAAGGTATAGGGGCAACAATATCCCAATCGTCCTTCAGCAGCACGAGCATTTGTGGAATATTAGCCTCTTTAGCCGCAGCCACTGCATCCAAATCACCTAATTCTAATTTAGGCATACCACAGCACTGTTCCTTAGCCAGCAAGGTAACTGGAATCCCATTATGCTCAAACACTTTCATTAAATCTTCGACAATATTTGGCGCATTACGATTGCCATAGCAAGTTGTGAAGATGGCTACCTTACCGGTGGTGCGTGCCGTTGGCTTAGCAACACTAGGTTCTAGAGTTTTCTCTGCATTAATTAATTTACGCGCTGTTTTACTATGATAAGCAGGCACAATGGCATCTGGGTGAATCCCTAATTTGGCTAAACCTTTGCGGAAAGTCTTATTCTGATTAAAACTATTCACTACCTGAGATACGACTGGGATCCCTGCAAGACTCCCCACCAAGTCAGTCGAGGTCAGCAGCTTATCGCGAACACTCGCTCCATGCTGTTTAAAACGTACTGCTTTAGCACGCAGCATCAGATGTGGAAAATCGATATTCCATTCATGTGGAGGGGTATACGGACATTTAGTCATATAACAGAGATCACATAAATAGCAGTGATCAACCACCTGCCAATAATCCTCTTGCTTAACACCATCCACTTCCATCGAGGCTGAATTATCGACTAGATCAAATAGAGTAGGGAATGAATTGCATAAGCTTACACATCGCCGACAGCCATGGCACAAGTCGAAGACACGCTCCATTTCCTTGAGTACTGAAGCTTCATTATAGAAGTCGGGATTTTTCCAATCGAGTGGGTGGCGAGTGGCAGCTTCAAGGCTGCCTTCACGTTTAGGAGTTGCCATCGCTGTTGCTCCATAAGTAAACACGAACCCTCAGCCTCCCCTGCAGCATAGGGGAGGAGTTTATAGAGCTTGTTTAAACCTCCCTCGAAGATGCAGAGGGACTGAGATCAAAATGCTTAAGCGTCTAGAGTATCTAAAGCTTTTTGGAAACGATTAGCGTGTGAACGCTCAGCTTTAGCTAGAGTTTCAAACCAATCAGCAATTTCGTCAAAACCTTCTTCACGAGCAGTTTTCGCCATCCCGGGATACATATCGGAATACTCGTGGGTTTCGCCTGCGACTGCAGAACGTAGATTATCGGCAGTGCCTCCAATCGGTAAACCAGTGGCTGGATCACCAGAGACCTCTAAATACTCTAAATGCCCGTGAGCATGACCTGTTTCACCTTCAGCGGTAGAGCGAAACACGGCCGCTACATCGTTATAACCCTCAACATCAGCTTTTGCTGCAAAGTATAAATAACGGCGATTGGCTTGAGACTCACCGGCAAATGCATCTTTTAAGCTCTGCTCGGTTTTACTTCCTTTTAACTCCATTTTTGACTCCTCTTTTTTGGGTTAACAAATCAATCTATGAATGATACACCTGAGTCTAATCTAGCCAACTGCGCTTTTTATGTCCAATCGTATATTTTGAACATATTCATCGAATAAACCGAATTTAGTAACCTGTGTTAAACTTCAGTGAGAAGTCTGAAAAGCACCTGTTGATGTCTTATACTCAACAACAGCAAAATTTTAACGCTTCAAGGAATTAGCAATGAATTTATCAGCTACGCTTTACACTTTAGCAGCTATTGGTTTCTTTGCATTAATGGTAAACCGGCCTGTTATTGAACCCTCCAGTAATAAGCCAACTAATCCACCTATATCAACCAACGAGGCTGCAAGCCCCGCAAGAACTGAGCCTGTTATACTTGATCAATTGCCTGCCGAAACCACCACTCCTAATGAACCGCCTAAAGATAGCAGTACTCCCTCCAATACACAGCCTACTAGCACTTCAGTCAACTAAAACTCTCTGCTCAAGCAAAAGGCCGCTGTTGCGGCCTTTTAATCTAAAGAAACTAACAAGTTTAGACCATTTGAATCGGCAGCTTACAAGCACCAGGGATACGACCAAAACCAATTAAACGGTCTTGCCAGTAACCAGTAATCGTACTCACTGTCACTGTTTTACCCTTACGAGGAGCATGTAAAAACTTGCCATTACCTAAATAAATTCCTACATGGCTAACCCCATTGCCACGTGTTCTAAAGAACACTAAGTCACCACGACTGGCACTGCCACTCGCTACTTTTATCGCAGCTGCATATTGCTCAGCAGCAGTACGTGGAATACGCACATTAGCGCCCTGAGCCAAAGAATGTTGCACTAATCCACTACAATCGAAGCCTTTACCTGGCATTTTACCGCCCCACACATACGGCGTACCGATTTCACTCGCAGCCGTACGAATGACATTCTCGACTTTTTTCACCATCACTTGGGCGCGTTCTTGCTTAACTTGGATTTCAGCTTGTTGACGAGCACGTTTAGCTTTGGCTTTCGCTTGACGAGATTTAATAGCTGCTTTATTCGCTTCCCATTTTTGCACGTATTCCTCGCGAATTGCATTCTCTCTCGCAATGCGCTGACGCTCTTCAGCAGCCGCTTTGGCTTGTTGAATACGTAAGGCTTCAGCAGCGCGCGCTGCTTTTTCTGCTTCAAAACGGGCTTGGTATTGTTCGCGTGTTAGGCCGACTGCTGCGGTTCTGCGACTAACTGTATCAGTACTTTGATAGGCTTGAATTTGACGGCGAGCTTGGCGATTAACCTCGCGTTGGGCGTTATGTTTGTAGCTAGTTGAGCTATAGTGGCGGATTGAAGCCTTTTTAACGACGTAAGTGGTATTGTTACTGTTAGCGACAGCTGGCTGGACTGTTGGTTTCATCGATTCGGGCGTTGCCGCACAACCACCTAAAATGGCAGCTGATAATCCCAAAGAACAAACCGACACTCCCCTAAGACTACTACTTTTATTCATGAATTCCCTCGGATACAACGATCATCGAAATCCATTTCACTCAGGACTATGTATCAATCCGGATACATACTCAACCCCACTGACTTCCCCACAAACGAAACTAGCAAAATATTTACTTTGTTTCTATAGAAAGCATAAAAAATATCAGTTTTGAGTGAAATTAGTTAATTATTAAAATATTAATACTTACTAAAATTCTTTATTGACATTCCACTTTTATTTAGCCCAGTCTGATAGTTATCTTGATTAATCATCAGTCTCATTCTAATAAAATACTTGGTAAGTTGAGTATAGGTAAATTTTTTGGAGACTTGATAGTTCGATCAAAATCTAAGCGAACTACAACTGTTTTTATTAGCTACTAAATCTGACTATCTTTTCCTCTACCTCCAAAGTTGCGAACTATGCAGAACTCAAGGATACAGCGCAAGTTAATTTAGGTAATATGCACATTTTTCCTACAAAGACTAACCTTCAATTACTTCAAAGCCATGTGTAATTTCAGCAGTTTTGCCTAACATCATAGAGGCAGAGCAGTATTTTTCTGCTGACAATTTGACAGCGCGCTCGACTTTATCAGTAGACAGATTATGCCCTTTGACAATAAAGTGCATATGAATACGCGTAAAAACCTTTGGATCTTCATTCGCACGCTCAGCTTCTAACAGCACTTCACAATCACTGATAGCTTGACGCGATTTTTGTAAAATCATTACTACATCGAAGGAAGAGCAGCCCCCTAAGCCTAAAAGCAGCATTTCCATTGGCCTAATACCTAGGTTACGCCCCCCTGCTTCCTGAGCACCGTCCATTACCACTGAATGACCACTGCCTGACTCACCGACAAAACTCATATGATCTAACCATTTAACCCGTGCTTTCATCCCTAGCTCGCATGCATGTGTAAAAACCAGCATTCTAAACAGAGCATCTGTCGGATGCTAGGCCGTACTAAGCTTGATTTTTCTTAGGTCGCCACTAGAGCAATATGGTATCTTTGAGGATCCTTAATAGATTTACATATAGGAGATATAGAAAATGTTTGGAGAGTCACACGACTTATTGCACGAATTCCCAGAGCATAAGGAGCGTATTCATCAGCTAAAATTGGAAAATCATCACTTTGCGCGTTTGTTTGGTGAATATGATGAGCTGGAGCATCAACTCCATCGCATTCAACAAGAGATCGAAACTCCAGCAGATGAAGTCGTGGAAAGTTTAAAGAAGAAACGTCTGCACTTAAAAGATGAACTGCTCGCGATGATTACTCAGCATTAGTCTCAAGCTGCTAAGCGCTGCTCTATCGCCGCGAATAACAAAGCGGCGATATTAGTATTATAGATTTTGTCTAACTCACGAATACAGGTAGGGCTAGTGACATTGATCTCAGTCACATAATCGCCAATGACGTCTAAGCCCACAAACAACAAGCCCATTTCTTTTAAAACTGGCCCGATAGCTGCACAAATCGCCTGTTCGCGTTCTGTTAAGGGCGAACCGACTCCGGTCGCACCTGCTGCTAGATTGCCCCTACTTTCCCCCTCTGCTGGAATGCGTGCTAAACCATAAGGAAATGGCACACCATCAATCACCAGAATACGCTTATCACCTTGTTTAAATTCCGGTAAAAAACGCTGAGCCATTATCGTGCGGCGACCATAATCGGTAATAGTTTCTAGAATCACGCTACGATTGGGATCACCTTGGTGTACCTGAAAAATCATTGAGCCACCCATCCCATCTAACGGCTTGACCACAATATGACCTTGCTCTGCTAAAAACTCTCTGATCCGTTGCATGTCACGAGTCACACGAGTGGCTGGACAAAACTCAGGAAACCATGCAGTAAACAACTTTTCGTTAGCAGCACGAATACTTTCGGGACGATTAACCACTAATAAGCCTTGGCGCTGTGCTAGCTCCAATAAATAAGTAGTGTAGATATACTCCATATTGAAAAGAGGATCTTTACGCATCAATACGCAATTAAGGCGATGTAATTCGCGGGTGACAGGCTCACCTAGACTAAACCAACTCTTAGGATCATCTTGGACTTGTACAGGCTGCATACGCGCAAAAGTGATGCCGTTATCCGCAAATAAACTGTCTTGCAGCATATAAAACAGCGCCCAGCCCCGGCGTTGTGCCTCTAGCATCATCGCGAACGTACTATCTTTTTTAGTATTGATGCTAGCAATCGGGTCCATAACTACCCCAAGAGCATACGGAGCCTTTGACATACTCACCTCAGAATTCAGCTTTTAAATCGCGCCCAATCAGCTCTTGCACAGCTTGGCAAGGCGGTAAACCTTCATACAGAATACGGGTAACTTGCCGACAGATAGGCATTTCCACACCCGCACGCTCAGCCAGCTTGCCAATAGAATGCGCTGACTTAGCCCCCTCCACCGCTTGACCAATTTCAGTTAAGGCCGTTTGTAAATCTTTGCCTTGCCCCAAAGCTAAACCTAAACGGCGATTACGTGACTGATCATCGGTGCAGGTTAAAACTAAATCACCTAAACCAGCTAAACCCATTAGGGTTTCTGGTTTGGCTCGCAAATGTTGGCTTAAGCGCATCATTTCCGCTAAACCACGCGTGATCAAAGCCGCCCGCGCATTCGCCCCGAAGCCCAAACCGTCAGAAATACCCGCCGCAATGGCTAACACATTCTTTACCGCACCACCCAGCTCTACCCCGACAATGTCATCACTGATATAGACCCGATAGTTTTGACCATGGAAAGCACTTGCAACTTGCTGAGCTAACTCAGCGTGAGTCGCAGCTGCAGTCATGGCTGTGGGTAAACCTTTAGCGACTTCTAAAGCAAAAGTTGGCCCCGAAACAACTACGTAATTGTTAAAATCTGGCAAGGTTTCATTCATGACCTCGTGCAGGAGCTTACCAGTATTCAGCTCTAAGCCCTTAGTTGCCCAGCAAATACTATCACTGCTGGGCAGCAAATCTTTAAACTCCATCAGCAAGCTGCGAAAGCCATGACTGGGAACTACCACCAGATGCCAATGTGCGTGTTGTGCTACTTGAGCTAAATCGGGATGGACATGGAGCTTGTCTGGGAAGGGAATTTGCGGCAAATAGCGTGTATTCACCCGCTCTTGCTCAATTTGGCGGACATGCTCAGTATCAATATCCCAAAGCCAAACTTCACTACCATTTCGTGCTAATTGTAAAGCAAGCGCAGTTCCCCAAGAGCCTGCGCCATAAACAGCAATCGACTGCACAGAGCTCACTAGGCTGCTACAGTGGCAGGAGCAGCTGGGGCTTGGGTAGCTGTTTGCTCTTGTAAACGCTTAGCATAGAGTGCATCAAAATTAATAGGGGATAGATGCATTTCTGGGAAGCTACCTTTCGAGACCATACCTGCAATTACTTCGCGCGCATACGGGAATAAGGTATTGGGGCAATAAGCCGCTAATAAGTGATTGAGTTGTTCTTGACCATAACCACTAATGAAGAATACGCCCGCTTGCTTTACTTCAACTAAGAACGCGGTTTTGCTATTACTACTCACAGTAATCGTCAGTGACAACTCAACTTCGTAGTTACTATTGGCTAGCACATTCACATTCGTGTTCAAATCCAAGTTGGTATCTGGATTCCACTCTTCAGTAAAGACCTGAGGTGAATTTGGTGCTTCAAAGGACACATCTTTCACGTAAATACGTTGGATAATGAACTGGGGTTCTTGTTGGTTCTCTTGCTCAGCCATGACGGACTTTGACTCCTTGAAAGTACGGTAAACTCGTTTTTGTTGATCTTACTAAAGCTTAGGCCAGATTTTGCTGAACCCAGTTTTGAATTTGCTGTGCATTCATAGCACCAGAAACACGCGCTACCTCTTGCCCACCATTAAATAATATCATGGTTGGAATACTGCGAATGCCATAAATCATGCTCGCTTGTTGATCATCTTCGGTATTTACTTTAGCAAAGCGAATCTTCGGCTCTAAACGCGCGGCTGCCTCAGCAAAAGCTGGTGCCATCACTCGGCAAGGCCCACACCAAGGTGCCCAGAAATCCACAAGAATAGGCAATTCACTTTTTTGAATATGCCGTTGCAAACCAGCGAATTTAAATTCTGTCGGCTGCCCAGTGAATAAAACCTTAGCGCAAGCACCACAATGTGGATCACTTGCTAATTTATCTTCTGAAACTCGATTTGTCTTATGGCAATGAGGGCAAACAATATACATATCACACTAACCCTAATAATTTGTCTAACTCACCAGAGCGATTTAAAGCTGCTAAATCGTCGTAACCACCCACATGTAGATCCCCAATGTAAATTTGTGGAACCGTATCACGTCCAGTCATCTGTTCTAATTCAGCCCAAGTAATACCTGCCCCACCTACAGCTAAGTCTTCAAACTCAACTTGTTTTTGTTTCAATAGCAAACGTGCTCTTACACAATAAGGGCAAAAACGTGTGCCATAGAGCTTAATAGCAGGCATGACAATTACTTTTTCACTACCGGTAAATTTGCAGATTGCCAAGCGCTAAAACCGCCGGACAAATTAGTAACTTGCGCAAAACCATGTTTAGTCAAGGTCGCACAAGCGTGTGCTGAACGATTCCCTGAGCGGCAATACACTAAGATAGGTTTTTCTTTGCTTTTTTCAATCTCAGCAATGCGTTTATCTAGCTGCCCTAAAGGAATATGCTTAGCACCTTGGATTTTACCTTCGCGTACCTCATTATCTTCGCGCACATCTAGCACTAGCGATTCATCATTATTCATCAATTTGACAGCTTGGTTGACATCCACTTGCTTATATTTGCGGGTCATCCGATTAAATTCTGTCCAAATAATCAGACCAAGCACACCCATAAAGCCCATCACCAATAGAGAATGGTTTTGGACAAATGCCATATATTCGTTCAATTGAAGTCCTCCAGAAAGTGGAGCTTAAGATATACAGATGTGCGCAGAGCGTAAAGAGCTTTGCGCAGTTAGCTTATGGTTAACCAACATAATTAGTGCGAAGGACAGAACACTTCCTGCATCATACTAATCAAGCGCAAAGTCCGATAATCACCAACTTTATAGTACACACGGTTGGCGTCTTTCCGTGAAGTCAGAATACCTTTATCGCGCAAAATAGCTAGATGCTGCGAGATATTGCTTTGTGAAGTACCCACACTATCAACAATGTCTTGCACATTGACTTCTTGGTTACCTAGCACGCAAAGGATCTTTAAGCGTAAAGGATGAGAAATTGCCTTCAAAGAGCGTGAAGCACGGTCAATATCCTCATCACGTGCCAACATGGGGCTAGTAATATCACAACTGTTTTCCAAATTTGCGCTGTCTCTTAGTTCTATTTGCATACACTGACCCATTAATCTACGGCACTAGCACCTAAACTTTTAATTCCATCGCAAGCGCTAACTTGCTCTAATGATTTGTATATTAGCATACACAAATACAATCATATACTCAAAAGCACGAGTCGATTCAAGGCTGGACAAGCAGAAAGGAGCTACCTATGATCAATTTGCACAAAATTAATGTCACTATGACCGATATACTAGCAGTATGAAACTTCAAACCCAGCTCTTACCTCTCACCCATGCAACTAGCAAGCTACTGCTAGCTGGCTTATTTTTTTTACTGTTGAGCAGCGTGACTTGGGGACAAAGTGTTGAAAATTCAGCGGTCAGCCAAGAAATTGATCGTTTAAAAACCCAAATTGATCGTCAACAACAACAGTCTGAAAATTTAAATGATGAAGTTAATCAGATGGAGAAAAAAATCAGCGATATCGATAAAACTGTGTATGCCAATGAGCAAAAAATCGAAGCACTGTTAAATCGCTTACAAACTGCAAATAAACAAAAAGAAAAACTAGATGTTGACGTCGAAACTCAACGCGCGGCTTTAGCCCAGCAACTGGTAGCCATGTATACCGCTGGTGATCAATCCTATCTACGCTTACTGCTACGCCAAGATAACCCTTCTGATATTAGCCGTACCTTGCACTATTTCGAGTATTTGAATGCACATCGCAGTACCAAAATAGCAGCACTCAATGCGTCTATTATTAAAGTCCAAGATTTAACCAATCAAATGGAAAAAGATCGTCTGCAACTCACTAGTTTAGAAGAGAATCTGCATGGGCAAAAAAAGTCCTTACAAAGCACGGTTGCCTCACGCGAAACCGTTTTGCAGCGTTTAAAGAATGAAATCCGCATTAAGCAAGATCAAGTTGAGCGCTTACGTGTGCAAGAAGCCAAACTACAGACCAAATTTGATGAATTAGCCGCACGCTCTATAGTACAGACGCCAACTGCACCAGAAAAACCCGAACCAAAACTCCAAAGTGAGCCAAATTCGGCTAAGTCAGTTGAGCCGGAAAATCCTGAAGTCGCGCAAAAAGTTGAAAAAACGCCAACTCAATCAGTTACCAGTGAATTCACTTCAAATAAGTCCTTTTCTAATTTAAAAGGACGTTTGCCAGCACCGGTATCGGGTCAGGTTTTACATGCGTATGGCAGCCAACGGAATGAGAAACAAAATTGGCAAGGGATGGTGATTGCAGCTCAAGGTGGTTCTAAAGTACGAGCTATCGCACCCGGTAAAATTGCTTATGTCGGGCAAATGGATGGTTACGGTTTTTTAACAATTATTGAACATGACCGCAACTATATGACATTGTATGCCTACAACCGCGCTAACTATAAACAGGTTGGCGATCTAGTAAAAGCAGGCGAGGTCATAGCAGCCGTAGGCAGCTCCGGTGGGCAAGAACAGGACGCACTCTACTTCGAGGTTAGGAAGGGCCGCTCATTACAAAATCCTGCGCAATGGTTACGCTAATACGCTAAACTATGAGCCTGCACTTACCTGAAATCAGTGCCTGTCGATAAGGGTTAAACTCCTCGATTCCGGGCTAATGCACTAGATATATTTAAAGAAAATGGCTTCAAAAAGCCTGGAGAAGAAATAGCATGCATCCCAATCATCGTCTTGCAGTCGGTGTGCTCGCAGGCGCTATAGTCGGCGTCAGCGCTAGCTTGAGCCTCAGTGTATTTGCGTTTAAACAAACTCCTGATCAAACTGAGCTACCTCTCGAACAACTACAAAAATTCACAGAAGTTTATGCACGAATCAAGCAAGACTATGTAGAAACACCCGATAGCAAAGAAATGATCAATAATGCCATCCGTGGCATGCTGACAGGCTTAGACCCCCATTCTGACTATTTAGACGAAGAGTCATTCAGAGAACTGCAAGTGGGTACTAGCGGCGAATTTGGTGGCTTAGGTATTGAAGTGGGGATGGAAGATGGCTTCGTTAAAGTTATTTCTCCCATTGATGATACTCCAGCTCAAAAAGCGGGCTTGATGACTGGCGATTTGATTATTCGTTTAGATGAAGCGCCTGTGAAAGGTATGACGCTCAACGATGCAGTTAAAATGATGCGTGGTCAACCTGGTACCCAAATTGATCTATTGATTGTACGTGAAGGCAAAGATAAGCCTTTCAAAGTCACCCTAACACGTGATGTCATTAAAGTTCAAAGCGTAAAAAGTCGCATGTTAGAACCGGGTTATGGCTATGTCCGTATTTCTAGCTTCCAAGCAAAAACCACAGATGCGCTAATCGAAGCCTTAAATAAACTCAAGGCAGAGAATAAACAGAATCTGCGTGGGATTATTTTAGATTTGCGAAATAACCCCGGTGGCGTACTCAATGCTGCCGTGGGCGTCTCTGATGCTTTCCTGAATGATGGCAAAATTGTTTATACTGAAGGCCGCGTTGAAGATGCGAAGATGGAATACACCGCCAATGCCGGTGATGAATTGGACGGTGCACCTGTTGTTGTCTTAGTTAACCAAGGCTCTGCTTCAGCCTCCGAAATTGTCGCAGGCGCCTTACAAGACCACAAACGTGCTATTATCGTCGGCCAAAAAACTTTTGGTAAAGGATCAGTACAAACTGTTTTACCTTTAGATGAAAAGACTGCATTGAAATTAACCACTGCACGCTATTTCACACCCTCTGGCCGCTCGATTCAAGCGGAAGGTATTAAACCAGACATTGAAATGAAACCGTTGAAAGTCGCTGCTGATAATCAAACGGCTGATGAGGAGATCGCGCCTTTATCAGAAGCCGATTTCAATAAGCACTTAAGTAACCCGAATAAAAAACCCGAAGAAGCCACTACAACAGTCAAACCGGATGAATCTGCACCACCGGATAGCAGCTCAAGCACACCAGCAGTACCTACTGAAAACGACTCGGCTGCAGCGATTGTGAAGAAAGGTGAGGCGAAAGATAAATCACTAGCTTCTGAAGACTATCAATTGTTTGAAGCTCTAAACATTCTGAAGGGCATGGATTTAGTCTTAAACAAAACGAAGCCAGCAACTCCTGCAGCAAGTAATACTCCGCCTGCTGAAAGTAAACCTTTGTAAGTTCAAAACTCTAGCCCCTTGATACCAAGGGGCTAATTTCATCGGCGGATTCTATGTCACTAACTCACTTTAATGCTCAAGGCGAAGCTCACATGGTCAATGTGGGTGAAAAAGATATTACAACGCGGCGTGCTATTGCTAGCGGCAAAATTACTATGCAAGCAGCTACTTTAGCACTCATTCAGCAGGGTAAACATAAGAAAGGCGATGTACTAGGGATTGCCCGAATCGCGGGCATTATGGCGAGTAAACACACTGCTGATTTAATTCCGCTCTGCCACCCCTTAGCTCTAACACACGTAGATGTGCAATTAGACTTAGCCGCTGAAGAGCAGGAACCGGCCGTTGTTTGCCAAGTAACAGTGGAAACTAAGGGGCAAACTGGCGTGGAAATGGAAGCACTCACTGCCGTGCAAGTCACGCTTTTAACCATTTACGATATGTGCAAAGCCGTAGATCGGGGCATGTGTATGAGCGAGATACATCTAGTGCACAAATCAGGCGGCAAATCTGGCACTTGGACAGCCGATGTATAGCCTTAAGCCGTTAAGGGTTTAGCTTTAGGCTCTAGCTCTGAACTGCTCTGTTGTTGTACTTGTTGAGCCACACTCAATTCAGCAGGTGTATATTTCAAAAAAGGCTCAATATCAATCGTATCCCCTAAATGTTTTTTTGCATCTTTAATCGCTTGGGTTCGTTCGCGGAAAAAGCGGTTCTCACTAATTTGCTCAGCTAGACCAGAGCGTTGAAAAGCTTCATAAACTGGCAATTTGATACGTGCTACATAAAACCAAATACCATTAAAGCGTAAGCGCTCAGCTAATTTATGCAACATTTCTTCCCCTGTTGAATCGACCTGATCAACCGATTCCATATCTAGGACTAGCACTTTTAAATTCGGCTTTTGTGCAATAGCATTCAGCAATTTACCTTCTAAATAACCCGTATTGGCAAAGTACAGATCACCATCAAACCGATAAATAGCGACAGTATCACTGGTCTTTAAATGGTGGCGCTCAGCATCACGCATTGAACCATCCGCATGACGTGATACCTCTACAAAACGCGGACTCATCGTACGGTAGAGGAATAAGCCTAAAGACAAAATCACACCTAAGAAAATACCTTGATCCAAATGGGGCGCGAAGACTAAAGTTGCAACCAAGGTGATTACAGCCACAACTCCATCATGCTTTTCCACTTTCCATGCATGCTTGATGGGTGCAAATTTCAGCAGATTAATTACTGCCATAATAATAACAGCGGCTAAAGTAGCTTGTGGCAAGTCATACAAGAGTGGAGTCAAAAACAATAAAGTAATCGCTACTAGAATCCCCGTAATTACTGAAGAGAAACCAGTCACCGCACCTGCTGCAAAATTCACTGCCGAACGCGAGAAAGAACCTGATACTGCATAACCACTGAATAAACCTGCGGAAATATTAGCTAAGCCTTGACCCACCAGCTCTTGATTGGCGGATAAGCGTTGGCGAGTTTGTGCTGCCATCGCTTTAGCAATTGAAATAGCCTCTACAAAGCCCAGTAAACCAATAATCATGGCTGAAGTGGCTAACGAGCCTAAAGTTTGGATACTCATTGAAATACTGGGCAGATTAAAGCTCGGTAAACCTTGTGGAATTGCCCCAACCACACTACCACCTGCCGTTTGATAGCCTAAAGCCCAAGACAATAAAGTTGTTACGACAACCGTAATCAGTACATTAGGTTGGCGTGGAAAGTATTTGCGCAAAGTGAGCAACATGCCTAAAGCAATGATCGCCATTAGTACAGTGATGACTTGGGTTTTAGGTAGTGAACTTAAAATCGCCCACAAAAACTCATAATGATGATCAAATTGGTCAGCCTTAACATTCAAGCCAAATAGTTTCGGCACTTGTGAAGTACCAATAATCAATGCGCCAGCATTAGTAAACCCAATCACCACTGGATGAGATAAAAAATCGACTAATACGCCTAGCTTCAGTAAGCCAAGGCTGAGCTGAAAAAATCCAATCATAATCGCCAACAGTGCTGAATAAACTACAATTGTTTCAACGCCTTGGCTAATATAAGGCTGCATAGCCGCTGCAGACATCAAAGAAACAATAGCGACAGGACCAGTGCCTAATTGGCGCGAAGAACCAAATAAAGCACCAATCATGACGGGCAAAAAAGAAGCGTACAAACCAATGTAAGCGGGTAAACCAGCTAATTGTGCATAGGCCATTGACTGAGGAATCAAAACTAAAGCAACGGTCAAACCTGCCAAGGCATCCGCACGCAAAGTCGTTGGATCTTTTAACTCCCCTATCCATGCATGAAAGGGGGTAAACCGTCTCTTCCAACTACTTAGTAAAGCAGCCAGCCAATCATTCATCTAAGGCCTTCCTTTTAGCACTCCAACATCACTGATGACTAGATTGAGCTAGTCATTGCCAAAAGGTAGCATCATAATGCAATGCACAAAAACGGTTCATCACCTAGAAGAGATAGTGCTCACTCCACCGTAACCGATTTTGCCAAATTGCGCGGCTTATCCACATCAGTGCCTTTGAGAACGGCTACATGATAAGCCAGCAATTGCAAGGGAATGGTGTAAACAATCGGTGCTAGCAACTCGGGCACTTCAGGTAGCTCAATGAGATGCATTTGCTCATGGGGTACGATATTCGCACTCTTACAGGCAAAGACATACAACTCACCTCCGCGCGCGCGCACTACCTCTAAATTAGACATCAGTTTTTCTAAGAGCGAAGTATTCGGTGCAACCGCAATCACGGGCATTTCACTATCAACCAATGCCAAGGGGCCATGCTTCAATTCCCCAGCCGGATAAGCCTCCGCATGAATATAAGAAATTTCTTTGAGCTTCAAAGCGCCCTCTAAGGCCACCGGATATTGCTCACCCCGCCCCAAGAATAAAGCGTGGTGCTTTTCAATAAACTGCTCAGCCAAAGCTTCAATTTTTGGATTTAAATCGAGCGCTTGCTGCACCAATTTGGGTAGCAAGCTTAAGTCAGCCACCAGCTGCCGACTCACTGCCGTTTCCCCTTGTTTAGCTTGAATCACTAAACCTAAGAGCATTTGTAAGGCGACTAGTTGTGTAGTGAAGGCTTTAGTGGAAGCGACCCCAATCTCTGGACCGGCTAAGGTCATCAAAGACATATCTGACTCACGAGTTAGAGAACTTTCTAACACGTTACAAATAGTCAGCGATGCTAAACAAGCCTGCGCTTGCTTCATTTTTTCTAAAGCCGCTAAAGTATCAGCGGTTTCGCCGGACTGTGAAATGGTGATCAATAGTAAATTATCGCGCTTAGGCTGGCGACGATAACGATATTCACTAGCGACCTCTACATGGCAAGGTAGATCGGTATAGGTTTCAAACCAATGGCGTGCAATCAACCCCGCATGATAACTAGTACCACAAGCCACAATCTGGATTTCCTCTACTTTAGCGAGTACCTCCAGTGGGCGATCTCCACTCAGACAAGATAAAATTTGATGTTGGGCCAAGCGTCCTTCTAAAGTCGCCGTAATCGCACGGGGCTGCTCAAAAATTTCCTTAAGCATATAGTGACGATATTCACCTAGCTCGGCTGAACTATCGCCTGCTTTCGATTCACGAATCGGACGCTCAACCGCTTGCCCCTCAGCATCAAAAATCTCAATTTTGTATTGATTGATGCGTGCGACATCACCATTTTCTAAGTAAATAAAACGATTCGTCACAGGTAACATGGCCTGAATATCAGAGCCGATAAAATGCTCACCAATACCGATGCCAATAATTAAAGGGCTGCCTTGGCGGGCGACGACTAAAGTATTCGGCTCAGTAGGGCTCAGTGCTGCCAAAGCATAAGCACCCGTAAACTCTTGACGCGCACTCAACATCCCTTTCAGTAAACTTTCATGACGTTTGGTGTGATAGTCGACCAAATGCGCAGCGACTTCCGTATCGGTTTCAGTACTAAATACATAGCCTAAAGTACCTAAACGCTCACGCAGTTCTAAATAATTTTCAATAATTCCATTATGGACTACCGCTAAACTCTCCCCACTAAAGTGCGGATGAGCATTATGCTCGGCAGGTTTACCGTGCGTAGCCCAGCGGGTATGCGCTATTCCAATTTTCCCCTCAACAGGCTCTGACTCTAGTTTAGTGCTTAAGGCAGCAACTTTGCCTAAGGAGCGTACCCGCTTGAGTTTATTGCCTGTAGTCATTAAGGCAACCCCCGCTGAATCATAGCCACGGTATTCTAAGCGCCGCAAACCTTCCAGAAGAATGCCTGTCACTGGGCGTTGTGCAACTGCACCGACAATACCACACATTATTTTTGCTCCTTGACTGGACGTTGCCAGCCTTTAACTGTCATTTGCTTTGCTCTTGCCAAGGTCAATTGACCAGCGGGTGCCGTTTTGGTAATAGTCGACCCTGCACCAATGGTCGCATCCTCTTCAATTGTCACGGGGGCTACTAATTGAGTACATGAGCCGACAAACACTCGATCCCCGATAGTCGTTTTGAACTTATTTACACCATCATAATTACAGGTGATCGTACCTGCACCAATATTCACATCTTGCCCCATCTCAGTATCACCGATATAACTGAGGTGGCTCACTTTGCTGCCTTTGCCAATCTTAGCTTTTTTGGTTTCGACGAAGTTGCCAATCTTAGCTTGCTCTGCGAGAACTGTGCCAGGTCGTAAGCGCGCAAACGGACCTACCTCACAATCAGCCGCTACGACTGCAGACTCAATGCAAGTATTTGCTTTGATATGAACGCCATCACCAATTTTGGCATCTTGGATCACACAATTCGCGTCGATAATGACGCGCTCGCCTAGCTCTACCTCACCAAGGAACAAAACATTAATATCGATAAAGCAATCTTTGCCAGCTTTAAGCTGTCCACGAATATCTAAACGCGCTGGATCAGCAACCGTCACCCCTGCAAGCATCAAAGCCTCTACTTGGCGTTGCTGAGCCACTCGCTCTAAGCGGGCTAATTGCACCCGATTATTAATACCCTCTGCTTCCAGAGGGTCAGCACAAATAACCGCCTTGACTTCGCGCTGCTCGGCTACAGCCATCCCAATACAGTCGGTTAAATAATATTCGCCTTGGGCATTATTTGGAGTAAGCTGCTTGAGCCAACGCTTAAAATCTGCGCCTTTGGCGACCATAAAACCGGTATTAATTTCTTGGATAGCACGAGTCGGCTCATCAGCATCCTTTTCTTCGACAATTTTTAGGATAGATCCCTGCTCATTACGCACAATACGCCCATAACCTGTCGGATTAGCGAGCTTAGTTGTCAAGACGGCTAAAGCTGCTTGCTCTAAACTATTGACTAGTTGCTGCAAAGTTTCCGAACGGATTAAAGGCGTATCTGCATAAGCAATTAAAACAGGCAGTTCATCCGGTACTAACTCAATTGCCTGAGCCACGGCATGACCGGTGCCTTTCTGCTCAGCCTGCAATACCCAAACAATACCATCCTCTTGAATCGATTGCTTGACCCGTTCGCCTCCATGCCCATAAACAACTGCCAAGCGGTCATTAGTTAATTTTTTGCAGGTATCGATGACATGTTGCAACATAGGTTTACCAGCAACTGGATGGAGTACTTTGGGTAAATCAGAGCGCATCCGCGTACCTTGACCAGCCGCGAGAATAATAGAGAAAACTTGGGTCATAATGGTTTTTGAAGATGAGTTAATGGATAAAGAAACTAGCATTAAATGAATAATTAAGACGGTATTCTACCCGAGTCTTCTTAGAAAAATAATGCATCGATAGGTTTAAAGTAAAAACTCGACCTTTTATCAGTTGCTCAAACACAACAGTCTGTGGCTGATTACACTCTAAAGGGTGATTTAGATGGAATCACTGGGAATAAATTTGAGAACATGGAGTTCGAAATCATGCGTAATTATAAAAAAACTTTAGCTGTTAGCTGTTCAAGCCTGTTATTAGCGGGTCTTGCCGTAAGCCCTAGTGCAAATGCGGCAAGCTATAAGCCTTGTGCCGCGATTGCCCAAGAGTTAGGTGCTAAAATCACCCGTCTAAATCGCTTAGCAGCAGAGCGGCGTGCACAAGGTGATACCTATGGTGAAAGACGTCTTAAAAGCTTAGCCAATGTCGTAGGGGCACATCGCGGTAATTTACCTTGTGTAGGTAAGCGTAGTTGTGCCCTCTAAGCATTAGCTCCTGTAGCTTGTCTGGCTAGTTTTTTGCTCTTATAGTAACGCGCTTTTAATCAAGGGCGCGTTTTATGAACCCAGTAGTCGTCTCGATTGGCTTATTGCTATGTAGCAATATATTTATGACTTTCGCTTGGTATGCACACCTCAAAGAACTGAATAATAAGCCTTGGATTATCGCTGCGTTAATTAGTTGGGGCATTGCCCTATTTGAATACCTACTACAAGTTCCTGCGAATCGGATTGGCTATACGGTATTGACGCTAGGGCAGCTCAAGGTGATTCAAGAAGTCATCACCCTCTCGCTATTCGTACCCTTCGCCTATTTCTATATGCGTGAACCCCTTAAGCTTGATTATCTCTGGGCAGGTTTATGCTTAGTAGGCGCGGTCTATTTTATGTTTAGAGGAAAATAGTAGAGACTTGATTGGAGAATGGGGCAGCTTAGCTTAGTTGAAAAACTGCCTAGTATTTAAACGTGAGAAATACCACTAGCTGGATAAATAAAGTGGTCTTTATGGCGCAGAATAACTGGGTGCATACCTTCATGCGTTTGATGCATATGCACTGCCAGCCAGTTTGCCAATTTAAAGCCACTCAATAAACCTGCGACTCCAGCAAGAATTGCACCAGCCTCTTGAGGAAAGCTCAGCATTTGAAACACTTGTGAGCCTAAAATAGAAAATACCAACATACTGACTAAAGGTAAAAGATAAGCCAATAAGGAATAGAGCACTAAGGTAGTGCTTTGAGTACCAATAATGACTTCATCGCCGGGCTTAGCATGCAAAGGATTTTGCACATAGATAGGCTCACATTTTGCTTTTGAGGAATTAAAAAAGCTAAATGCATTAGAGCAGCCTGCACCTGACTTTACCGAGCAAGCTTTACAGTTAGTCGAATTTGAAGGTAGAACCCAAGCATGTCCATGCTGCGTGCTCACAACCCGTGCAGTTTGTTCAATCATCCCTTCTAGCCTTTGCCGATTATTGTTGGTATTCAATAGATCATTTTTTGATCTTTCCGGCGTATTATCGAGTAACATACCTTAAGCCTTTCTGAATTGCCTGCAAGGTTGATTCAGGCACTTCACCGACAAAAGTAATTAAATGTCCCGCTAGTTCTAAACCCAAAATATGCGTTGCACCATTGGCATAAGACAACTGATCGATATCTTTAGCCGCAGCGGCCGGTGCAACAAATACTGACACAGAGGCCATGCCATCCGATAGCACAATCTGATGAACGTTATTATTGTCGGCTTGAGGAATCACTTTAACCACTTTGAAGCCTGCAGGCAGGTTCTCAAAGCGCCAATTGCCTAGATTATTAGGATCGGTCGAAATCGGTTTTGCCACTGGACTTGCAGACTCACTTGCCTTCGCCATTCTAGCTCTATCCATAGTCATAGTAGCTGCTGCAACTGGTATAGGTGCCACTTGAGTACTACCCACATTTAAATCACTTGCTGGCATTGCTGCTTTAATATCAATGGAAAGCTGAGTGAACATTAATTGTTCGAGTACTTGTTGCTCACGATCCATGAGTGAATATTTCAACAACATGCCAGTTTTAGGGTCTATGCAGTAACGCTGCAGGTAGCGCATTTTGTCTTTAGGGCGCACGACTACTATTTGGCAATCATGCTCGGCTACACGCGCTGTACCACCTAAATCAAAGGCATAGGCCTTAGTGCCAGAAGCATGCGGATTGCCAAACTTCGACAGCGAAAAGCTCTCAACTTGACTACCAGTTTCGCCATCCCCCTGATTTAGTCGCACCACGCTTTCTTGTTCTTGCCCAGCTTGATGTGTAATTCGGTAGGTTGATAACTCATCACCTTTGGAATACACCACTTGCCCTGTGTAATCTAAATCATAAACTGCCGATTGCATGCGATCTAGCAACTCCAAGGCATCAGCAGCCATACTCGGCTGAACCCAAAAGAATGGCAGACCGAGTGTAGCAACGACTAACTTAAGCTTATATTTAGTAATCATTCGAGTAAGAGACAGCCCTGACCGAAGGAACAATCGCTGTAGTTGAGGCATATTTAACATGCTGTGCTACATACTGTTTGAGCACATCTCGGCTCTGAGGATCTAGTTGATTCGCTGAACGGATCGGTTTTGCCTGTGCTAATTGCACTAAAGCGGCTGGTTGAAGCGGTGCATTATCGACCATTTCGGTTTGCTTAAGAGGCTGATTCAGCCAGATCGATCCACCTACCACGGCTATTACAGCCGCCGCTGTTGCCAAGCCAATCACATAAGCTTGCTTCTTGGGTCGCTTGAACTGCAGTGGGGGTAAGCTAGTTGCACTTTGGGTTTCACGTTTAAGAGTACGACTGGATAAGTCGATTACTTTTTCATCGTAGACAGGCTCATCATCTAAGCTAGCGTGGATTCCTGCTAAGAAGTCCGCTTTAGCCACCACGGGTTTATTGCTGGAGCGCATGACTTCGCCAATCAGCGCATAACGACTTAAAGTATTCCCCAACTCTGCATCTTCTCTGAGCGCATTCAAAACTGAAGCGCGCTCAACACCATCAACGGCATCATCTAAGACCGCTGATAGATATTCTTCTTTACTAGCATTCATAATATTTTACCTGAGTTCTACATGCCTTAGACTGCCTAACGCAATAAGGGTTGCAAAACCTTATCAATTGACTCACGCGCACGAAAAATCCGTGAACGCACAGTACCAATGGGGCAATCCATTGCCTCTGCTATTTCTTCGTAGCTCATCCCTTCTAGCTCGCGTAGCACAATTGCCGTGCGCAAATCATCCGGTAATGCATCGATGGCATTACTGACGATGGATTGGATTTCATCGCGCAGCATTTCATTTTCTGGTGTGCCGTATTCCTTTAGAGCCGACTCACCCTCAAATTGTTCCGCTTCATCTGCATCAATATCATTGGTTGGCGCACGCCGACCTTGTGAGACGAGATGATTCTTCGCGGTATTAATCGCAATCCGATACAACCATGTATAAAAAGCGGACTCACCACGGAAATTCTTTAAGCCACGATAAGCCTTAATAAAGGTTTCTTGAGCAACATCTTGTGCAGTATCGGGGTCGTGCATATAGCGCATGACTAGATTAATCACTTTATGCTGATATTTTAATACTAAAACATCAAAAGATTTTTTATCCCCGGCTTGAACACGTTGAACTAGCTCAAGATCAGTTAAACTCGTGCCCATGCGGGCATTACTCCTTACGGTTAGTGTGTTTCGGTCATTTCCGAAAGCGTTATATGCTACAGTGTGCGAGTTAAGAATAGAATATTTTCAACCGCTAATTCAGGGTATCAAGGATAAACGCACACTATGTATGATGTGTTGATAATAGGCAGTGGAGCCGCCGGTTTAACTTTGGCTCTTAATCTACCCCAAACCTGTCAAATTGCTGTACTCAGCAAGAATGCTATTACTGAAGGTAGCACGTATTATGCACAAGGGGGGATTTCAGCCGTCCTAGATGTGCGCGATAGCACGGAGTCGCATGTGGCTGATACCTTAAATGCAGGCGCTGGCCTGTGCAATGTTGATGCAGTTCGCTTTACGGTTGAACATGGTGCTCAATCGATTAATTGGCTACTGGATGAAGGTGTCCCCTTTACCCGCGAAGATGATCACGACCAAAATTCACCGCTGCATTTAACCCGTGAAGGGGGGCATAGTCATCGCCGGATTGCGCATGCAGCCGATGCTAGTGGTTATGCTTTAGAAACTACGTTAGTCGAGCGCTTACGGCAGCGTGAAAATATTCACACTTTCGAGCAGCATATCGCCATTGATCTGATTACTACCCGTAAACTCGGCATGGCTGGCAATCGCGTGGTTGGCGCGTATGTACACAATCGCCAAGATCAAAGCATCGAACCCATGCGTGCACGTTTCACAGTGATTGCCACCGGTGGCGCCAGTAAAGTTTATTTGTATACCAGCAATCCAGATGGGGCAAGCGGTGATGGAATAGCAATGGCTTGGCGAGCAGGTTGTCGAATCGCGAACATGGAATTCATGCAATTCCATCCGACTTGTCTCTATCACCCACGTGCTAAATCACATCTGATTACGGAAGCAGTACGCGGTGAAGGTGGACATTTATTATTACCGGATGGCACACGCTTCATGCCTAAATTCGATCCGCGTGCCGAGTTAGCCCCGCGCGATATTGTAGCCCGTGCCATTGACCATGAAATGAAACGCTTAGGGATTGCCTGTGTTTATCTGGATATTAGCCATAAGCCTGCTGAGTTCATTAAAAGCCATTTCCCGAATGTATATGCCACCTGTTTAGAATTTGGCTATGACATGACTAAGCAACCCATTCCGGTAGTACCTGCTGCACATTATACCTGCGGCGGTGTACTCACTAATCTACACGGTAAAACGGATATTGACGGCCTTTACTGCATTGGTGAGGCTGCGTACACCGGCTTACATGGCGCCAACCGCATGGCGAGTAACTCTTTATTAGAGTGCATTGTGTTCGGTCAGGCGGCTAGTACGGATATTGCGCAGCGCTTAGATGAGGAATTTACCCCACCAGAATTGCCTGCTTGGGATGAAAGCCGCGTCACTGACTCCGATGAACTCGTCGTAGTCACTCACAACTGGGACGAAATTCGCCGCTTCATGTGGGACTATGTAGGCATAGTACGCACTACTAAACGCTTACAACGCGCCCAGCATCGGATTGAGCTATTACTTAGCGAAATTAATGAGTATTACGCTCATTTCCGCATTACCAGCGATTTGATCGAGCTGCGTAATTTAGCCATGGTGGCTTGGTTGATTATCCGCTCTGCCTTGAGCCGTAAGGAAAGTCGAGGTTTACATTATACCCTAGACTATCCAAAGCCGAATCCGAAATTTGAAAAGACGCCTACGATTCTTGACCCAATCAGCATGCATTACTGTCATCGTTAAGCTAGGTTATTGCCACAATCTGGCTCACTTTTATCTCGGAACCTCCGTGCATGGAAATTAAAGTTAACTTTCTTGAAAATCTGCGGCTTGAAGCCAAATTTGATGATTTTACGGTCATCACGGATCAGCCAATCCGTTATAAAGGCGATGGTTCTGCTCCTAGCCCCTTTGATTACTTTTTAGCGTCTTCAGCACTCTGTGCAGGCTATTTTGTACGCGTCTACTGTTTAGCACGTAATTTGCCGACCGAGCAGATTCGCCTGTCACAAAACAATATCGTCGACCCTGAAAATCGTTATCAGCAGATTTTTAAGATTCAAGTGGAGTTGCCAGAAAGCTTTTCTGCGAAAGATCGGGAAGGCATTTTGCGTTCGATTGAACGCTGTACCGTCAAAAAAGTAGTGCAAGCCGAGCCTGAGTTTCAGATTGCAACCGTCAATAATTTAGATGAAGATGCGCAAGCTTTACTAACCTTCAAGCCAGATAGCGAAGCACGTACGTTTATCGCGGGTAAGGATTTACCTTTAGAGCAAACGATTGCCAACATGACTCAAATCCTGGCGAATTTAGGCATGAAAATTGAGATTGCTTCGTGGCGAAATCTCGTCCCGCATGTGTGGTCTTTACATATTCGTGATTCAGCCTCCCCCACGTGCTTTACCAATGGCAAAGGTGTTAGTAAAGAAAGTGCACTCTGTTCAGCTTTAGGTGAGTTCATTGAACGCTTAAGCTGTAATTTTTTCTATAATGACCAATATTTCGGTGAAGCCATCGCAAATAGTGCTTTCGTACATTATCCGAATGAACGTTGGTTCAAAGCAGGCTTAAATGGACGCTTACCAAAAGGATTATTGGATGATTACTGCCTTGCCATTTACAACCCTGATGGCGAGTTGCGTACCGCGCATTTAATTGATACCAACTCCGGCAATAAAACACGCGGAATCTGTGCTTTGCCCTTTGTGCGTCAATCGGATGGTGAAATCGTCTATTTCCCCTCTAATTTGTTGGAAAACCTGTATCTCAGTAATGGCATGAGTGCGGGTAATACCCTCGCTGAAGCGCAGGTACAATGTTTATCGGAAATTTTCGAGCGTGCGGTCAAAAAAGAAATTATTGAAAATGAATTAACCCTACCTGATGTGCCACCTGCAGTTTTGAGCAAATACCCCAAACTAATAGACGGCATTAGGGCACTCGAAGCGCAAGGTTTTCCGGTGCTGGTTAAAGATGCATCTTTAGGCGGGCAATTTCCTGTTGCTTGTGTGACCTTAATGAATCCACACAATGGCGGCGTATTTGCGTCTTTTGGCGCACATCCAAGCTTAGAAATTGCGTTAGAGCGTAGCTTAACTGAACTATTGCAGGGGCGCAGCTTTGAAGGCTTAAATGATTTTCAGCCCCCTACTTTTAATAGCTTAGCGGTGTCTGAACCGAATAATTTCGTCGAGCATTTTATTGATTCTTCAGGAGTAATTTCTTGGCGTTTTTTCAGTAACAAGGCTGATTATGAGTTCTGTGAGTGGGATTTTTCCGGTACGACTGCACAAGAGGCGCAGCGTTTATTCGCCATTTTAGAAGCACTAGGCAAAGAAGTTTACATGGCAGTTCATGAAGATTTGGGTCTGCCTGTTTGCCGGATTATAGTGCCGGATTATTCTGAAGTGTATCCGATTGAAGATTTAATCTGGGATAACACCAATAAAGCCTTGGATTATCGCCATGATATTTTGAACTTACATCAACTATCCGATGAGCAATTAAATGATTTAGTTGAGCGATTAGAGGATAGCCAACTTGATGATTACACAGATATTATTACCCTGATTGGTATTGAGTTTGACGAAAACACGGTCTGGGGTCAGCTAACTATTTTAGAGCTAAAACTCCTGATCCATTTAGCTCTAGCTCAGCATGAAGAAGCGCTCGAAAAAGTTGAACAATTCTTGCAATACAATACTAATACAGTTGAACGTGGCTTGTTTTATCGAGCACTGCAAACCGTATTAACCATTGAATTGGATGAAGAACTAGCCATAACAGATTTTCTACCTAATTTAACTCGACTGTTTGGCCAAACAGTCATGGATGCCGTGCTAGGTTCAGTGGAAGGCAGTGTACGTTTTTATGGGCTGACGCCTACTAATAGCCAGCTTGAAGGTTTGGATAAACATTTACGCCTAATTGAAAGTTACAAAAAGCTGCATACTGCAAGGGCACGTGGAATGCTTAAGAGCTAAAAGTTTGAGATAAAAACCAAGCAAGCATTCACTTAGACCTATTGGATTTGACTGCTCAATAGGCTAATAAGCGCTTGACTCGCAATACATTATTGCTGAGTTCCCCCATACCCATAAACTGTGCCTGCTCATTGATATTTTTATACAAGCGATAAAGTCCGGGCTGAATATTTTTCTCTAAAGCGAGCTTTTGTCCTTGCTGAATTAACAAAGATTCTGCTTCATTTAAATCCAATTCAGGCAAATGCATGAGCGCTTGATCAATAGGCAGTAATAGCTCATCTAAGTGCTCTCGTTGATCTTTAAAAGCTGTCAATGCCTCTAAACTATACATCGGCAAGCTATTGAATGGGGAGACTGCTGTACGCCGCAAACTAGCCACATAAGCACCAACCCCTAAGGTCGCTCCAATATCCTCTACTAAACTACGAATATAAGTGCCTTTACTACATTGCACCTCTAAAGTGGCACTTTCAGCGGAACAGTCTAAAAGCTTTAAATCATGAATTACTACATTACGCGGTACACGCTCCACCTCAATCCCTTGGCGAGCTAATTTATAAAGCGGCTGGCCATCTTTTTTTAAAGCGGAATACATGGGGGGAATTTGCTGAATTTCACCACGAAATTGAGCTAAAACCACCTCAAGTTTTTCAGAAGTGATCTTGGGATGGGCTTGAATGAGTTGCTTCTCACCCTCCTCGTCGCCCGTATTACTGGTATAACCAAAACGTGCGGTGGTGATATAGGATTTATCTGCATCGAGGAGAAAGCCAGAAACTTTGGTAGCTTCACCAAAACAGAGAGGAAGCAGGCCGCTAGCGAGAGGATCTAAACTACCCGTATGCCCCGCTTTTTCGGCAGCAAATAGGAAACGCGCCTCTTGCAAAGCCTTATTGCTAGACATGCCTAAAGGCTTATCTAGCAATAAAATTCCATCGAGTTTGCGAAACTGACAGGGTGCCAAGAGGATTACTTTTCAGAGTCTAAGTCTGGCTTAGCCTGCTCAGGCTCATCATCGGGATGATTCAAACGATCTGAAGCAACCGCTTGATCAATAATCGCGGAGAGTTCATTACCACGGCGTTGAGTATCATCATAGAAGAACTTAAGCTCTGGCGTAACGCGCAGTTTCAAGCCACGCCCCAATTCATGCCGCAGGAAGCCCGCTGCATGATTGAGAATTTCTTCCGCTGGTTTCGCCTGATCAACATCTAAGACATCAAACCAAACTTTCGCATGCGCTAAGTCTTTAGAAACAACCACATCTAACAGTGTAACCATGCCAAGACGCGGGTCTTTTAACTCGCGCACTAGCTGAGCTAAATCACGCTGTAACTGCTCAGCAACACGGTCACTACGTGAATAACCCTGACGAGGTGAATGTGAGGGCATTAGATACTCCGCGCCACTTGTACATGCTCGAAGACCTCAATTTGGTCGCCTACCCGCACATCGTTGTAGTCTTTCACCGCAATACCGCACTCAGTACCGACCTGAACCTCTTTCACATCATCACGATGGCGACGTAAAGACTCCAATTCACCTTCATAGATAACCACATTATCACGCAATACACGGATAGGGTTACCACGGCGCACTACACCTTCAACCACCAAGCAACCTGCAACCTGACCAAAGCCAGAAGCGCGGAACACATTGCGAACTTCAGCCAAGCCTAAGAAGACTTCACGAGTTTCTGGAGACAACATACCGCTCATCGCTGCACGTACATCATTAATGACGTCGTAAATAATGCTGTAGTAACGAATCTCTACATCATTATCTTGCGCTAAGCGGCGTGCCCCTGCATCGGCACGCACGTTAAAGGCTACCACAATCGCTTTAGAGGCGGCTGCTAAGTCCATATCACTCTCATTCAAGCCACCAATGCCTGAAGAGATAATCCGCACTTCAACTTCGTCGGTTGAAAGCTTGAGTAACTCGCTACGAATCGCCTCGACGCTACCCTGCACATCCGCTTTAACCAAGAGATTAATCTGTGCACGTGCACCGGTTTGCATCTGGCTAAACATATTATCCAGCTTGGAACTGTTTTGTGCAGCGAAGCGGCTATCACGTAACTTCTCTTGGCGCAGCTCAGCAATTTCACGAGCTTTACGCTCATCACTCACGACGAAAGCCTCGTCACCCGCTTCAGGCGCAGAAGATAAACCAACCACTGCAACTGGGATCGATGGCCCCGCTTCTTTCACTGAACGACCGGTCTCATCAAACAATGCACGTACCCGCCCATATTGAGTACCACAAAGGAGAATATCGCCTTTGCGTAATGTGCCTTCACGAATCAATACTGTCGCGACCGCACCTCGACCGCGCTCAATACTCGCTTCAATCACTGTACCTTTAGCAGGTACATCGACTGGAGCTTTAAGTTCTTGCACTTCGGCTACCAACAGAATAGTCTCAAGCAGTTCATCAATACCAACTCCCGTCTTCGCTGATACGCGTACTACTGGGACATCGCCGCCCCACTCTTCCGTAAGTACATTAACTTGCGATAGATCGTTTAAAACCCGATCCACATCAGCTTGTGGTTTATCGATCTTATTAATCGCCACCACCATCGGTACATTCGCTTCTTTTGCGTGCTGAATCGCTTCTTTGGTTTGTGGCATGACACCATCATCAGCAGCCACGATCAGAATAACAATATCGGTGACTTGTGCACCACGCGCGCGCATTTTAGTAAAGGCCGCATGACCGGGCGTATCTAAGAAAGTAACAGTCCCACGGCTCGTATCCACATGATAAGCCCCGATATGCTGAGTAATCCCACCAGCTTCACCCGAAGCAACCCGTGTTTTGCGGATATAATCCAGCAAGGAGGTTTTACCGTGATCAACGTGACCCATGATAGTAACCACGGGTGGACGCGTTTCTACCTCAACATCACTGTTGTCACCTAATACAGACGCTAAGATCGCCTCATCATCCATTACTTGCATTGGAGTAGCTTTGTGACCCAACTCCTCTGCGACCAGAATTGCAGTTTCTTGATCAATAGATTGGTTAATTGTCACCATCATGCCCATTTTCATCATCGATTTAATGATGTCTGTGGCACGAATCGCCAGCTTCTGTGCTAAGTCAGAAACAAGAATGGTCGATGGAATTTCGATTTCCCGAATCACTGGCGCAGTCGGTTTCTCGAAACCGTGTTTTACCTCGCGCTCTGGAGCACGACCCGGTTTACGTTTGTTGCCCTTATGTTGAATAACCGGTGTATTCCCACGCTCATTCTCACGTCCACGGGTTTTAACTTTTTTCTTCTCACCACGTTTAGCTTCATCACCCTCATCGTTATCGACTAAAGGCGAAGCAACACGCTCAGCAGGCTCTTCATCCTCTAAACCAATCACATGTTTCGGTGCTAACGACTGCTTAGGCTTGGCACGCGACGGACGACGTTTGAGAGCATCTGAAGCCTCTTGACGAGCCGCATCTGCTACGATCTGACGTTGCTCCATCCCTGAAACCGGCGCTACATCTCTACCTGCAACTGCTTCCGGAGACTCATTCTCTTCGATAAACTCAGGATTTGCATCCTGTGATGCCGGAGCCACCACTGGCTGCTCAATTTCCACAGATGGTATTGAAACAGGCGTAGCTTCTGCTACCGAAACCAAATTAGCAGTATTTTCAACAGCTACTGGCTCAACAATGACTGCTTGAGATGCCACAACCACTTCAACGGGAGCGACTGTAACAGGTACCTGTACTTGTGCAGCAGCTTCTTTTTGACGGCGAATACGTTGTAGCTCGAGTTCACGCCGTTCACGTTCAGCTTTTTCAATTAAAGCTTCACGGGTACGACGATCAGACTGTGCTTGACGGGCTAAAACCTCAGCACGCTGCTCTGCAGCACGATCCGCCTGAGCCTCTGCTTCACTATTACGCAGGTTAATAGTTTTCTTGCGTCTTACCTCGACACCCTGCGGTTTGCGGTCATTACCACCAGCTCCACCAGGAGTAGCACGCTTTAAAGTAATTTTACCTGCACCTGTATTACGATTATCCACCGTCTCAGTTCGTCCACTACTTGCTTCGTTTTTAATACGCTCTAACAACATCAGCTTTTGCGCATCCGTAATTTTATCTTCTGGGCTGTTGACCTCAATGCCTGCTTTTTTTAGCTGTCGCATCAATACATCAACAGGAGCTTTCACCATCGCGGCGAGTGCTTTTACCTGAATATCTGACATTTATTGTCCTCCTGTTGAGTTAGGCCGACTCGCTGTCCTTAAACCAAGGCTCACGCGCAGTCATGATCAATTGAGCAGCACGACTCTCGTCCATACCCTCAATCTCTAATAATTCATCAACCGATTGCTCGGCTAAATCCTCCATGGTACGGACACCTTTTTCAGCTAGTTTATAAGCTAATTCAGTATCCATACCTTTCATCGTCAATAAGTCATCTGCTGGGATAGGCGTATCTTTGGCAATTGCCTCAGTTAATAAGGCAGTACGCGCACGCTCTCGCAGCTCATTAACGATTTCCTCGTCAAAAGCTTCAATTTCTAAAAACTCTTCACGAGGTACATAAGCGACTTCTTCAAGAGTCGAAAAGCCTTCTTCGACTAAGATAATGGCCACTTCTTCATCCACATCAAGGCGATTAATAAATAACTCCAAAACTGCTTGCTGTTCAGCCTCAGTTTTCGCCTCAGCTTCTTCTACACTCATCACATTCAAAGTCCAGCCAGTTAATTCGCTAGCCAAACGTACATTCTGCCCACCTTTACCGATGGCTTGGGAAAGCTTGTCTTTATCAACCCCAATATCCATAGTTTTTTTGTCTTCATCGACCACAATTGATAAGACCTCCGCAGGAGCCATTGCATTCATCACGTAAGTCGCGATATCGTCATTCCACAGCACAATATCGACCCGTTCACCATTTAATTCGGTAGTAACAGTCTGAATACGCGAACCACGCATCCCCACGCAGGCCCCCACCGGATCAATGTTCGGCAGATTAGCACGCACGGCTACTTTAGCACGTGAACCAGGATCACGCGCAGCCCCCATAATATCAATCATCTCTTGATTGATTTCAGGAACTTCAAGCTTCATGAGTTCAATCAAGAAATTGACATCGCTACGGCTCACAATAATTTGTGGCCCACGCTGTTCTTGACGAATTTCTTTCAGATAGCCACGCATGCGCGCGCTATTATGCACCATTTCACGCGGAATCATCTCTTCTCTTGGAATTAAAGCCTCAGCATTATCGCCCAAATCCAAGAAAACACCTTTACGATCAACACGCTTTACCGTGCCCATAATAAGCTGACCTACTTTGCCGCGATAGCTAGAGACTAATTTCTCACGCTCTGCCTCACGTACTTTAGCCACAATCACTTGTTTAGCGGTTTGTGCAGCTATCCGCCCAAATTCTACTGACTCAATTTTTTCTTCGATATATTCGCCAACTTGCGCACTCAAACCGCGATTTTGTGCATAACTCAATAAAATTTGGCGCTCAGGACTTTCAAAGTTGGGATCTTCATCATCCACCACTAACCAACGACGATAAGTATCATAATCGCCTGTATTGCGGTTAACTGCGACCCGGACATCCATATGCATGCCGAAGCGCTTACGAGTCGCCATGGCTAAAGCGGTTTCAACGGCTTCAAAAATTAAACTTTTACCGACGTTTTTTTCGTTGGAAACTGCATCAACAACGTAGAGGATTTCTTTATTCATGAATGTGCACCGCTCCTTTTTCCTTTTTTAGGCGTTGTTTTCATCTCATAGACCAAGCGACCCCGATCAATCACTGCATACGGGATTTCGCAGCTCCCATCCTCTAGCTCAAGCGTAATGGCTTCGGCAGTGGCTGCACACAGCACACCCACAAAATTACGCCGTGCCTGCACCGGTAATTGCGTCCGAACTTTGAGTTTTTCGCCGATATAGCGTTGATATTGCTCTGGAGTGAATAACACTCGATCCACTCCGGGCGAAGAGACTTCCAGTACATAGGCCACTGGAATTAAATCCTCTACATCTAAAGCAGCACCTAGCTGGTTGCTGACTTTTCCACAATCATCGACGGTAATACCATTCGGTGAATCGATGAAAATGCGCAATAAAGCACTTTCCGCATACGGACGGTATTCAAAGCCCCACAACTCATAGCCAAGACCTGTGACCGTGGTGTGAATCAGCGCATTTAAACGTTCTTGCATAGTAACCGTTAGAGCTATTTTACGAGGTAATAAAAAAGCCCCATAAAGGGGCTTTTTATATGTTTGGTAGCGGGGGCAGGATTTGAACCTACGACCTTCGGGTTATGAGCCCGACGAGCTGCCAGACTGCTCCACCCCGCATCAGAGGTTGTGAACTATAGAGACTTTCAGGAGCAGATGCAAGCTCTAATTTAAAAATAACTAAAATAGTTTTAACGAATATGACGATAAACAAAACCGGGGAAAGCAAACACCATAAACAAGGCCACAGTAACCGCGTAAAATTCCCAATCTTGCGCATGATTGCTACCCATGACACGTTGCTCTAGCAAATAGCCAAAGCTTCCTACTACAAAGTACAAAATCAACCACTCAAATAAACGTATCCAAGCCGACTTTTTTGCACATTGTAATACAAAGAAACAACGCTCATTCAGCCAAGGCAAATTAGCTAAAGCTATCACCACTGCTAAATAAATCCATTGATAAGACTGCAAACTCATAAACGGCTCGCGATTAAAGCTAAATCACAAATACCCATGAGCACACCGGGGAAAATTCCTAATAAAATCATGAGCAAGCCATTCGCGCTCACCAGTATACGAATATCCATATCGGCTTCAATTGGCGGTTGATCATTAGGTTTATCAAAATACATGACCTTAATAATCCGCAAATAATAGAAAGCACCTACCACAGACATGACGACCATGAACACCGCAGCCCAAACAAACTTAGCTTGTACCACGGCTTCGATCACTGCGAATTTCGCATAGAAACCAGCCGTCGGAGGAATCCCCGCCATTGAAAATAGTAGCAGCAGGAACATTAAAGCGAACCAGGGATGGCGACCGCTTAAGCCCTTTAAATCCTCTAGCTGGCTCACTTCGTAACCTTTGCGGCCTAATAAGATAAGCATCGCAAAAGCCCCAGCAGACATCATCGCATAGAGTAAAATATAGAACATCGCTGCGCTATGCCCCACATGGGTATTCATCACTATCCCCATCAGCATGAAGCCCATATGAGAAATCGCTGAGTAAGCAAATAGACGTTTTAAATTATTTTGTGCCAGCGCTAAGATATTGCCTAAACCAATCGACAGAAGCGCCAGCAGTATAATCATTTGTGACCATGCACTTTGGGCAGGCTCCAAAGCCTCTGCCATTAAGCGAATCACTAAAGCAAATACAGCGATTTTAGGGGCGCTACTTAAGAATAAGGTAACCGCTGTAGGTGTACCCTGATAGACATCAGGTAACCACATATGAAAAGGCACTACACCTAATTTAAAAGCTAAGCCTGCAACAATAAAAGTCAAGGCAAACATTAAAGGCAAGTTAGTCGCAATATCAGGCTGATTAGTAAAATACTCACGAATGGTATTGAGTTCTAAAGAACCACTAATACCATACAGCATTGACATCCCATATAGCAGGAAACCAGAAGCTACCGCGCCAAGTACAAAATATTTAATCGCGGCTTCCGTGGCTTGAGCATCATCGCGGCGCATCGCAACTAGCGCATACATCGATAACGATAGTAGCTCTAAACCAAGATATAGCACTAATAGATGATAGCCAGATACCATGATCAGCATACCTAAAATAGCACTCATCCCTAGCACAAAGAACTCACCTCTCCACATATCTTGATCACGCAGATATTTACGTGCACAGGCAAACGCTAAAATAGAAATCAATAAAATAGCTATTTTCAGTACACCAGCCATTTCATCGACCATATACATCCCATCAAGGCCAACTGTTTTATCAGGACGATTAAAGAAAGAGCTATAAACCAATAAAATTGTAGTCAGTAAAGAAGCTTGAGTAGCTAAATAAGTAATCACTCGTGATTCTTTACCTAAAAATAAATCCAACAATAAAACTACACACAGGGCAGCTAATAAGAAGATTTCGGGACGAGCAATTTCAAAAGCGGCCATCATGAACTCCCCTTCACTACAGGCATCAGGTCTGATGGCGACACAATCATCATCCACTCGCGAATCGAGCCTTCCATTAATCGAGTTAGTGGCTCAGGCCACCAACCCAAGCCTAAAATCGCAAGTGCTAAAACCGCCAAAATTGCAAACTCTCGACGATTGAGATCGTTTAACTTATTCACTTCGCTGCTATTCACTTCACCAAACAGCACCCGCTTAACTGCCCATAAAGTATAAGCAGCACCCAGAATCAGGGTGGTTGCAGCAATGAAAGCTACCCAGAAGTGTGCTTTAGCACTGGCCAAAATCACAAAAAACTCACCCACAAAACCTGAAGTGCCCGGCAAACCCACATTTGCCATCGCAAACAGCATAAAGAAAGCTGCGAAAAGCGGCATGCGACTAGTAATACCTTGATAGGCGCTGATCTCAACTGTTTGCATGCGCTCAAATAACATACCGACGGCAAGGAACAAAGCACCGGCAACAAAGCCATGCGAAACCATTTGAATCATTGCACCTTGTACAGCCAGTATACTGCCACTCGTATTGGCATCAACAAAGGCCAAACCTTGTAATTTGAATACTAAGAAGAAACCTAGGGTGACAAAACCCATATGCGCAACAGAAGAATAAGCCACCAATTTCTTTAAATTAGTCTGAACTAAAGCAAGCAAACTCATATACACAATCGCGACTAAGGAAAGACTTACTACTAACAAAGCCCAGTCATGCGAGGCCTCAGGCACAATCGGCATGGCTAAGCGATAAAAGGCATAGCCACCTACCTTAACGCTGATCGCAGCTAACATCACCGAACCACCCGTTGGTGCTTGTGAGTAAGCTTCGGGCAACCACGTATGCAAAGGCCATAAAGGAACTTTAACCCCAAAAGCGACTAAAAAAGATAAAAAGACTAACATCTGTGCATTTTCACTTAAATTAGTGAGTGCATATAAATCAGGCAAAAAGAAACTACCATTACTAGTCTGGGTATAAAGATAAATTAGACTTACTAATAAAAAGACCGAACCTGCAAACGTATAAATAAAATATTTAATAGTAGCATGAATGCGTTGTGCTCCCCCCCAAACCCCTAAAATCAGGAATAAAGGAATCAGCATCCCCTCGAAAAACACGTAGAACAATAAAGCATCACGTGCCATGAATACGCCATTGACTAAGCCTTCCATAATCAAGAAAGCAGCCATATATTGATCGACTCGTTCCTTAACAGAGTCCCACGAAGCCGTTAAAACCAACAACGTCATGAAAGTATTGAGTAAAATTAAAGCAATCGAAACTCCATCCACCCCCAGATCATAATTAACATGCACGCCGAGCGCGTCAATCCAACTAAAGGTTTCAGTGAATTGCATTGTGCCGGCTGCTGCATCATAGGCAAAATACAAGGGTAAGCTGAGCAAAAAAGCTATTGCTGCCAACAATAAAGCAGCCTGCCGTGCACCGTAACGATCACCGACAATAAGCACGCCCAAGCCACCCATAATTGGCAGCCAAATCAAAAAACTAAGGATTGGCCATTCCATCATAAATTACTATCTCGCATTATGTTCCGCCAACCCTAGGCTGATCTCAAGGCTAACAAAATCCAGCCCAGCATTAATGCTAAGCCCACCACCATCGCAAAGGCGTAATGATAGACATAACCAGTTTGCACCTTACGTGCCCAACCTGCACTCCATCCAATCACACGCCCTACACCATTCACTAACAAACCATCAATGAGCAGACGATCAATAAAGCTCCATAGTCCTGTCCCTAGATAGACCAAACCATTAGCAAAAAACTTTTGGTTAAAGCTATCGATATAGTATTTATTGTCTAGCCAGCGATAGAGCCAAGGTAGTTTGTCATGTGCTTTATCAGCTAACGTATCGTCTTTAACATAGACCCACCAAGCCAAACCAATCCCAGCTAAAGCTAACCAAAACGGTAAAGATGATAAGCCATGCCCAATGAAGCTTAACACCCCGTGATAACTTTCACGCAGCATAAGCATGGATTGATGGCTGATTGAATTAACCATAATTGTCGTTACATCTTCTGAACCATACATCACACTGCGGGCTTGAACTAAGACCTGTGAGAAGAAATCCCCCATCACTATTGGCCCAATGAAAAAGCCAGCTAATATCGAAGGAACTGCTAATACAACTAGCGGTATAGTAATGACACGTGGTGATTCTTTTAGATGAACTAAAGTCGAATCATCCATACGTTCGTCACCATGGAAGACCATAAAAATCATTCGGAAAGTGTAAAAAGCCGTCACTATTACCCCTAAAAGCACCATCACATAAGCGTAACTAGCTGCAGGCAATTCCGAATGATGCACGGCTTCAATAATGAGGTCCTTGGAGAAGAATCCAGAGAAAACCGGAATACCACTTAAAGCTAAAGCACCAACTACTGCAGTCCAATAGGTGATCGGCATATGCCGCCGTAGGCCACCCATTTTGCGCATATCCTGCTCATGATGCATAGCTACAATCACTGAACCTGCGGCTAAAAATAACAGAGCTTTAAAAAAGGCATGTGTCATCAAATGAAATATCGCTGCTGAATAAGCAGAAGCTCCCAAAGCAACAGTCATATACCCAAGTTGAGATAAAGTGGAATAAGCCACCACACGCTTAATATCGGTTTGAACAATGGCAATCAGTCCCATAAAGAAGGCTGTAGTCGCACCAATAATTAAGATAAAATTCAATATCATATCCGATTGCTCATAGAAGGGTGACATACGTGCAACCAAGAAGATGCCAGCAGTCACCATAGTGGCTGCATGAATCAGAGCAGAAATCGGTGTTGGCCCCTCCATCGAATCCGGCAACCATACATGCAAGGGCACTTGCGCAGACTTACCCATTGCACCAATAAATAGCAGTAAAGCAATTAAGTCCTGATTACTTAAACCTAGAGCCTGAGTGAGGGGATCCAAAGGAGAATCAATAGAGCCTTTAACAACAGAGACACCTAGTTTTGAAAAAACCTCAATATAATCAAAGGTACTGGTATAGCCGACAATGACCGCAATCCCCAGAATAAATCCAAAATCACCAATCCGATTCACGATGAAAGCTTTCATGCTGGCATAGGCAGCAGTTTCTTTCTTATACCAGAAGCCAATCAATAAATAAGAAACTAAGCCCACTAACTCCCAACCAAAAAATAATTGCAGGAAGTTATTACTCATAACCAATAACAACATGGCAAAAGTAAATAGAGAAATATAGCTAAAGAACCGCGTATAGCCCGGATCATCATGCATATAACCGATGGTATAAATATGCACCATCAAAGATACAAAGGTGACCACGACCATCATTAATACAGAAAGATTATCAATCAGGAACCCAAACTGCATTTTAATGCTATCGACTTCGGCCCAAAGATAGACATTCTCATGCAAAATAACGCCATCTAGGGCTACGACTTTGAATACAAACAGTGAGAGTAAAAAGGATAAAGCTACTGAACCCGTCGTGAGCCGATGCGACCAAGTCTTAGCTAATTTATGCCCAAATAAACCCACTACCATAGAGGCAAGTAAAGGGGCAATAACAATGAGTACTAACATAAAACTCATATTTATCCCTTTAAACTATGCAGGTCTTCGACATTAATCGAACGTCGATTACGGAAAATCGTCACCAGAATTGCTAAGCCAATCGCTGACTCAGCCGCTGCAACGGTCAAGATAAAGAAGACAAACACTTGTCCATCTAGGTTATTCATGAAATGCGAAAAGGCAACAAAGTTTAAATTCACTGAAAGCAACAATAATTCGATGCACATCAGCAAAATCAGAATATTTTTCCGATTCAGGAAAATACCAGCAACACTAATCGCGAACAGCAAGGCTGACACAATCAAGTAATGGGTCAAGTTTATCACTACACACAACTCCCGTTACTGTTCATGATTACTCACTTTTCATCTTAACTAAACGCACGCGATCTTCACGCTTAACACGCACTTGCTGATCAATATCCTGAGTCTTCGCTGCTTGATCCGCTGCATCGCGCTTACGTAAAGTCAGAAGAATCGCGGCAATCACTGCCACTAACAGCACTACTGCCGCAATTTCAAAAGGATATAAATAATGCGTGTAAAGTAACTCACCTAGTGCTTCAGCATTATTAAAATCAGCAGGAATATCCGGTGCTACATAACGTTCACTGTCAAAATTAGAACGTTGCAAAACCATAATCATTTCTAGAGCTACCATGCCTGCAACCCCCAAACCGATCGGCAGATAGCGAATAAAACCTTCTCGCTCGACAATTTTGAGATCCAACATCATGATCACGAAAAGAAACAAGACCATGACAGCACCAACATAGACCAGAATTAAAGCGATGGCTAAGAACTCAGCTTCCATCAACAACCATAAAGCCGTCATAGTGAAGAAAGCCAAGATCAAACTTAAAGCCGAATACACTGGATTACGCGCTACCACCACACCGATCGCAGCGAGGAGTAACACCGCAGTAAACCAATAAAACAAAATCTGCTCAAACATTATCTCGTCACTCCGTTAGCGGTAAGGGGCATCCGCTGCTTTCATCCGAGCGATTTCAGCTTCATATTTATCACCAATCGCTAACAGCTTTTGCTTGTTGATGATGTTCTCTCCGCGATTTTCAAAGTGATATTCGAAAAGACTGGTTTCTACAATGGCATCTACAGGGCAAGCTTCTTCACAGAAACCACAATAAATGCACTTAAACATATCGATGTCATAGCGTGTGGTGCGACGAGTCCCATCAGGGCGTTCCTCTAGCTCAATTTTAATCGCTAGGGCTGGACAAACTGCCTCACATAACTTGCAAGCAATACAGCGCTCTTCCCCATTTGGATAGCGGCGCAAAGCATGATGACCTCGGAAACGAGGTGATAAAGGCGTCTTTTCTTCTGGATATTGAATGGTAATTTTATTACGGTCGAACAAATACTTGCCCGTTACTCGCATCCCCTTCAATAACTCATTTAAAGAGAAGGTTTTCCAGTAATGTTTTAAGCTGTCTTTCAAAGGAACACCCATGTCAGACTCCTTACAGCCAAGGCTGCCAGCCGAGGGCGACAGCGATAATTTCAAAAAAGATCCAAACGAAAGTAACCGGAATTAATACCTTCCAGCCCAAACGCATAATCTGGTCATAGCGATAGCGTGGAAAAGTTGCCCGGAACCAGAGATAAAGTAGCAAGAAGAAGGCGATTTTCAGCGCTAACCAATGAATGCCATTCCCAAAAAACAAACCGATGACGGGAATATTGATTAAAAAATCCAAACCTTGGAAAGGTGAAAGCCAACCACCTAAGAACATGATTGAGGTCAGAGCCGAGATCATAATCATATTCGCGTATTCGGCTAAGAAGAACAACGCGAAGGCGATCCCAGAATACTCAACATGGAAACCTGCGACGATTTCAGATTCACCTTCAGCCACGTCAAAAGGCGCACGGTTGGTTTCAGCCACACCTGAAATAAAATAGACGATAAATAAACCAAACAGCGGCCATGCAAACCAAGAAAAAATACTGCCTGACTGGGCACGCACAATATCATTTAAGTTCAAGCTATTAGAAGCAATCAGAACCCCACCTAGCGCAAAGCCCATCGCAATTTCATACGATACCATCTGTGCACCAATCCGCATGGCACTCAACATAGAATACTTTGAGTTGGAAGCCCAGCCTGCAATTATAATCCCATAAACCCCTAAAGAAGACAGCGCCAGAATAAAGAGTAGCCCGGCGTTAATATCCGCTAAGACCATATTTTCGGAAAATGGAATCACTACCCAAGCTGAAAAAGCAGGCGCTAAGGCTAAAATAGGTGCAAGTAAGAATAAATAGCGATCCGATTTAGTCGGAATAATAACTTCTTTTAGCAGGAGCTTAACCGTATCAGCAAAGGGCTGTAACAAACCACGCGGCCCTACCCGATTCGGCCCCATTCGCCCCTGCATAAAACCGATAACTTTGCGCTCAGCATAAGTGGTGTAAGCCACCGTCAGAATCAGGGGGATAACAACTGCCACAATTTGCAACAGAATGACAATCACGATCCGTAAGGTTTCAGGGACTGCATACCATAGTGAGCTAATAAACTCCATTGCTTAACCCTTATCGACCATGATTGACCCAAACGCAGCCCCTAAGGCTCGCGCCACCTCAGTCGCTGACTGCACCCATACACAACCTTTCGGCACTGCCTCATCGGCTTCTGCTGGCAATTGCACATAACTATCGCCTTGCCCTAGTCGCACTAAGTCACCGGCAACAATCCCTAAGCGCTCCATATCAGCTAGATGCATACGCACTACTGGCGAGGCTAACATCGCTTGCAAAGATTTAGCACGCCGCACTAACGCGTCCGTACGATACAGCGGTACATCACCAATCCGCTGCATGGTGTTCGCGTCTTGCTTAGCAACTACTAAAGGCGCGGATAATTGACCCATAGCGGTTAGTGGCACAGCTTGTAGTTCTAATTTCAGTTCAGCCACAATTTCGCTAGTTTCGACATAATCAAAATCTGGCAGATTCAAAGCATTGCCTAAGACACGCAAAACTTTCCACAGGGGACGTACTTCACCGGGAGGATTGACTACCCCTTTAAAGGATTGCCACAAACCTTCAGCATTAATCAGCGTGCCAGAAGTTTCAACAAAGGTCGAAGTCGGCAAAAGCACGGTGGCATAATCACGCGCTTGCGTATCTGCAAAAGGCGCGAAGACAATAACATTTTTAGCTGCACGCAAAGCTTTAAGTACTTGCTGAGGATTAGCAAAATCATCTAACTCAGCATTCATTAAAACAACGGTTGTGAGATTTTTGTCATCTAAAGCTGCACTCACAGGCAAGCCGGGGGCTGCAATAGCTTCACCTGCTAAACCGCGATGAGGTAACACACCAACCAAGTTAGCAGCAAGACTATTCGCTTCTGGCAAATAACCCAATTTGGCTCCTGTTGCTTGCGCTAATACCGTTGCTAGACTGCGTAAACTAGAAAAAGCTGGATGCTGTACGGCCATCTGCCCTAGCAAAATTAGCGAATTTGGAGCCTTAAAATTTTCAACTTGACTCTTTGCAGTGTCACTGATTTCCACACTAGCGAGTAAATCAGCTAATACTGTTGGCGCAGCTTGACTCGCTGCCTCTAAAGCAGCTTTGACTAACACTGCAAGTTCAGTCACCATCGCTAAGGGCGCAGCCACAATCTGCTCAGCAGTATAGTTGAAAGCGAGTTTACGCGGCGTTAAAGCTAAAACTTTTGCACCTGCTAAACTCGCCTTTCGAAGCCGATAATTCAACATGGGCTGATCATGACGTGGATTCGCACCAATCAGGAAAATCGCTTGCTGCTGTTCTAATTCGGTGAAACTCACCCCTAAACCAGAAGGCACAAAGGCTTGATCGCTGAAATCGACTTGACGTAAGCGATGGTCAATATTCTTGATATTCAGAGCGCGTAGCAATTTTTGGAAAAGGAAAAACTCTTCTAAAGTAGAACTTGGCCCTGCAAAAGCTGCGACATTAAAAGCTAGCTGCTTACGTAAAATACTTGAAACAGCATCTAAAGCCTCTTGCCAACTGACTTTTTTCCAGTGACCATCACGCTTAATTTGTGGCTTTAATAAACGCTCTTGGCTGTGTAAACCTTCATAGCTGAAGCGATCCCGATCTGAAATCCAGCATTCATTAATCGCCTCATTCTCACGTGGGACTACCCGTACAACCTTGCCACGCGCAGTATGTACGTGAATATTCGAGCCTACACAATCGTGTGGTGCAATGCTGTCATACGAACGCAGTTCCCAAGGGCGTGCTGTGTAACGCGAAGGCTTAGCGGTTAAAGCACCTACTGGACAAACATCAATGATATTGCCAGATAATTCAGAGGTGACTGTCTTGGCTACATAAGTACCAATTTCAGTGTACTGACTACGACCGGTTGCACCTAACTCACGCATGCCCGCGATTTCCTCACCGAATCGCACACAACGGGTGCAGTGAATGCAACGTGTCATCGCAGTTTCGATTAGAGGCCCAATGTCTTTATCGCGCACCACTCGCTTGATTTCGACATACTCAGAAGTGCTATTGCCAAAACCAACCGATAGATCCTGTAACTCACACTCCCCCCCTTGATCGCAAATCGGGCAATCTAAAGGGTGGTTAATGAGTAAAAACTCCATCACATCTTTTTGTGCTGCACGCGCTTTGGGTGAATTCGTCCAAACTTTCATCCCTGCCATAATCGGTGTAGCACAAGCTGGCATGGGTTTGGGCGCTTTTTCAACTTCAACTAGGCACATCCGGCAGTTTGCAGCAACCGAAAGTTTTTTGTGATAGCAAAAACGAGGAACCGTAATACCAGCAGCATCCGTAGCAGCAATCAGCATGCTACCGGGGCGGGCTTGCAAGGTTTGGCCATTCACTTCAAAGCTGACTAATTCATCACTCATGCTGCCCCCTTCATCGCAGGAGCATCCATCCTACTACGGCCATATTGCACGTAGTGCTCAAACTCTGGGCGGAAATGCTTAATAAAACTCCAAACTGGCATGGCAGCCGCATCTCCTAAAGCACAGATAGTACGGCCTTCAATCTTATGCGACACCGCTTCAAGGCGCTCAATATCCGCCATCGTGCCTTTACCTTCGATCATGCGGGTGAGCATCCGGTACAGCCAACCCGTCCCTTCACGACAGGGTGTACACTGACCACAGGACTCAAAATGATAAAAGCGTGACAAACGCTGCAAAACCTTCACCATATCGGTGGTCTCATCCATCACAATCACAGCGCCTGAACCTAACATCGATCCCCCTTTAGAGATCGAGTCATAGTCCATATTCAGCTCTAACATAATTTCTGCAGGCACAACCGGCACTGAAGAACCACCCGGAATAACGGCTTTGAGCTGATGGCCTTTACGCACACCACCCGCCATCTCTAAAAGCTCACGGAAAGGTGTACCTAAACCAATCTCGTAGTTACCAGGTCGATTCACATGACCGGAAACAGAGAACAGCTTTTCACCACCCGCATTCTTTACCCCTAAACTGGCAAACCAATCACCACCATTCCGCAGAATAGTTGGTACAGAGGATAAAGTTTCGACATTATTAATCGTGGTCGGGCGACCGTATAGACCAAAACTCGCTGGGAAAGGTGGCTTAAAACGTGGCTGACCTTTCTTACCTTCTAAAGACTCCAGTAAGGCTGTTTCTTCACCACAGATATAAGCACCTGCACCGAGTGACCCATAAATATCAACATCAATGCCGCTACCAAGAATATTTTTACCGAGTAAACCGGCTGCATAAGCTTCGCGCACCGCTTGCTCAAAGCGCAGGAAAGGCTCATCCATAAACTCACCGCGCATATAGTTATAGGCAACCGTCGCACCAATGCAGTAAGCGCCAATCGCCATCCCCTCCACTAAAGCATGCGGATTGAAACGTAGAATATCGCGGTCTTTACAAGTACCCGGCTCAGATTCATCACCATTACAAACTAAATACTTTTGTCCCGGCATAGTGCGTGGCATAAAACTCCACTTCATCCCTGTCGGAAAGCCCGCACCACCGCGCCCACGTAAGCCCGATTTTTTGATCTCATCAATCACTTCAGTCTGTGGTGTTTTATTAGCAAGAATCTTTTTCCAAGACTCATAGCCACCAATCTTTAGGTAATTTTCATAAGTATGCGATTGGTCGCCAAACTGACGGGTACTAAAACAAACTTGATTGGCCATGCTTACTCCAATCCATCAAGGATGCTATCGACTTTTTCAGGCGTCAGCTCCGTGTAGTAAACGTGATTGACTTGCATCATCGGCGCACCACAGCAAGCCGCTAAGCACTCTTCTTCACGTTTGAGATAAAATTTGTGATCGGGTGTAGATTCACCTAAGCGTACACCAAGCTTTTTCTCGATATGAGCCAGAATGTCATCCGCCCCGCTCAACATGCAGGAGATATTAGTGCAAACCGAAATACTATGGCGAGCAGCAGCACGTTCATCCGTCTCAAACATCGAGTAGAAACTCGCCACTTCATAGACAGCAATCGGTGGCAAACCTAGATAAGTAGCCACTGCGTCCATTTTGGGCACTGATAAATAATGATCTTCATGCATCACTGCACGCAGTGCACCTAACAGTGCCGATTGGCGTTGATCAGCTGGATAACGTGCTAACCAGCTATCAATTTCATCCCGCTCATGAGCAGATAAAACCACCGCTTTATCTGAAGTATCTGCAGCCGTCATTAACGGTCTACCTCCCCGAAGACGATATCTTGGGAACCAATAATCGCCACAACATCCGACAACATATGTCCACGCGCCATTTCATTCATCCCCGACAAATGCGCAAAACCGGGCGCGCGAATCTTTAAACGATAGGGCTTATTCGCCCCATCTGAAATTAAGTAACAAGCAAACTCACCTTTAGGGTGCTCAATCGCAGCATAAGCTTCACCTGCAGGCAAACAATAACCTTCAGTCATCAGTTTAAAGTGATGGATTAAAGCCTCCATATCGTGCTTCATATCTGCACGCTTAGGAGGGGTAACTTTATGATTACCTGAACGAACAGGGCCTGGATGATGACGTAGCCAATCAATACACTGCTTAATAATCCGATTCGACTGACGAAACTCCTCAATCCGCACTAGATAACGGTCATAAGAATCACCGTTTGTACCGACTGGAATATCAAAATCAACTTGCGAATAAGCGGCATAAGGTTGTTTTTTACGTAAATCCCATTCAATTCCAGAACCTCGTAACATCGGCCCGGTAAAACCCATTTGCAGAGCACGTTCTGGAGACACCACACCGACACCGACTAAACGCTGCTTCCAAATCCGATTATCAGTCAGCAGGGTTTCATATTCATCCACCTTACTTGGAAACCGATTCGTAAAATCCTCAAGGAAATCCAGTAAGCTGCCTTGGCGGTTGGCGTTTTGGCGTTTGACTTCAGCCTCATCGCGCCAACGCGTTTTTTCATACTGCGGCATGCTATCGGGCAAATCACGGTTCACACCACCAGGACGATAGTAAGTGGCATGTAAACGTGCACCGGATACCGCCTCGTAAGCATCCATCAAATCCTCGCGCTCACGGAATGCATACAGAAACATCGTCATCGCGCCTACATCGAGGCTATGACCTGCAATCCAAAGCAAGTGATTGAGAATACGGGTAATTTCATCAAACATCGTGCGGATATACTGTGCACGAATTGGCACTTCAATACCTAAAAGCTTTTCAATCGCGAGTACATAGCCATGCTCATTGCACATCATGGATACATAGTCCAAACGATCCATGTAGCCAATGCTTTGATTATACGGTTTACTTTCAACGAGTTTTTCAGTGCCGCGATGTAAGAGACCGATATGTGGATCAGCCCGCACAATCATCTCCCCGTCCATCTCTAAAACTAGACGCAGTACACCATGCGCAGCTGGATGAGCCGGACCGAAGTTCAGTGTAAAGTTACGAATCTCTGGCATTAGTTATCGCGCTCCTGCGAAGCAATAGAAGGCTGATCTTGGCGAATAACTCGTGGCACGTTAGGCTGAGTAACAATAGAAACTGGCTCATAAATCACCCGCTTTTGCAGTGGGTCATAACGCATTTCAACTTGTCCAGCCAAAGGGAAATCTTTACGTAAAGGATGACCAATGAAGCCATAATCTGTCAAAATACGGCGCAAATCTGGATGATGGTTGAACATAATCCCAAACAAATCGAAAGCTTCACGCTCATACCAATTAGCAGAATTCCAAATGCGCACTACGGACGGCACCACCGGATAGGCACTATCCTCGCAGAAAGTACGCAAGCGAATCCGCATATTGCGTTTAATCGATAAGAGATGCAGCACGACCGCAAAACGTTTGCCAGCTTCGGCTTCACTCGGCTCATCTTTAAGCTTGACTTGATCAAAATCAAAAAGATCGACATCAGCTACTTGTACTGCACGGCTAAAGCCAGTAGAGCTAGCCTGCGTATCCCATTCGGCTTGGCCGTAAGCGATATAATCCACACCGCAAAGATCTGACAATTGCTCAAATTGAGTCTGCTCATCATGACGCAGAAAATTGCACACATCTAACCAACTACGCACTGGAATTTCTAAAGTCAGCTCGCCCAAGGCTAAAACACTAGAAGTAAACTTACCCGCTAGATGCGTATTTAAATAAACTTGTAGCTCTTCGATTTTTGAACTCATGATAGCTGCCGTGCAATCGTACTGGTGCGCCGGATCTTATTCTGCAATTGCAAAATACCATAAATCAAAGCTTCGGCCGTGGGTGGGCAACCGGGCACATAAATATCAACTGGCAATACCCGATCACAACCGCGCATGACTGCATACGAATCATGATAATAGCCGCCACCATTTGCACAGGATCCCATCGAGATCACCCAACGTGGCTCAGCCATCTGGTCATAAACTTTGCGTAATGCAGGAGCCATTTTATTGGTCAGTGTACCCGCAACAATCATCACATCGGATTGACGAGGACTCGGACGGAAGATAATCCCAAAGCGGTCAAGATCATAACGATCACCACCAGCTTGCATCATTTCCACTGCACAACAAGCTAAACCAAAGGTCACAGGCCACATAGAGCCAGTGCGCGCCCAATTAATGAGTTTATCAGCGGTCGTAGTCACGAAGCCCTTATCAAGGATACCTTCTATTCCCACTCCATTGCTCCCTTTTTCCACTCATAAACGAAGCCAATCCCTAGAATACCTAAGAAGACACACATAGCGATCAAACCTGCCGCCCCTATTTTATCGAGCACAATAGCCCAAGAAAAGAGATAGGCAATTTCCAAGTCAAAGATAATGAAGAGGATAGCAACTAAGTAATAACGGATATCGAAGCGGATCCGCGCATCTTCAAATGCTTCAAAACCGCATTCAAAAGGAGAGTCTTTCGCCGGATCAGGGCGACGCGGCCCCACTAATAAACCAAGCGACAGAAGCACGACGGCAAGGCCAATGCCGACCGCAAGAAATATAAATACTGGCAAATAGGCCTGCAACATTGCTGACTCCTGACAACTTTCCAGCTTTGTACTGCTTAATTATTGAGCAACACTCACCTTAGCTCGGATTTTGTGTACTGCAGCAGAACTATATAGAAGGAATGACCAAAAGACTACCCCATAAGAAATATATGTATGCACTCTGCAAAATTATCTAATTGGGTACTTTACAAATTTCGTTTTCTCGTCTTCACTGCCTAGGACAAGCAAACCCATACGTTTAGACATCCATTAGCTCAGTACTGAACACTTAGCAACTACAAGGATTTGGCAAGGCTGATATTTTTTTAGCTCTTGCTCAGACTTACTGAGCAAGAACCAAAATATGATTAAACGCTCAAGGAGCTATCTAGTGAGAGTCTAGGAGCTTCTGCTCTGGAACTTGTTCGATACTGGGCAGTGGCTGATTAGCAATGGCTAATTCAAAAGCTTTTAAACGCTTATAGATCGACAACAATTCAACAATGGTTGTCCACGAGTTCACCAAATATTGGAAAGAATCCTGTACCCGTCCAAATGCACGCAAGATTTGCTGCATCACCCCTAAAGTGAAACCACCAGCAATAATGGTGGGGCCAAGTGCGATATAAGGAACGAGTACGCCCACTTGTAAATAACTATAACGTGCTACATTGAAATATAAATAGTTGAAATATAGGCGAAAATAGTTTTTGCGCACATCAATAAATAAATCCTTAATAACGGGTGGGCTAGCACGATTAATATTATCCTCCCCATAGACTAGCTCTTTACGATAGGCTGCCTCCACACGCTGGTTTTTAAACTCTAAACCAGGCAAACGGATCCCTACTAAGGCTAACAAACCAGTTCCAAAAATTGACCAAATCAAAGCAACCCAAACCAAAGCATGGGCAATTTCACCCACCACTGGCAAAGCTTTTACATGAACAGACAACGCCCATAAAATCGGCAAGAAAGCGATCAAAGTCATTACCGAATCGATCAAGCTAACTCCTAAGCTTTCCATGATGCTTGAAAAGCGCATGGTATCTTCTTGCACACGCTGAGAAGCCCCCTCGATATGCCGTACTCGCGACCACATGCCGGTATAATAATCATTCATGGCTGTCCGCCAGCGAAAAATCCAATGACTCACAAAAAACCGCGTAAACACCGACAAAGTTACTGCAATCAAGGCAATCTGGCCAAAGGTTAGTAATTGCCCATAATAATCTTCGGCAGTAATGCTATTCGGTTTACCTAGAGCTTGTTGGATAGAATCATAAAAACCACCAAACCAATCATTAATCATCACATCCAAGTGCACTTGGAACCAAGTCACAAACACGATTAAAGCCATGCCTAAGACCGACCAGCGCGCCCATTTATGTGGCGAGATATATAGCCAAACACCGACAAAGAGTGCGTAGCAATAGAACATGTATTGATAAAACCAAAAATCAGCCCCCGGATTGACGGATGGTTCAGCGGCAGCAGCTCCCTCAGCAGGTGGAAGAGGCGGTACATAATCATAACCAAATAAGCCGCCAAAACTTAAATGTTGGCCTAAGGACTCCCCCCAAAAAAACCAAGTGAGTACGCAAACCAGCGACCACAGCGCAAAGCTCCAAAAAAACAATTTGGGGTTCGGGAAAAAAGACTTAAACATGAAGATGCTCCCTACTGCTTATTAAGATCCTTTAGATATCAGCTATTGGGCAAAAGACGCCTTAATAGCGTGCTACTGACCCACTCCTCACCTGTCAGCAAATAGTGCAATGCTTTTTGATTCTGTGTCGCCCATTGTATCTGCTTATAAGCTTGATAAGGTGCACACATGAGGATGCGATCACCCGCTTGTAGCAAAGCTTCCTCATCCGGTAGTAATAAAAAAGTATCAACACGTTTTAATAACAGCGGAATAATCGGTAAAGTGTGCTCGCGCTGTTCAGGGTGTGCAATCACATACTTAAGGGATACGCGGTGACCTGCTACACAGGCACTATATAAAGCAGGCGAATAACGCGGCGTAATCTTAGTTTCCCACAAATAAGGTAGTTTATCTTGCGTGATACCAATAATTCGGCTCAGGAGCTGATCCACCCAAACTTTATCTTCCTGTTGCGCTAGACGCAGGAAATCTCGAGTCATAGGTGTTCTTAATAAGGTGAATACTTGGTGTGCTATCACATCACCGCGATTCATAGTTAAGTGAAAGTGAGCACGTTCAAAAATAAGATTATTATCCTGCTGATTTTGCCGTGCTACCATAAACAATTTAGCGTTGAGTTCGCGTGCGGTCATCAATACCGAAAGATTGATCGCATCATCACTGGTGGCAGCAATAATTCCTACTGCAGAGTCGATGTTCGCTAATTGCAGCGACTTCATGTTTGCTTGCAAACCAATGATGCTCTGCTCCGGTAAATCTTCTGCATCCGTTTTTGGGTCGATTACTTGTACTGGAATTCCTGCAGCATGCAGACGCCGATACACCGCTTGTCCAAAGCGCCCATAACCAATCAGCACCCATGCACCTCGTTTAGGGAACGCAGAATCCTGTAGGGGCTGATTGGGAATCCCAGTGAGCCATTCATTCAACCAATAATGGCTCGGCTTAGTCATTAGCATTTCTAAGCGCTCAGCAAACACCTCAAAAGGACTAATGACTTCATTATCCCCAAAGGAACTAATTGAATTTATAAATTCGGGGCTTTCAGCGCGTGCAATCAAGCGTAAATGGGGTTTAAACAATTCGGTACTTAAGGCAATCAGTAAATTGGCTTGATCCGAATCCGTGAGGGCAATCACCCCCTTGCAATAAATATTGAGTACACCGGCTTCTTCTAATATCACTGGCTTAGAAGCATCGGCAGCTAAACCTAAAGGACGTCCTAATATGTCACGCATCTGAAGTTCATTGATGCGATTTTCATCTTTATCCAGAACAACGGTACGTACCCCCTCCTGCCCTAAGGCTTGTACCAAGCGAGCACCCGTATCCCCATAACCACATACCAGATAGAAAGGTTCACGTAATAACTTAACTTGGCTACGAAATTTAGATTCTCGGCGCAAACGATAAATAGCTGGGTCCTGTATCACCGATAACAGCGAGCCTATGCTATACAACCAGCCAATCACACTAGCGTAGATGGTTACGGTCGTCCACATGCGTTGCGCATCAGTAAAAGCATAGGGAATTTCGCCAAAACCAATAGTGGATGCCATGTAGCTGACGAAATAAAAGGCATGGAAATAGGACATCATCCATATATTGCCGTCATTATCTCGCCCCGGAATTAGCACAAAACCCACTATTGAAACGGCATAGATCAGAATCAGCGTGATCAACGGCACTCGCAAGCGCTTGAGCAAAATATAATAAATATTGGGTCGAGACATTAACGACGAATACTTAAAGTTTCAGCCACTAGTAACACTACTGAAACAATATTAGCTAATAGTGCTCCGCCAGAAATCGATACCACTGCCACCATGGCGGCTGGAGTGACTCCATCAGGGCTAATATGGGCTGCCCACCCCCAAATCACTGCGGCGATTAAAAGCTGAATATCAGCAACCAAACTGGTGGCAAAGAAAATGGCGCCCATATGGGTACTATCCCCAAATTTCAGCACAGTGGTAATCATGCTAACAATCAAGGCAGCAAAGAGAATAAAGGTATTGTGATACAGTGGATTAGTCATATCACCTACAAAAAAAGCAAAGTTCAAAGTTAAGGCCAACACAATGAAGAAGCCAAATACTACTTTTTCTAAATTCATCTTCGCATCCAAGAAGCACTGAGTAGGCAGAAGCATACCAGCTCTACTTCAGCACTCCCAGCCTTAGCCAGCATTTGAGTCAAGCTACCGCAATGAGTATGATCAGCCCCAATTAAGCTTGAGCCTTAAACTGATGCGTATTCCCCGTTTTTACTGTCCCTGCCTACTAACTGTCGAGCAGTCGCTTACCTTACCTGAAGAGGTTTTTCGTCATGCGATTCAAGTCTTGCGCTTACAAGTGGGCGAATCACTGCTGCTATTTAATGGCGAAGGTGGCGAGTATTTGGCTAATCTCACTGAGATTAATAAACGCTCAGCAACTGTGCTGATCCAGAGCTTTGACCCAAGTGAACGTGAATCCTCATTAGCACTGACTTTAGTTCAAGCCTTAGTTAAACCGGACAAAATGGATTTTGCTTTACAGAAAGCCGTCGAATTAGGCATGAGTGCGTTCCAGCCCCTCATTACCCAACGCAGTGTGGTGCGGACTGATAAAGAAAAAATCGAAAAAAAACTCCAGCATTGGCAAGCCGTGACGATTAGCGCTTGTGAACAATCAGGGCGTACAAGACTTCCGAAAATCTATGCCCCACAAACTTTGGATCAATACCTTAGTGAGTTGAGTGACAGCACCACTTATTTGCTATTAGCTCCGGAAAGCACTCAGGATTTAAGCCAAGTCACTGTTAGAACTAATCACTTGGCGGTTCTCATCGGCCCAGAAGGTGGCTTCACTACTGAAGAAGTCGAGGCTTGCTTAGCGGCAAAGATGCAAGGCATCGCTTTAGGTAAGCGTATTTTGCGCGCTGAAACCGCCAGCACCAGTGTCTTAGCGATTTTACAACTATTGCACGGTGATTTAGGGATTTAACTGCCTAATTGTTTTTCTATCGCAGCAAAATACTCATCGACATTTAAAGTAGGCTTTAAGCGTAAATCCCAAGCGCTCAGATTGCGATTAAACTCTGCCTGCCCAGTAAACTCATGCCCTAGCGTCCATTGATCAGTTAAATCCATCGCCTGATAAACTAACAGCGGCGCACTAAACAAGAGTGCTACACCAAAAGCTGACCAGTGTTCTGCATGATGTATCATACGAATATAGCTGTAAAACAATAAGGGGATCAGCAAAAAATTACTGAGCAATAATAAACTATCCAAAGGCCAATTCGCGGTAAACAGATAATTCAGTGCATGCCCCACTTCACCCAACAAATGAGGCACCAACATACACAAAGCAACTAAACCTAAAGCTGGAAAAAACTCCCAGCGCTGATTCGCTAAACGACTGATCCCCGCAATCAGTAAAGCTAAGGCGAGCATACCGAGAATATAGGGCATGACACTACTTAAGTAATACACCAGTTCTTTGGTAAAAATACTTTGCAAATAGGCTTCAAAAAAGAAAGCTAAGATAGTAATAAGAGCTAAACTCAATGCACAAAACGAACAACAAAATACTCGCGACCAGCCACGGCAGTTATTAACACGAGTTTGTGCGACTTGCATGCTGTTAGTTAGCAAACGTATACGCCGGTTACCTAACTTTAGATTCACTGGTTGCGTTAATGTCAAGCTAGCTGATTGCAAACGCTTGCCATTCAAACGGCTACCATTTTCTCTTGATAAATTACGAAACAACAAAACCCCTGTATCATGTTGATCAATCTCTAAATGATAGGGCGAAATGGTAGGATCCGAGAGGATAATATCATTATCTAAAGCGCGACCAATACGTACTGGAAATTTCGTCAATCGAAAATACTGATTGAGTGGTCGCATTTGAATTTCAAATAACAAGTTAGCTAATTCTGCCATTGGAAATTCTCAAACATTTTTTTCACTAAACTAATAGATTCTTTGAAATCAACACCAGTGATAAATAGCTCGAATAAAAAACCTTGCCGCTTTTGGCTAACCATAGCACCTGTAACTAGCACATCACTTAAACCTTGATAGCGGATATAGCCACGGCGACAAATGGTCATTTTAAATGTTTGGTTGGCAATAGCGAGGAAATTAGTCGAGCATTTAAAGGCACTCACATTTTCTTTAGTTGTTTTATTATCCGTTTCATCCATATTTTGTGCTTCATACATGCGATAAAACCGTGGTGGAATCATTTTATCACTGTCATACCAAGTATATTGATATTGCATATTACCAACACTGAGCTTGTCATCTAAGTAAATTTCGCGCTCATTTGAGCAATTCACCGAAATAACATTGACTAAACCATGATCTTCATTACTTTCGCTACCATCCCAGCAGTTAATGGTTTTATCTAGGCGGCTTGGAACCTTAAAATTCCCTACGGAAACTAATTTCCAAGGGTTACTGCGCATACGCTGCAGCATCTCAGTAGTGCTAAAGTTTAATTGCCGCACGATAGATTCATGCAAATTAGGGCGTGGCTTGAAGTCAGTCAACCTAAGTTGAGCCAGTAAATCATTTAGATATTCACTCGCTACTAAAAAGCTCACCGCATTACCCGCCGTCGCTACATTCACGCCGACTACCGCACCGTGCTCATTGAGGGCAGGCCCCCCACTCATCCCAGAGTTTAGATTGCCTGAAAATAAGATATTTTTATCTTCACTTTCGGTTAGCAATCCATTATTTGTGCCAGTTACCACCGAAAAGCCTAAACCCAGTGGATTCCCAAACGCATATAAGGTCGCACCCTTTTCCGGAAGCGCAGCCGTTTTAAGTGGTTTACCTAACTCTTTGTCTGCAACCAAGACCGCTAGATCATGCAAAACATCGACATCAATCAACTCCAGCAAGCCCGTTGCGCCATTAGTCGCCAAATACTCCATTGAATAATTGTCTGGGTCATTGATATAAGCACTGACCACATGATAATTAGTAGCGAGTAAATTCGGGCGTTCAATCACAAAGCCTGAGCCAATTGTGCGCTTATGACCCGTTTTGCGATTGATAATCCTCACCTGATAAATCGACTGTTGGACTTCAGCATACAAACTTGACGAGCGATCTACAGCCTGCACACTGACAGGCTGCCAAAGAAAACCTAAAATCAGTAATAAACAGCAGAGTCTTGGTAGCTGACTATAGTAATAATTGCCTATACCAATCACAAAAACCTCGAATCACGACCCTTCGTTTATTTCAACAGCGTAAATACCTCGCGGGCGGCAGCGATAGTTGTATTTATATCCTCTGCTGAATGCGCAGTTGACATAAAGCCCGCTTCAAACGCAGACGGTGCAAGGTAAACGCCACGCTCTAACATGCCATGAAAGAAACGATTAAACTTTGGCACATCACAATTGGTTGCTTGTCGATAACTAGTCACTTGGGGTTCATGGGTGAAAAACAAACCAAACATTCCACCTATTTGTGTAGTCGTAAACGGAAGCTGGGATTCCTCCGCAGCCGTCTGTATACCTGAGACCAGTTGAGTGGTCTTAGAGTTCAACTGTGTATAAAAATCCTGACGGCTAATAATTTCCATCATTTTCAGGCCTGCCGCCATCGCAATCGGATTTCCTGAGAGCGTACCTGCTTGATAAACCGCACCTAAAGGCGACAATTTCGACATAATGTCACGTCGCCCACCAAATGCTCCCACTGGCATGCCACCACCAATGATTTTGCCTAAGGTCGTCAGATCAGGCTTAATGCCATATAACTCCTGAGCACCACCCAGCGCTACCCTAAAGCCGGTCATGACTTCATCGAAAATTAAGACCGTGCCGTGTTCATTACAAACGGCTCGCAAGGTTTCCAAAAAGCCCGGCACTGGCGGAATACAATTCATATTCCCACAGACCGGTTCAACAATAATGCAGGCAATTTCTTGGCCGCGTGCTGCAAAAACTTCACGTACTTGCGCACTGTCATTAAAATTGAGGGTTAGGGTGTATTGTGCAAGTTCAGCCGGTACACCGGGAGAGCTAGGCTGACCAAAGGTCAATAAACCCGAACCAGCTTTCACTAATAAAGAGTCACCATGACCATGATACCCCCCTTCAAATTTCACAATGAAATTCCGCCCGGTAAAACCACGCGCTAAGCGAATCGCTGACATCGTGGCTTCAGTGCCTGAACTGACCATGCGCAGCATTTCCATCGAGGGCATGATTTCATTAATTTTTTCCGCCATCTGCACCTCTTGTTCAGTCGGTGCACCATAGCTTAAGCCTAATAGCGCCGCCTCACGCACGACCTCCACTACTTCAGGATGGGCATGCCCAGCAATCATCGGCCCCCATGAACCGATATAATCAATATAACGCTGCCCGTCGACATCAAATAAATAAGCCCCTTCCGCACGAGCAATAAAACGCGGCGTGCCACCTACTCCACGAAAGGCACGTACGGGGGAGTTCACCCCACCCGGAATGGTTTTTTGGGCTTGTTGGAATAAGGATTCAGACTTGCTCATGACGGGACCTCTTAAGCGTAGACAGATACAGAAAGAATCGGGAGAATTAGCCGCTAGCTACCCTCTAAAAAGACGCTGCAAAAAGACGCTGCATTGTGAATTAATCAAGCGATACTGTCCAACCTTAGTGCGCAGAGAAGAAAATATCCCCATAAGAAGCTGCCGTCTCAGTGGCACTGTTATCGCTATCGCTCATCAAAGCAACGCCATCAATAGCTTGAATATCCACACCTAATAAGCTTTGGAAATCTGCGCGCACATTGCGCTTTTCAGTGACCCAGACACCCGTTTTATCCTGTTTACCGCGCACTGCTAACATATGCGCATTCTTAGGTAAATAAGCATTCCCCCAAGCACTGCCGCGTGCTGAACTAGCAGACCAAACATAATTGACGGCTTTTGAATTCCACACCAACAAACCACCGTCGACAATTACATAAATCCGCGCTGCATAATCATCACCTGCTTTAGTTTGCTCATTTAATGGGGGTAGCGCTTGATCAACCCGCCATGACCAGTTTAAAAATGGGGTCTTCGTTAAATCGACTTTAATTTTGCGAGTTAAACCAGAAGCAGCCGCCTTCGCCTGTGCCTTCAAAACCCAGCGTTGCCCCTCTTTTACCAGTTGATACTGGGTTTGACCCTTAAAAGTCTTAGTTTCCCAAGCCTTCAATTGTTGATTAGCAAAATCACTAATGACAACTTTCGACTCAGCCGCGATTAAAGACGTGCTTAATAAGCCAACAAACCCTAAAATCCCTATCCATACTTTCATGCTGTATACCCATTGATAATAATTAAAGCCTAGCTTTGCATCTAATACGCGACTGAGATACGTATAGATGCAATCACTTAGTGAGGAAACCACTCAGCACTTTATGAAACATTTAGTCTTAATCGGCGGGGGGCATGCGCATTTAGCAGTTTTGAAGGCATTAGCTCAACAACCCAATCCCAAACTGCGCTTGAGCTTAATCACACCGGCACTCAGTCAAACTTATTCAGGAATGCTTCCGGGCTGGTTAGCGGGGCATTACCACTTAGCTGATTGCCAAATCAATCTACGCCCGCTAGTCACAGTCATTGGGGGGGAGCTGATTCTTGATCAGGCTACACAGCTCAATACCGATCAACAGCTCATAAAAACGGTAGGCGGTCGAGTACTTGCTTATGATTTACTCTCGATCAATACCGGCAGCGAAACGGCTTTACCCGCTTCTATAGCTAGCGAAAATGTCCTAGCGATTCGCCCTTTAGAGGGTTTAATCAAAGCATGGCCGCAGCTACTCAAACAGGCTCAACAGCAGCCTGCTTACCAACTAGCCGTTTTAGGTGGGGGGGCTGCCGGCGTAGAACTCGCTTTTGCTATTCAATATGCCTTTCAGCAACAATCAGCAGCAGCACAAGTACATTTGGTCGCACCGCAATTATTAGCCGATCATGCACCAGCTGTACAAAAACGCGTGCATAAAAAACTCTTGGAAGCAGGGATACAATGGCATGCCAGTCGTGCACAGCTTGAACCGACTGGCTTAATTCTTAACATAGGTGTAAACCTGCCAGTACATCAAGTACTTGCAGCGACCGGAGCCAAAGCAGCAAGGTGGCTAAGTAGCTCTGGTTTAGCCCTAGACTCAGCGGGGTATATTAAAGTTAATCCACAACATCAAAGCCTTTCCCATCCCAATATCTTTGCAGCCGGTGATGTGTGCTCGCGCCCTGAACCCACGTTTGGGCGCTCTGGCGTGCATGCTGTGTATGCGGGTAAGGTTTTAGCCCATAATTTACCCGCTTATCTCGCCCAAACACCACTACGCAGTTATCGCCCCAAACAATGCTCCCTGTATTTATTAGCCACTGGCTCCAAAACAGCGATTGCCTCATGGGGAGGTTTTAGTGCCAGCGGCGCTTGGGTATGGTGCTGGAAAAATCATATTGATCAAAGCTTTATGCAGCAATACAGAAGCCATAGCACTGAATTACACGCCAGCGAGCAGCAACTATGAAGAAGATTTTATTCCTGCTGATCTGTACGGGTGTAATCGTTTTATTCTTTGCCTTAGATTTAGATCGCTATTTCACTTTAGAGCAGCTAAAAGCGAGTCAAACTCAATTTGCGACTTGGCAAGCAGCCCATCCTTACTTAGTCGCGCTGGCTTATTTTTGCCTTTATATCCTGATTACGGCTTTATCTTTACCCGGTGCTGCTATTTTAACCTTAGCAGGAGGAGCACTATTTGGTTTATGGCAAGGTCTAGTCCTCGTCTCCTTTGCTTCCAGCATTGGGGCTACCCTAGCTTTCTTAGCCTCACGCTATTTATTTCGCGCATCCGTAGAACAGCGCTTTAGCAAACAGCTCAAGGCAATTAATCAAGGCATTACTAAAGAAGGTGCGTTTTATCTCTTCACCCTGCGCTTAGTGCCACTGTTCCCGTTCTTTATTATTAACTTACTCATGGGTTTGACCCAATTACCTACCCGTACTTTCTATTGGGTGAGCCAACTAGGCATGCTAGCGGGTACGCTAGTGTATGTGAATGCAGGGACACAACTTGCGCAAATTACCAGCTTACCAGCTATTCTAGCGCCTAGCCTGATTGTGTCTTTTACGCTACTTGGCCTGTTTCCTTGGATCGCCAAAGCCTTATTAAGCTTTATCCAAAAACGACATATCTATAAAAACTTCAAGCGACCCGTAAAATTTGACCGGAATTTAATTGTCATTGGTGCGGGTGCTGCAGGTTTGGTTTCAGCTTATATTGCAGCGGCAGTCAAGGCGAAAGTGACTTTAATTGAAGCCCATAAAATGGGGGGTGACTGCTTAAACTATGGCTGTGTCCCTAGCAAAGCACTGATTAAAACCGCCAAACTAGTTCAGCAAATCCAACAGTCTGCCGACTACGGAATTGCTACTAACCCGCCTAAAATTAATTTTCGACAGGTAATGCAACGTGTTCAAGCAGTGATTCGTGCTATCGAACCTCACGATAGTGTCGAACGCTACAACCAACTGGGCGTAGAAGTTATTCAAGGCTATGCCAAGCTCATCGATCCGTGGACGGTGGAAATTAAACTACAGGATGGCAGCACACAGACGCGTAGCGCACGCAGCCTTATTTTAGCCACAGGTGCGCGAGCGGTAGTGCCTGCTATTCCGGGCTTAGAAGCCTCCGCTTATGTCACTAGCGATACCTTATGGGAACGCTTTGCTGAGCTAGAAGCTGCTCCGCAACGGCTGGCTATTCTGGGTGGAGGGCCGATTGGTTGCGAGCTTGCTCAAGCTTTTGCGCGCCTTGGTTCGCAAGTGACGATTATTGAAAAAGCTGAACGCATTCTTGCGCGTGAAGATCGGGATGTAGCACAACTTGTTGCACAATCTTTAAGCGCTGATGGAGTCAAACTGCTCACCGCCCATCAAGCTTTGCGCTTTGTAGGGGAAGCTGAGAACAAAACCCTTGTGGTTGAGCATCAAGGTCAAGAGCACAGTATTCCTTATGATCAAGTGATTTTAGCACTCGGCCGCAAAGCACGCTTGACTGGTTTTGGCTTAGAAAGCTTAGGTCTTTCAACTGAACACAAGCTGATAAGTAATGAGTATTTGGAAACTTTATTTCCGCATATTTATGCAGCGGGCGATGTAGTGGGGTCTTATCAATTTACCCATGTCGCAGCCCATCAAGCGTGGTATGCCAGCGTGAATGCTTTATTTGGCGTTTTCAAACGTTTTAAAGTGGATTATCGGGTCATTCCACGTGTCACTTTTGTCGATCCAGAAATCGCCACAGTGGGCTTCAATGAGCAAGAGGCGCAAGCACAAAATATTAGCTATGAACTTAGTAAGTTTGAACTAGGTGAGTTAGATCGAGCCATCGCCGATGGCAACACTCAAGGTTTTATTAAAGTCCTCACCGTGCCTCATAAAGATAAAATTTTAGGGGTGACTATTGTGGGTGCTCAAGCTGGAGAGCTGTTGGCCGAATATGTGTTGGCGATGAAGCAGGGGCTAGGTTTGAACCAAATTCTCGGCACTATTCATAGTTACCCTACCCTTGCCGAAGCCAATAAATATGTAGCAGGCACTTGGAAGCGCCAGCATGCACCAGAAGTGCTCTTAGCTTGGATTGCCCGCTACCATACGTGGCGCCGTGGCTAAGAATCAATCATAAACTAGGAAATCAGACATGCCTTTTAAAAGTTTAAGTTTAGTGGGCTTAGTACTCGTCAGTAGTGTTAGTTTAACGACCCATGCGGCTGAAGATTGGAGCAAGATCGAACAAGCGGCTAAAGGCCAAACCGTGTATTTCAATGCTTGGGGTGGCGGTGAAGCTATTAATCAATATATCGACTGGGCAGCCGAGCAAGCGAAGCAGCGCTACGCGATTACCGTGAAGCATGTAAAAATCACTGATGCGGCTGAAGTGGTCAAACGCATTCAAACCGAACAACAAGCAGGACGTACTAGTGATGGCTCAGTGGATTTAATCTGGGTCAATGGTGAAAATTTTAGTGCGCTCAAGCGGGAGCAATTGCTCTATGGACCTTGGGCGGAGCAACTACCTAACTGGGTGAATGTCGATACCACCAAGCCCGTGCAACAAGACTTTTCTGAAAGTACCGACGGTTTAGAAGCGCCTTGGGGCACTGCGCAACTTACTTTCATCGCCGACCGTAGCAAACTCCCCACGCCACCCGATTCAGCCGCCGCCTTATTAGTATTTGCTAAGCAAAATCCGGGGCGTGTCAGCTACCCGAAACCACCTAGTTTTCACGGCACCACCTTTCTTAAACAATTACTCTTGGAGCTAAACCCAGAGGCTAGTGTATTGGGCAAACCCGTGGAGGCTGAAGCCTTTGCTAAGCTCACTCAACCTTTATGGGCTTATTTAGATGAATTGCACAGCGTTGCTTGGCAACAGGGTAAAAGTTTCCCAGCCAGCGATGCTGAAATGCATCAAAAATTAGCAGATGGCGAGCTATTGATTTCTTTAAGCTTTAATCCAAATGAAGCCGCAAGCTTAATAGCGTCCAAGCGCTTACCAGAGACGGCTTATAGTTTTGGTTTTAAGAAAGGTACGATTGGCAATGTGCATTTCTTAGCGATTCCTTTCAATGCAAAAGCCAAAGAAGCCGCACAAGTCTTTGCCAACTTCCTACTGTCACCTGAGGCACAAGCACACAAAGCGGATCTAAAAACTTGGGGCGACCCTAGTGTTTTATTAGCCAGTAAACTACCGAATCAAGCGCTTAATCCGAGTGTGTTACCCACTGATGTACCCACGCTAGCCGAACCCCATGCAAGCTGGGTGGAGGCTTTAGAAAAAGAATGGATCAAGCGTTACGGTAGTTAAGCAAGGCATGCGGCTACTTGCTATGGATAGTGGGCTGAGCTGTGTAGCTTGGTTGGGTGTGTTACTTATTCTTGGGTTACCACTCTTAGGTTTAGTGCCGATCTTTGGTGCAGGTTTGCAGGCTAGCGCTTGGCAGTTGCTTTGGGCTGACCCACAAGTCATGCCGGCGTTAAAGCTGACTCTGTTTTCAGCCAGTCTTTCGACTATTTTGGCCTTACTACTCGCTTGTGCGCTCGTATTTTTATTTTACCCTGCAAAAACTTGGCAGCGCTTACAACAGCAAGCACCGATTTTTCTAGCTATTCCTCATGCTGCGTTTGCGATTGGCTTAGTGTTCTTGTTAGCGCCTTCTGGTTGGCTAGTACGTGTAGTTAGCCCTGTATTTGCTTGGACAGCCCCACCCACCGGGTTGATCACGACTCAAGACCCTTATGCCTTAAGTTTAAGCTTGGCGTTGCTGCTCAAAGAGACTTGGTTTCTACTGTGGGTGCTCACTGGTTTAATCAATCAGCAATGGCTTATGAAACAAAGTCTAGTCGCCCAAACTTTAGGCTATACCCGCTGGCAAGCGGGTTGGCAAATTTTATTTCCACAATTATTAAAGCCTTTAGCTTGGCCTTTATTAGCTGTGTTTGCTTATGGCTTATCGGTGGTAGATATGTCCTTGATTTTGGGGCCGTCGACTCCACCTACTTTAGCCGTATTAGCTTGGCAATGGTTTGCTGATCCTGACCCTAGTCAACAATTAAAAGCTCAAAGTTTAGCACTGCTATTAATTGGCTTATTAGTGCTGGGTGCTAGTTGCGCTTATTCGCTTTATAAGCTCTTACATACTCTACTCGCTAGACCTAAGGGGCGACGAAAGCGAGCGTATGGGACGTTTATTTTTAAGCCCTTAGTTAAATACTTAGTCACGCTACCATTTTGGTTAAGCCTAAGTTTATTAGTACTTTGGTCATTAGCAGATGGATGGTTTTTCCCACAAATCTTGCCAGCCAATCTTGGCCTTAACGCTTGGCAAAAAGCTGAACTTGAAACATTATTGCTTACCTTATTTATCGCCAGTTGCAGTATATTGATCAGTCTGCCTTTAGCTTTAATTTGGTTAGAATGGGGAAATAAACACCAAGCTTATTTATACCTGCCCTTAATTATTCCCGCACTCCCCTTTACAGCCGCCCAATACCAAATCGCCTTACTATTAAACTTAGATGGCAGTTTACTCGCCGTGATTTGGAGCCACTTAGCTTGGGTTTTACCTTATATGTTGTTGGTTTTGAGTGGCGCTTATCAAAGTTTGGATGCGCGTTATCTACTGACCGCTAAGACCTTAGGTTATAAGACTTGGCAAGCCTGCCTTTATATTAAATGGCCGCTCTTACTACGCCCGATCTTAGCAGCTTGTGCAGTAGGTTTTGCGGTGAGTGTGGCGCAATATTTACCTACTTTATTTGTCGGCGGTGGACGGATTGAAACCATCAGCACTGAGGCCGTCAGTTTAAGTTCAGGTGGCAATCGTTCGACCTTAGCCATACAAGCGGTTTTACAAACGCTCTTGCCTTTACTCGGTTTTATTTTAGCCAGTGGCTTAAGTCGTTGGTATGCTCGGCGACACCCCGGATTAAACTAATGCTTCAAGTTCAGCAGCTCAGTATTCAACAAACAAGCCAGACCTTAATTCAGAATCTTAGCTTTAAAGTACAACCGGGCGAGATATTGACGCTAATGGGCGCTTCAGGTGTTGGCAAATCAACTTTATTAGCTTGGATGATTGGTGCATTACCTGCGGCTTTCACCGCTACTGGTCAATGCTTATTAAACCAGCAGCGCATTGATATACTGCCAACCGAGCAGCGCCGCGTCGGTATTTTATTTCAAGATGATCTGCTCTTTCCGCATTTGAGTGTGGGAGCCAATTTAGCCTTTGCTTTGCCTGCAACAATTAAAGAACTAGACCGCCAGCAACGGATTGATACGGCACTTGAGCAAGCAGGTTTAGTTGGCTTTGCCAAACGTGATCCCAATAGTTTATCGGGTGGTCAACGGGCGCGGGTTAGTGTCTTGCGCGCTTTATTAGCCGAACCACAAGCACTGCTTCTAGATGAGCCTTTTTCACGTTTGGATGCAAAGTTAAGACAGCAATTTCGGAGCTTCGTGTTTGCCCAAATTACCCAGATGAAGATTCCTGCAGTACTCGTCACCCATGATCTAGCCGATGCCCCCAATAAGGACTGCATCATTCAGCTATAGGAGCTTGCTATGCTTGACCGGCTCATTTTAGAGCAGACTAAACAGTATCAACAGCAACTCGCTAAGCAACTCCTCCAATGGGGATTCACGGCTAATCGAGTGACCGTGCTTGGTTTTCTAATCGGTATCTCGGCCTTGCCGCTGCTAGCTTTTGAACATTATGGGTGGGCACTCATCGTTATTTTGCTGAATCGTTTACTCGATGGCTTAGATGGTACTTTAGCGCGCTTAACTCAGACTTCAGATCGTGGTGGATTTTTAGATATTGTATTGGATTTTTTATTTTACTCAGCGATTCCTTTAGGTTTTGCGCTTGCAAATCACCATGAGAATGCGCTGGCGGCGGCGGTCTTAATCTATAGTTTTATTGGCACAGGCAGTAGTTTTTTAGCTTTTGCTATCTTTGCCGCCAAACGTCAATTGACCAGTACGCATTATCCACATAAAAGCTTCTACTATCTTGGCGGTCTCACTGAAGCCGCAGAAACTATTTTAGTATTTGCATTGATGTGTTTAGTCCCCGCTTGGTTTAGCGGTTTAGCCTATGGTTTTGCAAGCCTATGCTTCATCAGTACTGGCTTAAGAGTTTATTCTGGCTGGAAAAACTTTGCGAATTAGCGCAATCTAGACTTGTAAACTCTAAACTAAAACGTCCAATGTTACCCCCTTTAACCAACTGGAGTGTTGCTAGATGGCGAAAATTACCCTGCCTGCTATAAGCCTTGCCATCTTGGCCTTGGCTAGCTCGTCTGTATTTGCACAAACTGATTTCGTGGTTGAACTCCCTCAAGCACAAGTACGCAGTCTTGAAGCGCTTGATTATGCACATGCGCTCTCAGTTCAACCCAAACTCAGTGGACTAAGCAACATTGATGTATCTGCTAAGGCTCCTCGTTTCACTGCTAAAGCGGGAGCCGTGGAAGGTGGGGCAGGCAATGGGCAAACCTTAGCTATACAATTGCTAAGCACCGAAACAAGCTTAGATCTGATCCATAAAACGACTGAGGCCACCAATCGTGCTTTTGGCACAGCGGGTTTACCTTTTACCACCTCACGCGTGGATATGGGTGGCTTACAACTTTCAAAAGTCGATTATTTCCGGCGTGCGGGGCGCTTATTTTTTAAAGTTGGCGCGAATACAGGGTTTTGTTCAGCCGCTTTGATTAAACCAGGGGTAGTAGTCACTGCTGCGCATTGTGTGGCTGAGTTTGGTGCTAATGCGTGGTACAGCGGTTTTCAGTATGTGCCGGCTTATTTCAAAGGCCAAGCACCTTATGGGGTTTGGAGTGCGGCCAATATTTACTTGATGAATTCGTATATCAATGGGACTGCAAGTTGTGCTCAACCCGGTGTGGTTTGTACCAATGACATCGCTGTTATCAAATTAGCGCCACAAGCTGGTCAATATGCGGGTGATTATACGGGCTGGTTTGGCTATGGTTGGAATAACTATGGTTTTGTCGAAGGTAAAACCCAAGTGACTCAATTAGGCTATCCAATTTCTCATGATAAGGGCGAATTGATGCAGCGCACTGATGCAGGCGGCCAAATCGTCGCAGATTTATCGAACAACACCATTATTGGTTCACGACAAACTGGAGGCTCTAGCGGCGGGCCTTGGTTAGTGAATTTTGGTGAGGTGGCTAAATTACAGGGGACTAATGTAGGTACGGCAGGTAAACCCAACATTGTGATTGGCACTACCGGCTGGGCGCCGACAGACAATGGCATTAAGTTCATAGGGGCTAGCCCCTTTACCAGTGAAAATATAGTAATCTTAATGAAAGAAGCTTGCCCCACTGCAAATACAGCTGGCTGCAAGTAAAGATTTCATTCACTGAGTAACCAATTTGACTTCAATTCTTTTAAAAAATGCTACCCTGCTTGCCAGCTTCGACGATGCAGGGACTGAGCTTGCCGATGCGGGCGTATATATTGAAGATCATCTCATTAAGCAGGTAGGTGCTAGCAAAGATTTACCTAAGAGCGCTGATCAGGTATTCGATTTACGCGATCACTTAATCTTGCCGGGCTTAGTGAACACGCACCATCATCTTTATCAGACATTGACACGCGTAGTCGCTCAAGATGCTAATCTCTTTACGTGGCTGAAAACCCTCTATCCCATTTGGGCAAAACTCACCGATGAGGGAGTGTATATCAGCACTCTTACGGGTTTAGCAGAGTTAATGCTTTCTGGCTGCACCACAAGCAGTGATCATCTGTATATTTACCCCAATGATTGCACCCTTGATAGTCAAATTCGTGCAGCTCGAGAAATCGGTATACGCTTTCATGCGTCACGTGGATCTATGTCTTTAGGTGAGAGCAAAGGCGGCTTACCCCCGGATCATGTCACCGAAAACGAAGCAGCTATTCTGAAAGACTCGCAGCGCCTAATTGAAACATATCATGATGCGAGCGAGCATAGTCTGTTACGACTGGTACTCGCGCCCTGCTCACCTTTCTCAGTAACAGCCGATTTAATGCGCGAAACGGCGAACTTAGCGCGTCAATATCAACGGGTGCATTTACATACCCACCTTGCAGAAACTTTAGATGAAGAACAGTTTTGTCTGGCTAAATTTGGTATGCGCCCTGTGGACTATGTGGAGTCGTTAGGCTGGATGGGCTGCGACTGTTGGCATGCGCATTGTGTGCATATGAACGAGACTGAAATTTCTAAATTCGCACACACTGGAACAGGAGTTGCGCACTGCCCGACCAGCAATATGCGTTTAGCCAGTGGGATTGCCCCTATTCCGAAGATGACTAGAGCCGGTGTAAAAATAGGCTTAGGCGTGGATGGCTCTGCTTCCAATGACGGTAGCCACCTGCTAGCTGAAGCCCGCCAAGCTATGTTGCTTCAACGCATTGCACCCCATCAATATTCAGCCAGTATGCCCTTAGGCGGGCGTGAAGGGTTTGCAGGTGATCCCCAAGCGATGAGCGCTCGTGAAGCCTTACGCTTAGCGACTCGTGGGGGAGCTGCCACCCTTGGACGTACTGATATTGGCTCGTTAGAAGTGGGGAAAAGTGCCGACCTGATTGCGATTAATTTGAATCGCCTGAATTATGTTGGGGCTGGACATGATCCGGTGGCAGCAGCGGTATTTTGTCATAACTTCAGTGTGGATCTGTCTATCATTCATGGGCGGGTCGTTGTCGAACAGGGTCAGCTTTTGAGTTTAGATATGACAAAACCCTTACAGCGGCATAGAGAAATCTCCAAAATGATGCTAACGTCCTGACTCCAGTTTCAGGCGTTCAGCGAAAGGATCACAGCGTGTCTGCATCAATTGAAAAAGTCTTTTTGACCCCGCAAGACTTAATGGATAGCTCCATTCAGTTAGCGGAAAAAATCTACGATAGTGGCTTTCGCCCCGACTTTATTGTGGCAATCTGGCGCGGTGGTACTCCCGTCGGGATTGTGGTGCAGGAGTTATTTGAGTACTTTGGTGTTTCCACTGATCATATCGCGATTCGCACTTCTTATTACACTGGCTTAAATCAAACGGCGCGTGAAGTCAAAGTACATGGCTTAGAATATTTGATTAAGCATATTAACGCGCCCGATTCTTTATTAATCGTGGATGATGTGTTTGATTCAGGGAATAGTATTAAAGCTGCTTTAGATAAAATCCGCTCAGAAGCGCGTTTAAATACACCACATGATATTCGCATCGCCACCCCTTATTTCAAGCCGAATAAAAACAAGACAACGCTGCGTCCTGATTATTTTGTGCATGAAACGGATGAATGGTTAGTGTTCCCACATGAGCTTAAAGGCTTAAGCAAGGAGGAAATCCGTGAACATAAACCTTGGGTGAAAGACTGGCTGGAAAAACACTACTAATGCAAAATAAGCGGCTAGTTGCAAGAACTAGCCGCTAGTGTTAAGACTTATTGTCTCACACAGTCTACGTAATATTGCTTCACGCCTTCCACCGTATCCACGGTTAAACCATGTACATCGGCTTCAAAGCCCGGAAATTTCTCATTGAAAACTCGGGTGAATTTCAAATAATCCACAATAGTTTTATTAAAACGCTCGCCCGGAATTAAGAGTGGAATCCCCGGTGGGTAAGGCGTGACTAAACTCGCGGTAATTCGGCCTTCTAATTGATCAACAGGTACGCGATCAATCTTCCGGTGCGTCATCATCGCAAAAGCATCCGAGGGCTTCATGGCAGGCTCCATATCCGAGAGATACATTTCCGTCGTCAAGCGTGCCACATCATATTCCGCGTAGAAAGCATGAATTTGTAAGCATAAATCGCGTAAGCCGATTTTCTCATAGCGTGGATTGCGGGCAATAAACTCAGGTAACACCCGCCAGAGCGGTTGGTTCTTATCAAAATCGTCTTTAAATTGCTGTAAAGCCGTCAATAAAGTATTCCAGCGGCCTTTAGTAATGCCGATAGTGAACATAATAAAGAAGCTATATAAACCACACTTCTCAACAATAACTCCATGCTCAGCTAAATACTTCGTCACGATGGCGGCTGGAATCCCAATCTCATCACTAAATGCCCCATCCACATCTAAGCCCGGAGTAATAATCGTGGCTTTAATCGGATCAAGCATATTGAAGTTATCGGCTAAATTACCGAAACCATGCCAACGATCATTGGCCTTTAATAACCACGGATCGCGCGTCCCAATGCCTTCCTCATCAACAATTTCTGGGCCCCAAATCTTGAACCACCACGCTTCACCGTACTCAGCATCGACTTTCTGCATCGCCCGCCGGAAGTTTAAGGACTCAGAAATTGACTCTTCCACTAAAGCAGTTCCGCCGGGAGCTTCCATCATCGCTGCTGCTACATCACAACTAGCAATAATCGCGTATTGTGGGCTGGTAGAGCTATGCATCAAATACGCTTCATTGAAGACATGCTGATCGAGCTTAGTTTCTTTCGCATCCTGCACTAGAATCTGTGAGGCTTGGGATAAGCCAGCCAATAATTTATGAGTAGATTGGGTCGCGAATACCATTGACTTCTGAGTACGCTCCCCATTACGCGACATGGCATGCATGCCTTTATAAAAATCATGGAAAGCAGCATGGGGCAGCCAAGCTTCATCAAAGAGTAGATTGTCAATCCAGCCATCCAAACGTTCTTTAATCATGCCGGTGTTGTAGAGCACCCCGTCATACGTACTTTGGGTGATAGTCAGAATCCGTGGGTTCGTCCCGAGTTTACTAGCCAATGGATGCGCGGCAATTTTTGCTTCAATGGCATCCCGATCAAATGATTTATGGGGAATTGGCCCAATAATCCCGAAATGATTGCGGGTAGGGGTTAAAAACACCGGAATCGCCCCCGTCATAGTAATCGCGTGCAGAATCGACTTGTGACAGTTACGATCAACCACCACAATATCATTGTCCGCCACACACGAATGCCAAACCATTTTATTGGAAGTCGACGTTCCGTTAGTCACAAAGAACAAATGATCAACATTAAAAATCCGTGCTGCATTATGTTCCGACGCAGCCACTGGTCCGGTATGATCCAGTAATTGACCGAGTTCATCGACTGAGTTGCAAACATCGGCTCGCAACATATTCTCACCAAAGAATTGGTGAAACATCTGCCCTACTGGAGATTTTAAGAATGCGACCCCGCCCGAATGCCCCGGACAATGCCAAGAATAAGAACCATCCGCTGCGTAATGCGTGAGTGCGCGGAAAAAGGGTGGAGCTAGGCTATCTAAGTAAGCCTTGGCTTCACGAATAATATAGCGCGCAACAAACTCTGGGGTATCTTCAAACATATGAATGAAACCATTGAGTTCGCGCAAAATATCATTGGGAATATGCCGTGCAGTGCGGGTTTCGCCATGTAAGAAAATCGGAATCTCTGCATTGCGCCAACGGATTTCCTCTACGAAACCCCGTAAAGCTTTTAAGGCCAAAGGCTCACTATTCCCGTTTTCATCTGTTTCCGCAGCAGCTGCAAATTCTTCATCATCAATCGCAAGAATAAACGCTGACGCCCGACTTTGTTGTTGTGCAAAGGTAGACAAGTCACCATAACTGGTTACACCCAATACTTCCATGCCAGTATCTTCGATAGCCTTAGCTAAAGCCCGGATACCTAAACCCGAAGTATTTTCAGAGCGGAAATCTTCGTCAATAATGACAACAGGAAAACGAAATCGCATAGTTTGAATGGCCCTCTAAGTTAGTATGGGTAATTTGTTAGGCACTCCGGTCAACAGTGCCTTTTAAAAAGCCAGCTTGGGTAGCGTGCTGCCTAGGTACAGCGTTTTTGGAAAGAGTTTCGCTCAACCCCTACTCAAGCGTGCCTAGTGTAGCAGATTCTTGAGTTGACTATAGGCAATCGACACTCACGCGGTGGATTAACGGAGAAATTTAGTGTAAATCTCGGATGCCAAAAAGAAAAAACCGAGTTAAATTTATTTAACTCGGTTACGAACTAAATGATTGTCGTGATTACAAGCAACCGCAAGTTCGACAATGAAAAATCAAGAAAAGGAGATAAAACTAAAAGGAAATGCAATGAAACAAAAAATTTGAATCTTGGTGGCCGGGGGCAGAATCGAACTGCCGACACGCGGATTTTCAATCCGCTGCTCTACCGACTGAGCTACCCGGCCTCATCAAGAGGTCGCTATTAAAGCGTTTTAGGCTTTTTTTGTCAAGGCAATGCGCTAACTATTTTCTCAAAATTCAGTCTAAGCTCACTTAAGACGTTTGGCGATAGGTGCGTTGTACATAGGCTTCCACCAAACTTTGAAACTCAGTCGCGATATGTTCGCCTTTTAAGGTCACAGTCTTTTCGCCATCTTCATACACCGGTGCGACTGGCACTTCCCCGCTACCCGGTAAACTAATCCCAATATTCGCATGTTTACTTTCTCCAGGACCATTCACCACACAACCCATCACTGCTACGGACATAGTTTCTACACCCGCATATTGAGTACGCCATACCGGCATTTGTTCACGCAGCCATGTTTGAATTTTCTCCGCTAAGCGCTGAAAATAATCGCTCGACGTCCGCCCACAACCCGGGCAAGCAATTACTTGTGGAGTGAACGAGCGCAAACCTAAAGCTTGAAGAATTTCCTGCCCAACAAGCACTTCTTTTTCACGTTTTGCATGTGGCTCAGGGGTAAGAGAAATGCGAATCGTGTCACCAATCCCCTCTTGTAGCAGCACCGATAAAGCAGCGGTCGAATACACAATCCCCTTACTACCCATACCTGCTTCAGTTAAACCTAAATGTAATGGATAATCACAGCGACTGGCTAAGTCCCGATAAGCGCGAATCAAACCCTGTACTTCGCTGAGTTTACAAGACAGAATAATCTGATCATGCGGCAAACCATACTCTTCGGCTTTATTAGCACTGGTGAGCGCTGACTCAATTAAGGCCTCATGCATCACATCATACAACTCTAGCGGTTGGGCAAGCTGCGAATTGCTATCCAGTTTACGCGCTAATAATTCTTGATCTAGCGAACCCCAATTCACCCCAATCCGTACTGGCTTGTTATAACGGCAAGCCAACTCAATCATTTGCGCAAATTGCTCATCACGCTTTTTGCCGCGCCCCACATTACCCGGATTAATCCGATATTTAGCTAAAGCTTGCGCACATTCGGGGACTGCACTCAAGAGTTTATGCCCATTAAAATGAAAGTCGCCAATCAACGGGACATTACAACCGAGCTTATCTAAACGCTCACGAATTTCTGGAACCGCTTGCGCGGCTTCTAGGCTATTGACCGTAATCCGCACTAACTCAGAACCGGCTTGGGCTAATTCAGCACATTGAATCGCCGTGCGGACTGGATCGGCTGTATCTGTATTCGTCATCGATTGCACAACCACAGGCGCATTGCCACCAACCATAACATGACCGACTCTGACCGGAACTGTGCGATGACGCTGCATAAGAGGATGCTGGGACATGAAAAAACTCAAACTCACCAAGAATGCGCTAACTCTACCCAAGGCCATGAGCTGCTGCAAACACTCCGCGAATAAGCACAAGAAGAACTAGGAAAATACTGACCGTAATTTGACCCTACCCTTACGAATAGGGCCAAAGCCTTAGTTATATAGGAATTATTAATCCAAACTTAGCAGTTCATGCCTTTGCTGCCACCAAAGCTGAAATCCCATGAACTAGAACCACCTTTACCACCCACACCACAAGGGCTAGAACCGCCCATATTCATGTCCCAAGAACTACCTTTGGAACCATTAGAGCCTTTGGAGCCGTCTACGCCACCGTTACCTTTAGAGCCATCGATTCCACCGTTGCCTTTAGAACCCTCAGTTCCCCAAGAACCTGAACTCCCCTTAGAACCATCGACACTTCCACCACCTTTATAACTGTCTACCCCGCCGCCACCTTTTGAACCATCCGACCCCTTCGATCCTTCAGATCCCCAAGAGCCTGAACTACCTTTCGGACTATCAACACTGCCACCACCTTTAGAACCATCAGAGCCTTTGGAGCCATCAACACCATGACAGCCCTTGGAACCCTCAGATCCCCAAGAGCCAGAACTACCCTTAGAACCATCGACGCCGCCGCTGCCTTTAGAACCCTCAGTTCCCCAAGAACCTGAACTACCTTTGGAGCCATCTACACCCCAAGAACCTGAGCTACCTTTCGAGCCATCTACACCCCAAGAACCTGAGCTACCTTTTGCCCCCTCTGAGCCGCAAATACCTTGTGACCATTGCGAGCATAAATTACCCATAGCGCCAGCACCTTGCATATGACTAGCGAAGCTACCGCCAGAACTGGCGTGTGTACTAAAACCTGAACCATAATTCACATCGTTAGGTTTAACTTGATTCACCTGTTGGTTGGCTGAGACACCTGTTAATGCACCTAAACCAACACTACCAATTGCACCGAATGTCATGATTAAACACCTCATCTATCCATAATGACTTTATTTCTAATCGCAGTGCGTCCTGCACTACTTACACTAGAGGGTGGTATAGCTCGCAGAGAAACCTAGGCTTTTTCCTGATAGGTGGGCAATAAGCAGTGATAGCAGGTCATTTTTGTTTATTTTATAAGCCGATTAATAATTAAAAAGCTGATTTAGGCTCAATTTCATCTGAAACTGTACTATGCACTAAGCCGTATTGATTGTATCCAGCAGCTTTAAAAGGGCTTAAATCCTTATCTTGCTTCACTATTTACTGTAAGCGGCTAAACCCTTTGCACAAAATTCGTTATGATTCCGTTTATCTGGAATCAACCCCCATTTAATCGCCTGCTATGACCGATATTTTCATTAGCTATAGCCATAAAGATGAAGCATGGAAAGAGGCTTTACAACGCCATCTGAAGGTATTGCAGGCGCATAATAAATTTTCGATTTGGGATGACAGGCAAATTGAAGTGGGTGCGAATTGGCTGCCTGCGATTGAAGGCGCGATTGAGCAAGCCAAAGTCGCTTTACTCCTCGTCAGTAGTGATTTTTTAACTTCGGAGTTTGTTACGCGCAAAGAAATTCCGCGCTTTTTACAACGCCGTGAGGCTGAAGGCTTACAAGTCGTTCCGATTATTATCCGCCCTTGTGCTTGGACGACCGTACCGTGGCTGGCAGCCTTACAAGGGGGAACCAAGGATAATCGCCCATTGGCGCAATTTACCTTAGGGTCATTTGAATCGGAACAAGCATTTAGTGAAATTACTCTGAAAGTTTATGAGCTGTTACAAGCAGCAAAACAAACTGAAGAAGCCAAACGCTTAGCAGCCTTAGCTAAACAAGCCGAACAGCAACGCTTAGAACAAGAACGTTTAAACCGACAAGCTGAACAACAACGCTTGGCACAAGAACAGGCCGAGCGTGAAGCAGCAGAACGAGTTCGCCAAGCTGAATTACAAGTTCAACAGGAACGCGCTGAACAAGCTCAACGTGAGCAATTGGCACAGGAACAAGCACAAGCTGCTGAACGTGCCCGCTTGGAGCAAATCCAACGGGAGCAAGCGGCGGCGGCACAAGCAGAAAAAGAGCGCTTAGCGCGGGAACAGGCAGCATTAAAGCGACAGGCGCGAGAGGAGCAAAAAGCGCAAGGTGCGCCTTAATCTAGCGAAATGGTTCTGGGGTGGGATTGGAATAACCGCGCTGGTCAGTGTGGTCGCGTGGAAAATGCAAGGATCAAGCCCTGCCCCTCAATCAACAGAAGTAGCTATACCCATGACTGCACCTGCAACCACTCAAACAGCAGTAGCTGAACCAGCCGCACCCACGATTCCACTGCCAGCAATGATTAAGATTGAAGCAGGCTCTTTTGAAATGGGCTGTAGCAATAGCAAAGATTGTTATGATGATGAAAAGCCAGTGCGAACTGTACAAGTAGCTGCTTTTGAGATGAGCAAAACTGAAGTGACGTTTGCTCAGTGGGATGCCTGTGTCGCCGATAATAGTTGCGATAATTATAAGCCAAGTGATGAGAAGTGGGGACGAAATAATCGCCCTGTGATAAATGTCAGTTGGGAAGATGCTCAAAACTATGTGCGGTGGCTAAGTAGGAAAACGAGTTTAAATTATCGTTTACCGACTGAAGCTGAGTGGGAATATGCCGCCAGAGCGGGTACTAAAACCAGTTATTTTGGGGGTGATAATATAGGTAAAAATAAAGCTAACTGTGATGGATGCGGTAGTCAATGGGATAATCAGCAAACTGCTCCCGTAGCAAGTTTTCCTGCTAATTCATGGGGCTTGGTAGATATGCATGGCAATGTTTGGGAATGGACTCAAGACTGTTATCATAATAGCTACAAAGGTGCGCCGGAAGATGGTAGCGCGTGGTTAGAAAAAAATTGTGAATCCCGTGTGTTGCGCGGTGGTTCTTGGTACAGCTTACCACGGGGCTTGCGCTCGGCTCTCCGTAACGGGATCAATCCGTCTGGTCGTAACAACAATATTGGTTTTCGTATTTCCAGGACACTTTAGCAACCCATCCCCAACCCTTCCCTTGTCAGGGAAGGGAGCAATCGCTTAACTCCTCACCTGACAAGGGGAGGCTGGGAGGGGTTACTTCTTACCTATCTCCTGATAAGTAGAAACTTCGATTTTTATACCTAGCAACAGCCTCTACCCCCAATCATATCCCCCATCCTCCGCCAGCTTCTCACACAACACTTCAAGTGCGGCTAAGAACTTGTCCTCATCATCTGGAATAATCTCGAAACGAGTGAAGGATACATAAGTGCCATCTGCGTCTTCTTCCTTTTCCCAATCGTAGGCGTAATGCTCACTATCTTGGCTGTGTTTGGCACACAGCTTGTCGATTTTCTCGACGACTTGCTCGCCATTTTCGGTGTAGATATAAAAATCAGTGAGGCTTAAAGTTTCACCGTCGCTGTCTTCATCCTCAGACTCTTCATCTTCCTCCGCATCTTCCGCACTACCATCTACGCCTTCGACCGAATAGTCATAATCTTCGTCTTCAGCCCAGTCATCACATAACTCCTCTAACGCTTCAAGGAAACCATCGGGGTCTTCTAAAGTAATATCAAAATTACTCATTTCTGCGTAAGTCGTATCATCCTCTTCCGTTTCTTCATAATCGAAGTAGTAATCTTCATCCGTAGCGTATTCATCACACAGTTCGTCCAAAGCGCTAGCAAAGCCTTCCACATCCTCAGTCGCCACATAAAAATCGAAAAGTTGAATCGAGCCTTCTTCCGCGAAATAGGAGCTATCATCTTCCGACTCGATCTCTTGGCTGAAATCCAAATCCTCAAGCGATTTCACTACCCAGCTATCATGCCCATTGAGTTCTGAATGAATCACATATTTGTAAGGAATATAGCAGTAACCGCGATCCCCCCATTCAGTCCCCCAAGAATTGCGCACGATGAATAGCTGATCTTTTTCCAAATAACCTACGCATAACATCGCATGCCAACCGTGCTCCTCACGCTCTTGCTCTGCTTGTTTCGGCAAAGGCACACGCCCACGACTTTTCGTAGCCTGATCAAAGGAAGTGAAGGTATTCAAGCAAAAGGCTATCGGATAACCATCGGCGAGCGTGTGCTTCCACAGGTCTAAATCGGTGGATACGTATTCGGCTTCAGCAATTTTGAAATGTTCGCCATGCGTATAGGCTTCCGTGGAAGGCTCTTCATTGATCGCATCTTCTTCATTCGGCCACAGATCTTCGCGACAAGCACCATATTTTTTCAGTGCTTCAATCGCGTCAATCATGCTCGTGCCATCGTCTTCTTCTTGACTATCTGACTCGGCACGCGCGTTATAATAAATAAACAAGCGGCTCACATCGCTGGCATTTCCCAAATTACGTTTCGCCAAATACTCATACGCACCCGCACAAGTATTCGCCACGCAACTCATCCCCACTTGCTCTTCGATCTTGGTTAAGAAAGGACGTAAATCGACTTTGGATGGTAAAGGCTTCGCGGCAGAACGCCCGACTTTACGCCGTTTCGCTTGGGGTGGAACCGCTCCAATTTTACACCCTCCTAGTTTGGCATGACGCGCTTGCATATTGCCCTCTCTTCCACCATTTTATTGAAGATATTAACAGGATGACTTTAAGCGCTTGCCTAGAAACCGGTCAAGTGCAGCTTAAGCCTCCAAGGCCACCATTGTTTGCAACGCCGCCCGATCTAATAATTCAATCATCTGCTCTTCAACCCGAATCAATTGCTGCTCACTTAAACGCTTTAAAATCCGGGAAAGGGTTTCGGGTTTAATCGATAAGCGCGAAGCCAGCACATGCTTAGGCACATCCAGCAAAATGGTATCGGCTGAGTGGGTGGGAGCTTCCAATAACCATGTCAACAAGCGAAAAGTAGCATTATGTAAAGTCAGACGGTCAACTTCAGTTAATAACCAATGCATTCGTTTGCTCATTAAACCCATTAAATTAAAGCAAACATCGACCGAAGCACGCAGCGTTTGTTGATATTGTGCAGCATTAATCCCAACGACTTGTGCCGCTTTTAAAGCAACGGCATGCACAGGATATTGCTGTCCACCAAGGAATAAGACTGCTTCAGCAAAGCTATTCCCTACGCTAATAATTTCAACAATTTTCTCATCACCATTCGGTGTTAAACGGAACAGCTTGATAAAGCCCTCCGTGCAAATAAAAATTTGCTCTAAACGCTGGCCTTGTTGGAATAAAAACTCGCCTTCCGCTAAATCGTAAACGGTAGCTGTGTTTAAGAGCGCCTTAAATTGTTCAGGTTCTAGCGCATTTAACAGGGGAGCTTGCTTTAATAAACTTAAACTAGGTTCAGTGAGTATCATGCCCGCGTAATTCATCAATCCGAATCGCCTCATTAGGAAGCGGAAACTGGCTTAAAAACTGCGCAGTGACAAAATCCATGGTGGAAATATGCTGCTGCAACCATTGCCGCCACGACTGAATATAGCCGCGTAAAACCTCACGATCTGCGGCCTCATCCCAGAAGGCCTGCACGGAGTTTAACTGTTGCAAAGCTTGCACATGCTCAGCAGCATGCATGGGATAAGCGAAGAAATGATACTCCTGCATCAAGAAATTTTCGCGCTCAAAATGGGCTTGCGTGTGAGCAACCCAAGCGTTTAGTTGCATACTAATATCTGCATTATTAGTGTCGTCATCGAGCTGTGTAAGTAGTTCACTGACCAGCGCTAGTTCCTCACTATGTACGCTATTCATAAACGCTAAAGCCACTTGTGGCAGGTGACTAGCTGATAAATCTAAAGTATCACTCGACATAGAAACTCCTTAATTGCATTTGAAAATAGCAAATTAAGGAGTTTGTGCAGTTCTCACCTTGATGTGAGTCAAGCAAGCTTAGCCGGGGCGTCCATCCACTCTGGCAGACCACCACATCGGCGCATAGACCCAAACCAAACCAGCAAAGGCTGTGGTCCATAGATATTGTGCAGCTAGAATCCAGATGGCCTGTGCATCCGGTAGCCACCAGACCAAAAATACCCGAATCAAGGTACCTAAAGCTAATACAGCAAACAACACAAATAGTATCGCTGGTGGATTAGCCACATCGCGTCCAGTATGCCCTAAACTGACACGCGCCATCATCCCCAATGTCATCATGCCAATCCCACCATAAGCGAAGGCATGTACCGCCAGCCACGGTGAAATATTTCCCATTAAGCTCAAGAATTTCAGTAAAAACCCAAGCACCAGCCACGCATAAGCCAGATACAACACCCAGAGCAGTGGCTTTTTCCAAATCAAGGGATGATACCAGCCTCGCAAGCGTATACTGTGCAACACCACCTGAAGCACAGCCAAAGTAGCAACCAGATAAATGACGAGTTGATTGCCGGTGCTCATCGCCGCTAAATCGAGGAGAGCAAAAGCCAAAAATAGAACTAAGCTAGCCCGATCAAGCCATGGATAATTGCGTGCTGCAAAGGGAACGCCAATACCTTTTTCAATAAAAAATGGAATGACCCGCCGCCCCATCGTCAAAATCAGCGCAATCACTAAATAAAAACTCAAATACAAACCCAAGACTAATCCCAACGGCCAATAACCTAACAAACCCAAATAAAATAGACTATTGGCAAGGGTTAACAGAGCAACTTTGGCTAGAATCCCAACTTGCTTCCATTGTTTAGCCAGTACAATGGGACGAGCCACAGCGCTGAATAAACCGACTAAAAAGCTTAAATCAGCTAAAGCTGTCCAAATCAGAGGCAAGCCTGTAAACGGTAAACAGCGAGCTAGCAGCCAAACACTCACCAACGCTGCCAAGCCATAGCCTTGTAAGGTAGCTATCCCAGTCCAATTTTTTACTGCCGTCAGTAAGAAGCCCGCAATCACGGCTAGGGCATAGGCAAAAATCATTTCATGCGCATGCCAAGTCATCGCCGGATATGAGGCTGGTAAACCCACCCAATGAAAACTATATAAAGCCGTCCACAACATCGTGCCAAGTACTGCAAACAAACTGGCCGCGAAAAAAAACGGGCGAAACCCTAATTGCCACAATGCGTAGCGTGGTATAGGGGTGGAGGGTTCTGTGATTTGCAGCATGCACGAAACCTAAGGAATGAATCAAAACACTTAAGACTAAGTAGCTACAGCGACCAGCGCATTGACTCACATCAAGCCACTATCCTCAATGAACATCTAACCTATTACACCTAAACTGAATGGATGAGTAACTATTCAGAATACGCACTTTATCTCTTAGAGCAACTTGAAGTTCTCGGCGGCATCCAAATGAAACGCATGTTTGGTGGTGTCTGCTTCACACAATATGGTTTGGCCTTCGCGATTATGCCCAACGAGGGTTTGTACTTTGTGGTGGATGAGCTGACTCGCCCCCAATATGAAGCCTATGGCATGTCTTGCTTCGCTTACGATACGAAAAAAAGTCGTGTACAAGTGCGACGCTATTTTGCTGTACCTGAAGAAGTGCTAGCAGATCATGGGATATTACTGAGATGGGCTAAAGCAGCGATTCAGTCTGCGCGGAATACGCCGACTAAAGCTTCAAAGCGTAAAGCTATCCAACTATGAATCATGCATCTTGCGATTTTTTAGCTCAGCAAACAATGAGCTACTCCGTGCTTTAGAGGAATACTAACCTTCTGCGGTGAGGAAGCACGTTGGTGCTATGCCAATCTTTTAAACCACCAAGGCCAAACCCGTAAAGCGCAACAGACTCAGTCAAAAATGCATTACTTACAGATTGGACTGAACAATTTCAGCCTAATCTGTCTACTTAACGCATCAACAAAGCCAACAAAACCCAAACCCACATCACCACTAAAATGATAAAGCTGGCTAAAAACATATTACGACGCAGTAGCAGTTTATTCGTACCCAAATGCACATAACTATGCCCTGCTCTAAGCAGCACATAAACCCATGCGAGTAAGACTAAACCCAGATTAGCGGTTTGGGTGACAAAGGCTAGCAGCACGATCACGTAAAACAGCACTGGCATTTCAAACAGATTCGCATAATGCTGCTCAGCTTGCTTGGCATAGGCAGGCAAATCCCCTTCATTAAATTTAAAGTAGCTTGGGTGTGTCCCCGATTTGTAAGCCTTGATGCGCATCATTAACAACCACACACCTACGCCAAACGTGAGAAATGCCATAGCAAAAGCGGGATAAAGAATAGCGAAAGACTGCATACAAAACTCCTCGGCTTAGGTTTATCAGCAAATATACAACTAGCTTGCCCACGACTGTGAACGTAATTGACGCATCACCATCATGCCTAGCATATTTATACTTATTGAGCGACTTGATAAAACGACTAGGCCACAGTCTTGTTTAGGATCAAAGCCTAAATAGGCAGTAAACCCACCGACTTGTCCATCATGCCAAATAGTATGTTGATTGCCGATAAAGCGATCTAAACCACTAGCCTGCATCCAAGCTATACCCGTTTTCCCACTCGCTTGAGGTAGATGTGTTTTTTGTAAGCTATGCATCAAAGGATTATCTTTACTTAAATTCGCCTGAATAAATTGCAGCATATCCTCAGCCGTGGAATAAAAAGCACCTGCCCCTGCTAGTACTTGAAAAGTCCAAACTTGAGCTAACTCACCATTAGCAGTATAACCTTGCATAATTTGCGTGGGATTTTCTTTATTCAAATTAATGCCGCTATGTTGCATCTGCAAAGGCTGGAAAATTTTCTCTTGTACCAGCGTTTCTAAACTCTGTCCAGTCGCCTGCTCCAGAATATGCCCTAATAAACCCATGCCATAATTGGAGTAAAAAAAATCTCCTGCCTTTCCCAAGTCGCTAGGTTTTTGTAAGTAAGCATAAATATCTGCCAATGCTGTTTCATTATAGGGATTATCTAGCAGGTGTTGTTTACCAACCTTAGCTTCCAGTTGCTCTAGTAATATTTTCGGAACACGTGGGAATCCAGACGTATGCGTGGCGAGCTGACGCAAAGTAATCGGTTTGATAGCCGCCGCTAATGGAATTTTATGCCCGATTAACTGCTCTAAATTGTCATCTAGGCTGACAATACCTTCATCACATAAAATTTGTAAAGTCACTCCTGTAAAAACCTTGCTTACTGAGCCAATTTGAAAAATAGCTTGAGCATTGGGTAGATGAGGATTAGCTGCATTAACCGAGCCATAGCTTTTAAATAAAGTTTTTCCTGATTTATAAACTCCAAGAACTAAGCCACCACACTGATGTCGCTTAGTGACTTTATGGAACTCTTGATCAATAGCAGCCGCTAAATTGCCTCGATCCTTGAGTGTACGTAAGCGATAACGCAGATAGAAACCCCCAGCAAAACCAGTTGCTAGTATTAACAACAATATGTTAGTTAGCATAGTCTTTCAGTCGCTCTTCACGGTAGGTTCAAACATCAAAATATCCCCCGGTTGACACGCCAATACTTCACAAATCTTTTCCAAAGTTTCAAAGCGTATGCCCTTCACTTTACCTGACTTTAGCAGTGATACATTTTGCTCAGTAAGGCCAATGCGCTCGGCAAGTTCTTTAGAACGCATTTTGCGCCTAGCGAGCATCACATCGAGATTGACAATAATTGGCATAAAAATCACACAATCTGCCGGTTTTCTTCAGCAATCATGGCTGCTTGTTTGAGTGCATAGCCCAGCATAATTAATAGCATTCCCACCAGTATGATTACAAAATCATTGGTCACCAAACGAATCATCAGGATCTGCTGACCTTCAGGATTATCCAAGGTAATGACTAAGGCCAATAAGGTACGCATCAAAGGACTAAGCACTCCAAAGAGGGCTAGGGATTTGCCAAAGCACTGTACCTGTTTACCTATATCTGGGTGCAAATAATCCCCTTGCGCAAACAACTTAAAAACGGCTGCCATCGCCCAGAAACCTATGGTCAGAATTCCTAATTGGACAGTAGAAATCAATCCACCCAACACTAAGGCTCGAGTTGTCAAACTGATGGGTTCAGTGATGAGAGTTGTGATATTTCGTGCAATCGTTTCAGCAGCTTCTGGAATGAACCAGCCGAACAGATTGGCAAGTAAACAGACACTAACCAAAGCTTTAGTTAGGAAAGCCAACCAACGCGCCACACGTGGATTAAAAGCAGACATACTGGCCTCTAAGTTAAATTTGCATTTTAAAATATTATCGTAATACAATAATTTTTACAAATTAAACCGTATTTAGGTAAACTTTATGAACAAACTCCTCCTATTAGGCCTAACCTTATCCCTAAGTGCCTGCACTGCCATTCCGGTCAAAACCATATATACACTTGCCACCACTGACCCTATCACCGTTGACCCCAAAATCATTCGGACTGCAGCTCGCATGCCAGATTGGCTTGAGCCACGCACTAATGGCGCTAGCTTAGAGATCAAAGCGGAATTCGCTGGCAAGGAAAAACAAGAAATTTTTATTCTACAACCTATCCCTTTGTCTTTGGAATCAAGTAATTTACAGGCTGAAGCCAAACTGGGGTATAAGCTCTATGTCTATCGCCTCAACCCGACTGATTTACCTCGCCTTGAAGCCTTTCGTGAAACGGTTAAAGCTCAAAAAGCAGCCGGTATAAAAACTAAGGGATCCATGAGTGCGGGTATGAAGGGGTGTCGCAAGGGTGAATTAAAAGATGGGGCTATCTTGGTGAGTAATTACTTGCGTTTAAATGCCGAACAAGGTTATTTACCAGTGCTAGTGGATTATGATTTACGTAAACAGCTAGATGGGAAAAACTTAGTTGAATCACTCCCACCGTGCTGAGCCATTGTTAAAAGGATGTGTTATGTTAGAACTACGCCCTGCTTGCGAAAACTGCAATAAATCGCTGCCACCTAATACAATAGACGCCATGATTTGTAGCTTTGAATGTACTTTTTGTAGCGATTGTGTGGCTTTATTACAAAATACTTGCCCCAATTGTGGCGGCGGTTTTACCCTACGCCCTATCCGACCTGCAAATAATTGGCTAGGTAATAATTATTTGGGTCAATACCCTGCTAGTGCCAAGGTTAAATTCCGACCTGTAGATTTTACTGCCCATCAGCAATTATTAAATAAACTCCAAGGCTTGACTCCAGAACAGCGTTAAGCGGTAAAACTATGTCATTACCCCAACGCGAATCGTATCTTTACCACTCCCGTTATTGTGAGGAAAATATCTGGCATTTGTGTCAATGCCCTGAACTTGCTCGAAGCTGGGTCATTGTGATTGCGGCACAGGCCGGCTGCTTTCCAATGCTCTGCCAACGTGCGGCTAATTCAGCACAAGAGCCTTTACTCTGGGATTATCATGTGGTGTTGCTATGGCAAAACGCTGAACGCAATTATCTGATCGATTTCGATACGTGCTTAGCCTTTTGTACACCACTTGAAGACTATATGCAGCAATCGTTTTTAGCAGAGGATTTGCTTGATCCTGAATATGTACCGCTATTTCGCGTCCTCAGCGCACAGGATTATGTGAAGCATCTAAAATCAGATCGTAGGCATATGCAAACACCCCAAGGTTGGTTAGCACATCCTCCACCTTGGCCCCGCATTAGTGAAAACGAAAGCAACTTGCATCAATTCACGCATATACTAGATCACACTTATGGCAACGTGCTAGACATGACTACTTTATTAAAAACCTTTAAAAACTCTTAGCAAAATGACTTTAGAACTCGATCATATTTTCATAGCAGTAGCGCCTAATGCTCCAGAAGCTGAGCTATTCAGAGACTTCGGTTTAATAGAAGGCACACCCAATCAACATTTGGGACAAGGTACTGCGAATCGACGCTTTTTCTTTGAAAATGCTTTTGTTGAATTACTGTATTTAACGGATGCAGCAGAAGCACAAAGTGAAGTAATGCGGGAGACACATTTATACGAGCGCTTAACGCAAGATACCCCGTCGATTTCACCGTTTGGTGTGTGTTTTCGCTATCAGCAAGGCGTTGAAAAGCAAACTCCTTTTCCGTGTTGGGATTATCGTCCAACCTATTTGCCGTCACATTTGAGTATCACGATGGCGCTTGATAATCCCCTGACTGAGCCTTTATGGTTTGTACTGCCGTTTGGGATAGCACCTGCATTAGCGGCAACTGATAAACTGCAGCCACTGCAACATGAAAAAGGTTTTCGGCAATTAACTAAAGTACAAATTACCCAACCCTCTGCACTTTTATCCATAGCAGCAACACAAGCAAATACTCTTGACAGCTTTCATATCAAAAAAGGCAAGGAGCAATTGGTAGAATTAAGCTTTGATCATGAGCAAGCTGGCTTAGATTATGATTTTCGCCCACACCTGCCCTTAGTGATGCACTGGTAATCTTATAAATTTACAAAGCTTATGACTAACAAACCTAAAATTACTGACAATGAATCAACTAAAGAGTTACTCGATACGGTTAAGTTTTTAGATGAAGCCAAATCTATCTGTGAAGCAATCCCATTTTCAGAAAAAATCTTTCCTAAATTTGAAAATGTGCTTTCTTCATTCGCTCAACTCAAAGATCAAACTTCAATACTTTTATTACCTGATAAGTTTAACGAATTATTTTCCACTCACGGCTGGATTGCATATGAAAGCATGAGTGCCGAGGTCATTAAGAATGCCATTCATTTACATGAAACTAGTGGATTAGACGTTGCTGATGCATACCTAGCTGAAACTTATGATGAAGCGATTCTCAATTGGGGAATAATGCGTTTTACCAGCTATTTTGAATTTCGTAGAAGAATGCGGTTAGCAGAGTTAGCTAAGATTGATTACTTAGAAGGTCGCTATCATGCATGTGTTCCCCTTTTATTGAGCTTACTTGATGGCATAGTTAATGATGTATCTAAACATGTTGGATTTTTTGCTGGCAATACAAACTTAACTGCATGGGATTGTATAGCTGGACATGAAACAGGACTTCAAAATTTAGCAGGGCTTTTGAACAAAGGTAGAAATAAAACGAGTGAAGATTCAATTACAATCCCCTATCGAAATGGCATATTACATGGTCGTGATCTAGCATTTGATAATAAGATAGTTGCTGCCAAATGTTGGGCGGCTTTATTTGCTATTAGAGACTGGGCAAGTGCTCTTCAAGATGGTAAAAAAGAAGCATCGCATAAAAAAGAACTTAGTTGGCAAGAATTTTTTTCAAAAATTAACGAAACAAATCAGATTAATAAGGCATTAGAAAACTGGAAAGCACGCTCTGTTAGTGATATGCCCTACTTACCTTTCAATGGGAATATAAGCGAATTGCCATCTAATACTCCAGAGGCAATAGTTGGTCGGTTTATAAATAATTGGCAAGCTAAACGCTTCGGTCTCTTATCCGAAGATTTGTTAAACTACACAAATCCTTCACAAGGCATTAAAGCAGGTAGAGCTAAACAAGACTTTAGTAAATACACACCAACATCATATGTAATACTAGATGTTAATGATGAAACATCTGCCATTTCTAATGTTTTAGTAGAATTTAGCTTTGAAATAGAGAGCAAAATTATTAATAGAAATTTGCTTATTAGAATGTGTTATGTAGATACAGAAAACAATCTTTTACCTAGAAATTTCGAAAATGGGCGTTGGCAAATTATTCAAAACTCGTTTTCCGAGGTTATTTATAACGATAACTTCTCACAAGAATGATACACCTAATTAATAGCCTGAACGTACTCTCTCCCGATAAAACAAATTCCAAGTATCAAACGGATAAATCTTGCCATTTGGCTCGACAAAGTGCGTACAGGAACGTTTGATTGAGCCTAGATCAAAATCGTATTTATCCATAAACGACATGATCACAATGCGAAAGACATTATCGTAAGTAAGGCCGCCATTGCTTTGAATCTTAGGCAAACAACAGAGTAAGGTTTCTAATTTTTCAGTGGTTTGCTCGCTACAAGCATCAAGCGAAAATAGCTTAAAGAAAGTTTCTTTTAAGCCAGCACTCTTCTCAAAAGTGATCGTATTATCAACGCCTTTGAGTAACTCCTCACGCGGCAATAAACCCGTGACCGGAATAATTTTTTCATCCATACGAATGCCATACCCAATAGAAATATTTTCAGGATGACAAGGCAAGGGAATCATATCCGTATCGCCAAATGGATTATCTGCTTCAATAATACGGGTGCGAATTTCACTTAAGGTCATTCGATTCGCTAGCTTGCCGTCTTCATTGCGTCCAGCATCTTGTACCGGCTGAAAAGTAATGCCGCGTACACATTTCCATTGCTGGGCGAATTGAATCAGGTCACCGATTTCGTCGTCATTCACGCCTTTGCGCACTACACAAACTAATGTCGTGGAAATATTATACTGTTCTAATTTCTCCAAAGCTTGACGGCGAATATTACGCATATCTTGCCCGCGAATATTCTGTAAGGCTGCGGCTTTTAAAGAGTCGAATTGCAAATACACTTCAAAACCAGGTTTTAAGCTGGCTAACTCTTCAACTAAATGTGGATCACGTGCAAGACGAATCCCATTAGTATTGAGCATTAAATGCCGAATCGGGCTAGCTTTAAGACGACGCAAAATCGGCATGAGTTGCGGATGTAAAGTGGGTTCGCCACCAGAAACTTGCACTAAGTCCGGTTGTTGCTCACTAGCCAATAAGGTTTGTAGCATGGTTTCGATCTGTTCCATACTACGCGGATTGCCTAAACCCGGGGCAGAATTGGCAAAACACACCGGACAGCGCATATTACATTCATCAATAATTTCAAACAGAGCTAAGCAAGAATGCTGCTCGTGATCAGGACACAAACCACAATCATGTGGGCATCCCTTATTGATCGCGGTTTGAAACTGGCTCGGCATATCGCCCGGCTTGAGATATTCTTTGCAACGCTTGAAATATTCGATATCGGTAGAGACTAAGGTTTTTTGCACCCCATGCTCAGCACAGCGCTTTTGATAATAAACCTTCTCATTTTGAAAAAGAATTTTGGTCGGCACCACCGCCAGACATTCTTCGCAGAGTGATTGGGTGTGACCATAAAAAATGTAAGGGCGAACTTTATTACTCAAAGCAATCAGTCTCTAAGCGGTGAAAAGCAGAAGGACACAGCCACTAAAGGATAGAAAATACAGTAAACCTGTACCACCTAGTAGCATCAGTAATACTTTAGACATGGGCTTAGCTAATTCTAAAAACCATTTCAGCGCCAAGCCATGAATCACCAGTTGAACCAATAGTGGTAAGAGAATAATGCTAAATCCGCCACTACCCACGGCCATTATCAGCAGAACAATTGCTGGTATCAGTAATAACACCCACAATATCCAAAATGCCACTTGATCACTCATGGAGCGCACATAGCTGGTGGGTACTTGTGTAGGATCAACCATGATTTTTCCTTAGGGTGATGAGCATGAGTACAGCGTAGCCGACTAAGCCCAAACATAACAACTGGAAAAGATTAACCGTGCCGAAAACCGCTGAATAAGGCTTGAGGTTTTCCCACCAAAACCGTTGCCCTGCATAGAACAAGACGAAAATATAAAAACCTTGTGCCTGCCAAAAATGAGGATGCTTAGGATAACTGACGAGCAGGATGAGTAAGCCAACGAGGATCATCAACGTTTCATAAAGTTGTACCGGATGACGCTTGAGACCATCCCCAAAATCCACACCCCAAGGCAGAGTCGTTTCAATCCCATAGGTGAAATCCTCCAAACCTGCCAGAAAGCAACCGATACGCCCCACCGCAATCAAAACCATCAAGCCGGGCACAAAATAAAGCCCAGTCGACTGGCGAATCCCTGCAAAATATTTAAAAACCTCAGCACTGACAATTGCCCCAAATACCCCACCAAGCATGCTTTTTGCCACGCCTGTTTGCCCAGACCAATGCAAGTTCAAAGTACCAAATAAGATACTGCCAGCGATTAAACCGAAGAGCAGTGCGAGCAAATAATAATGATGTTGAGACTCTTGTGTGACACCCGCCGGACGCTGTAAACCGTATTTGCGCCGAAACCAAACGCTCATCAACACGCCACTGAGAAGCGCGAGTAGATCAAAAAGCAGGTGGATAAACATACCACTTAACCAGCAAAACGTAGGCCAAAGCTCATACTCTCCAACATGAAGCAGCCACCAAAAGCAACGAAGGGTATTGCAATCGCTGCCACAGCAATCCATAACAACAATTTCGGCAACGGCATAGCCTTACGCACGAAATGCAAGCCAGTGTTGAACAGCAAAAAACCTTCTACTAAAACCACTAGGCCATTCCAAATCGCCATGACTTTAGCATCAGTAGCAGTCGCTAGCGTAAAGAATCCAAACAGCAACAAGACCGCTAAACCGACAATCCACAAGAACCAGAACAAAATGCTTAAACCGATAGGATAGATATTTTCAGACATAAATATGGCTCGCGCTATTGATTTTGGACTAAACAAGCTGGCTTATAACAGCAGTATAACACTTGATTAGAATGAAATGGTTTCTCCACCAAATCCCCGCCACAATTCCAAATCCCCTGCACACCCCTTGCAAAGCTAGCGCTCAAACTTCTGTTCATCGTACTACTGAGCCAGCGCTATGCACGTCAAACTCATTCTTCCCTCGCTTCAAGAAGCGGGTTCACCGGATTGGCGACCGATTAAATATTCACTGTTTCCACCTTTGGGCTTAGCCACTTTAGCCGCCTACTTAGACCCTAGCGATCAGATTGAGCTAGTCGATCAGCATGTGGAAACCTTACACACCGATGATTGCCCTGATTTAGTGATCATTCAGGTCTATATCACCAGCGCTAAACGTGCTTATCAAATTGCTGATCATTATCGTGCTAAAGGCTGTTATGTCTGTTTAGGTGGTTTGCATGTCACCTCTTTACCCGATGAAGCCACTTTACATGCCGATTCGATTTTTCTAGGGCCAGGGGAGGATACCTTCCCACAATTTCTACTTGATTTTCATAAGCGAACCCCTCAAAAGCGTTATCAATCGACCTTACGCACGCTGGCAACTTTGCCGCCAATTCGACGTGATCTAATTAAACGCCAGCACTACTTAGTACCTAATTCCATCGTAGTGAGTCGCGGCTGCCCCTATCACTGTAGTTTTTGTTATAAGGATGCGTTTTTTGAGCACGGACGCTCGTTTTATACCCAAAAAGTTGATGCTGCTCTGGCGGAAATTGAGCGCTTACCCGGTAAACATTTGTATTTTCTGGATGATCATTTGCTCGGTGATCCGCGCTTTGCGAGCCAATTATTTAGTGGGATGCGCGGTATGGGGCGGCTATTTCAAGGTGCTTCTACCGTGAATGCCATCTTGAAAGGTAACTTGATTGAGCAAGCCGCAGACGCTGGGTTGCGGAGTATTTTCATTGGTTTTGAATCGCTAGCGGCAGATAGTTTGAGCTTTTCTAATAAAGCCCAAAACTTGGGGCGCGATTATGCAGCAGCGATTCAACGCCTCGATAGCTTGGGTATTAAAATCAATGGCAGCTTTGTCTTTGGACTAGATGGTGACGCCCCAGATGTATTTGAGCGCACCGTGGATTGGGCAGTAGCACAAGGTTTAACGACCGCGACCTTTCATATCGCGACCCCCTATCCGGGTACGGAATATTATCAGCAGATGCAGGCACAAGGGCGGCTCATTACTCAGGATTGGGACTTATACAACACTCGCCATGTCGTGTTTGAACCTAGAAGCATGAGCCGCACCCAACTGAAAGAAGGTTATGATTGGGCTTATCAAGCGTTTTATAGTTGGGCGAATATTGCTAAAGCCAGTCAAAATCATGCTGCTTTCAATCAACGCTTACGTCATTTTGCCTATAGCGCAGGCTGGAAAAAAGCCGAGCCTGTGTGGAATTTCATGATTCAACACCAGCTACTCAGCCCGATGCTTCAAGTCCTAGAAACTGTGTTAGACGGGCGCACACCTCAACCCAAACCAAGGAATCGAGATGTTCTGGAAAAAGTGCTTTGATGGCTTAGCTGTCGTGGTCGGTTTAATCCTGATAGGCTGGGTCTTAGGGCTGATTGCTTTAAGCATTTGGATTTTGGATGGTCGCCCGATTTTATTCCGCCAGCAGCGTTTAGGTTTACACAAGCAGCCGTTTTCTATCTATAAGTTCCGTACTATGCAGAATGAAGTGGTGACTAAAAGCGGTCAGTTTTTGCGTCAAACGGGCTTGGATGAATTAGCACAGATTTTAAATATTCTACAAGGCGATATGAGTGTGGTAGGCCCACGGCCTTTGACTCAAGCGGATGTGCTGCGCCTTGGCTGGGATGATGTCTATCACGCGAAACGTTGGGCGATTAAACCCGGCATTACCGGCTTAGCACAATTATATGGTGGGCGTAGTGCGAAGGTGTCATGGCATATGGATCAGGTGTATCAAGCGCAAATGTCGTGGTGGCTAGATACGCGCGTGGTGCTGTGGTCATTGGCAGTGAATGTGTTGGGAAAACGGCGGGTGCGAGGGTGGTTGATGCACAGACCGACAACCGGAATCAACTGAATATTGCATAGCTCACCTCAGCTTCACTATAGTAATGATGCTCATCTGCCAAGGTAACCCTTATGTACTTCACCACCCCCGTCCATTACATCGAGCCTCTGTTCCGCCCACCCAGCGAAGCGGATTCTTTGATTCTGCAAGTCACCAATGGTTGTAGTTGGAATCAATGTTCGTTTTGCGAGATGTATACCCAGCCGCAGAAAAAGTTTAAGCCGCGCCCTGAAACGGAAGTCTTAGCTGAAATTCAGCGCTGTGGTGAGAGCTTGCAAGGCGTACGGCGCATTTTCTTAGCCGATGGTGATGCGATGGTTTTATCTTTCCGTCGCCTTGAAGCGATTTTGCAAGCAATTCGTACTTATTTACCCAGTGTGAGCCGCGTTTCTTCCTATTGCCTACCACAGAATATTGCTAATAAAACGCCAGAGCAATTACAAACCTTACGCGAATTAGGTTTAAGCTTGGTTTATATTGGTGCGGAAAGTGGCGATGATACAGTGCTGCAAAAAGTACAAAAAAGCGAAACCTTTGCCAGCACGCGGGATGCCATTTTAAAGCTTAAGGCTGCGAGAATTAAAACTTCAGTGATGATTATTAATGGCTTAGGCGGCAAGCAGTATAGTGAACAGCATGCGCTAGCTTCGGCCGAATTAATTAACGCCACCCAGCCAGAATACCTCGCGACTTTGGCTTTATTCTTCCGTTATGGCGAGCGGCGTTTTACCGAGATTTTCGGTGAAGACTATACGCCCTGCTCTACTTTGGATTTATTCACTGAAATGCAGACGTTTATTCAGCATTTAGAATTAAAACAAACGATTTTCCGTAGTGATCATATTTCTAATAATTTGGTGCTGAAAGGTGCTTTAGGTAAGGACAAAGCGAAACTACTTGCCCAAATCCAGCAAGCCGTCGCATATGCACACAGCCAAGGGCCGAATTGGCATTTGCCAGTTTATGGGGGCTAAACCGGCAAATGATTGCTTAATGCGCGCTCGACTTAGCCCAGAGATTAATCCCACCATCCTGAGCAATTTGATCGATTCGCGCTAATTGCTCAGTGCTAAACGCTAAATTATTCAAAGCAGCGACATTCTCTTCAATCTGCTGCACACTGCTTGCTCCAATCAAGACCGAGGTCATACGCGAATCGCGCAAAGCCCAAGCCAAGGCCATTTGCGCTAAAGATTGCCCACGCTCAGCCGCCACTTGATTCAGATCAGCGACCATTTTTAAGTTCTGCTCACTTAAAAACTCGCCTAAGAATGAACCACCTTTGCTAGCGCGTGACCCTTCTGGTACGCCTTGTAAGTATTTATCGCTGAGCAAGCCCTGCGCTAAGGGCGAGAATGCAATACAGCCCATGCCTTCTTGTTGCAAAGTATCAAGTAGTGCCTCTTCAATCCAACGATTGAGCATCGAATAAGACGGTTGATGAATCAGGCAAGGCGTACCCATTTGCCGCAAAATAGCGACGGCTTCCTGCGTTTTAGCCGGTGAATAGGAAGAAATTCCCACATACAAAGCCTTACCTTGACGCACTGCAGTATCCAACGCACCCATCGTTTCCTCTAAAGGAGTATCAGGGTCAAAACGATGCGAATAAAAAATATCCACATAATCCAAGCCCATGCGCTTGAGACTTTGATCAAGACTGGCCAGCAAATATTTACGCGAACCCCACTCGCCATAAGGCCCCGGCCACATATCATAACCCGCTTTAGTGGAAATAATCAGCTCATCACGATAAGGGCGAAAATCTTGTTGCAGCAATTTGCCAAACGCGGACTCTGCCGAGCCGGGGGGTGGGCCATAATTATTCGCCAAATCGAAATGAGTAATCCCTAAATCAAAGGAACGCCGCAACATAGCACGGCCTAACTCTAGCGAACTCGTGCCGCCAAAATTATGCCATAGTCCAATCGAAATCAGCGGTAGACGCAAGCCACTACGCCCTGAGCGGCGATAAGGCATGGAGTCGTAACGCTTAGCCTCAGCTTGATACACCATAGAATGCACTCCTAACGGTCGAATAGAGTCGGTTTTGCCTGATTATGGCGCGATTCCACCCTAGTTGCTATTAAGCTGTCTCTAGGGTGGCAAAAGCCTAATGATTGAGTGCTTATTTCACAGTGATCTTCAATTTGAAATTGCCTTTCCACTCATCCGCTTTCATACATTCGTGCACGCTAATGCTGTAATCCCCTGCTAACGTGGGATTGACCGTTTTCTTATTATTGCAGGATAAATCCATATCGCTCGCATCTTCCCCATTGGGCGCAGTGATGCCTAGGGTGACGCGCTGATTACCCGGATTTAGCTGCTCGACCTGCAGAGTTTGACCTTTACGCACCTCTAGCAAATAAGTTTCCTGATCCTTGTAGTTACTCAGTTTACCGTTCACTACTGCACTCATTGCACCGGGCGCAAACTTAACGCGAATACTAGCCTCCGCTGTTGCAGGTTTAGGAGCTTGATCCGAAGCGCAAATCTTAGTGGTTTTATTCACCCAACACGCACCCTCCCGCTTTAGCTCACCTAAAGGCGCTTGCGCATGCGTACTTTGTGGAGAAGCATTCCAAGATGCTTCAGCCTTATTCTTTTCAAAGGTATTCAAATAGACAAAATATTGCTTGCCATACAAACGGAAAGAACCATCTGCATCGACATCATATTTACAGGTTCCTGTCAGATAAGTTTTACCTTTGACCTCCAATAAGCATTTAACCGGACGTGTTTCCACGCCATCGCCAAATTCTTCAGCGCTGATGACTGGGCTATACGACAGAGAAATGACTGTAGAGAATAAAGCAGCCACTGCAGCCGGTGTTGCTGAGAAGAGAACCTTCATAGATAAAACCCTCGCTAGATTGAAGTGATTAAACTACCTGACTAGTTAGGGCTAAACAAGGAGAAAGCACAAGAAAACCCTGCTATTTAATCAGCAAGGCGCTAAGGCTAAATATGCGCAAGAAGGGCGTAATACCCTTCTTGTTTGATGAGACAAGTTAGAGGTTGAAGCCGTCAGAAGGAATACCTAAGTCAGCGCAAATATCGCGCACCATTTGCTTTTCCTTCAGATCGAAGGAGCCGTCTGAATTACCAATCGCGATACAGACACGCACCATCAAACGCGCCGCCTCGGGTTTAGCACGCAACTTACCAATGACTTTTAAAGCTTCTGCCTTACCAATTTCAAAATCAAAGTCGAAATTGCTATTAATCTTATTAAAGTAGTCGATGACTTCTTTAGTATCAAACACCTTGAGTTCATCCGATTGTTGGATGAACTTCATCATTTTTTGCTTTTCTTCTGAATTGATATTGCCATCAGCAACCGAGACTAAAGCGCAGCCCGCTACACAGGCTTCCATGAATTCACGATTACGATATTTACCGACTTCAGCCGTCAGTTGACCACGAGCTTCTTGTACTTTTTGTTTAAAGCTATCAAATAAGGACATGAGACAGTTTCCTGATTATTAAGACTAATCAGCCTTTGATACCATAAAACAGCTAGGAGTACGAATAACCGTGACAGTCAGCATGGCAAAACTCCAAAGCTTGAAATCTAGACCACCCGTACATCTATTGAATAAATTTATCATTAGTTTTCCCAACCTTTTTCCAACTGGTATATGCTCTAATCTACATCTGCATATCTAGAGGAGAGTCAATGATGCACAAAAGTCTATCGCGCCAAATTTTTTTAGCGAGTTTGATTACTACCTGCACATTACCTGTGTACGCTAAAGGCACTGGCTACTTATTTATCAGCAGCGAAAAAGATAACAATATCACTGTTTTAGATGGCAAAACCTACGAAGTCATCAAGCGCATTGGTACTGAGGCGCGTCCGCGTCATTTGCAATTCAATGCTGATAAAACCCAGATTTATGCAGCAGCCGGTGATGGTAATGCGATTGATGTGATTGATGTGGCAAAGCTCGAATTAGTGGATCGGATTGGTGAAATTGATGATCCCGAACTCTTCGATCTAAGTGCTGATGGCAAGATCATGTATATCTCACTGGAAGATGATGGTGCTTTGGGTATTCTCAATTTGGATGAGTATTTCGCTAAACGTGAAGGCAAACCCGATTTAAAAGTGGCTGAAGCGGCTCCTGAGGGAGCAAGCTCAGAAGCAGAGGACGATGCTGCCGATGATGAAGCCGGGGGGGAAGAAGAAGGTGAAAAACTTCCCGGCATGACCACCGTCGAAGTTGGCGAAGAACCAGAAGGTATTCTGGTAAGCCCTGATGGCAAAACTGCCTATGTCACCTCCGAAGTTGCTAACACTGTACATGTGGTTGATACCGCCAGCAAAGAAATCAAAGCCAACATTGTAGTCGGTAATCGCCCACGCCGCTTTGCTTTAACGCCCGATCAAAAAGAACTCTGGGTTTCTAATGAACTCAGTAGTTCAGTCTCTATCATTGATCTTGCCACTAATAAACTCACTGAAACCATTAACTTCCTCCCGCCCAAATTTCGCACTGAAGACGTGACTCCGGTTGGCATTACCCTCAATAAAGATGGAAAAACAGCAGTAGTTGCTTTAGGTCGTGCTAATCATGTCGCTTTTGTCGATGTGGCGAGCCGCAAAGTCACAGATTATGTCTTAGTCGGTAAACGTGCGTGGAATACCACCTTGAACAAAGATGATAGCCTGCTCTTTGTGATTAACGGCTTGAGCGATGATATGTCAGTGATTGATGTTCCAAGCCGTAAAGTTTTGAAGTCCGTACCGATTGCGCGTGTCCCTCATACGGTGTTAGTTGATGATTAGCCACGTAATCAAGCTACTGTTAGTCATGTGTATTGCTTGGGCAATGCCTAGCTATGCTGATGATTTCACGATTGGCTACTTACAATTGGAAAAAGACGCACGTTATAGCAAAAAGCAAAGCTTTGCGCGCTATTTGCTGGGTTCACTGGGGCGACCCTATGCCGGTGCTGAAGTTGCCTTAAAAGAAAGTAAATTTCACGCCTCGGGGATTGGCGCGACTTTTAAGTTGGAGCAGGTTAAGGGTAAAGATCATGCTGCTCTCTTGACTAGCTTAAAAGAGATGCACGCCAAGGGTGTACAATTCTTCCTGTTGGATTTACCCGCTGATGCCGTACATGAAATCGCTACCGCAACTAAAGGCCAAAACCTGATTTTGTTCAATGTATCAGCACGTGAAGACCGCTTGCGCCAAGAGCAATGCCAAGCACACCTGCTACACATTACTCCGAACTACGCCATGCTCACCGATGCTCTTGCGCAATATTTAGTGTTTCGCAAATGGAAAGAAATCTTAGTATTAAGTGGGCAAGGTGCAGACGATCTGGAATTGAATCAAGCCTTTAAACGCTCTGCTAAGCGTTATGGCTTAGATATTGATGAAGATCGCCCCTTTGCTTTAGGTAATGATCCGCGCCAACGTGACCAGAATAATATTAGCTTGCTGACGGCTGATGCAGATTATGATGTGATTTTTATTGCTGATACCCAAGGCGAATTTGCACGTGGTGTACCTTATGCCAGCATTAAACCGCAATTGGTGGTTGGCGCTGAAGGCTTAGCTCCCGTAGCTTGGCATTGGGCTTGGGAACGACATGGTGCTCCTCAATTAGAAAATCGCTTTGAGGATAAGGCTAGTCGCCCTATGCGCGATGCCGATTGGGCAGCGTGGATGGCTGTTAAGGCCATTGCTGAAGCGGTACAGCGTACCCAAAGCCGTGATTTTACGGTTTTGAGCAAACATCTACACAGTGAAGACCTAGTGTTAGATGGTTTCAAAGGCAATCGCCTTAACTTCCGCCCTTGGGATAATCAATTACGTCAACCCTTATTATTGGCGACCCATAATTGGGTCGTTGAGCGTGCTCCCCTAGAGGGTTTTCTGCATCAAACAAATAATTTAGATGCACTTGGCTTCGATAAACCTGAGAGCAAATGTAAATTCTAGGTTGGCAAAAAGTTGGTAGCCGCCTTAAAAAATTAGGCTATCAATAAACTAGACGAGTTTAGAGGAGAGAGGGTATGGCAACCCGACATTGGCCCGCCTTAGTGGCCATCTGTCAACGTGAAACAATTAAGTTCTGGCATCAGCGCGGACGTTTACTATCGGCTTTAGTGCGCCCTGCACTCTGGCTGGTCGTGTTTGCAGCAGGCTTCCAGAATATCTTTGGCGTGTCGATTATTCCTCCTTACGAAACTTATATTGAATACCAAGTGTATGTCGTACCCGGTTTATTGGGGATGGTACTACTATTCAATGGGATGCAGTCGTCGCTGGCGATGGTGTATGACCGCGAAATGGGCCTAATGCGCCTCTTGCTCACCGCACCACAACCCCGGTGGTTTTTGCTATTTAGTAAACTAGTGGCGGGTACTTTATTATCGGTGCTACAAGCTTATGCTTTTCTTGTTCTCTGTCTGGTGTTTCGTGTGGATATTCCGTGGTTCGGTTGGATCACGGCTTTTCCAACACTCGTACTAGCTGGTTTAATGCTTGGCGCTTTGGGCTTATTGCTATCAGTTTCCATTCGCCAACTTGAGAATTTTGCAGGCACGATGAACTTCGTGATCTTCCCGATGTTTTTTATTTCCACTGCACTCTACCCTTTGTGGAAATTGAAAGAATCGGGCGCGATGTGGGTTTATTATCTAGCTAGTTTCAACCCCTTCACCCATGCGGTTGAAATGATCCGGTTTGCCCTTTACGGCCAATTGAATCTCCTCTCCTCTTTGGTCGTATTGGGCGCTTTAGGTATTTTTTTCTTGCTCGCCGTTTGGGGTTATGATCCTCAACGTGGCCTCATTCAACGAACCCGTCAGGCCTAGCTGTGCGGTGAATATGTCTATGCACATTCCAGTATCGTATCCCTGTTGCACAGGCTCTGCCCATCATTAACCGCTGCCTAGTGCTACCGAATTATGGAGAAATTACAATGAATTATTTACGCCTACTCGCTCTTAGCCTCGCCCTCACCTTGCTTTCTCCATTTGCGTATGCTGTAGACAAAGTACGCGTCGGTGTCTTGGAGTTTGGCACGGTGAACTGGGAATTGGACGTGATGAAAGAGCATAAACTGGATGCAGCGAATAAATTTGAATTAGAAGTCGTACCCGTCGCCTCAGCAGATGCCGCCACTGTGGCTTTATTGGGAGGTTCAGTCGATATCGTCGTCACTGACTGGATTTGGGTCGCGCAACAACGCGCAGCAGGACAAGATCACGTGTTATTCCCCTACTCCACTGCGGTCGGCAGCATGCTCGCTAGCCCGCAAGCAAATATTAAGACTCTCGCTGATTTAAAAGGTAAAAAACTCGGTGTTGCCGGTGGCGCTAAAGATAAAAGTTGGCTGTTATTACGTGCCTATGCTCAACAACAGGAAAAAATTGACCTCGCCAAAGAAGCAGAGATTCAGTACGGTGCTCCCCCCTTATTGAATGAAGTGATGCAGAAAGGCGAGCTGGATGCCGTCTTAAATTTCTGGAATTTCGCTGCACGTTTGCAAGAGGATGGTTTACAAACGGTGATCACCGTGCCGCAAGTCTTGGAAGGTTTAGGTATTCAAAAAGACCTACCAATGATTGGCTGGGTGTTTAGTGAAAAATGGGCAAAAGACCATGAAGCTGCCGCTAAAGGCTTTTTAGCTGCCTCCTATGCCACCAAAAAAGTCATGCAAGATAGCGATGAAGAATGGGCGCGAATTCGCCCAAAAATGAAAGCGGATAAAGATAGCATCTTCACTGCCCTCCGTGATGCTTTCCGTGCCGGTATACCTGTTTGCTTTGGCGAAAAACAACAAATGGCTGCCATCCAAACTTTTAAACTCTTAGCCGAATTAGGCGGCAAAGATTTAGTCGGTGAGCTGAAAGAATTGCCACAAGGTGTGTTTTACTCCGGTTTTAGCTTGCCAGCCTGCCCTTAATTGATGAAAGTTTTGTTCCAGCCACGTGTGCTCGTGCTGATCAGCTTTGTGCTGATCTGGCAAGTGCTCGCATGGTGGCTGCAAAGTCGTTATCTGCCAACTCCTAGTGCGGTCTTATTGACTCTTTGGGAGCAAATTTTAGCAGGTGATTTATTTACTCACCTGAGTGCAACTTTAGGTCGAGTGATTGCCAGCTTCAGTCTCGCCATGTTGATTGGCGTAGGCATTGGCATTCTGATGGGTAGCCGTGCACACTGGAATGAATGGCTCGATACCCTTGTGATTATTGGCCTGAATATTCCTGCTTTAGTCACCATTATTCTCTGCTATATCTGGCTGGGTTTAGGTGAAACGGCAGCGATTTTAGCAGTGGCAATCAATAAAATTCCGATGGTAGTGGTGACTTTGCGCGAAGGCGCGCGTGCCATTGATAAAGATTTATTGCAAGTCGCGCAGGTATATCGCTTATCCTCCCTGCAGCGTTTTTGGCGAGTGTATTGGCCGCAGCTCTACCCTTATCTGTTTGCGGCGGCGCGCAATGGCTTAGCCCTAATTTGGAAGATTGTACTGGTGGTCGAGTTACTAGGGCGTAGTAATGGAATCGGCTTTCAACTGGGTAACTATTTTCACTACTTTGATATTAAAGGTATTCTGGCTTATACCTTTGCTTTTGTGACTTTAATTTTAATGCTCGAAGCACTATTTTTGCGCCCCTTAGAAAAACGCTTAAATCGGTGGCGCGAATGAATTTTTTGCAAGTTGAATTGCGCGATAAGACCTTTGCGAATGGCGTGCAAACGGTGCGTGATGTGCAATTTGAAGTGCAAGCGGGCGAATTTGTCGCTTTAGTCGGCCCTTCAGGAACCGGCAAAACCACGCTCTTAAATATGATTGCGGGCTTAGAAACTGATTTTCAAGGCCAGATTCAAGCACCGCGTAATGCTTTGAGCTATATGTTTCAAGAACCCCGTTTAATGCCTTGGTTGAGTGTGGAAAATAATATTCGTTTAGTACTGGATGCCCCCCCCTTGCAAGCAGATAGTGAGCGTTTTGTACGCATGAATAACTTATTACAGCAACTGGGTTTAAACGAATTTCGCGCGGCTTTCCCCAAACAATTATCGGGCGGTTTGAAGCGCCGCGTGGCTTTAGTGCGTGCTTTTGTGACACAGCCGCAATTGCTACTCATGGATGAACCCTTTCAATCCTTGGATGAGCCAACTGCGCAAGATCTACGTCAACTCTTAATGCAATTATGGCAGAGCACACGCCCGACCGTATTATTCGTCACGCACAGTTTGAATGAGGCTTTGCAATTAGCGGATCGGATTCTGTTTTTCTCCAGCCGTCCTGCACAAGTGATTTTGGATTATCCTGTACCTTTAGCGCGTCCACATTCGGCGATTACTAGCGATTTACAAAGCCTGCAAAATCAATTATTGCAACACTACCCGCAACTGCTGTCTGGCTCTTTGGCAAAGGAATAAACATGGCGACGCTTAGCGTACAATCAGTAAGCAAATCCTATGGCTCGGTGCAAGCCTTACAGCAAGTGAGCTTTGAACTAGACAGCGGCTTTTATGCGCTACTCGGGCCCAATGGTGCAGGCAAAAGCACCCTATTCCAACTACTGACAGGCTTGTTCGCACCCGACCAAGGTGAAATTGTGCTCAATGGCCTAGCCATCAAAAAAGATTTACCGGCGGCTTTAGCCCAAATGGGTGTCGTGTTTCAACAAACTGCCCTCGATTTAGATTTAAGCGTGCAAACTAATTTAGACTTCCACGGCAAATTGCATGGTATGCATAAAGCCGTAATCAAAACCCGTAGCCAAGTGGTGTTAGCACAACTCGAATTAAGCGAAGTTGCGAGCACACCCTGCCGCGCTTTAAGCGGTGGCAATCGGCGCAAAGTTGAACTTGCACGCGCTTTAATGACCGAACCGAAGTTGTTATTAATGGATGAAGCTACCGTTGGCCTCGATCCTGCATCTCGCGCTACACTCTTGGCTTATGTGCATCAACTCTGTGACCAGCAGAACTTGTGTGTACTGTGGGCGACTCACTTAATCGACGAGGCCGAAGCTGCAAAACAAGTCTTGGTGTTACATAAAGGCAAGCTACTCGCGCAAGACAGCCCAGCGCAATTGATTGCTCAAACCAATGCTGCCAGCTTATTGGATGCCTTCTTCAAACTTTCTGGCGAAACACGCGGAATGGAGGCTAAAGTCGCGCGTTTATGAGTAGGCTCAGCGTTGATCACGGCCATACGCTTTACTTTGCTGAATCTGGCAATCCGCAAGGCATTCCACTGCTATTTATGCATGGTGGCCCTGGTTCAGGCTGTAATCCAGTGCAAGCCAATCTGCTGTATCCCGAAGGTTTTCGGATTATTCAACTGGATCAACGTGGCTGCGGGCAATCGACACCTTTGGGCAGTATTGAAGCCAATACTACTGCCGATTTAGTCGCGGATATGGAGCATTTACGCACGCATTTACAGCTTGAGCGTTGGGTAATTTATGGTGGCTCATGGGGCACGGTCTTGGCCTTGGAATATGCCAAACGCTTTCCTGAACGCAGTTTAGGGGTGCTATTACGCGGCGTTTTTTTAGCACGGCACGAAGATTGGAACTGGTTTGCCCTGACAGATGGGGCGAGTAAACAGTTTCCGGCAGCTTATCAAGCGCTCTTAGCCTCCTTACAAATTTATTACCACACCGATCCTGCCAGTGTCTTGTTAGAGCGCCTACAGGCAGAGCCAGAAAGCGCTTATCAAACTGCTTTAGCTTGGGATGCGTGGGAAGCGGCTATTATGCAGACCGGTACACCTAGTTTTAATTCTGACCCACAAACTTGGTTTCCACGTATTGCACGAATGCGTGTTTATGCACATTACGCGGCGAATCGATTTTTCTTACCCGTAAATGGCGTATTGAATAACTTAGATCAATTAGGTGCTACTCCGGTGCTAACGGTGCATGGCAAATATGATCAAGTCTGTCGGCTTGAGAGTGCAGAGTTATTGCGGGAATATATTAAGAATTATCAATTGCTAGTGGTTGAGGCTGGGCATGGGATTTATGAAAATAACCTACAACTAGGCTTAAAGCACCTCGCAAAACAACTCTATCTGCAGCTTCAAACCTAGAGCTTATTGAAATACTACCCTTGATCACCCAACCAGTAAGCCCGCCTTAGATCAGCCGGTAACTCAATTAGATCACAAGGCCCTCTATACTGCTCGGGCACAGTATCAGGACATTGCCCGCAGAGCTGATTACCTGGTACTGCAAAATCAATTTTGCGCGGATAAGGCAGATTTAAGCCCTGCATAATCCCGACAAACTCAGCCTCTGTTTTACCATTGCCTAAGCGTGGATTGCGCTGTTTCTCCTGACCAATCGTGCTGAGTTGGCGGTCTTCATAATCATGCGCAGGGTACACCAAAGTCTCATCAGGTAGGCTAAAGAATTTTTCAGTCACACTGCGATATAAAGCCTGTGCATCACCCGACTGAAAATCAGTACGCCCACAGGCTTCAATCAATAAGGCATCTCCGGTAAATAAGACTTGTTGCATGCCATTAGCAAATAAATACGCATGATGCGTGCTGGTGTGACCGGGGGTAAATAAAGGATGTAGAGTTAATTGCCCTACCTGAAACGGACTACCTTCCTGCACACCAATATCCGCACATGCTAATTGATCTAAAGCCGGCACGGCAATTTGGCAACCTGTGAATTCACGCAGCTTTTTCCCACCACTTAAATGATCAGCATGAATATGCGTTTCTAGGGTGTAAGTGAGCTTTAAACCAAGCTCTTGCAGTACTCTTAAATCGCGCTCTACCGTATCAATCACTGGGTCGATTAACACACACTGCCCTGTAACTTCACAGGCCAGTAAATAGGTATAAGTACTGGAATCTTTTTCAAATAATTGTCGAAAAATCACATTCAACTCCTGAAATTTAAGTAAAAACCTAATTAGATTGCAACTTGAGTCTAGTCGAATAAGCAAACTTTAATCACATGAAGGCCTATCAAAGCTTAGCTGTACTTGCAAAGAGTTAACTAACTCACCACAATCGACTGAGTTTAAATAAAACAAGTCGCTACCACAGAATGAACACACATCAACACTGGGAAACGGTTTATCACACTAAAGACTCTGCACAAGTCAGTTGGTACGCACCCCATCTGGAAACTTCTTTGCAATTGATCAAGCGCCTTGCACCGAGCACACAAGCTAGGATTTTAGATGTCGGCTCAGGGGCTTCGACTTTACCGGATGATTTATTAGCCGCTGGCTATAGACAGCTAAGTATGCTGGATATTTCTAAGCAAGCTTTGGAAATTACCCAAACTCGTTTAGGTGAGCAAGCTAAGCAAGTTCAGTGGTTGGTTGGAGATATTTTAGAGATAGAATTTGCGCCGCAATCCTTGGATGTTTGGCATGATCGAGCTGTGTTTCATTTCCTTACTGAAAAAGCCCAACGTGAACGTTATGTACAACAGGTCTTGCATGCGGTTAAACCCAATGGGCATGTAATTATGGCCACTTTTGGTACTGAGGGGCCTAAGCAATGTAGTGGTTTGGAGGTGATGCGCTATGACAGCCACAGCTTACATCATGAATTTGGTGCGACCTTTCGGCTACTCGATAGCCTAACCGTTAAGCACCAAACGCCTACCGGTATGACACAACAATTCCTCTACTGTTATTGCCGTGTCGAATAAACAATTTCGAGTTTCTCATCATGCTAAAAATACTCAGTATTTTATTATTGCTAGCTAGCTTTTTGGGCTTAACTAGCCCATTACTCACGCCCTTGTTTACAGAAAGCGTCCCCAAGCTAGCATGGCTTTTAGATCTGGCTAGTCATTGGCAATGGTTATATGGCTTGCTGCTCGTACTGAGTATTTTATTTTTAGCTAGCCAACAAAAATGGTGGCTGCTGGCTTTGATTACACTGGCTTTACCCTTGGTTACCGCTTCACCTGTTTTGAGTTCGACTACCACTCATACCCATACCTTCAAAATTCTTAGCAGCAATGTATATTTAGATAATCCTGATTTGAACCGCCTGAAAATTCTCATCGATCAAGAACAACCGGATGTGATTGTGCTTCTAGAGTTTTCACCGCAGCATTTAGCGCCTGTAAAAACTTGGACAGCGTACCCGCATCAAATTCTACAAGCACGCTCAGGCGCTTTTGGCATGGCTATTTTGTCACGCTTTGCTTTAAGCGAGACGCAGATCATTACGGATAGCCTTGGCATCGAGCACATACGTACTCAAGTGCAAGCTAGCCAACCGTTTCAACTGGTAGGCTTTCATCCTTTACCACCAGTGAGTGAGCAAGCCTATCGAGTACGGGATCAACTGCTACAGGATTTGACTAAACCACCCCATCAGCAACCGCGTATCATTGCGGGTGATTTCAATGCGACACCGTGGTCGAGTGCTTTTCAGGGCTTAGCCAAGCGAGGTTATTATCGCAGTGTGAGCCTGTTGCCGACTTGGCCTACTAAACTTAGAGGCATCATAGGAATTCCGATTGATCAAGTTTTAGCAAGCTCGCATTGGCAATTACTGACTACTCGCATCGGGTCTAATATTGGCTCCGACCATTATCCTATTATCGTCGAACTTAGCTTATAAAAACGACTGGGCAAAGATAGTTCAATGGCTCTAGCACTAATCACCTCTTTAATGGTCTATTATGGGTATCTTAGTAACAACAATAATGGCGAGGAATCTCAAATGCGTCCAGTTTTTCTAGCTAGCTGTTTAGCTCTATTTGCAGCATCGACTGCTTCTGCTAATGACTCTACTGCTGCATTTGGTGTAGGTGGTTTAGTCTTTACCAAATCTGAGCATATTGTGATGCAGGCAGAAGATTTGTTCATCAGCAAAGACAAAATCCGAGTGGCTTATCAATTCTATAACTCCAGTGATAAACCGATTACCACCCGCGTAGCTTTTCCTTTGCCTGAAGTTATTTTAGAAGCCGATGGTTCCTCTATACCTTATTACACCGAAGAAACCTTGCCAAAAGATAAAAATATTCTGAAATTTTCGGTGACCATCGATGGCAAAAAACAGCCGTTTGAAAGTGAAGATAAAAAACGTTTTGATAAGGATGTGCAAGCTTATGCGCACAAAATTACTCATCATTGGATGCAAACTTTTCCAGCGAAAAAGATCGTTTCTGTTGTGCATGAATATACACCGGGTGTAGGTGGTTCAGTCGAATACGGCATGCAAGATGAAGCCAGTGGTAAATTCTGTATTGATCAGGATTTGCAAAGCTGGATGAAGCAACTGGAAAAAACTAACTACAAAGTATCCACTGATGTCATCGAATATATCCTTACCACCGGTGCAAATTGGAAAGGCCCGATCGGCAAATTCAAATTGACGGTGAAAAAATCTGATCCTAACGAGAAACTAAGCTTTTGCGGCTCAGGTGTAAAAAAGATTGACGCGAGAACTTTTGTGATGGAAAAGACCAACTTCACCCCAACAAAAGATCTGCATATTCTTTATTTGAAGCCTTATAGTTTGGGGAGCTAAATACATAAAGGATTCATAATTTGCTTTTTCTGTTAATTTTTAGCTTTAGTTAATAATTTTTTACTTTCACTCAATACGCGCTTAGCCTCTCGCTTAAAACGCGGCTCGCTTGATTTGATAGGATATTTATTATTATCCAACCAGCGGAGCAATTGCTCTGCTTTGAAATAATAACGGTTTTCCGTGAGAGTCGTTTTCTTTGGATCAAACGCTGCTATGCCTAATTCTTTAGCTTTAGTAGCATTTAGATAAATAGGTGCGTTATAACGGCGCTCGCTAGTTAAAACAAATACTACTTGCTGATCTTGATAATAGTATTCGCTAAGGTTATTGCCCATTTCACCAAACACAGTCAGTTTGATGAGCTTAATTTTTCCTTGTTGATCTTGGTGTTTTACAGCCTGAACACCTTCAGTACTTTGCAATCCTGACTCAAATTCAGAGGCTTTAAGGCTAGGTAGTGAGCTATGGATTTGCGTATAGGTTTGGCGAATGTTCTCAATAGCAAAGTCATCTGCCCAAACAGGTAAGACCAGAAATAACATCCATAATAAAGCATAGTTATGCATCATTTTACCCAACTTAGACTCGCTCACGCTAGACAGTTTAGCTGTTCGACATACTCAGCCACATAAACTGATAGGGCTCAAGCTTTACACCATTTACCACCGAGACCGTCTCACCACTAATTAGATCAAGTACTCTATTGGGTAAGGCGGAAAGTGTTAAAGCATTCACCCCTTGGGCATGGTCACTGAAATTCGCCAACACTAAGACGCGCTCTTGCTCCCCACGCCAATAACCCAAAACATGCGGGTTACGCGCATTAAACGTCACTAACTGTGTACCCCCCAAAGCAGGTGTGTTTTTGCGTAGTTGAATTAAATGCAGTAAGCGCTTAAACACCTTACCTGCATCAGTTTGTAGATCGTGGCGCTGTTCATAACGTACTAAATCGGCGGGCGGGCGGTGTACCCAGCGCGAGTCATCAGCTTTATGGAGATCTTGAGCAAAACCGTAATCATTCAGCGTGCCCACTTCATCACCCAGATAAATCAAAGGTACCCCCCCCGAACTCAAGGCCACGCTATGGAGTAACATAATGCGGTCAATCGCTAATGGATCATGCTGTTCCAAGCCGACCAAAGCTGCGCACATACCACTAATACGACAATCCCCAGTCACTGGATTATCTTGAAAAGGCACACCACGTGCGAAACTACCCGCAAAGCGATTCACATAAAACTGATTCAAAAACTGGCGATGGAAAAAACCATTAATACCAAACTCGGCAGCATCTTCATCCGCAAACGTCCAGCCAATATCATCATGACAGCGCACATAATTCACCCAAGCGGTATGTGCAGGCAGATTGTGGCGACGCTCTAAAGCTTGTTGGAGCAGATTGACTTCACGGGTAGCGAGTGAATTCCACAAGAGGGCCATTTGTAAGGGGTTATAGGAAAGTTGGCATTCATTCGGGGCGATGTATTGCACCACTTTATCAGGATGGACAATCGCTTCAGATTTGAATAATAAGCTCGGAGCAGCAATACGTGCCACCGCATTAAAAGCACGAATCAGGGCATGTGCTTGGGGCAGATTTTCACAATCGGTACCGAGTTGTTTCCAAATAAAGGCTACCGCATCCATGCGCAAAATATCCACGCCAAGATTGGCAATAAACAGCATTTCTTCGGCCATCGCGGTGAAGGTGGCTGGATTGCTGTAATTCAAATCCCATTGAAAACTATTAAACGTCGTCCACACCCAGCGCCCATCCGCCAACTGCGAAAATGCACCCGGATGCTGATCAGGGAAGATTTCGCGCACGGTTTGATCATAGGCATCGGGCATACGTCGATCAGGGAAAAAATAATAAAAATCCTGATAGTGTGGATTACCCTTCACCGCCTCCTGCGCCCAATGATGCTCGTTGGAAGTGTGATTAAAAATAAAATCGACTACTAAAGTAATGCCTGCCGCTTTCAACGCTTGCGCCACCGCGCGCAAATCTTCAATCGTACCCAAGCTGGGATTCACCTCCCGATAACTACTCACCGCATAACCGCCATCGCTCTGCCCTTCGGGACATTTAAACAGCGGCATCAGATGCAGATAGGTCAAACCTAGCTCTTGGAAATACGGTATTTTGGCAATGATACCTTGTAGATTACCCGCGAATAAATCCACATAACACACCCCACCCACCATCGTTTCGGACGTGAACCAATCAGGGTGATGCTCATGCTCTGCATCTTGCGCTTTTAAAGCTGGAGCACGCTCAAGCCATGCGTGATAGGCAGCTTTTAATAGGGTCTCAAGGAAACTCAGAAAGTCGGCGCGTTCGCCGTACACACTGCTTAATTCGTTGATTAATGCTGGCAAATATTGTTGCAAACGCTGCTCAAAAGGCTGCCAATCTGCCTTAGTTTTTGCACTTGCACGTTTCGCTAACCATTGGCTACGCAGACGATCGATGACTAACTGCGTTTGTTGTTGTTCATTCAGCATAATGCCTCTCCCTGTGGTTGGATGAGCATTAAAGCATGGGGCAAGCGTGCGGGCAATTGATGAGCACACTAGCTTATATAATTAACGCAGTATCAAACCATAACTCAATGCTTCAAGACTTGCTTTCTTTAGGCGCTTTTATTTGTCATATTAGTCTTTGTTTCTATTTCAAGAATCTCCCACCCTATGAGCACCGAATTACTCTTCCGCCTCGATGCCTATCAAACCACGGCCCAAGCTCACGTGCTCGCACTCTCGGAACAAGGTGGGATCATTTTAGATCGCACGCTGTTTTATCCCACTGGTGGCGGGCAACCCGGCGATAAAGGTATTTTACGCTTAAGTAGTGGTCGAGAAATCATGATCGCCACGACCGTTTGGGAGGATGCTAGCCATACACGCGTGGTGCATCTGCCCACTGAAAATAATGCGCTGCCAAGTGTTGGTGATAGAATCGAGATGCAGCTCGATTGGGCAACTCGTTATAGCCACATGCGGGTGCACACCGCTTTACATTTACTGTCAGTGGTGCTGCCTTATGCGGTCACGGGTGGCTCAATTAGTGCAGGCGAAGGCCGTTTGGATTTTGACATTCCCGATTCGATTCTCGATAAAGATCAGATTACCACACAACTGCAAGCCTTAATCGACCAAGATTTACCCGTGAGTGAAAGTTGGATCACGGATGCTGAATTGGACGCTAATCCTGAACTGGTGAAAACTATGTCAGTGCAGCCGCCCCGTGGTTCGGGTCGAGTGCGTTTAATTAATGTGCAAGGCGTGGATTTACAACCTTGTGGTGGCACACATTTAAAACATACTGGTGAAATCGGCCAAGTCACGATTACGAAAATTGAAAAGAAAGGCAAATTGAATCGGCGGGTGCGGTTGGCTTTGGTTTAAGAGAGTTTCTGGTACAGCAGCGTTAATTGCTTAGCCAATTCAAGATCCAAACTAGAAATTTGATGTCCTGCATCCCAAGTGGTTAGCCAAACCGCAACGGTGCGCCAATTATTTTCCCAACGCAGATGATGATCAAGCTGGCTAATAATGGGAGTGGCTTGCGTCATAAAGCCCATCGCCGCCTCGAAACTCTCAAATTTGAAACTCCGATAAAGCTCCTGATACTGTTGGCTAGGGTATTTAGGTGAGTTGGAGCTAACTATCTGCCAATCAGGTAGCTGTCCTAAAGCGGCGGCTAATACCTCTTTGTTTAGTGCTTTCGAGCTCACTAGCGATTCAGACATATTTCACTTCCTATAACTGAACGGGCATCATTAGTTAAACATAGGAGCTTGAAGATGTTGCGCTCACCTAGTTTCAAGTAAGATTCGCCATCGTCTTATTCAACTCCTCAAACAACCACTGCCGAAAGGCTTTCATTTTCTGAAAATGCGCTTTGGTCTTTAAATAAGTTAAGCGATGGCATACTAACTTCGGTCCGATCATGCCAAACGGCAATATCAGCTTACCTGCCTCTAATTCACGCTCGATCATCAGGCGACTTTCAATCGCCACTCCCAAACCATCCACCGCCGCATTAATTGCCATAAACGAGCGGTCAAAACGTAAGCCGCGATCCAAAGGCAGCTTGGTTTCAGGATGATCACGCTGCCATTCGCGCCAAGTATACAGATTGATTTCAGAGTGAATTAAAGCCGTTTCGGCGAGATTGAGTGTTTGCCCCACGAGGACTTTCGGTGAGCAGGTGATAACAATCGTTTCTTCAGGAAAGGGCTGCACCTCCATACCAGAACTGGGAAATACACTGCCATAGCGAATATCAAAATCCGCCTCACCAGCCGCTAAATCAATGGTCGCTACTGAAGCATTCAAGCGCACATCAATATCAGGATTAAGCGCCGAGAAGCGTGATAAGCGCGGCATCAACCACTGCGTCGCAAAGCTCGGCACACTGTGAATGGTTAGAATATCGCTTTTACCCGTGCGTTCGATGCTACGGGTATTAGCCTCAATTAAACCAAAGGCTTCGGCAATCACCTCGGCATAACGCCGCCCAATATCTGTTAGTTCCACCGCTCGATGCACCCGATGAAATAAGGTCACGCCTAATTGTTGCTCGAGCAAGCGTATTTGATGACTAATCGCTGAAGGGGTGAGATGCAATTCATCTGAAGCAGCGGCAAAAGAACCTAAACGAGACGCAGCTTCAAAGGCTTGCAGTGCTTTTAAAGGGGGGATTTTACGCATCGTTTCACATGAATTAGATTCATCTATTTACCATTTTTATTCGTTTGAGCTTGTGCGTCCTAGCATATAACCTTAAGTCCACATCAAGCAAGGGGATCAACCCCGCTAAACCTAGGAGAGGTGTTTATGCTGTTAAAAGATCGTACTGCCGTCATTACGGGCGCGGCATCCTTACGTGGAATCGGGCGGCGTACCGCACAAATTTTTGCCGAGCACGGTGCACGAGTCGCCATTCTGGATTTAGATGCTCAAGCGGCTAGCGATGCAGCAGCAAGTTTAGGTGAAGGGCATATTGGCTTAGCTTGCAATGTGACTCATCGCGAATCCTGCTTGGCAGCAGCCGAACAAGTCCTAGCTGCCTTTGGGCAAGTCGATATTCTGGTCAATAACGCGGGTATCACTCAGCCTGTCAAATTCATGGACATTCAACCGCGCGATTACGAAGCGATTACCGACGTATCTTTACGCGGTACGCTGTACATGAGTCAAGCCCTCGTCCCCCATTTCCGCAGTCGTCGAAGTGGCAGCATTATCTGCATGTCTTCGGTTTCTGCACAGCGCGGTGGCGGTATCTTTGGTGGCCCACATTATTCAGCGGCAAAAGCTGGGGTATTAGGCCTTGCCAAAGCGATGGCGCGTGAATTGGGTGCTGATAATATTCGGGTTAACTCAATCACTCCCGGCTTAATTCAAACCGATATTACCTCGGGCAAGCTCACTGATCAGATGCGTACCGATATTCTTAAAGGCATTCCTTTGAATCGTTTAGGTGACGCAGCCGATGTGGGCAATGCCTGTTTATTCCTAGCCAGTAACTTATCCACTTACCTCACGGGTATTACTTTGGATGTCAATGGCGGCATGTTGATTCACTAAAGGAATAAAAAATGCACACAGCTAGCAATTTAAACCCACTTGCCGAACACGCTTATCATATTCGACGTTATGCCCTACAGATGGGTGAAATCCAAGGCCAAGGCTATATCGGTCAAGCTTTGGGTTATGCCGATGTTTTAGCCACCGCCTATTGCCATGCTATGCAATTTAAAGCGGCTGATCCTGATTGGCAGCAACGCGACCGTTTTCTACTCTCACACGGGCATTATGCGATTGCGCATTATGCGGCGTTGATTGAAGCAGGGATTATTCCGGCTGAGGAATTAGAAACTTATGGCTGTGATGATAGCCGCTTACCCATGTCAGGCATGGCCGCTTATACACCGGGGATGGAAATTTCGGGCGGCTCTTTAGGACAAGGCTTAGCTATTGGTGTTGGGATAGCGTTAGGTTTGCGCCATCAAAATAACCCAGCCTTTGTCTATAACTCCATGTCTGATGGGGAGTTAGATGAAGGTGCTACATGGGAAGCCGCGATGTCGGCGGCACATTATAGCTTGAGTAATCTGATTTGCTTGGTCGATATTAATAATCAGCAAGCGGATGGACATTCCAGCAAGATTTTAAGTTTTGAACCCTTAGCGGATAAATGGCAAGCCTTTGGCTGGCATGTGCAGCGGGTGAATGGCAATGACCTAGCAGCCGTGAAGCAAGCCTTTGATACAGCACGCCACTTAGAGGCCGCACAACCGCGCGTGATACTCTGCGATACTTTAATGGGTAAAGGTGTGCCGTTTTTGGAGCAGCGCGATAAGAATCACTTTATTCGTGTAGATGCTGCCGAATGGCAACAAGCCATCGCTATTCTGGATGCTGCATTTAACTCAGGAGCACAAGCATGAATGTGACTGTTGAAAAGAAACCGCGCTTAACCACCTCAGCGATGATTGCCTCGATTGCCGCTGAAGGCCAACGCGTAAAAGCTGCACCCTTCGGACATGCCTTAGTCGAACTGGCTAAAGAGCGCCCTGATTTAGTGGGTATGAGTGCGGATTTAAGTAAATACACTGATTTGCATATCTTTGCCCAAGCACATCCAGAGCGTTTTTATCAAATGGGCATGGCGGAGCAACTATTGCTAGCGGCAGCGGGTGGGATGGCAAAGACCGGCTTGATGCCGTTTGCTACCAGTTATGCCGTGTTTGCTACGCGCCGCGCTTATGACTTTATTCATCAAGTCATTTGTGAAGAAGATTTGAATGTGAAAATCTGCGCAGCACTCCCTGGCTTAACTACCGGCTATGGTCCTAGCCATCAAGCTACCGAAGATATTGCCATGATGCGTGGTATTCCGGGCTTGACGATTGTTGATCCTTGCGACGCCTTAGATATTGAACAAGCCGTTCCTGCCATTGCAGCACACCAAGGTCCTGTGTATATGCGCTTATTGCGTGGCAATGTGCCTTTAGTCTTAGACGAATATGATTATCAGTTTGAGCTAGGTAAGGCTAAGCGGCTACGTGATGGTAAAGATGTACTGATTATTGCCAGCGGCATTATGACCATGCGTGCCTTAGAAACATCTGATGCCTTGGCAAAAGATCAAGTAGAGGTTGCGGTTCTGCATGTGCCTACCATTAAACCTTTAGATGAAACGACTATTCTGCAAGAAGCCAGTAAGAGTGGGCGCTTGGTGATTGTGGCGGAAAATCATTCGGTGATTGGAGGCTTAGGCGAAGCAGTAGCAAGTTTGTTATTGCGCTCCAGTGTGACCCCTGCTTTCCGTCAAATAGCGTTACCAGATGCGTTTTTGGATGCGGGCGCTTTGCCGACCTTGCATGATCGTTATGGCATTTCGACGAGCGTCATGGCGAGCAAGATTAAAAGCTGGTTGTGATTAGATTGAGTTTCTTTCTGCCTTAGGGCAACCCGACAACAAGCCTATAGGCTTGTTGCTTGATAACAATTGGAGGAGTTATGAAAAAAGCACTAATTGCTGTAGCCACTGCTATGGCTTTGTTTACCTCTTCAGCCTGGGCTGAACAAGTTCTACGTCTGTCCCACAGCGCTGCCCCCGGCAACCCCAAAGCTGAAGCCTCTACTAAATTCGCCGAATTAGTCGCTGCCAAAACGCAAGGCCGCGTCAAGATCGAAGTGGGTGCTAGTTCCCAATACGGCGATGATACCGAATCCTTAACCAATCTACGCCTCGGTACTTTAGCTTTAAGTGCGAACTCACAAGGTACTACCTCTGGTGTAGTTCCGCAGTTTGGGGTGATTGGTTTGCCGTTCTTATTCAAAAGTTTGGAGCAAGCCTACAAAGTGGTGGATGGTTCTGTCAGTGAGGAATTGACTAAACATGCGGATGAGAAAGGCTTGGTATTACTGGCACTGTGGGATAATGGCATCCGTCATGTGAGTAATAATAAGCATGCCGTCACGAAGCCTGAAGACCTAAAAGGCATTAAATTACGTACTCCCCCAGACCCTATGACCTTGGATATTTTCAATGCTTTAGGTGCAAGTCCGGGCGCTTTACCCTTCTCTGAACTGTATGTCGCCTTACAACAAGGCGTATTCGATGGGCAGGAAAACCCGTTAATGAATATCTACTCCTCCAAATTGTATGAGGTGCAGAAATTCATTTCCTTGACGGGGCATAAATACGAAACCACTCCCGTATTTGCCAGCAAAATGGTCTGGGCGGGTTTATCGGATGATGACAAAAAAGCACTGAAAGAAGCAGCACTTGAAGCCGGTCAATTCAATCGTGAACTCTCACTTAAAGCGGATAAAGAGTTACGCGAAAAAATGACGGCGGCGGGTGTCACCATTAATGAAGTGGATCAAGCCCCTTTCGCTGAACAGACTAAATCGGTCTATGACAAATGGTCTAAAGATTATCCTGATCTAGTCAAACTTATCACCTCTGAAGCAGCCAAGTAATCATGGACACTCAATCCACCTCTGAACTCAAACTCTCTAAGCTTGTGTCTGTGGTGAATGTAGTGGATAACGGTATCGTGATGGCGTCTATTGCCATTGCGATTACCACGATCAGCGTAATGTTCACCACCTTACTACTGGAAGTGATTATCCGCTATTTCTCCAGCCAAGGTTTAGGCTGGCCCACGGAATTACCTAGTATTTTATTTCCTTGGTTAGTGGCAGCAGGTGTCGTCTTAGCCGCACAACAAGGGCAACATATTGCTGTCGCCGCACTACCCAGTATTTTAAAAACAGCCCATGCACGCCGCTTATTTTTACTCTTGCAAGTGATCACCGCCGTTACCTTTTACTATTTGGCTTGGGTGGGTTTGCAAGTGGTCGAAATTACTGGGGCTGAAGTTTATCCAGCCACGGGTATTAGCGCACGCTGGGCGTATTTAGCACTGATTGTGTGCTTTATAGGCTTAGGCATAACGGCTAGCACGACTTTTGTCAAATTGTGGTTTGCTCCTAATCCCTTCAGTGTGCGTGAGCCAGCACTTGAGGAGTCCTTATGACCTTAGCCATGCTGATTATCTTCGCCATCTTACTAATTTTGGCGCTGCCCGTAGGCTATGCCTTAGTGATTAGCTCTGGGCTAGCGGCTGTCTGGGTCGGTGGTATGCCCAGCGTGACTGCTGTAGTGAAAATATTCCAACCCACCCAAAGCTTTCCACTGCTCGCCATCCCCTTCTTTGTGCTATCGGGCAATCTGATGATGGGTGGCGCTTTAGGGCAAAAACTCATTCAATTCGCTACAGCGCTAGTAGGACGCTATTACGGTGGTTTGGGGCAGGTAACGGTGGTGGGATCGACTATTTTCGGCGGTGTTTCTGGTTCAGCGGTCGCAGAAGCGTCAGCTTTAGGTTCAATGCTGATTCCTTGGCAAAAACGTGAAGGTTACCCGGGCGCCTTTGCGGCTGCAGCCACTGCCTCTTCGGCTATTATTGCCGGATTAATTCCACCGTCGATTCCGCTGATTTTATATGCTTTAGTCTCGAATCAATCGATTGCTTCCTTATTTATGGCAGGTATCTTACCGGGGATTTTGCTCTGTACAGGCTTTATGCTGATCTGTTACTTATCAGGGCGCTTAAGGAATTTTCCACGCTTAAGCCAAAAACTCACTCTGCGGGATTTAGGTAAAGCGACCTTAGCAGCTTCACCTGCTTTAGCCATGCCTCTGTTTATCGTAATTTTGTTACGAGCAGGGATTGCAACTCCGACCGAAGTGAGCGTGATGGCCGTGACTTATGGCTTGATCGTGAGTACCTTGATTTATCGGGATATGAGTGTGCAGAAGCTGTATAAAGCGTTGGTGCATACCACCTTAACCACTGGGGTGGTCATGCTCGTGATTGCAGCCTCTAATCTGGTGGGCTATGTATTAACGGTTGACGCCATCCCCACCGCAGTCGCCACTTGGGCTACGACTGTTTTAAAAGATGCGGTTCTGATTATCCTGATGATGAATCTCATTATGTTAGTGGTCGGGATGTTCCTAGATTTACCCGCTGCTATTTTGCTATTAGGTCCTACGTTTGTGTCGATTGGTACAGCGATTGGCTTAGATCCTGTGCAACTTGGCATTATGATGGTGGTGAATTTAAGTATTGGCCTCTTTACTCCACCCGTGGGAACTACCTTGTTTGTTGCAGCGGCGATCTCGCGGGAACCCGTAGGGAAAATCGTACGCGAACTCTGGCCATTTTATCTCGTGGGCTTTAGTGTGCTGTTATTGATGTCGTATGTGCCCGCGTTAACTTTGTACTGACTAGCTTCATTGAAGAGGCAGGTTATCTTGCCTCTTGCTCTTATCAGCTAATCCTCAAACCTCACCAATTCCATCGTAATCTTCCCACCCTTATACACATCGGTATTCAAAGGCTCTTCGCGCTCTAATTTCACCAAGCCGACACCCGGTGCATACCATTCACGGGTAGTGATCGGTACGGTCGTATTGCCCGTGCGCGCATCCGCATATAACGATAAATCGGTTTGCCCTTCCACTAAAATGCAATAACTGAAACGACCTGCGCTGACCTCAACCGTTTCATCCAAACTCAACACCGAATAGGTCATCGGGAATTGCAGCATGTCAGCCGTCATCACGTCCATGCCCTCATACACACGCTCAATTAAATAAGGCTGGGAAATCGTCGACCACGTTTTGCCTTCCGCTTGTGCAATCGGCAGCGGTAAGACCATGCGTGGGCTAGCGTCTAAACGTGGTTCACTTTCCACCAAGGTACGTTTAGCCAAACGATAAATGCCATCAGTACGCTGGGCAAGATAATAATCCGTACCATCGCTAGTCGTGCGAATGCTAACGGTTTCTTCTTTTAAACTCGTTTGCCCGATGCTTTCAATTATAAGCTGCTTGGTATCTAAGCGTTCAGGATGCTCAATGGTTACTTGATATTCCCAATGCAAGCCTTGATGCAAAGGAAAATAATCATCGCTAGCAGGCTTATCACAGGCAGCTAACACACTCAGGCAAAATAAAATAAGGGTTAAGCGCCCCATGATTATTTCTCAGGTAAAGCAGGGTCAGGTAACTCAATAAATTTGAGTTTTTCATGAATTTGCCCCAACTGGCGTACATTGACGGGTGCTTCGTTTTGCACATTTTTATTACGCTCTTTCACGCCGATTTGCACATTGCCATTACGCTGATTGCGCAGCGCATCCTGTAAGGATGAATGCACTTCGCGGTCATAGGGGATGATATAGGCACGTGGCTCGCCTGCTGGTTTATTGCCTTTTAAATTTGAGGCCCAGATAAAAATTCGCCCTGTCGTCCCTGCTTCCTGATTCGGTTCTTCAATCACCGAAGCATGCAGCAAAAACTTTGTAGGTAACTCGACTTGACTAGGCCAACCTTGTACTTCTTTCCAACCTTGATAACTGACCCAATACAAGCCTGTTGTGATCAACACCAACAGTAATTTCAGTAGCCAAGGAAGCCGTCCATACAACAAGACCAAGACTAAAAGGGCTGCAAGAAAAATATAGGCTACCACTAAGAGCATGAGTAGTTCATTCATATTTTACCTCCCAGAACGAGGGATTTTTGTAGGGTATTAATATCCGTGACTTGACCATTCGGAGTAATACTAAAACGCACGGCGGTACGTTCCTCACTTTCGCGCTGCAAAGTGGTCGTTGCATAGTGTAAGACTTTGAGCGTGGGATTGACTTCGGCGAGATAAACGGTGACAGGTACTGCTTTTAAGGTTTGGCTACGATAATAATGGATATTCACGGTGAATTCGCCCGGAGGACGTCCGCGTATCGTGACAATTTCCTGATTGAGCGGATTAATAATTTCCTTGCCATCAATCAGTTGCATATCATTCACAGCCCCACGATCATCCCGATCTAAATGCATCAAGCCCTCTTGCGGACGCTTAAACCAAATCATTTGCCCTTTTGGCCCTTCTACCCAAGTATCAATATCATCAGGGCTATTGTCTGGCCAACTAACAGTGATCATCAACTCCGCTTTCGGATTAATAATCCCGCTCTTGGCAGTGGGATTCATTAGCAATAATGCAATCAGAAACAGAAAGGTAAAGGTTAACAGTGCGTTGAATAGCAGATCAGTAAAAGGGTCAACATCGAGTAGATTCTCGCGCTGTTTAAACAGTGCCATGTGCCACCTCAGCACTCGTGTCTACACTGTTTACTGCTGGCAATTGGCTAGCTTGTACCGCAGCGACTAGGAGCTGATCCGCCGCACGGTCGAGCAGTAAATATTGCAAACCTAAAAAGATGCTGCCAACCAAACCAATGATGGTGGTATTCAGCGCAATCTTCATCCCTTGAGTCATTTGCTGCATCAGCGTTTGGACTTCAGCAATATCAAGGGAAGATAGATGAGTCATGGAGCCGAGCATAATCACGAAGCCGACTACCGTTCCGAGCAAACCTAACTTGATCAGCAAACCAGTGACAAACCAGCCGACTTGGTGCTGACCACGTAATTCCTCCGCTAATAACTCAGCCGTTAGCTGTTTATCTTGTGGATTGGGAATGGTCTGCAACTCGTTGAGGTAGCGCTTAATTAGGATCTTATCGTCTAGAACACCGGTATGCGGCCAAGCATGTACGACCTTAGCTTGTCGGGCTAGAAATAGACTACGGTAACCACAATGTAAACAAGTCAACAGAAATACCCACACCATCAAAGGGCACAGATAGGTGTTATCGGTGGCAAACATCACTTGCAGAATCCCATTATCCCAAAGCAGTCCTAAACTCACCAGCAACAGGCCAAACAGCCATAACCATTGTAGCGGCAAGATCCAAGCTTGTTTGCTCATGGTTTCTCCCTGTGAGTGGTCTTAGTTTGAGGTAAAGGTTTGAGGTTCAGTTTTAACCGTTGGCAAACCAGCTTCTTTCCAGCCATCAATCCCATCTTTGTACCAATACACTCGCGTATAACCATACTCACGCACGCGCTGCACGGCATTCCACGACATCCAACAATCGGCAACGCAATAAAAGACTAAGGCTTGATGGAGATCATTTTTAGTGAGGCTAGCTAATTGTGCTTTAAACCAAGCTTCGATTTTTGGCTCTAACACACCATAGCCGACATTAGGCAGCCAGATACTATTCGGCAAACTCTCATGGGGTTCATTCACTAACCAAGTTGCTGGGAAACCTTCATCTTCCCGCAAGAAAACTGCCATGACATCAATGAGAATGGGCTGCTTGGTTTCAATCAGCTTTTGTAACTCTGCTGTTTTCAGAGTAATACCATTGGGTACACAAGCAGGGGTGGGGCTACGATAATGCTCTTGTTTTAAACCCTCAGGCATTTGTGGGGTACGCACACAGTCTTCAGCCTGACAACTGAAAATACTCCAACTTAGTATCAGTAATAGCCAAACTCTCATTCCGCCTGCTTAGTTGGTTTAAGTTGCTCGGCTTCTAAAGCTGGGTATAAATGTGCGACCGAACGGCGTAGCTCATTTTGGGCTAAAGCAATATCCTTGAAATCAGCCGGAATCGGTGTTGCCATCACTTCATTCATATCTAAACCATTGGCAGCCGCTTGCTGGAGTAGCGTTTGCAGCCACACTAAATAAGCACGTGTTTGTGCAATCGGCTGATCATCTTGAGTGACTTTACCATGACCCGGTACTAAGACCTTAAATGGTAGTTTTAAGAGCTGCTCAAGCGAAGCTAGCCAGTCGATAATATTCGCATGCGGCGTGGTGGCCGCACGTTGATTAAATACCAAATCACCCGCAAACAGTACACCCGTCGTATGGTCAAACATCACTAAATCGGCGTGTGTATGCCCTTTAAAGGCTAAGAGCTCTAGTTCATGCCCACCAATCACTTCACGACCCAGTTTAGCCTCTTGATTGGGTGCGATCACACTGGTATCACGCATCCAATCGCCAATCAGCCGATACATATTATTGCTGAATGTCTCGCCTTCACGCTGTACACCTTGGATCGTTGCTGGTAGCGCATAGATCGGCAAATCCGTGAAGGCTTGATTACCCAAGAAATGGTCAGGATGATGATGGGTAATATACACCCGAATCACTTTTTTCCCCGTTGTTTGCTCGATCAAAGCGCGTTGCTGTTCGCCAAACCGCCGAGAAGGGCCAGTATCAATTACAACGACGCCATCGTTAGTAACGATATAAGCTGCATTGACAATATAACCACCGTTTTCCTTGCTGAAATCTGCAGTTTTGCCTTCCAAAACGAAGGTATCTGGCGCGATGGCTTGCGGTTGCAGTGGATATTCAAAACTGGCAGCCGTTAACTGTGTGCTTGCAGCGAATAAGCCGAGCCACCAAAACCGCTTCATTGCACCACCTCAGCTTGAATCTTATTGCCATTATTATCACGGCCTTCTAATTTGAATTGCTTTTGCTGGTGTACATCAAAACTAAGCATCGGGTTTTCGCTAATCGGCTCGAATAAATCCAACTCAGCGAGGAGCTGACCGTCTTCACCCAAAACATTCAGATTCTCAATATGAAAAGTTGGAATGCCTGATGCTAAGCCGGTATCCATCGGATGCATCACCCGTACCCGCAAGCGACTCGAACCATCTGGACGTTGCCAAACATTGGCAGATACCTTCCCTAAGGTTTTCGTCCAATCCCCTGAAGCTGTCCCGACACTCGGTAAGGTACAACCACCACCCGCAGCATTAACCCACACTCCACCCACATGCCAAAGCCCATCTGCAGTTTTAGCGGCCACATGAATCGGGCTACCTTGTTGCAACTTCATACGAAAACCTAAATGTGGGCGCATTGCTTTAGGGCGAAAGCGTAGAACTTGTGGAATGGGATTGAGATCAGCAACCACCACAACTTCTTGTATGTTTTCTAAATCATCGACTTGGAAAGAAATGGGTACATTTAAGGAATCTTCGGCATCCGCAGGCGCTTCAACTTTGACTTTACCGTCAAACTGATAAGACTCACCTTTTAGAAAACGCTGATGCACAAACTCCCATTGTGGCGAGTTTAAAGGATCAGAATCAACTGCCCAGCCTAATGGACTGAGCAGTGATGTTAGGAGGAACACAAATAAGGGGCGCATAGCTACCTCAGTTTTTAGCAGTCACCTCGGGTGCAATTGCAGGGGGAGTATAGGTGACCTTATATTGTTCAAAAATCTTTTTCACCGTGCCATCTTTTACTAAAGCTGCCATGCTCTCGTTAATAGCCTTTACTAACTCTTCATTATCCGCTTTGACTGCAATACCCATCGCCCAATTAGAACGCGCTAACCCCGGTGTGACTAAAGATTGAATTTGAATGGTATCGGGGTGTTCTGCTAATAAACCTTCTAGCTCACCACGTGGCCCCATTACACCGGCTATCTCACCCGCTTTCAAAGCAGTAGTCGCTTTACTGAGATTTTCAAAGTGGCGTATATTTTTACTAATTTGCCCCTGCATCGCTTCTAACAAATACACATCGCTGAGAGTATCGATTTCAACCCCAATCGAATCACTCATAAAATTGGCTAAAGTGGGCTGCTTACCGACTTTATTGGTATCAAACGCAAAAGCCACTTGTTCCAATTGATAAGGCGCAATGAACTTTACTTTGTCCACTTTTTCCGCGAAGGCATTATCGACTGGCATATGCAACATTAAGTCAGTGACACCACCGCCCAAATAATGGCCCTTCCAGACATTATTGCGTAAATCATCTTCGACATTTTCATCCGCCCCGACTAAGCGAATTTGGCTACTAACACCTAGCTTGGCGGCTAAAGCATTAGCAATATCGACATCAATACCCGTTTGCTTGCCGTCAGCCACATAAGAATAAGGGGGGAAATCTTTATATAAAGAGACGCTTAGTACACCTTTATTTTTAATATCATCTAAGCCCGCTGCGAATAAGCTCGAAGCCACCAGACTTAAGCTTAAAGTTACACTCGCTAACACTCTCATATTCATAGTCTCTCCTAACTATAAATACTTTAAAAAGGCCACTGTGCAAGACAATGGCAACCAAAAACACTAGTTAAATTAATTTGTTGCCGGTTTAGCGGTATCCACTGCAGTTGGAGTTGTGGCATCTGCGGTGCTAGCCGCCTTATCTAATTCAATGTCAGCTTTCCCTAGCATATAAATAATAGCATTACTTAATTCTTGTTCAGTCAAACTAGGATTACCACCTTTGGCAGGCATCTGATTTAAACCATTCACACTTGAAGCTAATAAACCCGATAGACCTTTAGCTGCACGTGGCTCCCAAGCGGCTTTATCACCAATTTTAGGCGCATTTAAAATACCTGCCGTATGGCAAGCCGTGCACACAGTATTAAAAACCTCTTCACCCGCACGTGCCACTGCAGGAGCGACACTTGCCACAGGAGCGGCTGCGGCTGGAGTGGTAGTCGCTGGAACGGCTGTTTTTACTGGTGCATCTACAGACACCGTTTCCAACCAAGCACGAATAGCCCATAGACCTTCTTGCTTTACAATGCCATCAAACTTTGGCATATAAGTAACGCCATTACGAATAGCACCATTGATCATCCGTTCTTTAAAAATATCATCGCCTTCTTGACCTAATGGTAACCTTTCACGCAAATCAGGCGCAATCCCACCCGAAATGGCATCAATACCGTGGCAACGTGCACAGTTTTGCGCAAAAGCATGCTTACCAATTTCAATGGCTTTTTCATTACCTGAGTAAGGGTTAGTATCCACCCAAGTCGTATCAGAATCCTTAATCGGCTCTAAACCAGTAATATCAATGGCCTGTGGAGTAACATCACCGTGAGCCCAAACTTGCATGGTACTTGCTAACAAAAGAGCACCACAAATCCGTGTTAAAAGAAGTGTGCGTTGCATTGGATAAAAACCTCAAATCATTGGATTGATAGCTAAAAGAGGCAGGCATGCTGCCTCTTTTTTAAACTAAAATTAAGAAGGAGTTTTAGGTAATTTAAATACCCATAAACTACCACCTTGATTTAAATGCTTAACGCTTTTTGCAACTTCACCACCCCATAATGGAACAGCACCACCCCAGCCAGAAGGTACAGCAACGAATTGCTCACCATCCTGTTCCCAAGTAATAGGACAACCTACTACCCCAGAACCTGTTTGGAATTTCCATAGTTCTTGACCCGTTTTAGCATCAAAGGCTTTTAAATAGCCTTCGGGTGTACCGGTAAATACTAAATTACCAGCCGTTGTTAATACCCCACCCCATAATGGTGCTTTATTTTTTGCTTCCCAAACAACTTTCCCAGTCTTTGGATCCATCGCCCGTAAAGCACCAATGTAATCTTCATTCAAAGGTTTAATCGTAAAGCCAGCACCCAAATAAGCAGCACCTTTCTTATAACTAATCGGCTCGTTCCAAATATCCATACCCCATTCGTTAGAAGGTACATAGAATAAATCGGTGTTCGGATTATAGGCCATGGGCATCCAGTTTTTACCACCTAGGAAGGAAGGGGCAGAAAACACCGATTGACCTTTCTCAGCAGCACTTGGAGCACCTGGGCGATTAGCATCATCATATTCAGGACGACCTGTTTTTAGATCAATTCCTTTAGCCCAAGTAATTTTATTAACAAAAGGATTAGCACTGATTAATTGACCGTTAGTACGATCTAATACATAGAAGAAGCCATTCCGATCTGCGTGGCCACCCGCTTTAATAACTTTGCCATCAGCTTGTTTTAAATCAAAGGAGACAAACTCATTTACACCGTCAAAATCCCAACCATCGTGTGGAGTCCATTGATAGCTCCATTTAATTTTGCCGTCATCGGGATTAATCGCTAAGACAGAAGATGAGTATAAGTTATCGCCGGGACGTAAATGTGAATTCCACGGAGCTGGATTACCTGTACCGAAGAAAAGTGTATTCGTTTCAGCATCATAAGTACCACCTAACCAAGTAGCAGCACCACCCGTTTTCCATAAATCACCCGGCCATGATTTATTAGTTTCGCCAGTGATGCCATTATCTTTACCGTCTAACGTGCCCATATGGCCTTCAACAGTAGGGCGCATCCAAATTAATTTACCCGTTTTCGCATCACGTGCTTCGACCTTACCGACGATACCGAATTCACCACCAGAGACACCGGTAATAACTTTGCCATTGACAACAATCGGAGCGGCTGTATTTGAATAGCCTGCTTTATAATCTTCCATTTTCTCTTTCCAAACCACCTTGCCGGTATCTTGGTCAAGAGCAACTAACTGAGCATCGAGGGTTGAGAAAATAAAGAGATTATCATAAAGCGCACCACCACGATTAACTACATCGCAGCAAGGTAAAATACCATCAGGTAAGCGGTGATCATATTGCCATAATTCTTCACCTGTTTTCGCATCAACAGTAAATACCCGTGAATACGAAGCAGTTACGAAAATTTTACCATTGTGAACTAAAGGTTGAGCTTCTTGACCACGTTGCTTTTCATCACCATAAGATAATACAAAGGCAGGTATTAAGTTTTTAACCGTGTCAGTATTGAGTTTATCTAACGGGCTAAAACGCTGGCCTTGCAAACCTAAACCATAACTCACTACATCATTAGGCGTGGTGGCATCATTAGCAATATCTTGATCAGTGACTGCCGCCATTAATGGTGCGGATGTTAAAGCGAAGCTAATCGCAGATGCTAATAATACCTTACGAAATAAATCACCAGACTTCATACTCGAGTCTCCTCTCCAATGGTAATTGTCTAAAGAAACCGCAATGTAACTCCCATGACATTACGGCCATCTAGCGGCGATCATAACCAGTCTTTGGTTGGGAAAAGGTTGGGCGAGATTTGTTATTTTTTAATTATTATTCAGTACACTGGCTTATCTTCAATAAGCTAGTCTCTGCTTACCATTTAGGTTTGTCGACTAACTCAGCGAGACGCTCACGGACTAATTCGCTACCGCCGGTGCTCTTACATAGCTTATCCATTAAGAGGGTGGGATCCTCACAAGAACCCAATGCTTTATCCATCACTGCATCAATGCAATGCCGCCACTCTTCTAGTTCTGGGGAATTGGACTGCACCAACAAGCTACCCTGATAGAGACTAAATGCTGAACTAGTTTGATTATGATGCAGCGCTTGCCAGACCTGAACAAAGTCTGCCCAAACTGAAATTTGCAGACGATAGGGGCGCGAACCGATTTGCCCATCTAAAATACGTCGCAAATGCGAAAGCTCTGCTTTTAAAGTAGACAAAGAAACCGACTGCTCACCGTATAAAGCTGCATGCAATCCCTCTAAGCTCAAACCCTGCGGATTCAACGCGAGTAAAGCTAAAATCTCTACTTGGCGTAGCGGTAAGTGTAGCGCTTTGCCACGGAAGATTACGCGCGCTTGACCTAAAGCATAAATCTCCAATTCGGCTTTAGGCAAGCTCTGTGGCAGACCTTGAGCAATAGAGCGCGCAATTTCAGTCACGGCTGCTTGGCCTAAAGGCGTATGCCGCCGCCATGTGGTGGACATATCTAGTACACCGACTAATTCACCCGACTGTGGATGCAGAATCGGCGCAGCATAACAAACCCAATCATGCACAAAAGGTTGATAATGCTCGGATGAAAATACTGTCACTGGGCGCTTAAGATTTAAAGATAAGCCTACCGCATTCGTGCCAACCGAGCGCTCATCCCACCAACCACCGGCGGTAAAATTCACTGACTCTGCTCGACTGCGCATATGCCGACTGGCTAGCGTCCACAGCAAGCGACCTTGAGTATCCGCAATACCTGCTACTAACTCACCTTCTTTGGCTAATTGCGTAATTTGTTCTTGTTCGCGTTGGACGGCCTGACTCAGAATGGAGTCTTTCCACATTTGTTGGGTGACATACAGATCATCTGCGGGTGCAGAGCCATGACGGGGCTGAGTATATTGCGCACTGCGCTGCCAAGAAGAAACAATATCATCGCGCACCGGCAGCGGCGCACCTGCACTCACGCCCGACACAAAACGATTCCACTGACTATCTAATAGACTTCGCCGCTTTAACAACGACTCTGAACCTACCCCTAAAACATTAAGTGCCTGCCCCATACGCCTCCTCCTGCGTTGTAAGCATACAGTCTATTCCCTACTCAATCATTTTTACTATAAGCAGAGTGAACCTCTAACTCTGACTTTGCAAATTCGTGTAGAGATAGACGCTAGAATAAGCCATGATTCAGGTCGACAGTCAACTTAAATTGGTATTATTCTGCCTTTTTCTAAACAGCAAGGGCTTAGAATTGCTAGGGTTAAGACGAGTGGTATCAATCGCTTGCTCAATCAAATGATGATGCGGCGATTTTGCACAAGTTGGATCAGCATTAGTTGGATCACCGGTGAGCTTAAACGCCTGACAATGGCAACCGCCAAAATCCTTCTCACGCTCATCACAAGTGCGGCAAGGCTCCTTCATCCAGTCTTCGCCACGGAAATAATTAAAAGCTTTAGATTCATACCAAATCCACTCTAAATCGTGGTCACGCACGTTATGTAATTCTAAATTGGGTAAACTACGTGCAGAGTGACACGGCAGCACTAAACCATCCGGTGCAACTGCTAAAAACACTCTCCCCCAACCCGCAACACAAGCTTTTGGGCGCTTTTCGTAATAATCAGGCACGACATAATAAATCTTCATTTTGCCTTTGTATGTTTCTTGACAAGCATGGGCGATGCGCTCTGCTTCGCGGACTTGATCTAAACTTGGTAATAAATGATCGCGATTTGCTAGCGCCCAACCTTCAAATTGGGTGGTCGCCAACTCCACATAATCGGCTTGTAATTCAGCAGCTAAATCCAGCATTTGCGCCACTCGATCAGTATTTTGGCGATGAATTACAAAGCACAATACCATCGGGTAACCGCTCGCTTTCACGGCACGTGCCATCTCCAATTTATGCTGGAAAGCATTCGTGCCTGCCAAATAATCATTTAAAGTCGCATCGTCCGCTTGGAAGCTCACTTGAATATGATCTAAACCCAGCTCGCGAAATTTCTCTACCCGTGCTGCATCCATGCCCACGCCTGAGGTAATCAGATTGCTGTAATAACCAAGTTTGCGCGCCTCAGCAATTAGCACTTCTAAATCTTTACGCACTAAAGGCTCACCGCCGGAAAAGCCCAGTTGGGCTGCACCCATTTTGCGGGCTTGATGCAAAACCTTGAGCCAGCCTTCGGTATCTAGCTCATCTTTTTTCGGTACTAAATCAAGTGGATTACTACAATACGGGCATTGCAACGGGCAAGAATGGGTGACTTCAGCCAAGAGCCACAATGGCGGTGGAATCTTAGCCATACTTAACCCAGCCTTGAGCTTCGGCTTCGGTTAAAAATTGAGTGACATCTTCATCCAAGCCCTCAGTTTCATAATCCTCTTCCAACTCTGCCACAATCGCTTCCACTGTGCGCTTACCATCACATAAAGATAGCACTGCCGCAGCCGTATCACTCAATTGCACCATGCCTTCGGGATAGAGCAGTACATGATTTTGCTGCGCTTCTTCCCATTGAAACCGATAGCCCGTTGCTAAACGCGGTACAGCTTTGAAATCAACACTCATGCAGGCTCCTCCACATTGAAATACGGCGGCATGTTTTGCACGTAGGCGAGATAAATGGCATCCAGCATTGACCAGAGTACATCGAGCTTAAATTTTAAAATCTGTAAGGCACGTTGCTGCTGCTCATATGTAGTAAAATGCTGCAAGGTCAAAGCTAAACCATGGTCTACATCGCGATGTGCTTCTGTTAAACGATTACGGAAATATTGCAAACCAGCATTGTCAATCCACGGATAATGATCCGGCCAACTTTGCAGCCGCTGCTTATGCGCGGTGGGAGCAAATAACTCGGTTAAAGACGAACAAACACCCTCGCGCCAATCAGCGTGATGCACAAAATTAATATAAGCATCGACCGCAAAGCGCACCCCCGGTAATACATGACGCTGATCGAGTAACTCTTCACGTGGTACACCACAAGCTTCACCTAAACGAATCCACGCTTCGATGCCACCATCAGAAATATGCCCTGCACTTGGGCCACCATCGTGATCGAGAATACGCTGAATCCATTGGCGTCGTACTTCCCGATCAGGACAATTAAACAATAGCGCCGCATCTTTACGCGGAATAGTGACTTGATAATAAAAGCGATTCGCTACCCAGCCACGTAACTGTTCAGCATTGAGTTTGCCTTCATACATCAGGACTTGAAAGGGGTGGTGAATATGGTAATAACGCCCTAAAGTGCGTAATTGCTGTTCAAATTCAACGGGGGTCCAATCGACAGTCATGCACTAAGCTCCTCTTCTTAAGGCATTAAGGGAAGTATAAAGTATTAGGGTTGGGGAAAGGTTGGAAAATTTACCGCTCTCTTTACAACTAATAACTCCCGATGAATCTAACGGGTTTAAGGCGCTAGCTTACTAATATTTAGCAGGTTTTTACGTAATTCTCAGAAACAAACACCTGAACAGAGCATGATATTAGCGTAAGGTGTAGCCTCACCAGTACGAACAATAGCTTTGGCTTGCTGACTTAGCTTTTTAAAATTTTCATGCGAAACCGATTCAACTGCTTTAGGCAAGCCGTGACCGATAAAAATTTGATACCAGTCTGGAAGCATATCATTGACCAGTGCCTCCTGAGCCACAATAGCACGCTCCACTTGCATTTCACTTAGTACCGCTTTCAATACAGCTTGCAAACTTGGTATTCCAAGGCTAACAGCTAAATCAATGCGTTGTACTTGAGGCGGAATCGGTAAACCAGCATCAGCAATAATCAGTCTATCGCCATGACCTAAAGTGGCTAGACAATGAGATAACTCGGCATGCAGTAATAAGTTTTTTTTCATCTTAGCCCTTGGCTAGTCAGCCATTAACTTTGCTGTGGAACCCCGCACACATAATTCGGGGGTCAATAATAAAGTTTGGGTAGCACTACGCTTACCTTTAATCCGCTCCACCAGCATCTCTACCGCATGAATACCCATCGCTTGTTTTGGCTGGCGCACAGTGGTCAAAGGTGGATTAGTAAAGCGTGATAATTCAATATCATCAAACCCAACAATCGATAAATCACGTGGTACTTGCAAGCCTTGTTCATGCACAGCACATAAAGCACCGATAGCCATTAAATCATTACAAATCACCACTGCACTAGGTTTAGCCTGCTGATGGTTTTGCCAAGCTGCTAATAGCTCAAGCATGGTTTCATAGCCACCTTGGCTAGTGAAATCCCCGTGTACTAATACAGAAGAGTGTAACGAAGCTTGTTGCAAGGCCGCTTGCCAACCTTTAATGCGTTGATCACTAGGACTCAAACCTTTCGGTCCCGCCATACAGGCTATATGGCGGTGCCCCAAGTCCAATAAATGCTGGGTAGCTAGTTTAGTACCATGTTCATGAGCCGTTTCTACCAAATCGCAATAATGGTTGTTGACCTCCCGATCAACTAGCACCACCGGCATCTTCAACTTAGCAGGTAGCCTCCATTGATCCGGCTTACTAGCAGTAATTAGAATCAAACCATCAACACGCTTTTCCATTAAGATTTGTAAATACTTGGTTTGACGCTCCGGTCGATCATAGGTATTACACAAAATTAGGTTGTAACCCAGCTCAAAACAGCGTTCCTCAATGCTGCGCATAATCTCGCTAAAGTAAGGATTCGAGCAATTAGGAACCAACATACCTAAAGTATGAGTATTTTGGCTTTTTAGGCTACGGGCAACACTACTAGGCACATAGGACAACTCTTTAATCGCCATCTGCACGCGCTCCGTAGCCTGAGCTCCAACAAAACGCGTACCATTCACCACATGAGACACGGTGGAGATAGATACTTGAGCGTGCTTAGCCACGTCTTTAATAGAGGAGGTCATAGGGTCATTAGTGTGCAAGCTGGAAGCGACGTTGACGCAGTGTATCAATAATCACAGCAATCACAATTACTGCACCGGTAATAATACGCTTACTCGGCTCACTCGCACCAATTTGCGCTAAACCCGCTTCTAAGACTGCAATAATTAATACGCCAAAGAAAGTGGCAATCACTGAACCACGCCCCCCCATTAAACTAGTACCACCAATGACCACTGCAGCAATTACTTTTAACTCAATTCCGACGCCCGCATTCGGATCTGCAGCCTCTAAACGCGCGGCTTGCATTAAACCTGCTAAAGCAGCCAACAACCCCATGGCAGCGAAGACACTAATGCGAATCAGGCGTGGATCAATCCCTGCTAAGCGCATTGCTTCTTCATTAGTACCAATACCAATCACATAACGCCCAAAAATGGTACGCGTTAGCAAAATATGACCAATCACCACCACCACAATAGCGACGATAAACGCACTTGAAATACCGCCTGCCAGTGGTTGTGCTAAGCCACCCATCGCACTCCCTACATATTGAGTACGTGAGTCAGTGACCAGATAAGCACTACCACGAATCGCTTCTAATAAACCCAGCGACACAATAAATGAAGGGATTCTCCAGATCACGCTAATCGCACCATTAGCCGTACCACAGAACAAACCAACCAGCAAAGCCAATAAGCCTGCAAATAGGGGGGACCAACCCCACTGTAAAATAGCCACTGCACTCACTGCAGCACTAAGGGCAAGCACCGAGCCAACCGATAAATCAATCCCTGCAATAATTAACACAAAGGTCATGCCGACTGCCATTACTGCTAAGCCCGGGATATCATTGGCAATCGTGACAAAGGTATCTGAACTCCAGAAATACTCACTTTTTAAGCTAAAAAATGCAATCAATCCAAGCAACACCAACAATAAGCCCAAATAAGTCGCCCAAGGCGATTGCCAGAAAGAGCTTTTATGTTTAACAAGTTCACTGCCGGCAGACAAGGTCTGGGTTGCTTGCATAAGAATACCTATCGCTTTTAAATACTGATCAAAAAGTTTTTAGCTAGTTTTGGGTGAAAGCTGCTTCTAAGATTGTCTGTTCTGTCCACTCGCCGCGCTCAAATAGAGCCACTAGACACCCCATACTCATTACACCAATGCGATCACTCACTGCCATTAACTCCCGCAAATCGCTCGACACCATCACAATCGCTTTTCCTTCTGCTGCCATCTGATTAATTTGTGCATAAATATCCGAGCGCGCTCCCACATCAACGCCACGTGTTGGTTCATCTAGCAGCAAAATGTCGCAGTTTTTCTCCAACCAGCGTGCAAATACCACTTTCTGTTGATTACCACCGGATAAAGTACCAACGGCTTGGTCTGCACTGAAAGAACGAATACCTAGTGCTTGAATCCATTTTACAGCTAAGGTTTTTTCACGCAGGCGCGAGAGAAAGCCCTTCATAGCAAGACGTGCGATATTCCCAAGGCTAATATTGTGAGCAATAGATTGTGGGAGTAATAACCCTTGGGATTTACGATCTTCCGTCACTAAACCTAAACCAGCTTCAATCGCAGCTAAGGGACTAGACCAATTAGGCGTGATGCTGAGTGGAGGCTGATCCTTGCGATAAACTTCAAGCTTGCCACTATCCGCTTTGTCCGCCCCAAATAATAAGCGTAACAGCTCAGTTCGACCCGAGCCAACTAGACCGGCAATTCCTAAAATTTCACCATGATGTAAATCGAAACTCACCGCTTTAACCGCTTTTGCACGGGAAAGTTGCGCGACTTTTAAGGCAATCCTACCTCGAGGACGCACGGGCTGGTCATTCAAATCCTCAACTGCACGCCCGACCATGCGCTGAACTAATTCCTTTTCTTGCACACCGGCCATTGGGCGCAAATCGACCAATTGTCCATCGCGCAAAACTGCGACAGTATCAGAAATCCTCTGTAATTCTTCTAAGCGATGCGACACATAAATAATAGCGACGCCTTTCGCTGTTAACTCAGCGATTTGCTGAAACAAATGCGAGGATTCGCGTGGTGTCAGCATAGCAGTTGGCTCATCCAAGATTAGCACTTGCAGGTTGTCTTGCAAATTGCGGGCAATCTCCACCATTTGCTGTTGACCAATGCCTAACTCTGACACAAGGGTATCAGGATTCATCTGATCTAAGCCCATTTTACGCAACTGTTGCAGCGCACGCGCACGTAATTCGGATCTCGTTAACCAGCCTAGGCGATGGGGTAAATGCCCCATGAGCAAATTCTCGGCCACAGTCAAAGTTGGAATTAAACCCAATTCTTGCAACACCATACGCACACCCTGCGCCTCGGCCTCACGCCGCGAGGCAGGATTATAGGTTTGCCCATTGAGTAACAGCGAACCACTAGAGGGAGGTGTCAAACCACAAATAATTTTGGAAACGGTACTCTTACCTGCACCATTTTCGCCAGTCAGTGCCAAGACTTCGCCTCGGTGTAAACTCAAGGTAATATCCTGCAAGACCATCGTTTGCGCATAAGCTTTGCTAAGGGCATTTAATTGCAGGACTGGCGTGGTAGCATGGCTGGTAGTGGATGACACAGGACTAACACTCATAGTAAGCTCAAACACTAAACTGAAGAAGCAAGCACTACCTTCATTCATTAACGAAGGTAGTTTAACAGTTGGGATTAATTACTTAGAGTCTTTGGTAACTAAAACCACATCAGTTTTAACTTGAGCCTGCATATCATTTTGCGATTGCTTGTCAGCAATCGCTTTTAAGGCTACTTCAATGCCAAATACCGCTTGTTTAGAACCAAATTGATCAGCGGTAGCTAGTAAGCTGCCATCAGTTAATAAAGGTTTTACCGCACTAATATTATCGTAACCACCGACTAAAACAGTACCTACTTTACCGGCTGCTTTAATCGCAGCCACCGCACCAATCGCCATACTATCATTGCCCGCTAATACGGCTTTGAGATCAGGATTCTCGCGTAGGAAAGCAGAAGTGACTTTATTGCCGCCATCAATTTCCCAATTGCCCGATTGCACACCAACCACAGTGATCTTAGCGGCCTCCATAGCATCTTTATAACCAGCAGTACGTTGCTGAGCATTGAACGTGGTAGACACACCTTCAATGATAGCGACTTTATCACCTTCCTTTAGTTGTTTGGCGACATAATCCCCTACCAACTTAGCACCTGCACGATTGTCAGGCCCGACAAAAGGCACAACTAAACCTTTATCTTTCAAAGCATCCTGATCAAGTTGATTATCAATATTGACTACTAATACACCTTTATCGACTGCAGCTTTGATCGCGGGTACTAAGGCTTTTGAATCCGCAGGCGCAATCATAATAGCATTAACTTTTTGCGCTACCATCTGCTCGAGGATTTTGATTTGTGCTGCTGTATCAGTTTCATCCTTAATCCCATTCGTGACCAAACTGTATTGAGCAGCATTTTCCTTTTGATGCGCTTTTGCACCTTCTTCCATGGATTGGAAGAACTCATTGGCGAGGGACTTCATGATTAAAGCTACTTTAGGGGCATCTTCAGCAAACACTGGATTAGTCCAGATACTACTCATTAAACCTAAGCTAGCTAGCATAGTGAATGCGAATTGACGACGTGAAATAGTCATATTGATCTCCTCCAGATGACAATTGATTTTCTTGCACTTTTTACAGATTACTCGAAAAAAACGTTTGCGCAAACGTTTTTTTCGCAAAATAGACCCAAATTACAAAAGATAAAACCGATTAATTCCTCTGAAATAATTTATAAAAAACTTGGAGTTTGTATCGGTACATACTGACTGATCTGCTGATTCCATCAGCCAGAAAAACAAGGATGCTTAAGCATGAAGCACGTGGGATTTGTAGCGGTCAAAACTTACACATTTATACCCTGCGAGCCTAAGCAGCTTCATAAGATTCTTACTTGACCTATGAGCTATGCCCCACCCAAAAGTCATATTCAAGACCTAACTTTGAATGCTACTCAGACTGGTCTGACTCCTGCTGATAAAAGCCGACGCTTTACAAATTTATTAATAGATACACTGGCTTACTATATTTTAGTGTTTGCACTTAGCTTCTTAATCAGTATTCTAGGCTATTTGACTCAAGTAGATGTATTGGCATTTATTGACCATACTGTGGGTGGCTGGTCATTTGCAATAGAAATTATGGTTTTATACTACGCACCTATGGAATATTACACTAGTCGTAGCCTAGGCAAATTACTAACCAAGACTTATGTAGTAAGTATGGATGGTTCTAAGCCGACTTTTAAGCAGATTTTCTTACGCTCACTCGCCCGTGCAATACCCTTCGAGCCATTTTCATTTTTGGGTAAAAACAGTCATGGCTGGCATGACAAATGGACTAGCACACAAGTATGTTACAAGAATAAATAAAAAATACTTAAGCCATTATTGACAATGTATAATGGCTTACTTACAGCTCTAAAAGCATCCCATCAAACGACATTTCAATCCCAGCCGCCGTCAGCTCTGCACGTTCTGCGGAGTTTTCATCTAAAATTGGATTAGTATTATTAATATGGATAAGAATCTTGCGGGTATCGGGGAAATTCGCGAGCCATTCAATCATGCCACCCTCACCCGATTGTGATAAATGTCCCATTTCACGTGCAAGCTTATAGCCAACTTGACGCCGCGACATTTCGTCATCCGTCCAGCAGGTACCATCGACTAATACACAATCAGCATTTTCAAAATAAGGGCGCAAATGCGCTTCAATTTCACCTAAACCGGGAGCATAGAATAATTTACCACCACTTTGTGTATCCTCAAACCAAAAGCCAAGATTATCATCCTCGCTAGGATGATTGCGGTGTGGTGAATAGGGTGGAGCTTTACTGTGAAGTGGCACAGGTGTGATACGTAGATTTTCGAGCTTAGGAATACTTAAGGCCGAACCATCCAACGGTAAAACATGTCGATTCACCCCACAATAATACGAGAGCATATTCAATACCGGAAAGCCAGTCGTTAAATCTTCGTAAACACTATTAGTACAATACAACTCCAAGGGCTGCTTGCTTTCACGCAGAATTAATAGACCCGTGGTATGGTCAATTTGGCTATCCGCAAGTAATACCGCACTAATGCCTGTATCACGCAAAGCACGTGCCGGTTGTAGGTATTGATGCAGGGTATTGACTTGGGTACGAATATCGGGAGACGCGTTCACTAAGAGCCAGTGAATTTTATCGGTGGAAATCGCAATCGATGATTGCGTGCGTGCATGGGCTAGGACTGTGCCATTACGCACCCCTGCACACATTGGACAATTACAGTTCCACTGCGGAAATCCACCGCCCGCAGCAGAACCCAGCACTAGGGCGTACAATCGCTTAGCGATTCATTACATACAGATTGATTTCAAATCCATAACGCATATTTTTAAAAGATGGTTTTGTCCAAGATTTTTTCATGATGCTCTCCTCTAAACAGAATAAATGTTTTGCAAATGACTAGCCGCTAAGGAAGCTTAGGCTTAGCGATTCAGAATATACAGGTTGATTTCAAACCCATAACGCATATCTTTGAAAGATGGCTTAGTCCATGACTTTTTCATCAGAATCTCCTCGTCGGTTGTTTGGATGCTCTACTATAAACAAGCTAGGTTGGTGAAAGGTTGGGAAATTTTAAGTTGAGCAGTTGCTTAATCAAAGGTAATAAGAGCCGCCTAACTGCATCTTTCCACTTAAAAAATATGCCGACAAGATGTATCAATTCCTGTAGGCGTTTATGCACTTAAAATTCTAAAACACCTGAGCCAATGTTAAGCTGCATCTAGCACAGGAGGAACCAAGATGAGTTCAGTACAAACTTACCAACCCTTAGCTGGTATTCGCGTCGTAGAAATTAGTCACATGATTATGGGGCCTTCGGCTGGATTTTTCTTAGCTACCTTAGGTGCTGAAGTCATCAAAATCGAGCCGCCCGATGGTGACAAAACCCGCTTACTGACGGGCATGGGGCGTGGCTTTTTCCCTAGTTTCAATCGCGGTAAAAAATCGGTGGCTTTAGACACTAAAACCCCTGAGGGTTTAGCGGCTTTACATGAAATTATGAGTACCGCTGACGTTTTCCTCGAAAACTTCCGTGATGGTTCGATGGACAAGATCGGCTTATCACCAGAACAACTACAAGCTAAATATCCGGCGCTGATTATTGCCTCCTGCAAAGGTTTCCTGAAGGGACCTTATGAGAATCGCACAGCAATGGATGAAGTAGTGCAAATGATGACGGGTATGGCTTATATGACTGGGCCTAAAGGTCGTCCACTGCGCATTGGCTCATCAACTGTGGACATTACTGGCGGTTTGTTCACTGCTTTTGCCGTGTTAGCCGCCCTATTCAAACGCCAACAAGATGGGCAAGGTCATCAAATCCGTACCGGTTTATTTGAAAGCTGCTTATTGCTAGTCATGCAGCACATGGTGCAATTTGATTTAGAGGGCACTGAATCCCCTCCTATGCCCAACCGTGAATTTTCATGGCCGATTTATGACATTTTCACCACTCAAGATGGACGCTCGATTTTCATTGGTGCGATCACAGGCGGCCATTGGGAAATCGTTTGTCGGCTGTTAGGCTTAGAACAGTTACTGACTGATCCGCGCTTGCAAACACGCATGGAGCAAATCAATAACCGCGAATGGACGATTCCCCTTGTAGAAGCCGCCGTTGCTACCTTTAATTATGCAGACCTCACGCCGATTTTAGAGCAGCAAGGTATTCCGTTTGGCCCTGTGTCCCGTCCTGTGGAAATGTATGCTGATCCGCATGTAAATCGCCCGAATGGTTTAATCACTTCAGTCGATGGTGAAACCGGTCAAGCCTATCGTGCACCAGGTTTGCCATTTGAAGTGGATGGTAAACCGCTGTTACCTATCAATCCTGACCTACCAGCGATTGGTGAGCACACCGCTGAAGTATTAGCTTCCTTGAAACAGAAAATTTAAATAAAAGCTATCGCTCGTTTTAAACTAGGGCTTTTTAAGCGTTGGAGTCTTCTTGATGAGTGCTGAGCAAGGTTTACAAACACGTACTGAAGTGATGGGTGCTGCTTTTATAGAGCGTGCTTTAAACAATACCAATGAATTCAATGCGCCTTTACAAGACTGGATTAACACTCATGCTTGGGGTTCGGTCTGGCAACGTCAAGGTTTACCACGCCAAACCCGCTCTTTAGTGACTATTGCCATGCTCACTGCCCTGAAATGCACTACTGAATTAAAAGGTCATGTGCGCGGTGCTTTGACTAATGGCTGTAGCGTCGAGGAAATTCGCGAAGTACTGCTGCACTCAGCGGTTTATTGCGGTGTTCCTGCGACCCAAGAGGCGTTTCGGGCAGCGCAGGAAGTGATTAGTGAGTGGCAGGCTAATCAAGCCAAGTAACTGAATTTTTATGCTCTAGCCAAGTCACACCAACTTGGCTAGCTGGCTATTTGACCTGCCATTCTTTATGTCTTAGTACCGCTTCGACACGATTACGCACTTGCAATTTTTGCAAGATATTCGTCATATAGTGCTTCACCGTTTTTTCAGCAATAAAGAGTTTTTGCCCGATTTCTTTATTGCTATGCCCTTCTGCGACTAGAGTCAAAATCTGCTCTTCACGCTTGGTTAGCTCGGTATGTGGTACTGGGCTACTAGGTTCTTGCCGATTACTCGCTAATAACCGCGCTGCTAAACTGGGTGGCACATAGGATAGGCCAAGTTGTATATCTCTAAGCACTTGAATTAAGTCCGAACCGCTAATGCCCTTGAGAATATAACCGCGTGCGCCATTATCTAAAGCTTCTAAAATATCATCACCTTGATCGGAAGCTGTCAGCACCACTAACTTAATCACTGGATAGTTAGCACTAATCTGTTTTAGCGCCTCTAAACCTTGACCGGGCATATCCAAATCGAGTAATAAAATATCTGGCAATAGCTCCCCCGCTAGCTTAAGGGCATCCTGTGCACTTGCCCCCTCACCGACAACAGTCATCCCCACGGCTTGATTCACGGTATAAACAACACCGTCCCGAAACATTGGGTGATCATCGACAATCGCAATTTGGATGACTGTTTCCATCCCTAGCCTCTAATACTTTGTGAGTTGAAAGCAGGCCATTAGCAGCGTGCCTTGTTCTACAGAACTATGAATGGTAAAAGTACCGCCAATACTTTCAATCCGCTCGCGCAAACCGGCTAAACCCAACTGCGAATGGTCAACTTGAGCTAGATCAAAACCCGGGCCAGAGTCTTGCACACTAACTAATAAGCTGCCTTGAGAGCTGCATTTTACCCTTACCAAACGACAACTATTTGGCGCATGTCGATACGCATTATTTAAGCCTTCTTGGACTAAACGATAGAGACTGGTTTTAATCGGCTTATCTAGCTGCTTAGGTAAATAGTCGTCAAAAATATATTCGATTTTAGTGGGAGAAATTTGTTGATGGGTATTAATAGCTTTCATTAAAGCTTCACGCAGACTGAGCTTGTCCAGTTCAGGTAAAATTAAGCCATGACATAAATAGCGAATATCACGCAAAGCATCATTTAAAGCACGGTGGATAGTTTTAAGATTTTGCTGCTCGTTATTAGTAGCTTTAGCAGGTTTGACCCCATCTAGACGTAATAGCGCCACACTGAGCAATTGCGCCGGGCCATCATGTAAATCTGAGCCAATGCGCCTTAAAAACCGCTCATTAATGCCAAACACAATGCCCATTCCGACCCCGAAGAGCAGACCCAGCAGCACCATCAGCAAACCGGGTTTAATCGTATCTAATCCGTTATTCATATCAATTGTCCTTAGTAGAGTAATCATCTTTAGTTATTGTCTAAAAACTAGAGGAACTGCCACAACGGACTATAGGCGGATTTTGTATAGGACTTTAGTCTGAATCTTAGGGCAAAACGATGTTGTGCTAAGCTAATGCGCCGCCGTGCTTTCCACTCCTAAACGCAGCATATCAATCATCTGCTCAGCAATTTGCTCAGGACTGAGTTTACCTTCGTGATACCAAACATAGACCCAGTTCATCGCCCCCAAAAGCTGCAAACGTAATAAAGTACGATTTACTGCAGGCTTTAGCGGTAACTGAACGATCAGCGCTTTTATGACATCTTCATAAGCATCGCGATCGGCACGAATCATATCCAATAAGCGGGGATGTCCAGTCAGTGCAAGGCTATGCCCAGTTAATCGATCAATCGCAGAACCACCCACCATGCTATTAATATGCACCGTGAAAGCACGCTTTAAACGCTCCCAAGGATCACTCACTTCATTCGTAGCGATTCGCATTTGTAGCATAACTGAGCGGAAACCCTCTTGGTGCACTGCCATATAGAGTTCTTCTTTGGAAGAGAAATAATGATAAACCGACCCCGGCAATAAACCGGCTTGGCTAGCAATATCTCGAATAGTCGTGCGATCAAAACCTTGGGTCGAAAACAGTTCAGCCGCTGCATTCAGAATAATCCGCTGTCGATCTAAAGGCTCCAACTCAGCTTCAGGTAGATTAGCCAGCTCATCATCCGCCTGCTCACCTTGAGCTAAGCGGGTGCTCAATAAGCCACGTTCTAAATAACGGCGTTGATTTAAAGTCAGGTTTTCTAAACAGCCATCATTTTCTGCAGCCAAAGCTTGTAAGCGTTTCACGGCCGTTTCTAAGCCATATTTTTGCCAAATATAACGCACGCCCGAAGCCGAAATTTGTAAGCCCGCCCGTTGCAGACGGGTTGCCACCGCTGCTTGGCCTAATTCAGGCCACTCACGGGCTAAACGTAAAATTTCAGCCTCAACGGCATTGACTTGCTCAATGGCTAACACAGGCTGGTTTTCTGCCTGATTCATGATGTTTTATCCTCAGTTTAGACAACTAAAGCTTTTTACTTCAGCGCAAACGTCCTAACAGCATACCTAAGCGCAGCTTTGCACCACAAGTCTGTGGTTCTCTCGTTAGTAGCAACACCCTAGGGAATAACTAAATTAGTACAAACTAATTAATAAAACAACTGTTTGACAAGTTAGTTTTTAACTGTTAGTTTGCGAATCATTCAATACTGCGCTACGCAATCCATACGACAGGAGGAGGTCTAGGTGGATTTACAGATAGCATTAATTCTCGGGCAAGATGGCATCACCAACGGTGCAATTTATGCGCTACTCGCGCTTGCCCTCGTACTCGTGTTCGCTGTGACACGAGTTATCTTTATCCCTCAAGGTGAATTTGTCGCTTATGGCGCTTTGACCATGGCTACCCTGCAAACAGGTACTGCTCCCGCTACGATTTGGTTACTCGTTGTCTTAGGTATTACGGTTTCCTTATTAGATGGGATTCAAGCAATACGCATGAAGCGTAATGACAAACTCATCAAAACTTTATTATGGAATTTGGCCTACCCGCTGATGCTGCTCGCTATTCTGTTCTTATTGCCCTTGGCGAAACTACCCATGCTCGTGCAAATGGTTCTAACCTTAGCAGTGATCGTACCGATGGGGCCAATGCTGTATCGCTTGGTATATCAGCCTTTAGCGGATGCCTCAGTCTTGATTCTGTTGATTCTGTCAGTCGCTTTACATTTATCGATGGTGGGTTTAGGTCTACTCTTCTTTGGAGCAGAAGGCCAACGCACTCCTGCGTTTAGTGATGCTAGTTTGGACTTAGGTGCTTTAACCGTTTCCGGGCAAACTTTAGTGGTGGTTTTCACTTCGTTAGCTTGTATTGCTGCTTTGTATTTCTTCTTTGAGCGCACTCTTTACGGTAAAGCCTTACGTGCCACTGCCATCAATCGAGTCGGTGCACGCTTGATGGGGATTCGCCCAGCCTTAGCGGGCAAGATCACCTTTTTAGTCGCCACGCTCATTGGCGCTTTCTCCGGCGTATTGATAGCCCCCATCACCACCATCTACTACGACACTGGCTTTCTAATTGGCCTGAAAGGTTTCGTTGCAGCGATTATTGGTGGTCTGGCCAGCTATCCACTTGCAGCTCTAGGTGCTTTACTGGTCGGTTTGCTGGAAGCGTTCTCTTCCTTCTGGGCCAGTGAATATAAAGAAGTGATTGTGTTTACCCTGATTATTCCAGTCTTGCTCTGGCGTTCACTGAAAAGCACGCATGTGGAGGATGAAGAATGAAACTTGCACTTTCTCCACGGATGCTAGTTGGTATTTTCCTCGTGTTAGCGGTGGCAGCACCCTTAGTACTACCTGCTTTCCATATCACTTTAATGAACTATATTGGCCTCTATGCCTTAGTGGCTTTGGGCTTAGTGCTGTTGACAGGGGTCGGTGGTTTAACTAGTTTCGGCCAAGCGGCTTTTGTAGGCTTGGGTGCTTATGCCACGGCAGTTTTAACGACCCAATTTAATGCTTCACCGTGGTTAGGTCTGATTGCAGGCATTGTAATTACGCTGGGCGTAGCCTTTATTTTGGGTGCTCTCACTCTGCGGCTTTCTGGTCACTATTTGCCCCTTGGCACAATTGCTTGGGGGATTAGCCTCTACTTTCTATTTGGCACGATGGAAACTTTAGGCGGACATACTGGCTTATCGGGCATCCCACCGATTTCGATTTTTGGTTGGGCTTTAGATGAAGGTCAGGAAATTTTCTATCTCATCCTGTTCTTCTTGCTACTTGCCATGTTGGCTACCAGCAACCTTCTGGACTCCCGTGAAGGCCGCGCCATTCGCGCCCTGAAAGGTGGACGAGTCATGGCGGAGGCAATGGGCGTGAATACCATACGCTCACGCATGACGATCTTTTTAATCGCTGCCCTGTTCGCCTGTGTTTCAGGCTGGCTGTATGCGCATATGCAGCGCTTAGTGAATCCCACACCCTTTGGTTTACATAGCGGGATTGAATATTTATTCATGGCCGTTGTAGGCGGTGCAGCCAGTGTTTGGGGAGCATTACTGGGGGCTGGTGTCATCACCATCCTCAAGCAATGGCTACAAGATTGGTTGCCACAGCTCTTAGGCCAATCCGGCAATTTTGAGACCATTATCTTCGGCATCATGATGATTCTGATGCTGCAATATGCGCGCGATGGAATCTGGTCGTTTTTAACTAAATTAGTTCCTGTTAAAAAACAGCCAAAAGTGATTGATGCTAATGCTGAAGCTCTAGCACGCCGTGAACTACCCAACAAGGGTGAAGTGATTCTGGATGCTAAAGACGTGACCCGTAAATTCGGGGGGCTAGTTGCGAATAATAAAATGAATCTAAGCGTGCATGCGGGTGAAATTCTGGCACTGATTGGCCCGAATGGCGCAGGTAAAAGCACGATGTTTAATCAGATTTCGGGGGTAGATACCCCCACCTCAGGGGAGATTCGTTTCCTTGGGCAGAATGTGACGGGCATGAATTCACGGGCAATTGCAGGCATGGGCATGAGCCGCACCTTCCAGCATGTGAAATTACTCCCCACCATGACGGTGCTAGAGAATGTCGCGATTGGTGCACATAGGCGCGGTTCTAAAGGTGTGTTTGCCGCTGCTGCACATACTGAACGCCACGAAGAAGCTAGTTTACTCGCTGAAGCAGCCTACCAATTAAACCGAGTCGGTTTAGGTGACTATTTGCATGTGGAAGCTGGCAGCCTCGCTTTAGGCCAGCAACGTATTTTAGAAATTGCTCGTGCGCTCTGTTCTGATCCTTGCTTATTACTGCTCGACGAACCAGCGGCTGGTTTACGTTATCGCGAGAAGCAAGCACTGGGTGAGTTAATGCAAAAGCTTAAAGCGGAAGGCATGGCGATTCTACTGGTTGAGCACGATATGGATTTTGTCATGGGCTTAGTGGATCGGGTCGTGGTGATGGAGTTCGGCGAGAAAATCGCAGAAGGTTTACCCGAAGAGGTGCAAAAAGATCCGGCTGTCTTGGAAGCTTACTTAGGGGGAGTGGAATAATGAGCGAGCCAGTCTTAGCTATTCGCAATCTCTCCGCCTCTTACGGCAAAGTCGAAGCTTTAAGCGGCATTAATCTGAGCGTTGGTGAAGGTCAAATTGTCACCGTGATTGGCCCAAACGGCGCAGGCAAAACCACTCTACTTTCCGCTGCGATTGGCTTATTAGCCTCTAAAGGCGAGGTTCAATTTGATGGGGTGCTTGAAGCCGAGCCTGAAGTAGAGCATCTAGTTGGACGTGGCTTAATTCTAGTACCTGAAAAACGCGAACTCTTCAGTGAAATGTCGGTGGAAGACAACCTAATTTTAGGTGCTTTCCAGCGCCATCGGGCAGGGCATCGGGATGAGCAAACGACCATGACGGAGGTGTATGACTTATTCCCACGTCTTAAAGAACGCCGTAACCAACAAGCAGGCACACTGTCGGGTGGTGAGCGCCAAATGCTCGCGGTTGGCCGCGCTTTAATGGCAAAACCACGCTTATTAATGCTCGACGAACCCAGCCTCGGGTTAGCACCACTGATTGTGCGGGAGATTTTCCGCATTATCGCCGAATTACGCCGTCGCGGTGTGTCCATTTTATTAGTTGAACAGAATGCACGCGCTGCTTTGCAAGTAGCTGATTATGCCTATGTATTGGAAAACGGGCGTACCGCAATGGAAGACCCTGCGAGTCAATTACGCGATGATCCACGCGTGATCGAAACCTATTTAGGTCTAGGTGGCAAACACCAAGATCTGTTATCGACCTAGCTTTTTCATTTGGAGGAGAAACCATGAAATTAACCCAATTAGCTTTAATCTGCTCAGCCGCTTTCGCTTTATCGACGCCCCTAGCCTTTGCGGATATTAATGTTGGGGTGAGCTTATCGACCACCGGCCCTGGTGCTGCTTTAGGGATTCCTGAAAAGAATGCTTTAGCCATTATGCCGACCGAAATTGCCGGTGAAAAAATCAATTACATTGTCTTAGATGATGCCACTGACCCCACTGCTGCCAGTAAAAATGCACGCAAATTAACCTCAGAAGATAAAGTGGACATCCTGATTGGTTCATCAGTGACCCCCACTTCATTAGCCGTCACAGAAGTAGCGATTGAAACCAAAACCCCACAAATTTCTTTAGCTCCGACCAATTTACCCGCAGAAAAGAATGCTTGGGTATTCCGCACGCCACAGCATAACGATGTCATGGCAAGCGCTCTGGCTGAACACATGAAAGCTAAGGGTGTGAAAACTTTGGGCTTCATTGGCTTCTCTGATGCCTATGGTGAAGACTGGCTAACCGCTCTGAAAAGGCCTTTAGAAGGGGCAGGCATTAAACTTGACCCGATTGAGCGTTACAACCGCACCGATACTTCGGTCACTGGGCAAATTCTGAAGCTCACCAGTGCCAACCCAGATGCAGTTTTAGTAGTAGGTTCAGGCAGCCCCGCAGCTTTACCCCAATTGGGTTTAGTGGAGCGCGGCTATAAAGGCCAAATCTATCAAACGCATGCTGCGGCTAGCCCCGCCTTCATGAAAGTGGCACAAAAAGCGGCTGAGAACGTGATTATGCCGATTGGCCCAGTCGTGGTCGTCGATCAAATTCCAGAGGATCATCCTTCCAAAAAAGCGGGTCAGGAATTAACTAAGCAATACAACGAAAAATATGGTGAGAAGAGCTTCACCTCATTTGCAGGCCACGCCAATGATGCCTTCCGCTTATTAGAAGCTGCTGTACCGACTGCACTGAAAGCCGGTAAACCGGGCACTGCTGAATTCCGCCAAGGTTTGCGGGACGCGCTTGAGGCCACCAAAGATGTCGTCGGTGTGCACGGTGTTTATACCATGACGCCTGAAAATCATTTCGGTTTGGATAATCGTGGACGGGTACTGATTCAAGTACAAGGCGGCGAATTTAAGTTAATTCAGCCCTAACTATCTGCTTTAAACCGCAAGAAACAGACGCAAAGGAGGAGTTGCGATGACCGTTCAAACTCAAGCGACTGGGCAGATTTATGCAACGCCCAGTGTACAACAGGAAGTGCGGGAAGATGGTACGCAATGGCTGCGTTCCGGAATTCCCTTTGATGAAAACTATGCCCGTTGTGTGGGTGATTGGCTGGAGCATTGGGCCAAGGCAACTCCCGAGCAACTGTTTCTTGCCCAGCGTGACGCTAGTGGCGAATGGGTCAAGCTGAATTATGGCGAAGTGCGTGAGCGGGTTATAGCGCTCGCCACTTGGCTCTTAAAGCAAAATTTGTCGGCAGAACGCCCCGTGGTGATTCTGTCCGATAACTCGATTGAGCATGCTTTATTAATGCTCGCCTCCATGCATATTGGTGTGCCTTCTTGTGCGATTTCACAGGGTTATTCTCTGCTCTCCCAAGATCATGCCAAGCTGAAAGAAAATATTAAATTGATGAATCCGGGGGTGATTTACGCCGACCCGATTGATCATTTTGTACCTGCTCTAAATCATATTACTGAACTCCATAATGGGGTGATTTTGGCGGGTGGCAATAGTGCCGTGTTACCTAAAAGCGTAGTATCGTTTGCTGATGCACTAGTGGAAACCGATCCAGCAGCAGTGATGACTGCTTTTCAGCAAGTCACACCCGATACGATTGCTAAATTCCTGTTTACTTCTGGCTCAACGGGTGTACCCAAAGCGGTGATTAATACCCAACGCATGCTCTGCTCGAATCAGCAAGCCAAGGCGCAAGCTTGGCCTTTCCTGAAAGATGAAAAACCTGTGTTAGTGGATTGGTTGCCGTGGAGTCATACCTTTGGTAGCAATCATAACTTCAATATGGTGCTGTCTTGGGGGGGTACGCTGTATTTAGATGAGGGTAAACCGGTTCCCGGCTTATTGGCGAAAACGGTCAAGAATCTACGTGAAATTTCCCCAACCGTTTACTTCAGTGTGCCACGCGCTTATGACATGCTGATTCCGCTGCTGCGTGAAGATCAGGTGTTACGGGAAAACTTCTTCCGTAACTTACGCTATATCTTTTATGCGGGTGCTGCCCTACCCCAACACTTATGGACTGCAATGCAGGCACTAGCCGCGAGCGTTCCGGGTTGCCAAACAATGTTGGTATCTTCGTGGGGTTCGACTGAAACAGCACCGATGGCGACTGATTGTCATTTCCAAGCCGAGCGCTCTGGAGTTGTGGGTGTACCCGTACCGGGAACGACTCTGAAATTAGTGCCGAATGCGGGCAAACTCGAAGTACGCGTCCAAGGCCCCAATGTTTTCCCCGGTTATTGGAAAAACCCTGAAGCGACTGCAAAAGCCTTCGACGAAGAGGGCTTCTATATGATTGGCGATGCAATGAAGTTTGTTGACCCCCATCGACCAGAACTCGGTTTACTGTTTGATGGCCGTGTGAGTGAAGACTTTAAACTTCTCACAGGAACTTGGGTGCATGTCGGAGCTATTCGTGTGGCCGGCATTGATGCACTCAAACCGGTCGCTCAAGACATTGTAGTCACAGGCCATGATCGCAGCAAAGTGGGGTTTTTAGTGTTCCCCAATCTGCCAGAATGCCGCCGCCTTTGTCCTGACCTACCTGCCGAAGCGACAGTGGAGGAAGTATTAGTGCATCCAGCCGTGCGTGCTTGTGTCGAACAAGGTTTACGCTCGATGCGGGCGAATGGCAGCGGCTCCTCCATGTTTGCCTCTACTGCACTGCTGATGGCTGAGCCACCCTCCGTAGAGGCTGGAGAAATTACCGATAAAGGCTATATCAATCAGCGTTTGGTTTTAAGCCGCCGTGCCGATCTGGTAAAGACTCTGTATGCAGAACAGCCCGATCAAAACCTCATTCAATTAACACTAGAAGGCTGAAGCCCCAAAGGATACGCCCATGAGCGAACAACTGGTCAAAACCTCGTTTGAGGAGACTATTTATACGGTGACACTAGCGCGACCCGAAAAACGCAATGCCGTTAGTGACCATCTACTCGCCGCCTTAGAGCAAGCCTTAATCGCTACTCCTGAAGGGACGCGGGTGATTATTCTCGCCGGTGAAGGTAAGCATTTCTGCGCGGGCTTAGATTTATCTGAGCATCAACACCGTGAACCTTTTGGGGTTATGCAACATTCGCGGGGCTGGCATCGAATTTTTGATCGGATTCAAAATGGTGGCATTCCCGTCGTTACCGCCATGCAAGGTGCAGTTATCGGTGGCGGCTTAGAATTAGCCACCGCGACGCATGTACGGATTTCTGAACCCAATACGATCTATCAACTGCCTGAAGGTCGTCATGGGATTTTCGTCGGTGGTGGAGCCTCGGTGCGTGTAGCCAGCATTATTGGTGCAGGGCGCATGTGTGAAATGATGCTCACCGGACGGATTCTCGATGCGAATGAAGGCTTAGGCTTAGGTTTAGCGCATTACTTAGTGGGTGAAGGTGAAAGCTTAGCCAAAGCGCAACAACTGGCTAAACGGATTGCCGAGAATGCTCCCATGGCGAATTGGGCGATGGTTTCGGCGATTTCACGGATTAGCAATATGGCTTCCGATGATGGCTTATTTGTGGAATCCCTGACTGCAGCCCTCACCCAAACTAGCCCTGAAGTTGTAGAGCGTATCGGGCATTTCCTGAATCGTACTGAAAAAGGTCCTCGAAAATGAATACCAAGACTAATCCTTTCGCTGATTCCGAAGCAGCAGCCCTCACGGCAAGCTACGATGATATTTGGTTAGTTGCAGGCCAACGTACCCCGTTTGCTGATTACAACAGCGTGCTGCGCGATATTGCTCCCACGGATTTAGGCATTTATGCAGCACGTAGCTTATTTGAGAACAGCGGCATTCCCGCCAGTGAAGTCAATGCGATTATTGCTGGCAATATGGCGCAAGCCAGTTTCGATGCTTATTTCCTGCCCCGGCATATCGGTTTATATGCCGGTGTGAATCCGAATGCGCCCGCTTTATTAGTCCAGCGTTTATGCTGTACCGGCTTTGAGACTATTCTCACTGCGGCTGACCAAATTACTTTAGGGAAAGCCAAAGTAGTGCTTTGCGTCGGTACTGAATCGATGTCACGCAACCCGATTGCGGCTTATACGCATCGCTCGGGTTTCCGCATGGGACAATTAGATTTTAAAGATTTTCTGTGGGAAGCCACTAAAGATACCGCCCCCGGTATTGGCATGGGTGACACCGCTGAAAATCTGGCGAAGCGCTATAACATCAGCCGTGAAGAAGTTGACCGTTTTGCCGAAGAAAGCTTTGCACGCGCTGTGGCTGCTTGGGATAGCGGTTATTTCGCGCCTGAAGTCAGTGCCGTAGTGAATAGCCAATGGGAATTAGACGGCTACCAACCACGCAGCCTAAAACTCGCTGATCGCGCTCAGCGCTTTGAACGCGATAGTCATGTACGCGCTACTAGCTTTGAAACTTTACAAAAACTCAAGCCCGCTTTTGGTGGCGTACAAACCGGTGGCAATAGCTCTGCGATTGTTGATGGTGCTGCAGCAGTCTTAGTTGCGCAGGGCGATTGGGTACGCGCCCACGGCTTAAAACCCATTGCACGCATTGTAAATGGCGCAGCGGTTGCGGTTCCACCGGAAATTATGGGGATTGGCCCTGCTCCAGCGATTCGTGCTGCAGCGAAAAGAGCTGGTATTCAAGTCAGTGATATTGACCGCATCGAGATTAACGAAGCTTTTGGCGCACAGTATTTAGCCTGCGAACGAGAACTGGGTTTAGAGCGTTCCAAGTCAAATGTGCATGGAGGTGCGATTGCGATTGGGCATCCTTTAGGGGCTTCTGGAGTACGTTTAAGCCTCACGGCAGCGCGCGCAGCGCAGCAAGCCGGTTTAAAATACAGCGTGGCTTCTGCCTGTGCGGGTGGTGGTCAAGGTGTCGCAATTTTGCTTGAGAACGTATAAAGGGAGGAGTTATGGAGTTTACTAATCATACATTTATCGTCACGGGTGGTGCCTCAGGTTTAGGTGAGGCCACGGTACGTGCTTTACATGCGCAAGCTGCGAATATCGTTATCGCAGATTTGAATACTGAGCAAGGTGAAGCTTTAGCTAAAGAACTAGGCGAACGTACCGTTTTCAGTCGCACCAATGTCGCTGATGAAACCGATGCACAAACTACCGTGAATTTAGCTGTGTCCAAATTTGGGCAATTACGTGGCTTAGTCAATTGCGCAGGGATTGGTAATGCCGCCAAAGTTTTAGGTAAAAATGGCCCACACCCTTTAGCTGAATTTAATCGTACTATTCAAGTGAATCTGGTTGGTAGTTTTAATATGGCACGCTTAGCCGCAGCGGCCATGGCGAGCTTAGAGCCACTAGCCGACGGTGAACGGGGTGTAATTATTAATACCGCGTCTATTGCTGCCTATGATGGACAAATCGGGCAAGCCGCTTATTCCGCTTCAAAAGGTGGGGTGATTGCGATGACACTGCCGATGGCGCGTGAATTAGCCAAAACGGGGATTCGTGTCGTGACCATTGCTCCCGGCCTGTTCATGACTCCAATGATGGCTGCTTTACCGCCAGAAATCCAGCAGTCTTTAGGTGAATCCGTGCCCTTCCCGCCACGCTTAGGTTATCCGGCTGAATTTGCGAATATGGTGTGCACGATTGTGAGCAATATTATGCTAAATGGCGAAACCATCCGCTTAGATGGTGCGCTACGCATGGCACCGCGCTAGGAGCATACATGGCACGCACGAATTTTTATCGCTATCGGATTGCCTTTAGCGACTGTGACCCTGCACAAATTGTTTTTTTTGCCAACTATTTCAAATGGTTTGACACCGCAAGCCGCGAATTCTTCACTGCTTGTGGTATTCCAAGCTGGCGTGATACCGCTCGTGAACGTGGCATTATTGGTACGCCCTTGGTTGATGCTCAAGCTAGCTTCAAAAGCTCCGCCACCTATGGCGAAGATATTGAAATCGAATCATGGATTGAGGAATGGCGCGGCAAAAGCTTCGTGATGAAGCATATAGCACGGCGAGATGGCACAGTGCTCTGTGAAGGCCGCGAAGTGCGTGTCTTTGCGATGCAAGACCCCGACAATACCCTACGGATTAAAGCCTTGCCTATCCCTGAGGATATTCGTGCTGCCTGCGAGTAAATAAGGAGGAAACTGATGTACGATTATCAAGCCCCTTTGCGGGATATGCAATTTATTCTCAGCACGATTGCAGGTTTAGACGAGATTGCAGCTTTACCCCATTGCGAAGAAGCATCCTCTGACCTAGTTAGCGCTGTTTTAGAAGAAGCTGGCAAATTTGCAGCCGGTGTATTAGCCCCTTTAAATCAAGTCGGTGATTTACAAGGTTGTCGCTTAGAGGATGGTGTCGTACATACGCCAGACGGTTGGCAACAGGCTTATGAGCAATTCTGTGATGCAGGCTGGGTAGGCTTAGCGCTACCCCAAGAATATGGTGGCCAAGGTCTGCCTAAGCTGGTTTCTACACCGGTTTGGGAAATGTGGTTCTCTACGAATATGGCTTTTGCCATGCTTCCACAATTGAACGTGGGGCAAGCGGAAGCTTTGCAAATCGCCGCTAGTGAAGAGCAAAAGCAGATTTGGCTGCATAAAGTGGTGAGTGGCGAATGGGGCAGCACCATGAATCTCACCGAACCACAGGCAGGCTCCGACTTAGCCGCGACGCGCACGAAAGCGGTTCCGCAAGCCGATGGCACATATAAGTTATTTGGGCAAAAGATTTTCATCTCCTATGGTGAGCATGAACTAACACCGAATATTGTGCACTTAGTACTAGCCCGCTTACCCGATGCGCCTGCTGGGGTTAAAGGCTTATCCTTATTTATCGTCCCGAAATACTTATTGGATACAGAAGGCAACCCCAGTACTCGTAATGATGTACGTTGTATTTCAATTGAGCACAAAATGGGGATTCATGGCAGCCCGACTTGTACCCTCAGCTTTGGGGATGAGGGGGGAGCTATCGGTTATCTAGTGGGGCAAGCCAATCGCGGCTTGGAAACCATGTTTATTATGATGAACGAAGCGCGCTTCGGCGTCGGCGTGCAAGGGGTGGGTTTAGCGGAACGCGCTTATCAATATGCGCTGAATTATGCCCGCACCCGCGTGCAAGGTCGAGATGCCCTGACAGGTGCAACGAGACAACTGATAATCTGCCATCCTGATGTGCAACGCGCCATTTTATCCATGCGCGCTCGCGTCATGGCGATGCGCTCGCTACTTTATACCGCAGCCGGCTGGTTTGATTTAGCTCATCACCATCCTGAGCCAGCCGTTGCGGATAAATACCGCCGCTATGTTGATTTACTGATGCCAGTAGCTAAAGGTTGGTGCACCGAAGTGGGTAATGAAGTGTGTGATGATGCCATTCAAATCTTCGGCGGGATGGGTTTTGTCGAAGAAACGGGTATTGCTCAATATTTCCGTGATGCCCGCATTATTACCATTTACGAAGGTACGACGGGCATTCAAGCTAATGATCTCGTTGGGCGCAAAATCTTACGGGAGCAAGGAGCAACCTTATCTGAGTTGATGGCAGAGATGCAGCAAACTCAACAAGCCTTGGCTCTATCAGCAAAATTAAATAATTTAACTGGACAGTTCCAAAGCATTTTAGACTCTTTGCAAACAGCAAGTGATTGGCTTTTAGGACAGGATAAAGATCATCAAGCACAAGTATTAGCGGCTGCAACTCCCTTCCTATATTTATTGGGCACTGCCTGTGGTGCTTGGCAATTAGCTCGCTTAGCCCTAGCCGCAGCAACGAACAAGGCTGATCCTGCTATTGATACCAATTACGCGCACAGCTTAATTGAGCTAACCCGCTTTTATTTCCATACTTTTGGAGTACAAGTAGCCGCTTATGCTGCAACCGTTAAGGACGCTGGCAATAGCTTAACTGCCTTCGATTTCACTCAAGCTTAAGACTCTTAGTAAGCCTAAAGGGGCTAATATTCTATTAACCCCTTTTGGTTTTAACTAGCCCGCCAGTAAATGCGGCAAGAATAGACATAATGCTGGAATCAACATCAAAATCCCAATGCGCACAAACTCAGCCGCTAAGAAAGGCATAACCCCTTTAAAGGTTTCAGCCATCGGTGTGCCATCGGATAAGGATGCAATAATAAACACGTTCAAACCCACTGGCGGCGTAATTAGCCCCAGCTCTACGACAATTAAGGCCAGAATACCGAACCAAATTTTTAGATTATCAGTGTCTAGACCATAAGCGGCATCGGCTGCAGTGACATGATCCCCACCATTGAGAGCAATAAGCGTCGGCCAGAAAAACGGCAGAACTACCAAAATCATTGCTAAGGACTCCATAAAGCAGCCTAAAATGATTAAGAGCACTAGCATAGCAATCAGAATCATCCAAGGATCTAAACTACTCGTGGCCGCCCACTCAGCCATCGCCGAAGGTAAACCTGCGCGAGTGAAGAATCCTTTTAATACTTCAGCACCGAATAAGATCACATAGATCATCGCTGAAGTCACTGCGGTATCACGAAAAGCTTGCAGCATCCCAGCCATGGTTAAGCCTTTACCCGTACGCCAGCGCATAAAGATTCCATAAACAAAGATCACAAACACGCCCACACTAGCCGCCGGAGTTGGGGTAAACAGGCCAAAACCCAAGCCTAAAATTATGCTGCCAAAGATCACTAAAACGGGAATCAAGCGGCGATAAGCTTCACGCTTTTCCTCTGCTGGCATCGGTCTTGGTTCAGGCGCGAGCGCTGGATTAATCCGTACCTGCAAAGCAATCACGATAATGAAGCCTAATACGGCTAATAAACCCGGAATCAAAGCTGCTTGAAACATCTGTAAAATCGAGGCTTCAACAATAATCGCATAAATAACCAAAGCGACTGAAGGTGGAATTAAAATGCCTAAAGTACCGCCGGCAGCTAATGCCCCTGTCGCTAAACGGGGGGAATAGCCCAACCTCTTCAACTCCGGTAACGCTACTCGACCCATGGTTGAAGCAGTCGCTAAGGATGAACCACACACCGCACCAAAACCGCCGCAAGCAGCAATGGCAGCCATCGCAACACCACCACGCCGCTTGCTCATAAGAGCCTCTAAACCACGAAATAAATCTCGACTGAGATTGGATTGACTGGCTAGATAACCCATCAAAACAAATAGCGGTACTACCGACAAATCGTAATTGGCCATAGTTGACCACAATAACGACTTGAATTGCTTGATATAAGGTTCAAAACGCACATGCTTAACAGCAAGGCTTAAAGCAAACGTGCCACCAATTCCAACCAGCACCATCGAGATCCCAACAGGCATACGTAGCATCAATAACAGGAAGAGCACCACTAAGCCGAGGATGCCAATCATTTCTGGGCTAAACATGGCTGACCTCCGTAGGCTCATCATCAAAAAGCTGCAAGGAGGCTATCGCTGCCCACAGTATTAGCGACAAGATACCGGGGATATAAAAGGGCCACTCCACCCAGTTCAAGACACCAACTACCACATGATCTGCTCGCTTTTCAAATAGACCAATAATCATCCAGTACATCAAGAATAAAGCCATCAAAAAAATGAGTACTGACCAACATTTATCAGTCAATCGCTGCAACCAAACCGGTGCTTTATTCATGAAAATATCGACGGCTACATGCCCATGCTTAACTTGCGCCAGTGGGAAAAACATTAGAGCTGCTGAACTCATCGCTAAGCGCACAAAGTCTTCATAGCCCGATAGACCGGCAACTTGCCCGCCAAACATACTCGCGATGCGATTTAGGGTAAAAGCACTGACATTGGCGGTGGTGACAAACACAATCGTCATAATGATTAACCCGCCCCCTAAGGCGAAATAATCAGCTAAGCGATATAAGAAATTGCGCATGGATAGAATCTCCTGCGGAACTTGAATAATTATTAAGGAGGGCTACTGAATGAGTAGCCCTTGGAGACTAGGAAAGATTATTTAGCGGCTTCGGCAATCGCAGCACGCGCTTTTTCAACTAAAGCAGCACCATCAAAACCTTTAGTTTTGGATTCTTCAATCCAACGTGCAACCACTTTTTCATTAGCAGCTTTGAATTTAGCAGCTTCATCGGCTGATAAAACAATACGCTCAACCTTTGCTGAAGCTAAAGCTTCATCGCCGGTTTTCTCGAACTCTTCCCACATTTTGCCGATCTCAACCGCTACTTTCATACCCGAGTTATCATCAATGATTTTCTTTAGATCATCGGAAAGATTGTTGTAGCTATCTTTATTCATAGTGAACATGAAGATAGCCGTGCCAAAACGATCACCGTCCGGCAATTCGGTCACGTATTTATCCAACTCTTGGAGCTTAAGCGCAGGCACGATTTCTAAAGTAGTTAAAGCTCCATCAATGGCGCCTTTAGACATAGCCTCAGGCAGTTCCGGTACTGGCAAACCGACGGCTTCTGCGCCCATTCCTTCAATCACCCACGAACCCGTCCGCGAAGGCGTCCGTAATTTCATGCCTTTGGCATCTTCAAAGGTACGTACTGGTTTAGTGGCCGAGTGAATCACATTGCCATCATTCGCATGCAAGAAGAGGACTTTCACATCCTTAAAATCATCCGCCAGCATGTCCATCGTCGCATTTAAAGCGATGGTGGTAGCTGCGGCTGAACCTGTATGTACCAAAGGCAACTCATAGACTTCAGAACGCGGGAACACGCCGGGTGTATAACCTAATAAAGTCCAGACAATATCTGCAGTGCCATCACGCACTTGGCCGTATAACTCGGAAGGCTTACCTCCCATTGCCATCGCTGGGAATAACTCAAACTTAAGTTTACCATTGCTTTCTTTAGCAACTTTATCCGTCCAAGCCTGAATCATCTTGGTATGCGCATTCGACTTGGGTGATAAGAAGTGGTGGACAGTTAAAGTGACCTCTTCTGCGAAAGCAGCAGTCGTAGACAAACAAGTGATTAATAAAGCGCTTCCTAACCAACGTAATGGTTTCATACTACTCTCCTCCAGTTTAATGACCGACCCTATCAATACTATGCTACTTTTGAAGTATTGATAGGTATAAAAGTAAATACATTCCGCCCCTAGAAAACGCAGTATTCAGGAGCACTTAGTTGAAGTCTAGGGATTAAGAAAGCATCTTATTGTACTTTTTCAATAGGGTGTTCAAGAGAGATGGGCTGAAAACGGGATGAAAGCTAGCTTCTCCCGTTTTAGAGAGTTGGACTAATTAAACACGTTCAACAATTAAAGCAATGCCTTGACCAACACCAATACACATGGTGCAAAGTGCATAACGGCCATTGATGCGTTCCAATTGATTAATCGCAGTCGTAATCAAACGCGCACCACTCGCCCCTAAAGGATGACCTAAAGCAATTGCCCCACCATTCGGATTCACCCGTGCATCATCATCCGCCAAGCCTAAATCGCGCAAGACTGCTAAACCTTGCGCAGCAAAGGCTTCATTCAGCTCGATCACATCCATATCTGCTAAGTTCAAGCCCGTTAAAGCTAAAACTTTACGGGTAGCAGGTGCAGGGCCAAAACCCATAATGCGTGGTGCTAAACCAGCAGTTGCCATACCAACCACACGCGCCCGTGGCGTTAAACCATAACGCTTAGCAGCAGCTTCACTAGCGATTAATAAAGCACAAGCACCATCATTGACACCTGAAGCATTGCCAGCCGTTACTGAGCCATCAACACGGACAACGCCCTTCAATTTAGCTAAAGCCTCTAAGGAGGTTTCGCGGGGGTGCTCATCCTTGCTAACGACGGTAGGATCACCCTTTTTCTGCGGGATAATGACCGGCGTAATTTCTTTATCGAAATAACCCGCTTGTTGTGCTTTTAAAGCATTGGTTTGTGAACGTAGTGCCATTAAATCTTGGGCTGCCCGCTCAATCTTGAAATTGACCGCTACATTCTCGGCAGTCTCTGGCATTGAATCAACGCCATACTGCGCTTTCATCAGTGGGTTAATGAAGCGCCAACCAATCGTCGTGTCGTAAACCGCATTCGCTCGGCTAAAAGCTGACTCTGCTTTCGGCATGACAAACGGAGCGCGGCTCATGCTTTCTACACCGCCTGCGATCATAAGTTGGGTCTCGCCACTTTTAATCGCACGTGCAGCAATCCCCACCGCATCCATGCCAGAACCGCATAAACGATTCACCGTAGTTCCCGGTACATCCTGCGGCAATCCAGCCAATAAAGCGGACATGCGCGCGACATTGCGATTATCCTCACCCGCCTGATTCGCACAGCCATAAATCACATCATCAATGGCACTCCAATCGACTTGCGGGTTACGCTCGATTAAGGCTTTAATCGGTACTGCACCGAGATCATCAGTACGCACCCCGGATAGAGCACCCGCATAGCGCCCGAAAGGCGTACGAATCGCATCACAAATAAAAGCTTGAGTCATAGAAGTCACCATTAGGAAAGATCAAACAAACTGGTCGCTTCGAGATCAAGCACCTCGGCACCATCCTGATTAAATAACTGCCAACGCCAATGCAGAATCCCCATGCTTGGACGACTACTAGAACGCCGTACATCAAGCACGGTCGCTTGCAAAGACAATTCATCATTCGGGCGAACGGGATTCGGCCATTTCACATACTTCAAACCCGGTGATGCAAAGGACTCAGAACCAGCTAAGGCTGCAGGTACTAATAATTTCATGGCAATCCCGCAGGTATGCCAACCGCTAGCGATTAAACTACCAAAACGCCCTTGTTTAGAGGCCTCAGGATCGACATGAAACCATTGTGGATCATAGGCTTGCGCAAATTGTAAAATTTCCTCTTCAGAGACTTTATACAAACCCGTCTCAATCACCTGTCCATTATAAAATTCGGCGAATTTCATATCCCCTCCTGCCACGCTTTCAAGCGTAACCACGGGCTAACGCGATAGCGCTCACCTCGATAGAAGGTATCCAAATGATCTAAAATTTGCACAACTTTGCCTGCATCCCAGTTTGCCAACCATTCAAAGGGACCTGCTGGATAATTCACACCCAACTTCATCGCCGCATCCGCACCTGCTTCTGAACAGACACCTTGCTGTACCGCATCGGCTGCTTCATTAATCAACATCGATAAAGTGCGTGCAACGATTAAAGCGGGAGAATCCGCCATTTGCTGTGGGTTAAAACCTAATACTCGCAACCAAGCTGCTGCATAGTCCGCCGCTTCAGCCGAAGCACGATTCGAGACGGCAAAGGCTAATGCTTGACCGGATTCTTTAGAAATGGGTAAATCAAATACGGCAACTTCTTTACCAATCTGCGAAGCGGGCCGACCATCCGTTAAACGTAACTGTATATGATCAATACTTAAGCCCGTCCAAGCTGACTCAGTGGCATGAGTAAAACTTACTTTGGCAGCCGTCAAGGCCTCAGCCAAACGCTTAGCTAGCGCACAGTTGCCATGAACTTGAACCTCATTCGCAGCCGGTACATCCGCTGGCGTAAAGCTTGCAATCTCAGGCTTTACAGCGCCTTCTCGATAATCATAGAAACCTTGACCAGTCTTGCGCCCAAACAAACCACCATCTACCAAATCACGTTGTACGGCTGAAGGTACATAGCGCTTATCAAAGAAATTGGCTTCGTAGACTGAGCGCGTCACTGAATAATTAGTATCTAAACCAATCAAATCCATCAGCTCGCAAGGCCCCATGCGAAACCCTACTGCACGCAAACAAGCATCTAATACATGTGGCTGTATAGCTTGTTCGTGTAAAAGCGCTAAATTTTCCGCGTAATAAGGACGTGCAATCCGATTGACAATAAAACCGGGAGTAGAACGTGCATGTACTGGCACTTTTCCCCAAGCTTTAGATAACTCAAAAATAGCTTCAGCAACTTCTGGCTTGGTTTGTAAACCTGAAACTACCTCTACCAACTTCATGAGCGGCACAGGATTGAAGAAATGCATCCCCACCAAACGTTCTGGGTGTTGCAGGCCATTGGCGATAGCTGTGACAGAAATTGATGAAGTATTAGTCGCTAAAATCGCATCTTTACCCAAAAGCACCTCAAGCTGCTTGAATAAACCACGTTTCACTTCTAAATTTTCAATAATTGCTTCGACCACTAAACCAGCGCTACTGGCTGCATCTAGTTCAGAGAGCGCTTGAATACGTCCTACAGCTTGTTCAGCCGCAGTAGCATCCAGTTTACCTTTGCTAACGAGTCCATCTAGGGTTTTGGCTAACTTAGCTTTTGCATCAGCAGCAGCACCCGCTTTGGTATCGTATAAAAATACGGTATGGCCAGCCTGTGCAGCGATTTGGGCAATCCCAGCCCCCATAATCCCAGCACCTACGACTAAAACGGCGGTTTCTTTGCTAATCATACTCATACTGGAATCCACTTGGCAGGGCGTTTTTCAAGGAAGGCAGCGAAACCTTCTCGGGCTTCATCCGAGCCACGAATCCGGCTAATGGTGCGAGCTGTTAAATCACGCACTTCTTCAGTAATTGCCCCTACGGCTAATTGTGCAAAGAGCTCTTTGATTTCACGTTGTGCTTCAGGGCCGCCTGCCAAAAGCTCCGTTACAGTTGCATCAATGGCAGCATCCAAGTCTTCCAAACTCGTCACTTGGTGGACTAAACCCATGCGTAAAGCTTCATCCGCTTTAATGCGGGTTGTAGTTAAGGCTAAGCGGCGTGCATGACGCTTGCCCACTGCATTGGTGACATAGGGACCAATCACGGAAGGAATAATCCCAAACTTAGCTTCACTCACTGAGAAGCTCGCATTATCAGCAGCAATCGCAATATCACAGGCACAGAGTAAACCGACACCACCACCTAAAGCCGCACCATTGACACGCGCAACGGTCGGTTTAGGGCAAGTTTCGATTTTGCTAAATACACCAGCAAAACGGCGGGCATCCGCCAAATTCCATTCTAGGGTTGCAGTACTCGCACGTTGCATCCATTGCAGATCAGCACCTGCACTAAAATGCTTGCCTTCACCCGCGAGTACAATGACACGCACTGCAGGATCAGCGATCAGTTGGCTGAAAGCTTCATCCAACTCACCCACCATCGTTTCATCAAAGGCATTAAATACCTGAGGGCGTGCCATAGTCACTTGTGCGACACCCGCTGCACGTGTACTAATTTTTATGGTACTAAATGTGTTCATTTTTCCTCCTTCTCCGCAAGGCGGCCTGCCAAGCTTTATTGAGAGAGCATGTTAAAGTGATACATTTTTTTAGTCAAAATATATTTATTAGTATCACTTCAAAATGGAATATTCCTTATCTCACAGTAGCCTGCACCACTCTTAATAAGTTTCTAAGTGTAAACGTCCCGTTTGCTTCAGGTTCATTCCCAAGCTCTCCCACTCTAAATTACCTTGTTTGGCAATATCACGCAGAGCCAAGACTACTCCTTCTTCCATACTCTTTAAGCCGCAGACATAAAAATGCGTGTCGTTACTTTTCAGTAGCTCTATCAAATCAGTCGCCCGCTCCCGCATTAGATCCTGAACATAGCGTTTCGGTTGCCCCGGAATGCGTGAGAAAGCGAAATTAATATCGATAAAGTCTTTTGGTAAACTTTGTAAAGGGCCAAAGTAAGGTAACTCTTCTTTAGTACGTGCACCAAAGAACAGCATTAATTTGCCACCTTCAAACTTGCCACTCGCCCGTAAGCGTCTGCGCCACTCAGTCATCGCCCGCATCGGCGCACTCCCTGTGCCGGTACAGATCATCACAATATGGGAACGCGGATGATTCGGCATCAAGAAGCTGGTACCAAAAGGCCCAATTACTTGCACCTTATCACCTACTTTCAGGTCGCACATGTAATTAGAAGCCACCCCACGCACGGGGCGGCCTTGATGATCTTCTAAGACACGTTTGATGGTTAGCGAGACATTGTTATAACCGGGGCGTTCGCCATTCCGTGGGCTAGCAATGGAATATTGGCGCGCATAATGCGGCTTGCCGTTTTCATCCACACCGGGCGGAATAATCCCGATCGACTGACCTTCTAAGACAGGGAAAGGCATCGAGCCGAAGTCGAGCATAATGTGATGGGTATCGTACTCGCGCCCTACTTCAGTGACACGCACATTCCCAACCACCGTTGCAGTCACAAACTTTTCAGCGGCTTTTGCCCCATATAAATTGGTATAAGCATGCGCGGCTGACCAAGGTGGTAAAGTCGCATTGTATTGCGCACTATTGAAAGGCGCTTCACCATCAGAGGTCGCTACATTAGTACTAGGCACAGCCGCTAGAACTTCGACAGTAGCAGCGTCAGCAGCAACACCGGCCTCAGCTAATTGTTCAGCGCTTAATTCAGCGGGTAAATCATCCCAACTAAATTGCTCTTCAATTGTATACGGGCGACTGGCTGGAACGGCGCGCCAATTATCAATCGAACCCGTTGGACAAGGTGGCACACAGGCCATACAAAAATTACATTTGCTCGCGTCCACCACATAATTGCGGGAATCGTGGGTAATTGCAGCGACGGGGCAAGTCGCCTCGCAAGTATTGCAACGTATGCAAATCTCAGGATCGATTAAATGCTGATTTAGCAGCGCAGATGAGACTGTATCCACAATGGCTCCTCCGACGTGTGGCTTATGATTGGATTTATGCATTATTATGCATAAATTAGAGAACTCATTCAAGCAATGAATTGCATTATATTTCTTAATAACAATTTAATAGAAAAACGAATGAAAACTAAAAGACTAATACCCCGATAACTCTAAATATCCCTGCCCGACTACTTGATTCTTTTCTAAGTCCAGCACTCGCACTGCTCCTTCCCAGTACAGTACACTCGTTTCCATCAACTGATCATCGACTACAGCCTCAACTCGCCAACGGCCTTTAATGGCTGGATAGTTCAGCTCCCAAACAATCGGATATTGTGTCCCATTCGTTGCTTGCCAATACTGAAGGGGTTGTAGCTCCACATCCTTCAGGCTTAAATTGCGGGTGCTCGCATCTGCTGCAATCCATTTGCCTTGACTATAGGCTTGATCCGCTTCCCCTGAAGTTTTATGTAATTGATAGAACATCAACTCCTGTCCAGCCTTAAACTGCAGCGAGAACCAATCCCAACCCGCTTGATCCTTGCCCAAAGCGCTCGTGCTCCATTCACGGTCTAACCATGAAGAACCCGTCACTTGGAAATCTTGATTCTGATAATGAATCGAACCAGTACTGGCTAAACGGGTGAAAGAGTAATAGTAGGATGCATTCCCCGCTTCACTGCTTTTTTGGCTTAAACCTTGCTTGCCTTGCAACACGGCTGGCTTTTCAGGTTGCAGAGTTAATTTGAGACTAAAGTCTGTATTGGCAACCTGTACCGTCCACGGAAAATCGCCATTCGCTTGACCGAGTATTTGCCAATCCTCTAACCAAACTTTAAAGGGCTGTATTTTCTGCCCTGCCAAACCTGCTGCACCCCGTGCAAAGCGTTGGTCATGCAAATGCTTCTGGCCTTCGACATCGGTTAGCGCAATGTGCGCCATCCATACCTGATTAGTCGCCCAATTCGATACAGTCTGGGGGGAATTAGGGCTAAGTGCGATCCGAAAGAAAGTCACTTGATAACCAAATTGTCGCCCCCTTTCAGTCTGTAAATTGCCGGTGATATACCACCATTCATTGCGAAACTCAGGATGAGCGGCATGTTCTTGCGGAAACGTAAAGGGACGTGGTTCGACGGCTCGTGCAAAGCCATCCGCCGGAATGCCACCCAAGGCAGCATTCAAGTTGATACTGCCTGAGTCAGATTGTTTCTCACAAGCGCTTAGTAGCAGTAATAAACCCAGTAACAATAATCTAGCGACCATATAAACCCTCCCGAATCGAGAGCTGTCCAATCCGGCGTACTGGATACAGACTGGCTAAGAGCGCAGCAACTACAGCTAACAACAGCGCTTGCAGTGGAGTGTCAGCGAAGAAATAACTGTGCATCGTCCAACCAAAGGAACGTTGGTTGATAATGTCAATCAGTACCACCGACATCAGCCAGCCCAAAGGCAACGCGAAGAGTCCAGCAAGCAAACCTAATAAAGCCGCTTGGCTTAGCACTAAAATTTGCACTTGTTTAGGGGTAAAACCTGTCGAGCGCAGAATCGCGAATTCACGTCCCTTTTCTAAAAATAAAGCCATTAAAGCGCTGAACACGCCGACAAAGGCGACGATCAGCACCAAAACGCGCAGTACATGGGTTATGGCAAAAGTACGATCAAAGACTTGTAAGGAATTTTCACGAATCTCGGTGTTCGAGCGAATGACTAAGGATTGATTCACGGGCTGCAAATCTTTCGCCCACGCTTGTAGCTGCTGTTGAACTAAAGGTGTATCTACGCCCTGCTTTAAAGTTAAGCCAATGGAGGAAATATTGCGATCTTGCCAATAGCGCTCATACAAACCACGCGGTAACACCAACATACCTTGAGTTGCACTATAATCGCGAAATACCCCCAGAATCGGTAGCTTCAGCACACCGGCTGCTTCAGTATTAAGCTGCAAACTCGCCCCAACTCCTCGGTTATAATGATAAGCAAACGGCTCAGAAACGAGGACACCTTCGGCTTTTTCAAAGCGCTGCCAAGCATCCGTTGGTGTATTTTGTAAGAACTCAAACCCGCGTTCACTATGTGCTGCTGGCTGCAAAACTAAAGTGGGTAGCGGCATGCCTTCAACGGTTAATCGCGTGGATAAACCGGTACTGATACTTGCTACTTCGGGCAAAGTTTTTATCCGATCCAACCAAACGAGTGTCAAAGAACCTTCGACTCGTGAAGCATCTTCACTTAAAGCTGAAACATATAAATCACTGGGTAAAGTCATATTCAACCAATCCGCGACACTGGAACGGAAAGAGCCGATCATCATACTCACACCAATCGTGGCAGACACCGCCACTGTCAAGGCAATAATAGCTAAACTAGTACGACTTAAACCGGCTTCTAAATTACGCAAAGCCATCGAACTTAATAACTGCCTATGCGTAAGTTTTGCAGTGGCTTGTTGAAGCAACTTTAAGAGCTTGCGCAGTACCCAAGGAATCAGCAGGCTATACCCCACAATCAGCATAAACAGCCCTACAAAGCCTAACACCAATTGCTTCCCTGAACTGCTAATCAGGAGCGCACTACCCAGCATGAGTACTAAACCCGCGCTCACTAGCTTGAAACTTAAGTTCTGATTAGTTTGCTCTAACCTCGAACGGCGCTGTACTTGTACGGGAGCAACACGCGCTGCTTCAAGAGCAGGCGCTAGCGTGGCAAGCAACACTGCCGCTAAAGTCACACCGACACCTTTCAAGGCAATCGCGGGGGTAATTAATAAATCAGTGGGTGCAACACTCACGTATAAATCGCTAATCGTTTGAGTCACTAGCACTAATAAGCCCTGACCTAAAAGTACACCAAGGAGTACACCTAAAGCACTACCGATTAAGCCTAAAACACAAGCCTCCAGCAGCAAACTCCGAAACAATTGCCCTGCAGTAACACCTAACATACGCGCTACCGCAAAACTTGAACGCCGCTGTAACACCGAAAAAGTCATGGTGTTGTAGACCAAGAAGGCACCTACCAAGATCGCTAATAAACTCATCGCTAACAGATTAGTGCTAAACGCGCCTGTCATTTGCCCGAACACCGCTTGCTGATTCGCAAAGGATTCTAGCTTCAACTCCGGCGGCAAACGGGCTTGTAAAGCTTGTGCTTCGGCCTCAGTCAACTTCAATTGAATCCGAGTTAAACCCGTTGCATTGCTCTGCACAGTCGAAATATCCGCCAACAGTAAATCACTACGTGCTAAATCAGCCAGACCAATCACCGTAAACTCACGCTCCCCCGCTGGCAATACTTGACCCACTTGTAAACCTGAGTCCTTGGGTGCAATCAGTGTATTCGCCTCCGTGAGTAAGCGGGTGAGTACACCTGAATTTAGCGAGCCTAAACTGCTAGCGGGTAAGCTGGTTGCGAAAGGATCTAAGCCTAATAAACTGTAATGCAGGCCCTTAAAGCTTAGGGATAACTCGACTTCAGGTAGACTGTCTCGATAGCCCCACTCCACCCGCAACTGTCGATAAAACTCATCGGGTATTTGCCCATGCACCGCTTTGAGTTCATGTGTCATCGGGCTAGACAGCGTATTGACCGACTGCTGGAAAGATTGTGCAGCGCTGTGATTCGCTAGATCGACCGCAATCATCACGGCCGTGCCTAAGGCAATACTCAATAAGGTCAGCCAGAGTTGCCACGGGTGTCGAGTAAAAAATCGCCAACTGGAACGTAATAATAAACTCGGCATGAGCATTACCAAGCCAGTGTCGATGAACTGTTTTCTAAGACACCCTCTTGTAAAACTAGGATGCGTTCGGCGCGTTCTGCCACTGCCTTGCTATGGGTAACCACTAATAAAGTTTGCTGGGCTTGCGCAGCCAGATTGAATAATAAATCCAGAATCAACTGTCCCGTTTTTGCATCTAAATTACCGGTTGGCTCATCAGCAAGCACTAAAGCGGGTTGATGAATCAAAGCACGCGCAATTGCCACCCGCTGCTGCTCCCCACCCGAAAGTTGATCAGGAAAAGCATTAGCACGCGTCGGTAATTGAATCGCGGCTAGCCACTGCGCCAAACGCTCTTGTTGTTCTTTGGCAGCTACCCTCAATAAACCCAAGGGCAGCAAGATATTTTCTGCCACGGTTAAAGTCGGAATCAGATTAAATTGCTGATAAATAAAACCAATCTGTTGGCGCCGAAATAGAGTTAAAGCTGGCTCTTTTAAAGCAGTGAGTTCTTGATTTTTTAGGAAAATCCGCCCAGACGCTGGCTTATCAATGCCACCTAGCAAATTCAATAAAGTCGACTTGCCCGAACCACTACTTCCCACTAAAGCCACCTGTTCACCGAGGGCTAATTCAAGACTCACATCCTTGAGCACGGTATGCCACTGTCCAGCTTCGGGATAAGCATAATGGAGATGATGGGCGCTAAGCACGGCTATAGTCCTAACACTAAAAAGGCAGGTTTAGCATGGAATGAGATGGGAGACAAACTGGAGCTTTTTTACAGCGGCTTTTGAGTGGCGTATCGTTAATTTGCCTAATATGGCTTATAGAGTACGGTAAAGTTATTCAACCTGCTATTTCGTTGGGTTTGTTGCTCTCTCAAAAAAATCAGCCTCCCAATTGTAGAGAAATTATCAACTCTTCAAACAAAATACCCCACCTTTTCGTCTGAATTGACGGACGTGGCGGGGAGTATGTTGATCGGAGTAATGAGCTGTCACCGCGTCTGTCGTCGAATAACTTTTGGCTATTTATTTGCTACAAAAATATCGTGAAGAGTACCTGACGCATATTTATGTAAGATGCTTGATAAAAGTGTTTGATAGGGTATCCCCTCTGCCAAAGCCCTTCGTCGAAGAACGACAAGATCGCGACTTGATATTCTTATGTTTATTCTTTTGTCTTTCTTTGATGTTTGGAGCGCAGATTTTTTAATGAAATCCCGACGAGATGGTGATATATCTGACTGAAACTCATTAGCATCAAAGGCATCTAAGATGTCTTGTTCTTCTGTATCTAATTTAGATTCTTTCATTTTTATCTCCAAGGTAATGTTTAGTTGCCTTTCTACTTGGAATGATGGTTTTTAAGAATATTTCTTCCTCATTCTCGATATATGGTACTAAGTATACATACTCGTCAATGGATATAACGAACATTCGCTGATGGGGATATTTCTCCGTGTTAGGGTGAGCCATGTCATCCAGTAAGCCGCCTGATTGTAGAGAAAAGATCACATCCTCGAACGAAACATTCCGTTTTTCGACAAGCACCTGATTTTTGATCGGATTCCAGTATGATAGGCTTCATACTATCGACGGTATCATATTTGTTTGTGTGCCTACTGTCTTCATCTTAAATTACTTAGATATATGATGGGAAGGGCGAAGGTGTTCAGAAATATGCCAACGTCAATATGACGGGCGCGGTGGGGAGTAATCAAATCAGAGTTGTGGGCTGTCACTGCGTCCGTCGCCAAACACATCGTTAATTTGTATTATTCTTTATATTCCCAAGGATTAAATAATTCTGCTGTGCTTTGCTCCATGTCTGAAATATTTCTTGTGGCTACAGTACAATTATATGTGAGTCCTGATACAGCTATTAGTCCATCAATGGTAGCCATTGGTCTGCCTATTAATTCTGCTGAACCTTGGATAGAACCCCAGTTAGTCAAAACCTTTAAGTCAATGGGAATAATGCGATTAGCAAAACGCTTTTTTAAGTCTTCTTCGAGCCAAATTTTTAGTTTTTTCTTTCTGGTTTGATCGGGGTCTTTTTGAATGCCTTTGTGTATCTCACCGAATATCAATATGCTTAAAAATAAATTGGCTTCATCTTGAGCCTGGAGCCATGAAATCACATTTTTGTTTGGTTCTCTCTTGATCACCTCAGAGATAACGCAAGTATCTAGCAGGTAGTTCACAGCTCAATATCTCTTGTCATATCTTTATTTCTTGTGAAATCAAGGTCACTGTCTGCCAAAGGAGAGCTTCTTAGAAATGTCACCAAATCACCTTTTGGCTTGATAAAATTTGCGTACTCTTCAAATGAAATGATAACAACCGCATTGCTACCATGCTTAGTCACAAACTGGGGTCTGTGATGCATTGCGTTGTCAACTAATTGACTAAATTTGCTTTTTGCATCTTGGAGCTGCCATGTGTTCTGTTCCATAGCTATAACCTCAAATTAAACTAGACAGACTAGACAGTATTTTCTTTTATGAATCTTGTCAAGATGATGGCGAATCTATGTGCAGATAACGCCGTGCTCTGGGGCAAGCCGAAGCGCAGCGTAGGTTTGTCCCTAGCAGCACTTTGTTATGCACGCGTGCACAGATTTTCATAATTCATTAATTCTAAAGGAGCGATCCTATCAAACTGCCATTTTGGAACGTATATAGAGTCATTTTTTATGCCTTGAACAAATGGCTCCAGTTCTGTTTTCTTACTTATACCCAAAACCGAAGCAAGGCGGCTAAAGTACTCAACGGACTCAGACCTAAGGAAAATTTCAAACGTTCCGCCATGAAAGGACTTGAAAACAAGAGTTTTTGGCCACCACTCTTGCCTCCGACCTTCCTTAACGCCTCGCAGTGCCTCTGCTAGGTACAAAACAAAATCTGCTTGCATCATTGTATTGAATGAAACGCCTGAATCTGTACATCTCTCCTTGAGCATATCTGCGTGAACTGATAGTCGTTGGAGTTTCAATCAGCTATTTCGATGGTTAAGCGATTCAAGATAGTTTCGAAATACTCCGAAGGATTCCATTGTACTACGCCCATAACGAGCATCATTTGCAATGTAATACCTCTGATTCAACAAGTAAGAAACAATATCGAATCTTTCATATTTAAGAAAAATTGAAACGCATAGAATGAAAGATTCATGAATAATAAACTTTAAATTGTCCCAGTCCCACTTATGATAAGAGGTAACTCCCTCTGGCCTATCAAGAAATGGAATCAGAGATTCGAAGAATTTATGTACAACTGGAGCTGACTTTGTCGTTTGATCATATTGAGCAATAACACCAAACACCTCTATCAGCTCATTCCTAGCTGGGATAAATTGGTTAATGCTATCAACTACTGTTTGATCAAAATCACTAACTCCATTGCTTGGCTCTAGTCTAAGTCGTGAAAAGTTCTCTGAGAATAAGTTCAGATACTCAACCAATGCTCCGTTAGCATGTGAACGATTATTCTTTATTGCTTCAACTAATCTTCGAAAAGCAACCGAAGTCCCTAAAGAGACTTGCTCCTCCTCATCTAAGAATGCGGGTTTTTTCCAATTTCAGGTTTTACATTTAAATGCTTATCGTAAATCCATCTCAATAGCTGCTCAAAGTTTTTTCCATAAAGCTCTTCATCTGATAAATCAATGTATATTCTCGACTTATAAAATACAGGAGGTTTTGCCTTTCCCTCCGAGTCTCTGCTCGCTACCACGGTAACAAACTTATTTTGATCGACGCTCTCATAAACCTCGGCTGAGATAATCTGAGTCTCTGTCCCGACACCACCTTTTCTCGCGTTAGCTCTATCGCTATATTGCTCATCTATAACCAAGATAACTTTTTTGATTTCTTCATCTGAAACCATTTTCTCCATAAATGCGTTTGCATCATTCCCTTCTTTCAGATCCCATTTATCTAATATTACATCCACTCCATTTTCTCGAAGCTCAGTGCCAAGTCGGAGAACCCAATCTTCATGATCAGGACTCGACCAACAATAGGAAATGAATAGCTTTGGCTCAGTCATGTTTCGAATCTGCCTCATACTTGGTTTAGTGCATAACGTCAAGGCTGACGGGCGCGGCGGGAAGTTGATTGGGGGCTGTCACCGCGTCCGTCGTCGAGCAACTTGTTGGGCTTTTAATTGATAGCTCTGGTGTATCTACATTGTGGGAACTGAGAGCAGCCGTAAAACTCACGACCAATATTAGCCCCTGTTTTAGCGACTCTTTTTGTTAAAGTAGAGCCGCATTTTGGACAATTATGACTTGAGCTGATAATTCTTTGTTTGACTTTTAGTTGATTAATATGTTCTTGATTAGTTTTGAATGATGCCTCAAATTTTTGTGAGTTAATGCACTCTATAGTATCTTGAACTAGATCATATGATAAAAGTAAATCATTTTTTGAAAGCACATAATCAACCCAACCTTTATTTAAAACATTGTCAGGCATTGTGGTTTTGAATTTGCTGTCGCCAGTAAAAACTATAACTGAATGAATTTTTTCTTCTTCAATGCCCGTGATTTTAGTCAATGTTTTTATGTGTTTATAATTTTGATGAATTGGATTTTGAAATTTATGTGATTTTTTATATATGGTTTGTGTCCATGTTTTATTGTTTTTGTCACCAAATATCCAGCCCTTCATGTTTTTTGTCTCTATCACGAAAATGCCGTATATAGATACTATGATATGATCAATCTGTGTAGTGCCATCAAACGAAGGCAATGTAACATTATTTATTATATGGTATATGTTTGGGTCAAGTTTGTTAGTTATTGATCGACTTACTATAGCTTCTCCTAATTTTCCTTTAAAGTACGAAGACTTTAGGAAAATAGCTATTATCAATATGAGAATTAAAATCCAAAAACTTACAAATATCTGTCCTATTGAATGAAAAATTTGTGTTGTTATTTGTGTTGCTATGTCATTCATAATTACGCCTTTATTTTGTTATTGATGTGGAAATGTCGGTTTCTATTGTAGCCCAACGTCAAATCTGACGGGCGCGGCGGGGAGTAGAATGGTCGGAGTCGCGGGCTGTCACCGCGTCCGTCGTCGAGAATCTTGTTAGATTATTTGTATGGGTATCCATCATCATAATTAAGCTCAACCTCAGTACTGCCATCGAACAGAACGCCATCTATCTCTGTTAGTTCATTTTGTTCTTCATCAAAAAATATATTCATTGAAACATTGTAAGTGTCATCGAAATCAAAATTCCCATTAAAATATTCCATAAAGATATATTCTTTATCTTCACTATCCCATATTGAATTATCATAATCTGGGCCGCTGATGTTTGCTGTATAGCTAATCTCTGCTCTTAACTCAATAGACCTCTAGCGAAAGTCAAGAGTGAGTCACCATTCGATTAATCAGCCCT
>NZ_CALMZC010000013.1 GCF_937873765.1 uncultured Thiothrix sp. | reverse complement strand
TACCAGCACTGCCCTGAGCACCCTGAGCACCATTCGTGCCATTAGTACCAGCACTACCTTGTGAGCCAGTTTGGCCAGTAGAACCCTGAGCACCTTGAGCACCCTGTGCGCCTTGAGAACCATGTTGATGACCGCCACCACAGGTGTTGCAGCCATTATTATTAGTACCTTGACCAGTACCTTGACCAGTACCTTGACCTTGACCTTGACCTTGACCTTGACCTTGACCTTGAACACTTTGCAATAACTGCATGATCAAGGAAATCATTAAAGACAGCATTTGGAACTGAGAGGAGCCACCGCCAGACAATAAAGAAGCAAAATCAAAACCTGATGAACCACCATAGTTGGTAGTTGCGGTAGTACTAGTTGAACCCTGAATATTACCAGTGCTACCTGTATTATTATTCACAGAAAGTGTCATTATTAGATTCTCCTAAACACTCATTTAACATTGGCAAAGCTTTTTTAGACTATCTAGTTGGCTTTGCATTTTTTGATCTAGTCACGCATGCAGCAATCCATTTGAAGCACTTAACCGAGCACATCTTCCTTGTTTAATCTTGTCGATCGCTGTCAGGAGCATTTGTAACGGACACCGCTATAAACATCCAAAGCTAATAGGACAAGCGGGGAAGAATCAAAAACGAATGGTTGACAAGGAGAATTAGTGAGGAAACAGCGTTTTAATGGGCTTGAATGAGCGGCGATGAATAGGCAAAACCCCATACTGACGAATGGCATTTAAATGGAAAGGAGTGGGATAGCCCTTATGTTGAGCAAAACCATAAGCGGGATATAATTGATCTAACAAGACTAATTCAGCATCGCGACTGACCTTAGCCAAAATGGAAGCAGCACTGATAGCCGGTACGATGGCATCGCCACCAATAATTGCTTCCATGGAATAAGCCATCTTAGGGCAACGATTACCGTCAATCAGGACATGGTCAGGTTGGACTGCTAAGCCTGCTAGCGCACGTTGCATCGCTAAGAAACTAGCTTGTAGAATATTTAATTGGTCAATTTCTTCGACTTCAGCTCGGCCAAGACTCCAAGCTAAAGCTTTACTGCGGATTTCGAGATCTAAAGCCTCACGCTTTTTAGCAGACAGTTTTTTAGAATCTGCTAAGCCGATAATGGGTTGAGCAGGATGCAATATCACAGCTGCCGCGACGACTGCACCGGCTAGAGGGCCGCGCCCCACTTCATCAACTCCAGCAACCAACCGAAATTGACTCATGTGAAACGCTCCATAATGGCTTGTGCAGCCTTAGCGCTCGCATCGCAATGTAATTGAGTATGCAATGCTTGAAAGCGCTTAAAAATATAATGACGGCGCTCAGCAGGTAGCTGCACGAGACTCTCAATGACAGCTACTAATTCAGTTAGATTCGCTCGATCCTGCAACAGCTCAGGCACTAACTCTTCACCGGCTAGATTATTGGGCAAGGTGACATACTTCACTTTGGCGAGCTTAAAGGTTTGTACCAACCACCAAGTCAATGGCGAGACTTTATAAGCAGCCACCATTAAGCGTCCGGCTAACATACCTTCTAAGACTGCAGTGCCTGAAGCCATCAGCAGATAATCTGCGGCTTGCATCAATAAGCGTGACTGACCCTCTAAATACGTGATAGATAAATCAGGTGTAACTGTTTGCTGGATGGTTTGTAGCTGTGCTTTCAAATCAGCACGTACTGTTGGAATGACGATTTGTAAGTCTGGATACTTCGCTTTTAGGACTTGTGCTGTTTGTAAAAAAACAGCACCTAAAGCTTGTACTTCTTTAGTGCGACTACCCGGTAACACACCCAGTACCGGTTTAGCTAAATCTAAACTCAGTTGCTGACGTGCCTCTTGAACACTCGCGTTAAACTGTACTTCATCGGCTAAAGGATGACCGACGAATTGTGCCGTGACTTGATGCTTTTTATAAAAATCGACTTCAAAGGGAAACAAGGTCAGCATCAAATCAATCTTGCCTTGAATCTTTTTCACACGCTGTTCACGCCAAGCCCAAATGGACGGGCTGACATAATGCACAGTGGGGATGCCTTCAGCATGTAACTTCGCCGCTAAGGGCAAATTGAAATCAGGTGCATCCACGCCAATAAATAAATCCGGCGGGGTCGCCAGCCAACGCTCTTTGAGTTGTTTCCGAATTGACAGCAAGGCTGGTAAATCTTTTAAGACCTCCACTAAGCCCATGACTGAAAGCTTTTCCATTGGAAACAGACTGGTACAACCGGCTGCTTGCATTTCTGGCCCTGCAATCCCTTCAAACACCAAATCAGGCTTTAAAGCTTTGAGTGCTAGAATCAAACGAGCAGCCAGTAAATCGCCTGAAGCCTCTCCTGCAATAATCGCAATGCGTTGCATTTTAGCGAATTAACCCACGTTGGCTAGCTTGCACAAACTGAATCAAGCGTTGAATATCCTCAAACTCGCCATAGTCAGCTTCTAGCTGTGCGAGTGCTTCTTTGACAGTAATTTGTTGGCGATAGAGTAAGCGGTAGCTATCTTTAATGCGTTGAATAGCTTCACTAGAAAAGCCATTACGCTTTAAACCTTCTGCATTGATGCCACGTGGAATAGCGGGTGCACCATTTACCATGGTATACGGTGGCACATCTTTACCAATCGCACTCCCCATACCGGTAAAAGCATATTCGCCGACCGTACAAAACTGATGCACTAAAGTGAAACCGCCCAAAATCGCATAATCACAAATTACCACATGGCCTGCTAGAGTGGCGCTATTGGCAAAAACCGTATGATTACCCACGATACAATCATGCGCGATATGCACATAGGCCATAATCCAGTTATCACTCCCGATCACAGTTTTGCCCTTATCTTGAGCAGTACCACGATTCAAAGTACAACTTTCGCGGATCACATTACGGTCACCGATAATGAGTTCGGTGGGTTCACCTTTATATTTTTTATCCTGAGGAATCGCACCGACTGACGCAAACTGGAAAATATGATTATCTTCGCCCATTCGGGTTGGGCCTTCGATGACAACATGTGAAGCAATTCGTGTACCACGCCCAATACTCACCTGCTCGCCAATAATGCTGTAAGCACCGACCTCTACATCGGCCGCTAACTGAGCACTAGGGTGAATAAGAGCCGTTGGGTGAATCAAATGGCACCTTCTTTGGCAGCACACATTAATTCAGCAGAAGCGACTAGCTCGCCATCAACGGTGGCTTTGGTGTTGAACACCCACATGATACCTTTTTTCTTAACGATCTCAGCTTCTAAGAGTAGTTGATCACCCGGCTCTACTTGACGCTTAAAACGGGCTTTATCCACCGCAACTAGCATATACAGAGTATTCGGCTGTGGCTCAGCACTCATCGTACGAAACCCCAATAAACCGGTAGACTGTGCCATGGCTTCAATAATCAGCACACCGGGCATAATTGGTTTTTCGGGAAAATGACCGTTAAAAAACGGCTCATTTGCTGTGACATTTTTAATCGCTTTGATATAGCGCCCTGCTTCCAACTCAAGAACCCGATCTACCAACAAAAATGGATAGCGGTGGGGGAGGAAATTTTTAATCTCATTGACATTCATGCCGGACATAGAGCCTTAATCCTTATTGTTTTGTAGCTCAGCTAATTGCTTTTCAAGGCTAGCTAAGCGCCTCGCCATTTGATCTAACTGCCGGAAGCGTACCGCATTTTTACGCCATAAACCGTGCTCTTCAACGGTGACCCCTGAAGAATACACACCCGGCTCAGTGATTGAGTTAATTACAAAGCTAGTGCCTGTGATCGTGACCCGATCAGCGATGACTAAATGCCCTGCAATTGAACACATCCCAGAAATTTGGCAATGACTACCAATCTTGGCACTACCTGCAATACCGGTACAGGCCGCAATCACAGTGTGATCGCCGATTTGCACATTGTGCGCGATATGAATGAGGTTATCTAACTTCACTCCATCTCCAAGGCGAGTACTTCCCATGGCTGCCCGATCAATACAAGTATTAGCCCCAATCTCGACATCATTCCCCAAAATGACTTTGCCAATTTGCGGTATTTTATACCAGCCTGTCGATTCTGGCACAAACCCAAAGCCATCAGCACCAATGACTGCACCTGAGTGAATAATCGCCCGTTCGCCAATTTCAGTGTCGCTATACAGCATTACTTTTGGATAAAGCAAAGACTGCGCGCCTAACTGTACATTACGTCCTAAATAGCAACCTGCACTGATGACTGTGCCCGCACCTACTGTTACACCCGACTCTAACACCACATTAGCACCGATATGTACATCAGCACCTAAACTCACCTCTTCAGCAATCACCGCACTAGGATGAATACCGGCTGCGGGACGGTGCAGCGGATTGAACAGGGTGACGATTCGTGCATAAGTTAGATAGGGATTTTTACTAATAAGGGCATTGCCTTGGTACTGCGCCGCTAAATCAGCCGTGAGAATCAAAGCGCCCGCTTTTGACGTATTAAGCAGATTAAAATACTTGCGATCACGAATGTAGCTTAACTCATGAGCTTGAGCCTGCTCGATGGAAGCGACGGCTTGAATCGTTTTGTCTGCGTTGCCGTGTACAGTTGTTTGCGTAGCATCGGCAAGTGCTGCGAGCGTCCAAGTTTTAGACATGACTATTCTCCGCTGACAGACCCCGTCCCCTTTGAATCGCTTGAAGCAGCGGGTGTTTGCTGAGTATCGAATTGCTGCTGCAAATAAGCTAAAACCTTATCGGTAAGATTCACTCGCGCACTAGCAACAATGTAATTACTCTCACGGAAGACAATATCGATCTGTCCTTCCGCCCGTACTGTTTCAACGGCTTGCTCAACTTGTTCTTGAACTTTCTCTAAAGCCGCATCTTTAGCAAAACGAATTTCTTCACGCAAATCTTCTTGTTTACGGCTGTAATCACGCTCTAAAGTACGTAGCTCACGCTCACGTTGAATCCGCTCAGCTTCAGGTAAACTGTCACCGGTGGCTTGCAAGGCTTCCCGCGCTCGTTGTAATTCTAATTGCTCTTGCGCTAAAGCAGCTTCTCGCGCAGCAAATAAAGATTCTAAGCGCTTACCTTCTGCGGCAGCTTGCGGAGCTTGCTCTAGCACTTTCACGACATTAACCACAGCAATACGATAAGGCAGGCTTGTATCTTCCGCCCGCGCAGACTGCATGCCTAGAGTGAACAACAAGCCAATAAGCGCTAAACGCAGCACACTAACTATCCTAATTCTTGGAGCAAAACCTCCTTAGAAGGAGGCGCCGATACTAAATTGTAGGCTTTGCTCTTTATCGCCATCTTTTGCATTTAATGGCTTAGCATAGCTCACTTCAAAGGGGCCAATCGGTGATAACCACACGACGCCTAGCCCTGCGGAATAGCGTAATTCTGAAGATTTAAAACTATCGGAGGTATCAAATACATTACCACTATCTACAAAGGCGCTCATCTTCACGGTTTTCACATCAGCAGCGAACGGCATAGGGAATAAAACTTCAGCCGTCGTCGTTAATAGGGCATCGCCACCTTTAGCATCCCCTTTGGAATCGATAGGACCTAAGCTATTTTGCTCATAACCACGCACCGAACGAATTCCGCCTGCAGTATATTTTTCAAAGAAAGGTAAACCGTCTAAATCACCTTGTCCTTTACCGACGGCCACTTTGGCTTTTAAAGAGAAGGTATAATCATCATTAATCGCTTTGTAAAGCGCACCATCGTAAGAGAATTTGGTGTATTGCAAATCACTACCCGGTAAAGCACCTTGCACAGAGATGCGATGTCGTTGCCCCGCATTCGGGAATACACTGCGATTACGGGTGTCATGCACATAGCTTAAAGTAAGCGGTAATTGCTTATATTCTAGACCATGCTTAGCAGTGAAATCTTTGATGTGATCAGCAGGATCCTTACCTAAAATAATTTTGCGCTGCTCAGCCCCTGCGGTGAAACTCACTGAATCATTTTCACTGATCGGGAAGGCAAATTTCACATTTGCGCCGAGTTTATCCGATGCATACGCCGAAATATCCTCAGCGGCTGCATCGTATTCATTGTAGTAGATACTAAAGCCGCGACTTAAACCCTCAGGCGTATAGTAAGGATTATCATAAGAAATCAGGAAATTACGGTTCGACTCGCTGTTATCGATATTTACTTCCAATTGTTTGCCAGTACCCATGAAATTATCTTGAGTAACTGCTAAATTGACTAATAAACCTTGGGATTGGGAATAGCCAGCACCAATCCGGAATTGATTCGAAGAGCGCTCACTCACAATCACATTTAAGTCTACTTGATCCGGTGTACCTGCGACTGGCTCTGTGGTAATGCGTACCTCTTCAACATAAGGTAAGCGCTGCAAACGCACTTTAGAGCGCTCGACTTGTTCAGCCGCAAACCAAGAGCTTTCCAACTGACGCAACTCGCGGCGATAGACCTCATCTTTCGTGCGATTGTTACCACGAATATTAATCCGGCGCACATAAGTCCGCTTACCACTATCTACATTCAACGTAATATTAACGATTTTGCCTGCTTCATCAATATCAGGCTTTGCGCCAATTTTAGAGAAGGCATACCCTTGCTCACCTAAGTAAGTAGATAAGTTTTTGCGGCTTTCTTCCAAAGCTTTCTGCGAGAAAATGTCACCTTGGCGCAATTTCATCGAGTCTTGGACTTGTTGCTTGGTTAAGCGCTCAACCCCATAGACATCGACCGTACCAATTTTATACTGATCACCTTCATTCACACTGATGGTGATAAAAACGCCTTGTTTGTCGGGTGTCAGCGAGACTTGAGTCGACACAATCTCAAAATTTAGATAGCCACGATCCCGATAGAAAGAATTAAGCGCTTCTAAATCGCCGACTAATTTTTCTTTAGCAAACTTATCACGGCTACTGAAAGCTGGAATGGATAAAGTACGTGGTGTTCCAGACTCTAACTGCGAGAGCAGCTCTTGCTCAGTGAACGCTTTATTGCCGACGATTTTTACCTGCTTAATACGCGCAATTCCGCCTTCTTTAACCGCAATATTGACCTTTACTCGGTTATTCGCAAGCGGCTCAAGGGTGGTGTCAATGTTGACACCATAGTGCCCCATGTTCAGATATTGGGCTTCTAATTCGCGCTGCATTTTTAGCAAGGCCGCCTTATCTAGCATATCGCCTTTGCCAACATTTGCAGCTTTTAAAGCCTGCAATAATTGCTCGGTGGAAACTTTAGAATTGCCGGTGACATTAATTTCACCAATTGCCGGACGTTCTACCACTTTCACTACTAATACATCGCCTTGCCGAGCCAGTTGCACATCATCAAACAAACCCGTTTCGTACAAAGCACGAATCGCTTCGGCAGAACGATTATCATCAAACGGTTGCCCGACACGCGCAGGCAAATAATTGAGGACGGTTGCCTGAGCCACACGATCTAGGCCACTCACTTGAATATCTTGCACCACAAAACTGGCAGCCCAAACTACCTGCGATGCTGCTAACAAGCCGCTTACCATGGCCCAAGAAAGTGTCTGTTTTTTCATTAGTTGATTAACCGCATAATGTCGTTATACACCGCAAGCACCATGATGCATCCCACCACAGCCATGCCAAACCGAAGTCCGTATTCCTCAATACGAGGGGACACCGGGCTGCCCTTAACAATTTCGATCACATAATACAGCAGATGCCCACCATCCAACATTGGAATAGGCAATAAATTCAATACACCTAAGCTAATGCTCACTACCGCAAGGAAGCCTAGATAATACGGCAAGCCTGCAGAGGCGGTTTCACCCGAGTATTTAGCAATGGTCACCGGGCCACTAATATTCTTCAGAGAAACTTCACCAGTCAGCATCCGACCCATCAATTTGAGCGTTACAATCGACATCTGCCATGTTTTTTCAAGGCTCTTCGTGACAGAATCCAGCAAGCCTAAGCGTTGTCTAAACTGTAAGGTGGACAAAAGTTCAGTCGGCACGACCTCACCAATCCCTGCACCAATCTGCCCAATTTGCTTACCCTCTTTCTCTTTTAAGACAGGCGTAACGGTAATATCACTCACACCCGAAGCTCGTTCCACTTGTAACACAATGGGCTGATTGGGATGCTGCTGAATATATTTGACAAAAGACTCAGCATTCTCTGGCTTATTCCCATCGACGGAGAGAATTTTATCTTTAGATTGTAAGCCTGCCTTCTCTGCCGCAGACTCCGGTACAATTTGCCCAAGCATCAAATCGAGTCTAGGTGCCCAAGGTTCCAGACCAATTTTAGAGAGCACATCATTTTCTTCTTTGAACAAGGGTGTATTGCTTAAATCTAAGCTGCGCTCTGCCCAGTTACCTTCTTTCGTTTCAACTTGAATTTTTAAGGATTTAGTCAATAGAAACTCTTCGACGATAGTCAGCGCAGTTTCTTCAAAAGTTGCAACGGGTTGCTCATTAATTTGGATAATTTTATCGCCGGGCTGAAAGCCTGCTAAAGCAGCAGGGGTCTCTTTAATCGGCTTAACAAACGGGTGCATGGCTGGATTACCCGTCACCCCAAATACAAAGAAATAGATAAGTACTGCTAAAATAAAATTCGCCAATGGCCCTGCCACGACTACCGCCATGCGCACCCAGACATTCTGGCGGTTAAAAGCCCGATGCAGCTCTTCGGCAGGCACTTCGCCTTCGCGCTCATCCAGCATTTTGACATAGCCACCCAAGGGTAAAGCAGAAATCACGTATTCTGTTTGATCCTTAGGCGAAACATACGTCCACAAAGGCTTACCAAAGCCTACTGAGAAGCGTAAAACTTTAACACCTAAACGGCGTGCCACCCAGAAATGACCGAATTCGTGCACGGTCACCAGAATACCAATGGTGAGAAGAAAGGCGGGAAGAATGATCAGCAAGTTTTGTAGGTTCATAGCTTTCTATTATTTTTTATCCACGATGATGAAACGCTGCGGCTTACCTCATCCTGAATAATTATATCCTCTAAGTGTATAGGGGTTCCTGTATCTGCCAATTTCATCACATCACTGACCAAACGTGGAATATCCATGAAACCAATACGCCGTTCTAAGAAAGCCTGCACCGCAACTTCATTGGCAGCATTTAAAGCAATAGTCGCGAATCCGCCTCGCGCATGTGCCTCATAAGCTAAGTTCAAGCATGGGAAGCGTTGAAAATCAGGCTTTTCAAAATCCAAACGCGCGACTTTAAACAGATCTAAAGCTGCAACCCCAGAGGCTAAACGCTCAGGCCAACCCAAAGCATAAGCAATCGGCGTGCGCATATCAGGATTACCCAATTGTGCCAACACCGAACCATCATTATAGGCCACCATGGAGTGAATGGTACTTTGCGGATGTACCACCACTTCAATCCGCTCTAAAGGCATAGCAAACAACCAACTTGCCTCGATAACCTCCAAGCCTTTATTCATCAAAGTGGCCGAATCAACCGAAATTTTCTGCCCCATCGACCAATTAGGATGTGCAACGGCTTGTTCAGGTGTGACTGTATATAAATCTGCTAAAGCGCGCTGCCGGAATGGCCCGCCAGAAGCAGTTAAAAGAATTCGTTCAACACCCTGTCGACCTTGTAAGGGTAAGCATTGGAAAATCGCATTATGCTCGCTATCAATCGGCAAAAGCTCTGCCTGATGCTCGCACACAGCATCCATAAAAAGCTGGCCTGACATGACCAAGGCTTCTTTATTCGCCAGTAATACCCGTTTACCTACACGTGCAGCCGCTAAAGCCGGTAATAAGCCAGCCGCTCCAACTATTGCCGCCATCACATAATCGGTTTCAGGCGCAGCGGCTACTTGTTCTAAAGCCGCCTTACCGGCTAAGACCTCAGTTACACAGTCAACGGCTTTTAAGCGCTTAGCTAAAATTTGAGCGGCTTGTTCATTGAGCATCACCGCATAACGCGGTTGGCAAACCAAACACTGCTCGAACATGCGCTCAATATTGTGATTCGCAGTTAAGGCAAAGACCTTAAACTGTTCAGGATGGCGTTGTACTACATCTAAGGTGTTAAGCCCAATGCTACCTGTAGAACCTAAAATCGTTAGTGCTTTTAAACTCATTGTTTACAGTTTGCCTATGACAAAAAGCCCTAGTGCCAAAATCGGAATGGCCGCTACTAAACTATCAATACGATCTAAAATGCCACCATGCCCAGGTAACAAAGTGCCACTATCTTTAGCACCTGCCTGCCGTTTGATTAAGCTTTCAAATAGATCACCAGCAATCGACATCACGACCGCTAACATGGAGAAAAAGACAAAAACTAGACCACTACCAAAGCTCAAATCAGTGTAGAGAGCGCAAAGACAAGCCCAGATTAAAGTAACTGCTAAAGCACCCACAGCACCTTCACGTGTTTTCCCCGGACTCAAACTAGGTGCTAGCTTGGTCTTCCCAAAACGTTTTCCAGAAAAATAAGCAGCGATATCCGCAAAGGCGACTAAGCTAATCACATAAAACACATAGCCATAATGCAAATCATGCAAATAAACTAAAGTGTACCAAGCTGGAACTAGGACTAAAGCACAGAGTACGCGCAAGAGCCAAGGTTTAGTTTTGTAATAAGTGGTATCTGGCTGATAACTGCGTAAGAGATATAAGATAAATCCCCAAGTAGCCAAACTCAGTAATAAAATCGGCAATAAGGGAGGGGCTATTAAATAAATTAGATCCGCAATGAACATACTGCCAATCACTGCCCCTATACGCCTTTGCTTATCTGTAAACCCTGTTAAATTCGCCCACTCCCAAGTGCCAATCCCTACCATCAATAGGAGGGCAAGCTGATCAAAAAGAGGATTGGGGAGAAGAAAAATCGCGAGGGAGACAAACACAGCAAGAATAACGCCAGTAATAATCCGCTGCTTAAGCATGCACATCTCCTTGCTGGTTTTGGATTTGCTCGCTAGTCATACCGAAGCGGCGCTGCCGATTGGCATAAGCCTTAAAAGCTTCTTGTAAGGCTTGCTCATCAAATTCTGGCCATAATTTATCAGTGAAATACAGCTCCGTATAAGCCAATTGCCAGAGGAGAAAATTACTAATACGTTGTTCCCCACCAGTGCGAATAAATAAATCTGGCTCAGGCAAACCAAAGGTAGATAGTTCTTGATCTAAGGCTTGCTCAGTGAGTTCTTGGGCGCTTAACTCGCCACTTGCTAGCTTCGCGACGAGCTTTCGAGCGGCTTGCAAAATGTCCCAGCGCCCACCGTAATTCGCAGCAATTAAGAGTAGCATCCCCGTGCAATGACTGGTTTGCTGCTCAACCGCTGCAATTTTGTCTTGTAAAGAGCCTGAAAAAGCAGAACGATCACCAATAAAGCGCATGCTCACGTTGTGACGAATTAAGCCAGCAGTCTCGCGCTCTAAAACCAGCATGAAGAGCGACATCAAGCCGCTCACTTCTTCTAAAGGCCGTTTCCAGTTTTCACTACTGAAAGCAAATAAGGTCAGGCATTCCACTCCAGCCTGATTACAAGCGCGAATCACTTTACGCACTGATTCGACGCCGCGTTGATGCCCAATGAGGCGGGGCAGTAAACGTGCTTTTGCCCAACGCCCATTGCCGTCCATGACGATGGCGACATGCCGTGGAACGGCTTTTTTCTCAGCTTGCATGTGCCCGCTCCAAGGCCATTAAATAGCCATCAGATCCTTTTCTTTCTTCTCGAAAACGGCTTCTACTTCTTTAATATACTTGTCGGTGAGCTTTTGCACACCCTCTTCAGCGCGGCGTTCCTCATCTTCAGAAATCGTTTTGTCTTTTTCTAAAGCTTTTAACTCGCCATTTGCATCACGACGAATGTTACGAATGGCTACCCGCGCCCCTTCAGCTTCATGTTTAACAATCTTGACTAAATCGCGCCGCCGCTCTTCGGTTAAGGCTGGAACGGGAACACGAATCACCGTACCTGCAACCGCTGGATTTAAGCCTAAATCAGACTTGAGAATTGCTTTCTCAATCACCGCGACCATGGGCTTTTCCCAAGGGGTAATGCTTAAGGTGCGCGCATCTTCAATCGCAATATTGGCGACTTGGCTTAAAGCTGTGGGTGTGCCGTAATAATCAACTGAAATATGATCCAACAGACTAGGATGGGCACGGCCAGTACGAATTTTAGTTAATTCATTTTTCAGGGATTCAATACTTTTTTGCATGCGGGCTTCCGCACTTTTCATAATATCGCTAATCATTTTTAAACCTCGACTAAAGTACCGACAGGCTCACCGCGCACAATCGCATGTAAAGCACCTGCAGCAAACATATCAAACACTCGCAATGGTAGGTGATTATCACGACACATCACCATAGCGGTTAAATCCATTACACCTAGTTGTTGCGCAATCGCCTCATCAAAACTTAAGCGCTCGTAACGCGTGGCATTGGGATTTTTTTTCGGGTCAGCCGTATAAATACCATCCACTTTAGTCGCTTTCAGTAATAAGTCGGTTTGCAACTCGACCGCACGCAAACTAGCTGCCGTGTCAGTAGTAAAAAAGGGATTACCTGTGCCAGCGGCACAAATCACTATATCACCTTGATCTAAATAACGACGGGCTTGGTGCGCTGAGTAAGCCTCCCCGACTTGCGCAATCGTTAAAGCTGGCATAACTCGGCAAGTCCCACCCAACTGCTCGATTTGATCTTGCATCGCCAAGGCATTCATCACGGTAGCCAGCATCCCCATCTGATCGCCACGCACACGATCCATGCCAGCCGCTGCTAAAGTTGCACCACGAAATAAATTGCCACCACCAATCACTAAAGCCACTTGCACGCCGAGTGCACGCACCTCTAAAACTTCTGTGGCAACGCGTTTTAAAATAATAGGATCAATCCCAGAATCGAGATCACCCATTAAAGCTTCGCCGCTAAGCTTAAGGAGGATGCGGCGTGGTATTGTGTTCATGCTAAAACTTTCCAGAACTCAAGATGGCGTACTTTATACAGATGAAAAGAAAAAGGGGCAACCATGTTGCCCCTTCTCTTGTACACTTAAAGTGAGTTTTAGCCTGCTTGACGAGCTTGAGCAGCCACTTCTTCTGCAAAGTTTTCTTGCTTCTTCTCGATCCCTTCACCTGCTTCCATACGGGTAAAGGTGGTAACACTAGCCCCTTTGTTTTTCAACAATTGCGCAACAGTCACGCTTGGGTCTTTAACAAAGGCTTGACCTAATAAGGTCAGCTCGGCTAAGAACTTACGCATTTTGCCTTCAAGCATTTTTTCAGCAATTTCACGTGGTTTGCCAGTTTGCATGACGATATCTAATTGAACATCGCGCTCGCGCACTACTCGCTCTACTGGTATGCTAGATTCATCCAAACCAGCTGGATTATTAGCAGCGACATGCATCGCTAAATCTTTACCCATTTCAGCATCTGAACCCGTGTAAACCAAAGCTACACCGATTTTATTGTTGCTGTGGATATAAGTTGCAATTGCACCTTCACCCGCTTCAATAATTTGCGCACGGCGAACTTGGATGTTTTCACCGATTTTAGCCACTAAAGCTGCACGCGCTTCTTCAACGGTTTGACCACTTGCTAAGTGTACATTCGCTAAGGCTGCTACATCAGTCACACCGCTTGCCAGTACGGCCTCAGCCGCTGCTTCCGCAAACTGAATAAAGTTAGAATCTTTAGCGACGAAGTCAGTTTCACTATTGACTTCAACTAAAGAAGCTTGCTTTTGATCAGCGCTTAATTTAATAACTACACGACCTTCCGCAGCGATACGGCCTGATTTCTTTTCGGCTTTTAATGCACCTGATTTGCGCATTAAATCGATGGCTGCTTCCATGTCACCATTGGTTTCAGTCAGTGCTTTTTTGCACTCCATCATGCCTGCGCCAGTACGTTCACGCAGGTCTTTTACCATTGCCGCAGTAATTGACATTACTAGACTCCTAAATTCGAGAACTCAATTCAATCGCTAAGCTGGATTAGGCTTCGTCAGCACTATCGTCAGTTTCTGGAGCAGCCGCGACTTCTTCCACCTCCTCTTCAGCTGGCTCAGATAAATCCACACCTGATACCGCTGCAGAAGCATGGCCTTCCTTTACTGCATCAGCTGCGGCTGATACGTATAACTGAATGGCACGAATCGCATCGTCATTCCCTGGGATCACATAATCCACGTCTTTCAGTGAGTTATTAGTGTCCACAACGCCGATGACCGGGATACCCAGTTTCTTAGCTTCTTGAATAGCAATTTTTTCATAACCTACGTCGATGACGAAAATCGCATCGGGTAAGCCTTTCATTTCTTTAATACCGCCGAGGCTGCGCTCTAATTTTTCTTGCTCACGCTTGAGCATCAGCACTTCTTTCTTATTTAAGCGCTCAATGCTGCCATCTTCAGCCATTTTCTCTAACTCTTTCAAACGACGAATCGATTGTTTCACCGTTTTGAAGTTAGTCAACATACCGCCTAACCAGCGATAATTTACATAAGGCATTTTGCAAGATTGCGCAGCTTCACGAATTGCATCACGAGCAGAACGTTTAGTACCTACGAACATGATACGCCCACCACGGGAAGCCAATTTGCCAATGAAATTCATGGCATCATTGAACATAGGTAAGGTTTGTTCGAGGTTAACGATATGAATCTTGTTGCGTTCGCCGAAAATGTACTGACCCATTTTTGGATTCCAGTAACGAGTTTGGTGACCGAAATGGACACCAGCTTCCAGCATTTGACGCATGGTAACTTTAGGCATGGTAAATCTCCTGATTTGGGTTACGCCTCCACGTACCCCAAACTGCTCACTTAAGTTTTCTGCTTTACGCTAAACTCAAGCACCCTTGCAGCCTGTGCCGATACGTGTGTGGATTAAATAATTACAAGTAAAAAACAATCTTGTTTGCCAAAAAGGCGTGCGCTTTATACCATGATTCGCTTTTAAGTGCTACTTTGGAATTCAGAACCGATGGCTATCTCGATAAAAACACCAGAAGAAATTGAAAAAATGCGCATTGCAGGCCGTCTAGCAGCCGAAGTGCTAGGCATGATCGAGCCGTATGTGAAGCCCGGTGTCACCACCAATGAGCTAAATAATCTGTGCCATGACTATATTGTGAATGTGCAAAATGCCATTCCAGCCCCTTTAGGTTATGGTACCCCCCCCTTTCCAAAATCGATTTGCACCTCAGTTAATCACCAGATTTGTCATGGAATCCCTAGCGATAAAGTTCTAAAAAAAGGTGACTGCCTCAACATTGATATTACGGTGATTAAGGACGGTTATCATGGTGACACCAGTAAAATGTTTCATGTTGGTGCGCCGACGATTCCCGGAGCACGTTTAGCAGAAGTGACTCAAGAATGCATGTATTTAGGCATTTTAACGGTTAAACCCGGCGCGACTTTAGGCGATATTGGCGCAGCGATCCAGCAACATGCCGAGAAAAACTATTATTCCGTCGTGCGTGAATTTTGTGGACATGGCATTGGGGCAAAATTCCACGAAGAACCACAAATTCTACATTATGGCAAAGTAGGCAAAGGTGATGCCATTCAAGCAGGTATGATTTTCACCATTGAACCCATGATTAACCAAGGTAAAGCCGACTTAAAAATCTTGCCGGATCAATGGACTGCAGTGACGAAAGATCATAAGCTTTCCGCGCAATGGGAACATACTATTCTTGTGACCGATACAGGCTTTGAAATTCTCACTCTCCGTCCTGATGAAGCCGGTTGGTATGAGCGTCTGCAGGCAAAACTCAAGTTAAAATGAATACTGATACGCGACTCAACCCCTTGCTGGATCACTATCAAGAATTTAAGACCAGCAAACCTCAGCCTTTAAAGCCCAGCGACTATGCGCAATTTCTGAAGGAAGCGCGTAAACGTTTGGCAGGCTATTTTTTGGAAAAATATCCCATTCGCTCCCTACTTTACTATCACGCGGGTTTGTTGGATGTCATTTTGCAGGAAATCTGGCAGCGAACGGGCTTTAGTATTTCTGAAGGCTCCTTGATTGCCGTGGGTGGTTATGGACGCAAAGAACTACATCCTGCGTCTGATGTGGACCTATTGATCCTACTCCATCAAGCGCCAGACCTAGTTGCTCAAGAGCGCATTTCCGGATTTCTGACCTTTTTATGGGATATGGGGATTGAGGTTGGACATAGCGTGCGTACTTTGGACGAATGCCTACAAACCGCACGCACTGATTTAACTGTTATTACTAATCTTATTGAAGCACGTCTATTAGCGGGTAGCCGTGATCTCTATCACCAAATGCGCGCGGGGATTAGCCCTGAGAATATGTGGGACAGCCGCAGCTTTTTCTTAGCGAAATTAGACGAGCAGAAAGCCCGCTATCTGCGCTTTGGTGATACTGCTTACCGAGTCGAACCCAATCTAAAAGAAGGCCCGGGGGGTTTACGCGATATTCATATGATTGGTTGGATTATTGAGCGTGAGTATGGGCAACTGTCTTTATCTGAATTACATGAGCATCGTTTGTTAGAACAAAGTGAATATGAATGCCTGCGTGAGGGACGTGCTTTCCTCTGGAGCATTCGCTTTGTGCTGCATACCCTTACTGGACGTAAAGAAGATCGTCTACTCTTCGACTACCAACACACGCTGGCAAAAACCTTTGGCTGTCAACAAGAACACCGCAATGAAGCCGTCGAAGCTTTTATGCAGCGCTACTATAAAACTATTACCGAGCTTGAACGCCTCACTGATGTATTAATGGGCGTGTTGCGCGTTAAACTTGCGATTGATGAGCAACCCCAACCGATTATGGTGGGAGAATGGTATGAAAAACGCGGTAATCTATTAGCGGTCAACTCACCTGATACCTTTACCCTCTACCCTACCGCTTTATTAGAAATTTTCTTATTTCTACAAAATACACCGGGGGTTACGGGCTTAGCGCCTGAAACCATTCGCTTAATGCGCAGTAATTTGCATCGAATTGATAGTGGCTTCCGCCAGCAAATTTGGCATCGGCAAATTTTTATGCAGATTTTGCGTCAGCCCAGTGGAATTACCTTTGTGCTGCGCTTGATGAATCGCTATGGGATTTTAGCAGCCTATTTACCTGCTTTTGCGAACATTGTCGGGCGTATGCAATATGATTTATTTCATGCTTATACCGTAGACGAACACACCCTGTTTGTAATTAGCAATGTGCGCCGCTATAGCACTGAAAAAGGCGCTGCTGAATTTCCTATGTGTAGTGAAATCTTCAAGCGCCTGCAAAAACCAGAAATTCTCTATTTAACTGCACTGTTTCATGATATTGCCAAAGGTCGGAATGGTGATCATTCTGAATTAGGCTCAGTGGATGCTTATGAATTTTGCCGTGAACATGGCTTAAATGTGCACGATGCCTCGCTAGTCAGTTGGTTAGTCCAAAAACATTTGCTAATGAGCGTCACCGCACAGCGTAAAGACATTAGTGATCCGGCTGTTGTCCAAGAATTCGCTGAGCAGATTATTGCGCAGAATCGTTTAGATTACTTATTTCTACTGACGATTGCTGATATCAAAGGGACTAATCCTAAGTTATGGAATAGCTGGAAGCGCTCACTCTTGACCGAACTTTACTTAAGTACACGTAACCTACTCAACCAGCGCTTACCCGCTTCAGAAAAATCCGCCTCTATCATTGCTCAAAAGCGCAATTCTGCTTTAGAGCATTTAGGTCAAGCTGGATTTAGCGAAGAAGCTTGTATTAACTTATGGAAAAGTTTGGGTGAAGACTATTTATTGCAACATTCGGTAGAATCGATCTGCTGGCATGCACAATATATTCTGACCTCTAAGCCTGAAAACTTCCCCATAGTAAAAATGCGTTCCACGATTTCTGGTAGTAGCAATATTATTTTCATCTATAGTGCTGATTCGCCCGATTTATTCACGCGTGTTGTCTCTACCTTAGAGCAACTCAATCTGAATATTGTGCAAGCGCGTATCGTATCGATGGAAGAGAATGGCTTCGACCTTTACACCCTGCATATTTTGGGGTCGGATAATAAGATTGTTGATGATCCATCCGATCAAGAGCATATTGTAGAAGTAATGCAGCGCAATTTACGCCGTGAGCAATTCCAAGTACGTCAACATCGCACTCCACGGATTTTACGCAATTTTGATGTGCCAACTCGCATTCAATTCCGCCAACAACCCGACAAAAAGCTCACGATTATGGAAGTCAGCACGGGTGATATGCCCGGTCTCCTGTCACGCGTAGGTGAAGCGCTCGACCAAGCTGGGGTACGTGTGCACAATGCACGCATCACTACCTTAGGCGAGCAGGCTGAGGACATTTTCTATATCACTACACGCGATGAAGAAATGATGATCACTGACCCTGCGATGCAAACGAGTATTAGTAACTCGCTGGTCGAAGCGCTGAGAATCTAATTAACTGACTCACCATAATCTGATTTGCAGATCACGTCTAGCTAGCCTATATACATTAACGAGCACTCCAGCGAGTGCTTGTTCCTCACCCCCTTTCGGCATTTATTAGGAGAGTCCCATGCTAGACAAATTGAAAGAAAAAGCAGCTGAATTATTACAAGACGCCAAAGAAGGCGCTGAGGAGCTCTATGATACAGTCGCAGAGAAGGCATCGGACTTAATGGATAGCTTAAGTGACAAAGCCGATGAAGCTAGCGATAAAGCTGCTGAGTTGGCTGACGCTGCTCAAGAAAAAGCCGCAGATGCTATTGAAAACACCAAAGACCTAGCAGCGGATACTGTCGATGCGACTCAAGAAGCAGCGAGCAATTTAGCTGACAAGGCCGCTAGCGCAAGCGAAACCGCTAAGGAAATGGTGGCTGAGGCAGTCGATGCAACGCAAGAAACTGCTAGCGATTTAGCCGATAAAGCGGCAGCTGCAACCGAAACTGCGAAGGAAATGGCGGCTGACACGGTGGAGGCTACTAAAGATGCAGCGAGTAATTTAGCCGATAAAGCTGAGGACACTGTTTTAGATGCTAAACAGTTGACCGAGGAGGCGGCACAAGCTGCCAAACATGAAGCTGAAGATTTAGCTCAAGCAGCTGAACAGGTAGTCGATAAAGTGACACAGAATACTTAAAGCTTTAAGCCTACCAAATACTAAAAACCCCTATTTGGGGCTTTTAGTATTATGCGCCTGTTAAGGCTTAAACCGCATCTTTCATGCTCAAACGCATACGCCCTTGGCGGTCAATTTCGATGACTTTGACTTTCACCACATCACCTACATTGACGAAATCAGTGACCTTTTCTACACGCTCTTGGCTAATTTGTGAAATATGCAATAAGCCGTCTTTACCGGGCAGAATGGTTACGAAAGCACCAAAGTCCATAATCCGTGCGACTTTACCTTCATAAACTTTATTCAGCTCGACCTCAGCCGTGATTGCCTCGATCATACCTTTAGCTTTATGCGCCGCAGCCGCATCGACAGCCGCAATTTTAATAAAGCCATCATCGCTAATATCAATCGTCGCCCCCGAAGCTTCGGTGATACCACGAATCGTTTCGCCACCTTTACCAATGACTTCACGAATCTTTTCTGGGTTGATCTTTAAAGTGACATAGCGTGGTGCATAATCAGAGAGTTGATCACGCGGGGCTGCAATCACTTTTTCCATTTCGCCCAAAATGAACAAACGCCCTGCTTTGGCTTGCTCTAAAGCGCGCTCCATGATTTCACGGGTGATACCATTAATTTTGATATCCATTTGCAGCGCGGTGATACCGTTGCGTGAACCCGCTACTTTGAAATCCATATCACCTAAATGATCTTCATCGCCGAGGATATCGGTCAGAACGGCAAAACGCTCACCTTCTTTGATCAAGCCCATTGCAATACCTGCAACTGGCTCAGAAACGGGTACACCGGCATCCATCAGCGCTAAAGAACTACCACAAACGCTCGCCATCGAGCTTGAACCATTCGATTCCGTGATTTCAGACACACAGCGAATCACATAAGGGAAATCTTCCATGGCTGGAATCGTCGCCTTCACACCGCGCTTGGCTAAACGGCCATGACCAATTTCACGACGCTTCGGTGAGCCAATCATGCCCACTTCCCCCACGCTATAAGGAGGGAAATTATAGTGGAACATGAAAGAGTCTTTGTATTCGCCAGCAATCGCATCGATCACTTGCGCATCACGCTCAGTCCCTAAAGTAGCCACTACGAGAGCTTGAGTTTCGCCACGTGTGAATAAAGCAGATCCATGAGTACGGGGTAATACACCCACGCGTACACTGATAGGGCGTACAGTTTGTAAATCACGACCATCAATCCGTGGCTTACCTTCTAGGATGCGACCACGTACTACTTTCTTTTCTAAGTTTTTGAACTCAACGCGCAGCTCTTCTTCACTTGGGCCGGCTGCTCCCTCTTCTTTCGACAGTAACTTGTCTTTAGCGGCTGCTAGAATTTCATCGACGCGAGCGTAACGCTCTTGCTTATCCGCGATTTGGAAAGCATCGACTAAAGCCGCTTCCGCCGCCGTTGCTAAGCCTTGTACCAACGCTTGATTAGCTTCTGGGGCTGACCAAACCCAAGCAGGATTGCCCACTTCAGCAGCCATTTCATTGATCGCATGGATGGCAACTTGCATTTGCTCATGGCCATAAACCACGGCACCGAGCATGACCTCTTCGCTTAGCAATTTGGCCTCAGACTCAACCATCAGCACGGCATCATTTGTACCCGCTACGACTAAATCTAAAGCAGAATTTTCTAATTCAGCCGGTGATGGATTCAGTACATATTGATTATTGATATAACCAACCCGCGCTGCACCAATGGGGCCTTGAAAAGGGATACCACAGATTTTTAAAGCCGCTGAGGCACCTAACATCGCAGGAATATCCGGCGCAACATTCGGATTTAAAGAAATAACCGTAGCAACCACTTGGACTTCATTGGTGAAGCCTTCAGGAAATAGTGGGCGAATCGGGCGATCAATTAAACGGGCAACTAAAGTTTCTTCTTCAGTCGGACGGGCTTCACGCTTGAAGAAACCACCGGGAATCCGGCCTGCAGCATAGAATTTTTCTTGATAATTCACAGTGAGTGGGAAGAAGTCGCGGCCTTCACGAGCTTGTCTTTCCGCCACTGCCGTCACTAACAATACTGTTTCATCCATACTGATGATTACTGCAGTGCTAGCTTGGCGAGCTACTTCGCCAGTTTCGATACGAACGGTGTGTTGACCATATTGGAAAGTTTTAGTCACTTTTGCCATAACTATTATTCAGCCTATTTTTTTAAATTAAGGGTATTACAAACTGTCACGGGCAGGCTGTTTAAAGTTATTCTGCGGCAAAACAGCTTTAAACAACCTTCCTGCATGACGACAACGAGCATAAGGGTTCAGAGTCGCGCAAACAAAAACACCGCAGAATTGCGGTGTTTTCGGTGCATCGGCTTAGCGACGCAAGCCTAAGCGTTCAATCAGCGTCTGATAACGCGCTAGGTCTTTACCTTTGAGGTAATCCAGCAATTTGCGACGTTGATTAACCATTTTCAACATACCACGACGTGAGTGGTGGTCTTTCTTGTGGGTCGCAAAGTGCTCGGTTAAATGCTTAATGTTGGCTGTTAACAGCGCAACTTGCACTTCCGGCGACCCGGTGTCAGTGTCTGACTGGCGATAATCAGCTACGATTGCCGCTTTCTGTTCTGCATTCAGAGACATCGTCCAAAGCTCCAGATTAGTTAAGGTTGGTAAAAAGGCAGCTATTATAACAGTCTAGGAACTCTGGGGAAATACTTATCTGTCGAACCCAGCTGGCTGGCTATTCAACAAGCAGAAAGAGTAAGCCATCCTGTGATAACTTACTCAAATGCAGGCTTATTAATCTAATAAGTTGAATAAGGGGGTCTGTAATGGTTACTAGGATAACTATAGCTTTGTTGCTTGGCTGCACAGCGCCATTGGTAATCATAATTGTAGTAACGTTTTTGGCATTCATAAACTACGCAAGCATAGCCATAATGGTTTTTACAACTAGTCACAGCCGCTTGCTCTGCTTCCCATTTAGTAGGATACCAAGCGCTCCAAGGATTCCATGCGACTGCACTACCTGCTGCCCCTAACACTAAAGAACCTAATAAAGCTGCCATTACTAATTTAGCTTTCATGATTTTACTCCCTCACAATTCATTGAAACTGATGATAGTTCATTGCCCTTTGGGGCCTAACTTAACTGGGCTTTAGTGAGTCACTGCTAGCCTTGTCTTGTTGGGATCAGTGTATGAAAACACCCCTTTGCAGTCATAAAGAAACGGTAAGATTTTGGTAAGTGTTTGGTAAGAAGGATTCTCACCAATCCTCACTCCCAAGCCTGAATAGGGAGACCACGTGCTAATAAACAACCAATTTTATGCGCATGAAAGCAGCTATACACGCCTAAGATAAACCAAACAACGCCCATAGTTCCGCCTCCTAAAATGATTGCTAAAACAAAAATCGTTAATCCCTTTTTAGACTGACCTAAATATAGCTCGCCCACACCAGGAAAAAAGAAACTCATCGCAGCAGCGAACTTAGGAGATTTAACAGCAGACTGTGCCATAGATCCCCCCAATGACTCCCCCATAGAAGTATCCCTTTCAGACACCTTCAACTTTGCTCTTAACCAAATACCAGCTAGACCAAATAAGCCACCGATAATCGCTACAATAACTTCACTTTCCATGACAAACTCCCTTGAATTTATTTCAACTTACTCATCTTCATGTTTGTTAGGGTTAGCTTAAGAAAATACGGCGAAGTAGTCATAAGGAGGGAGTAAAGCTTTGGTAAAATTAAGATAAATCTTTAGGAGGACACATCAAGCTATCTAGCTTTAACACATAGTAGCTGACAAGTAATTTTTCTTTTTCATATTTTTAAATGGTTGGTCATAAGAAATTTTAGATAGTGTTTCATTAAATTTGAAAGTGATAGCGATTAATGAGTAGTTTATTTAAAGATCCAAATCGTTTATTTGCTGCAGTCTTGAATGCAGTTTCAGATAAGATTTGGTAGTTTTTCCAAAAAAATGATTTTAACTTATTTAACATATCACTCTCACTTCATATCTTGTGAAACACTGCTCTGCAAACCTCACCCTTCAATAAGCCTTAATCTAATATTAAATATTAATAAGCCATCTTTATCCCCGACCCCATCCAACTCTGAATATATATAGATACCATTACTTAAATCTACACCTTCATTTAAATCACTTACACCAATTTTAATATTATACAAAAAGTAATTCGTAATCGCACCATCCTCTTTAAAAATTTTCAACGTTCCTGATGGTGCATTTAATGGCGGTAAAACCCTATTATCTCCTAGTATTAGTTCATATCTACCTTTTTCTATTCCACCCCCAAACTCCTCACCATATTCATAAAGTTTTCCTGATACTTTGATAAGCTGATTATCTGAACGAAGTGTATTCGCCATCTGATCTTTACTAGCAACACAATCAACTATCGAAGAACTAACAGAGTTATTTAGGTTAAAATCTGGTAAATGTAAAATCATATAACTCATGAAATAAGTCTGTGTGGGAATAAAGCAATCTTTTTCTTTAAAAACACTGTTGTTTATAAAACTATTAACCTCGTGTAAATTACTAAGATTACTTGCCTGACTTATAGAGCCTACACCTAAAACTGTCATAGCAAGACCACATAGAGCAACTTTCTTAATTAAACTTTTCATAAAACGCCTCTAAAGATTTTTATACAAAAAATTAATCAACATTATCGTCATTTTTAGTCAAACCCTCTATTTTTCAAAAATTAGAATAAGCTTTAATTTATTGCTCGGATCTATTTTCGCAAGAGATCTAATAACATAAATACTGCTAATTTACTTTAATACAACACCTACCCATTAGGGAAATAAGAAAATACTATTCTAATGAAAGATGTGCCACTATCAAAATCACCATAAAAAGTAGCATACTCATAAATACCACCATAACTAAAGGCATAATCCACCACCTCCACTCTATCAGGCAACCAGTATTTTCTCACAGTTCCATCTGGAGAGTAGATAGTTAAACTACCCATATCTGAAAAAAGATTAAATGGTGCTGGCTCCTCTCCTAAGTTTAATATAAATTTATAACCCATGACTGGATTGTTACTTAAACCATAATATGCATCCATACTTTCCACTTCTATATATTTATATGAGGCTAATTTCAAACCACTACTACTAACTATAGTTCTTGTTTTACATAATGGTGTACCAATAATTTTAAAATCATTTTTATAATTAGAATATTGTTTATTTGGACGCAAATTATTTATTAAAATTTTTACAAAGGGTGCCAAACTAGGCTTTTGCCCTAATAAGTCTCCAGAACATCTTTGTCCTTTTTTATTAATCATTTGATTTAAATAACTTTGCGCACTAACCCTTTCTACCGCATATACCTTTAAAGGATTTATGATAGATAATGCCAATGCACCAGCCACCACAGCATTTCTCAGATTAAAATTGATTTTCACTTCTCATTACTCCTTCTCTAAGACTCTTGCATTCACTCTAAATATCCACTAATTATCGTGTCTTGTTGGAACCAGTTTATGAAAATACTCTTTTTTGGTCATAAAAAAGCGGTAAAGTTTTGGTAAAATTGCTATAAAGCAATTTAAACCTGTACGATTAAAGTGAGCCTTGATGCCCGACTCGTTCCGTTTCGACCCTGCTAATCAATCCTTACATACCCCCAAAGGCACGATTCAACTCGCCCCCAAAGCCTTTGGCATCCTTGCATATCTACGCCAACACCCTCAGCAATTAGTCACCAAAGAAGAGTTACTAAAAGCTGTGTGGCCAGGCGTATTTGTTACTGACGCAGTCTTGAAGGTCACGATTGGTGAATTACGGAAAGCCTTAGCGGATGATGCGAAAGAGCCACATTTTATTGAAACAGTCCACCGGCGCGGCTACCGTTTTATTGGTAACTTGCCTGAGCTTGAAGTGGATCAAGCATCAATCTTGCTTGATACATGCGGTGTTCCTACTATTGAGTCCAAGCTAAATACTCAGTCTGCTTTATTAGGTCGAGCGCCTGAACTAGCTCACTTACACAAGGCTTGGGAATACAGCTTGGCAGGGCAGAAACAAAGTATTTTAGTACAGGCTGAGGCAGGCTTTGGCAAAACCACTTTGCTTAACTATTGGCTAGCCAGCCTCCCCAAGCATCAATTGGTGGTGAAAGTTCAATGTTTGGATCAATACGGGCAAACTGAAGCTTATCAGCCTTTTGTGGATGCCTTAGTGGAGTTAGTGACCAGTAGACAGGGCGAATTAGTACGCAGTTACCTAAAGCAATATGCGCCCATTTGGTTCACGCAATTACCATCAGCTTATCAAACTACTAATGAAGTAACACTCGCCGAACCCTTTGGAGCAACAACGGGGCGCATGTTGCGTGAATTTGCTGACTTCATTGAGCAGCTCAGCAAACAGTTGCCACTGATCTGGGTGATCGAAGATTTGCATTGGAGTGATGCAGCCTCAATCGAGTTATTAGCAACGCTAATTCAACGCCAACAACCTGCACGTCTACTAATCATCAGTAGCTTAAGACCCTCACACTTACAGCAACAAACCCGCTTAAAAAACCTCTTAGGGGAACTCGCCGCTACCCAAAAATGCCAGACCCTACACTTAACAGCACTAAACTCTGCTGATTTAACAGCTTACTTAATAGAACAATTGTCACCCACCTTAAACCCCGTTTGGGCTGTTGAGCTATTCCAACGCTATACCGAAGGCAATCCCTTATTCGTTTTTACTGCCTTGGAGCATATAAAAAAAAGCAGCGCTTACATCGAACTAGCAGAGATCACACCTGCTTGGTTAGAGCAAGCCATTTCTGGGGGCCTAAAAACTTTATTGGAATTCAAATTTGCCAGTTTGAGTCCTCAAGAAACGCATCTGTTACAAGCAGCCAGTATTGCTATTAGCCGCAGTACTTCAGAGGGTTGTGGCGCTATTCTTGAGCAAGATGTGTTAAGTTTAGAGGATGAGTATGCGCAACTGTTATTAAAGGAGTTTTGGCTAATTTCAAGTGGTGAATATGTCTGGCCGGATGGTTCGATTGGTGAAAGCTATCGCTTCCGCCATAAAATCTACCAAGAGTTTATTTATACAACGCTCTCAGCCGCACGTCGCCGACATTATCATTTGCGCCTAGCCAAGCGTTTACAGGCTGCTTATCAAGAGCGGCACGCTGAAATTGCTGCGAAATTGGCTTATCACTTTGAACAAGGCGGTGATCTCACCCAAGCGATCCACTGCCTGCAACAAGCCAGCCGTGTGGCTAGTCAACGCTTTGCTTATCACGAAGCCTTGCAACAGCTTGAGCACATTATCGAGTTGCACAGTCAAACCAAAGATAGCTTGGCTACGCTCGATTGGCTGGAGCAGCGGTGCAATCTCTTGTTGGCTAGCGGTCAATTAGGACTCGCTTTACCTGCATATCAGGAGTTCATTGCAGCGAGTGAAGCCCAATCCAATCAACATACTGTACGTGGTTTATTAGGCTTAGCGGGTGCACTATTTTGGGTGAATCGCCAGCAATGTCTAGTCACTGGACAACGTGCAGTTGCCTTAAGTGAAATGTTAGGTGATGCCGCACTGACTACGCATGCACGTGGCAAGTTAGCCCATTGGCGAAGTATTATCGAAGGTTATCGCCCCGAATACCGCGAAGATTATGAGTCTGCTATGCAACTGACACGGCAAACCACTGATCCTACCCTGAAATGTACGCACTCCCTAATGTATATTTATTATTTAATTATTACCTCACACTACCAGCAAGCGACTGAGATTGCTATTGAAACTCAGCAACTGGCTAAAGCAGCTGGTGATGCAAATAGTTATCTAGCTAGTATTTTCTTTCAGGCTTGGTCTTATTTCTATCTTCAGCAATGGCCGCAAATGGCATACCTGATTAAAGAAGCTTTAGCACTGGCAGAAAAAAATGCCCAAACGCATTGGATGACGCACTTTCAACTACAACAAGCATGGTTATTGATTCATACTCAGGATTATCAGTCAGCAGCTTTATTAGTAGAACCTATTTACCAACAGCACCAAACCATGCCTTTTAAAACCAGTGCTTATTTTTTTAGTTTGATTATTCTTATTCATCTTAAAATGAAACAAGCCGATTTTCAGCAAGCTCAAACCTATATTCATGAGATTAATACTTATCTGCTAACTGATACCCAAGCCATTGATTGGATTTTAAAATTACCCTTGTATCAAGGCATCGCTGAGTTTTACTTACAAACCAAACAAATTGAGCAAGCCCTACAAGCAGCCCAACAATTAGATACATTAGCTCAACAATCACAAGAGACTAGCTACATTCAATTAGCCAAGCATCTCAGTACACAATGCTTACAAGCACTCAACTAGCCACATTTTACACTGCTAGTTTACTAGTAATTTACCGTAGTCAAGCACACTGTCTTATAAACTGGTGCTTTTAAATGAGAGCCTCGATTGACGATGAATGAACAAATAGTAAATGGCTAAAACTGCACTATAAATTAAGACTGACAAATAAACCAACAAACTTAACTGATGCTCAGGTTTAACAGTATTCGTTAAATGCTGAATAAATGGCCAAATCAATAATAGATCATAGGCTAAGAACCCTGCTAACTGCCCTTTTACATTCCCCCAAACCGGATAAATCAAGCCGTAGAGAAAATAAATTGCAGCACCTAAGTAAATCCAACCAAACACAATCGAGGTCTGAGGTTTAAGCGGCCACGGAAAAATATGTGGCAAACGTAATACTAGGCTAATACCGACTATCACTAACGCAAGAAAAAATAGCCCAAAGGAAAAGCGCAGCAAAGCTGGAATCGGTTGATCATATTTAAAAGAAAATTTTCTCGACCAAATATATAAGCCTAAATTTAGTAGCAAGGAGGCAGTACATAAGCCTATTGCTAGAGATGGATCAACCCATTCTTGAACAGCAGGATAAGTAATAATTAAAGTTGCCAGCAAACCAACGTACATCAGTGCAAAATCTAAAGCACCAGCTTGAACGGCTGCATATTCTTCTGCCAGACCAATCCAGAGCACAGGCAGCGCAATTCCTGCACAAATCGACGCAATAAATAGATAAGAAAGCTTACCATCCTCCCAAGGCCACAGGCTTAAAGCCCAAGGCAAGTGGAAGGCAAAGCCAGCACATAACCCTAACAAACCAAGGCCGGTTACAATAAATATGAAGCGCATACTTTCCCCTCTTGATGTGGCTAGGACTCTCACTAGCTTAGCTCATTCTCCTAAAGAAGATGTCAGCAACTGATGTGTTGCTTTTAATCATACTTTAGTCTCAGTTACAAAACCCAAAAATAGGCGTAGACTGGTTCAGGCAAACTCAAACGAGGAGTGTGTCATGAAAAAGTTCAGTGTGTTTACTGCTTTATTGCTCTTAGCAGGAGCAGCGTTTGCTTGGAATCCTTGGAGTCCTTGGTATCCCACTAAATGGGAAGCAGAAAAATTTGCAGTTTCCAGTTGCAAATCACATTATGGCTATGCCTGTGCAGTGTATGAATGCCAGAAACGCTATTACAATTATGCTTATGAATGGCGCTGTGCTGCCAAACAGGCCTATACTCCACCTGCTCATTACAATACACCTTATCAACCTACTTACTAAGATTTAACTAGAGTCAGCAGCTAGTAAGTAGCTGCTGACCTATAACAACCCCAATCTCCTAGCCTCAATCACACAGCTAGTGCGATGATTAACTACTAAACTGGCCATTAATTTAGAAACGTGAGTTTTCACAGTTGACTCCGTAATTTCAAGCTCCCGAGCAATTTCTTTATTAGATAAACCAATAGCAACTAGTTTTAGCGTTTCTAACTAGCACTCACTAACTTTTAGAGCTTAAGCAAGAGTAAACGTAGAATCTATTTGTACTGATTGAACCAAATCATGAAAATAAATATTACCACTGAGCACTTGATGAACGTTATGCAATAGCCCCTTATGTACATAAGCACTCGCTCCCTGTTCTAAAGTCTGTATCATCAACTTAGGCTCGTTAGAAGCTGCAATCATGATTATAGGTATATTAACGAAGTGTTTTTGTAGTTGATGCAATAAACCGAAGCCATCTAGTCCCTGCAGATTAATGCCCACTACAATTAAATCGTAGTTGGAATTTTTCTCGATATTTCCCCTCATGATACAAAGGCACTCGCACAGGCATTCTTAACTTCACGATGACAGTCGAGGGCAGCACAGAAACGCCGACTAATGAGCAATAAACTAACTTCACTAAGCTCAAACAATCCGACCAACGGCTTACCACTCATACTTAAGTAGGAATAAACACTCAGCACACTCACCTATAATACGATGTACTCATACCAAACAAACTCCAAATTTTTTTAAAAAGGCTATCAATTATGTTGACTGCTCAACAAACAACACTTAATTCTAAAAACTTACCTTTACGGACCCCTATTCTGACCTCTTACTTACCTCAACCAAGTTTGCCGCAGCCGCCACGCAATTATGTCATTGTGTTGGCAACAGGTTTAGAAGACCAAGGCAAACGTGCTACCTTAGCCTTTTCAGCAGCCTGCTCTGCCCTCGCTTTAGATAAACCTACGCACTTATTTCTAGCGGGTGATGGCAGTCATTGGGCGTATGAAGGACATGCTGAGTTGATTCATCAGGCGGGTTTTCCGGCACTTGCCGAACTCATGGATACCTACTTAGAGCTGGAGGGCAAACTTTATCTCTGCTCAGCTTGTGATCAAGTCTGTAGTCTACCCTTGGTAGCGGGTGCCAATTTAGTGCGACGTGCGGGCGTGGAAATACGCGGTTTAGTGAGTATTCTCGATTACGCCGCTGATGCTACAACCATTACCTTTTGAGGAGTATTATGAATGAGCTGCTTATTACCTCCCATTTGTGCTTTTTGTGAGCATCTGCTGAACCTACCAGAGCAAGACTGTTTAGCCTTTCGTGAAATTCCTGACAGCCTTATGCTAGGGCAAAATGACCACTATGAAGCATTGCAAAATGATCAGGGCTATCGCTTTCAACTAGATCCAGAACAAATAACGACTTTAGAAGAAATCAATGAGCTTCGTCAGGTGATGGGCTTGCTGCCTTTTCGCTTCAACCATCAAGGCCACTAGCAAATTCCCTCAAACGGTTTAACATGCCAAGCTTTTAATTAAACAACCATAGGCATGAACCCAAGGATAACCCAGCAGTCTCTACTTCGCCCGCGCTATTGGCCTACTTGGCTTGGTTTAGGCTGTTTATGGCTGCTCGTACAACTGCCGTGGCAAGTACAGATGTGGCTGGGGAAGCAGCTCGGTTTGCTCCTGTTTAAAACTTTGAAGCGCCGCCGTTATATTTGCTGTGTAAATTTAGAGTTAGCGTTTCCTGAGTTAAGCCCTGAACAGCGGGCTGAGTTGAGCCTTCAGCATTTCATTTCAATGGGGCAGGGCTTATTTGAAACCGCCCTGAGCTGGTGGGGCAATGAAAAACGTCTATCCGAATTAGCTTTTTTAGAAGGTTTGGAACATCTAAAAAACGCGCACCAACAAGGTGGCGTTATCCTCTTAAGTGCGCATTTTACTAGTTTAGAATTAGGTGGACGCTTACTGGCTCCCTATTTACCTTTGCATGTGATCTATCGCCCGCATCAAAATCCGGTTATTGAACAGCAGATTGCTAAAATTCGTTCCAAGCGCTACGGGCAAGCGATTTCCCGCGATCAAATTCGCACGATGGTGCAAAGCTTGAAACAAGGCTTTCCAGTTTGGTATGCCCAAGATCAGCACTTTGAGCAGAAAAGTAGTCTACTTACTCCCTTTTTTGGGGTCGAAGCTGCTACCAATACTGCAACTAGCCGCTTAGCCTCGTTAGGACACGCTAAAATCGTACCCTTTTTCACCGTGCGCCAAGCCAATGGCTATCTACTGCGTTTTTTACCCCCTTTACAAGACTTTCCGAGCGAATCCGTTCATACTGACACCGCCCGAATCAATCAGATCATCGAGCAACAGGTACGCGAGTTCCCTGAACAGTATCTGTGGACACACCGGCGCTTTAAAACCAGCCCGGATGGTAGTAATCGCTACCTGAATCATCGCCGCGACCACCCTGAAAGTCGCTGCCAACCCTAAAGGAAACTTGCATGCAAATTGCTCCGAATACCGTGGCCAGCTTGGCTTATGTGTTAACTAATACTCAGGGCGAAACCCTTGACCAAGCTGATGTACACCATCCGTTTGTGTACCTCCATGGCGCTCATAATATTATTCCGGGCTTAGAAAATGCCTTAACCGGCAAACAAAAAGGTGATGAGTTGGATGTGACGATTCCACCTGAAGATGCCTATGGCCTAAAAGATGAAGCTTTACAACAACAAGTGCCACGCTCTATGTTTGCGGGTGCTGATGAAGAGCATATTGTTCCCGGTGCTCAATTCCATGCTCAGACTAATGCCGGTATGCAAACGATTGTGATCACTGCTGTTGAGGGCGATACAATTACGATTGATGGCAACCATCCGTTAGCAGGCGAAACTTTGAACTTCAAAGTCACTGTGCTAGATGTACGGGCTGCGACTAAAGATGAACTCAGCCACGGCCATGCTCATGGGCCAGGCGGTCACCATCACCATTAATGGATTGGGCTGCTAACCAGTTTTTATTCAGAACGAGCAGCCCAAAAACTGCACAAAATCTACTCTCCTGCTGGTTCAAGCAGGCATAATGCCGCTCTATCTGTTAAACTTCTGCCAATTTATAGCGTCAAAAACCCTACGAACCCCCAACCGAAAGGAATCTGACATGCGTTTCCAAACCTCGCTTGGCCTGACTGCTTTAGTCGGTGCATTGTTAGCTAGCCCTGTGTATGCAGAAAACTGCAGCATCTCTTACTATTGCTATCGCAGCATGACCCCAGGCCCTGCGCCAGTAGCTCCCGTTGCTACCACTCGTCCTGTACCTGCAGGCAGTACTCGTCCTGCTAACCTGCAACGAGCCCGCCCTGTGACAACTACACCAGTGGTCAATCGCCCTCAAACCCCCGTCGCAACAGTGACTACTCGTCCAGCCATGCCTGCACCAGCTCAGCCAGCTATTAATCAGCGCTTGATTGCACAACAACGCGCACAGACACTCGCTGATCAACAGCGCCTTGCTGCTCTACGCCGCACACCAGCTCCAGCAACTACCAGTACCCGCATGACTACGCCCCCCGTACAAACACCAGTACGAGTGAATCCACCATCAACGACGAGCAACCAGTCCTGCAATACCTTAGCTTTAAAAATTAAAGTGTTAGAGAGCCAAGCAACGAGTCAGGCACGCAGTCAACAACAAAGCAAAGCACAAGAGCTATTTAAAATAGCGGCTGATTTGCGCAAGGAAGCACAAGCTAAATCCTGCACGATTTAAGCCTGTTTTAGTAACTGATCCTGTGTTCATATGCAGACAGGATCAGTTAGCAACTAAGTGCGCCATGGGTCGAAAAAACCTGTCGTAGTTTGTACAGGTGCACCAGTTGCCGAGGTTGATAACCCTTCAATTTTGGGTTTAACAGTATCCTTGGCCTGCTCTGTCACCTCTGGTAACTCATTATCCAAATGGCGTTCGGTAGTAAAAGGATCTGGCTTCACTACTAAGCTCATCTTTGGTGGCCAATCTTCAGCTAGGTGTTCGGTATAAACTGGTTTAAGCGCAACTTTATCAGGTAACTGGAGATACTCTTGCTCATTCGCTGCGGTAAACTCGGGTACATCAGGCTCAGGTACCACAGCAAACGGAGGGGATGTCGTATCTAGTTCGGCTGTTGCTGCGTTCATAGATACAGAGACTAACTCCTGCTCCACGACACTAACGACACTAGAATTAGCTAAAGGCTCTGATTGCAAAATCACAGGTTCATACGCTTCTGCGGTAGCAAGGTGCTTAGTTCCATGTAATTCTGGCACTAAAGCGACAGGCATCGTCATGACAGCTAAAGTTGCTGGCTGTGGTGGAAACTTTTTAAGTTTCAAATCAAGCTCGCTAACGTGTTGATTTTTCGTAGTCTGATTTTTTTCAGCTTCAGTTTGCTCTGAACCTAAAAATACTCCAAGCCCGAGCAAAGTAATGCTCCCATACCAACACCAAAACCCCTGCCCTAACTGTATAATCGGTATATCCACCTCACCTGTAGGAATCGAGTTAAACCAGAAGGCTTGCGTCGCCACTAACACCGCAAGGCTAGACAAAATGGAACCCCATAAAGGCGAGCTATACATCAGGGTAATACCAAGGAGCATGAGCAAGTTTGCATACCAAGCAAATTGAAAAATCGTAAACCCCATCCAGCCAGTGGCAAACACCCAATAGCCCTCGACCGGTCCTTGACTGGTATAAAAGCTCGGAAACCAAAAAGCAGCAATCCACGCCAAGCCACCAATAAATAGTGCTAACGCAGCAATAGACTCACGCAACGAGCGACGCGCAGCGGAAGTAGCGATATCCATATTTCATACCTATGCGAGGATGACACTCAACTAATATATTATAGGCATTTTGCCCCGAAAAATGTCTTCCCCTACTCAGATAAATACCACCTTTTAACGATGCACTTAAATAATGCATAAATTTATAAAAATAGTGCATCAAGGTAATTAAGCACCAAAATAATTCAATATTTTACTCACTTTGACGACAGATTTAATTTTTTTCGCAAAATCACTATCTTTGTGCGTTAGGCTACTAGTCAAGACGACTGTGCTGCATAAGATTAGGGCGAATTCCGCATCTAGCTCAAGAGGTCATTTCGCATGGAGCAGTTAGTTCCCGCTCTAGATACGCTCTTTGTATTAATTGGTGCTGTCATGGTTTTAGCCATGCATGCAGGTTTTGCCTTTTTAGAAGTCGGTACCGTCCGGCATAAAAACCAAGTCAATGCTTTAGTCAAGATTATTGCTGACTTTGCAATGTCAACGATTGCTTACTTCTTCATCGGCTACTATGTCGCGTATCAGACAGGCTTTTTCCATAGTGCGCATGAACTAGCCACCAACAATGGCTTTGGTTTAGTTAAATTCTTTTTTCTACTGACGTTCGCCGCAGCTATTCCAGCGATTATCTCAGGTGGTATTGCAGAGCGTGCTAAGTTTCATCCCCAACTCGCAGCGACGTTCATTTTAGTGGCTTTGGTTTATCCTTTCTTTGAAGGTATTGCTTGGAATGGTAATTTTGGAATCCAAGCGGCGTTTGAGTCTCTGTTTGGCGCTAAATTCCATGATTTTGCAGGCTCTGTGGTAGTCCATGCGATGGGTGGTTGGATTGCGTTAGGGGCTGTTGTTTTATTAGGTGCACGCTATGGCCGTTATAATAAGCAAGGCAAACCGATGTCTGCGCATCCGCCGTCCAATATTCCTTTTTTAGCCTTAGGTGCTTGGACACTAACTGTGGGTTGGTTCGGCTTTAATGTCATGTCGGCTCAAGCTGTTCAAGGTATCAGTGGTTTAGTGGCAATCAATTCGTTAATGGCAATGGTAGGCGGAATTTTAGCAGCGATTGTTTTAGGTAAAAATGACCCCGGCTTCGTACATAATGGCCCTTTGGCAGGCTTAGTAGCGGTTTGTGCAGGTTCCGACATTATGCATCCCTTAGGCGCGCTCTTCGTGGGTGTAATCGCTGCTGCGATTTTCGTTTGGGCTTTCACTGCCGCACAAAACAAATGGCGGATTGATGATGTACTAGGGGTTTGGCCTTTGCACGGTTTATGTGGTGCTTGGGGTGGTATCGCTGCAGGCATCTTCGGTTTAGAAGCTTTCGGCGGTATGGGTGGTGTCAGCTTTATGAGCCAACTGGCTGGCACTTTATTAGGCATTGCTATTGCTACTATTGCAGGCTTTGCAGTGTATGGCATTTTAAGAAAAACCGTCGGCTTACGTTTGACTCAAGAAGAAGAGTACAACGGTGCTGACCTATCAATTCACAAGATCAAGGCAAACCCTGAACTCTAACCCCGTCCTAAGTTTTGCAGCCTCAGTGAGGCTGCATCCTGCAAGTTTTAAGATTAACTATTCTTCTTCAGCCTCTGCCGCAGGCACACTTTTATCTTCCTGATAATAATAATCGTATTTAGCCAAGGTATCGCGAGTGAATGCCCACGCTTGGTTATAAGACAAGCCACTATTGGATGGAATTACAATTTTTACATACAAATCATTACCATGATTGAGCTTTAAATCATTTAAAGCACTATTCAACTGGCTTAAGCCTACACTTTGATAGTTAGAGTCCCCGGGTTTGCGAATACTATAGCCCGCGCTGGTATACATGACCTCTACGACTTTTTTGCCCTTGCTAGAACGCGAAGGTTTAAGCAGTTTTTGATATTTTTGATCTAACTGCGAATAATCGCCTTCTAAGCTTTCAAGCTCTTTGCGGTTTTCTTCAATTTGAGTACGTAAGCTGCTTAAGGTAGTTTCTTTTTCAATATTTTCGGCTTGCGACTGAGAGAGATTCTCTTGAACTTGTTTCAGTTCATTGCGTAATTGTGTGGTTTCAACTTCTTGCGCCCGTTTCGTTTGTGTCAACTCCGCTTGTAAGCGTTCACTAGTAGCAGTCGCCGTGCTTAGATTCGTTTGTACCGCTTTCAACTCAGTCGTGCGCGCCGCTAATTTGCTAGCTTGGGTGGCTGCTAAGTTTTTAGTTTCTTTCAACTCCGTGCGCGTTTTTTCTATTAACGCTTCGCTACGCATTAACTCAGTCTCAGTAGAATTCAATTGGCGGCGATAATAATCAAGCTGTTCTTCTAAAGTGGCATTTTCTTTTAGGGTACTCGCTACCTCTTGGCGTGCTTGATCTTTAGCAGCGATATTTGAGCGCAAATCTTGCAGTAAACGGGTATTCGATAAAAGTACTGCCACCGTGACCAGCAAAAAGGTCATTAGAATAACCATCATCACATCGCTAAACGAAGGCCAGAAATTTTCCTCATGAGCATCCTGAATCTGCAAGAGCGCATTGTTTTGCTGATGCATAACTCACCTAACGACTCATTAAAGAAGTTTTGGGTAAACTGGGTGTACTGTGACGTTCATCCAAACGGAAACCTTCGCGAATTGACTCACGAATTACCCGCAAATCTTCGCTATTGGTTTCCACGGTGCGCGCTAAGGCATGCCCAATCGTACTAATTTGCCCTTGTAAATCATCCACTGCTAATTGCAAACGATCACCTGCTTGTAAAAAGCGCTCTTGAATTTTAGCCACCGCCTCTGCTGCTTGACGCAATTCGGTAGTTAAAATAGACACATCATTCAGGATACTAACCTCTGTAGTACGGAAATGGGGCATCACATATAACGTGGTGGTTTGCTCCAAATTTGCAAGTAATTGGGTGCGAATATCTTGCAAGCGCAAATGAAAATAAGAAAAGGCGGCATAGGACAAAATTGCAGTGATGGTTGTTTTTAGTGCAGTCGACATTCCACCTAAAATCGCGCCCATTTTTTGTAAATCATCCGGTGTATTGAGTAAGCCCTCAGCATTGAAGAGCGCGACTGAAAGCGAAACGACTGTGCCGAAGACCCCGGAAATAATCAATATATTGTGTACAAAACGCACTAAGGTAAACCGCGCTGATTCACCCGCCGCTACAATCGCGGCTAAAGAGCCTTGATTGATTTCTGCATTTTGATCATAGAGTACTTGCAGGGCATTAACCCGCTGGACGATCAAGGCTTTGCTATCTAATTTATGCAATGGATTGGCGGCATTATCCTTCACTCGCTCAACAAACCGTTCGAGCACCTCTTCTTCATGCGCATAACTCACAAACAACATCATCATGCGCATTAAGCCCATGAGGAATAGAACGACAATGGCTAGATTCAGAATGATACCCAAAGTGCCTAATTGTTTAGAATAGAAAAATGGAGTAAGCACATCTTTGAACAGAAAAATTAAAATACTAGTCAGCAGCAAGAGGCCAACCATCAAGAATAAGGAGTTATAAGCGCGTGCTTTTACGGGTTTCAAGGTCGTTTCCTACTGAGATTAAAGATAATAGACCATTTAATTTTAAATTATGAAGCGCTACTGACCGTCTTTTTGATTGTATGTGGTTTCAAGGTTGGTCTAGTAAGTCTTCAGTTAAATCTAAAGCTGCCTGCATGGGGGTGCGTGGGCTAGTTTCTAATGAAGCAATCTCAGGTAAAGACCGCCCTGATTCAATACCCAATTCGGCTAGGCGCTTCGCACTCGGCATTACGCTCCGCTCCATCGACCCTAAGAAGCGATTATAACTATCCACACTAGCTTCTAAATGCTTGCCTAGCCGTTCAGCATGGCTGCTTAGAATCGATAAACGTTTATGGAGTTCTATCCCCACATCACGAATCCGCGTGGCATTTTCGGTTAAGACCGCTTGTTGCCAGCCAAACGCTACTGCCCGCAACAAAGCCATCAGTGTAGCAGGTGTGGAGAGTATAACTTTAGCTTCCAACGCATCGTTCATTAAGGTTTTGTCATGTTCTAAGGCAGCACCTAAGAATTGCTCACCGGGCATAAACAAAACCACAAAATCCGGTGCTCCCTCAAACTGCTCCCAATAGCGCTTAGCGGACAAGAGCCTTACATGCTCACGCACATGCCGCGCATAGCGCTGTAAATGCTGAGTCCGATCTTGGTCGCTTTCAGTTTGCGCCGCATCCATATATGCATCCATCGGTGTTTTCGCATCAATTACCAGTTCGCGCTTATCAGGCATACGAATGATCATATCGGGGCGAATCGTGCGTTCTTCATTACTGCGTTGGACTTGTTCCATAAAATCGCAATATTCCACCATTCCAGCCATTTCGACGATACGTTTTAAGGTTAATTCGCCCCACTCTCCACGCATGCCCGGATTACGCAGTGCGGTTGATAATTTATTGGCCTCCTGACGTAAAGCCAATTGATCTAAACTTAAATTGCGCAACTGCTCCCCCAAAGCACCAAAGGAAGCATGGCGGTCTTTTTCAATGGTTTGGATTTGCTGTTCAGTTTTCTCCAACGCGGAACGAATCGGCTCGAGCAAGTATTGGATTGACTGCTTACGCTGATCTAAATCGGCTTGAGATTCCGCTTGAAAACGGCGCATGCTTTCTTGTGCGAGTTGCAAGAATTGCTGATTATTTTCCCGCAAAGCACGTTGAGAGGCTGCTGCAAAGGTATTGTGCAGCTTATCTTGAGCATCTTCGAGCAGACGTAAACGCTCTTCATGCAATTGCTCTTCTGATTGCAATTGCAACTTTAAACGCTCAATTTCTTGGCGTGCCTGTTGCAGCGGGCGGTTATAAATCAGAAAAGCGACTCCAATGCCGAGCAGAAACATGCACAGTGCTACGATCAAGAGTATATTGGCATCCACTAACTGACCAAGGCTGGAGGCAGAACTGGTCATAAACTCACCTTAAGTACTAAACGCAAGCATCTAGTTAGCAACTGCTTACGTATTAGTGATCTGTAAACTTGAAGATCTTTAAGATAGGTATTGTGCATGAACAAACGGCTCGCCACTCAAATGCTAAGTATTATCACACTTCTCTGTACTTGGCTGCTAATCACCTCGCCTGCCACTGCGATGACAGATCTGCAAGGCCAGCCTGTGAAGCTAGAAACTATTGTCGGTAAGGGCAAATGGACGGTCATGAAAATCTGGGCTGCGGATTGCCATGTTTGCCGCCAAACGATCCATTATTTGACTGATTTTGAAGTGAGTTTTCCGGAAGCTGCTGTGTATGGGATCTCCATTGACGGCCAAGCCGGCAAAGCAGAGGCACAAGCTTTTGTAAAACAATACAATTTAGATTTTCCTAATTTACTCAGTGATTTAAGCGAAATGAATGCTTATTTGAATAAAACAGCCGGTGAAAGTTTATATGGCACGCCGACGATGCTGGTTTTTAATCCGCAAGGTAAATTAATTGCCGTGCAACCAGGGCCTGTCACAGCAGATGAGCTAATAGCATTTATTAAGAAAGAGCAGCAATCTTGAGGGTAGTCATGCTTAAAGCTTTAACTAAACGGATTACTGCCCTCAGTTTTATCGGATTAGTAAGCCTAAGTGCTAACCTACAAGCTTTTACCGATTTACAAGGCAAATCGGTACAGCTCTTAGATCACGTGGGTAAAGGTAAATGGACAGTGTTTGAAGTGTGGTCATCGGATTGCCCCTACTGCCCTGATGGCGTATTTTACATGAAGGATTTTAAAACCCGCTATCCGCACGCTGCCCTGTATGGGATTTCGTTGGATGGCGATAATGGGCAAGCAGCAGGACGACAGCTAGCACAAGGCTTTATTAAGAAACATCAAATTAATTTCCCGACCTTAGTGAGCAGTACGCTTGAGTTGGACAATTTCCTCATAGCGCAGGGAGAACAAGCTTTAGTCGGCACACCTGCGTTACTTATCTACAATCCTAAAGGTGAACTAAAAGGCGTAGAATCTGGGGCGATTATTGCTCAGGATGTGATTGATTTTATTCAAAGTGAACAATCTAAAAGAAACTAGCTAAGCAGTGAGCCAATCGCAGCTATTGGGAGCTGCGATCCGGTAAAGCGATATTTAACTCTAAAACTTCACAATCATTGACGCGTTCTAGGTGCACATTCACATCTTTATCGTCGATAGGCACATACTTACGAATCACATTCATAATGTCATTCCGTAGTTGTGGCAAAAAATCGGGACCATTGCGATCAATGCGCTCATGTGCAATCAAAATCTGCAAGCGCTCTTTAGCTACCTGAGCCGTTTTAGGTTTCGGGGTACGAAAATAATCTAAAATACCCATAAATGTTTAACCTCCGAATAGTCGTTTGAAAAGTCCTTTTTTCTCAACTTCGAGGAAACGATGCGGCACAGTCTCGCCTAAGAAACGTCTAACGAAATCATCATAAGCTTGGCCAGCGGTACTTTCCTTGTCTAAAATCACTGGCACACCGCTATTTGAAGCTTGTAATACAGATACCGACTCAGGAATTACGCCAATTAAAGGCACCGCCAAAATCTCTAGAATATCTTCCATCGCTAACATATCACCACTCGCTACTCGCGCTGGCGAATAACGAGTGATTAATAAGTGTTCGTGAATATTCTCACCACGCTCCGCTTTACGTGTGCGACTTTGTAATAAACCTAAAATTCGATCCGAATCACGGACAGAAGAAACTTCAGGATTCGTGACAATGATTGCATCGTCCGCAAAATACATCGCTAAAGCAGCACCACGCTCAATGCCTGCAGGTGAATCACAGACAATAAAATCAAAGCCATCATCGGTTAAATCTTTTAAAACCTTCTCTACACCGTCTTGAGTCAGTGCATCTTTATCCCGAGTTTGGGAGGCTGGCAGAATAAATAAATTATCACTACGCTTATCTTTAATTAGAGCTTGCTTAATATTCGCTTCGCCACTAATTACATTAATGAAATCATAGACTACACGCCGCTCACAGCCCATAATTAAATCAAGATTACGTAAACCCACGTCGAAATCGATTACCGCTGTTTTGTAACCCTTCAATGCAAGCCCAGTTGCAAATGCAGCACTAGTCGTAGTCTTACCGACTCCGCCTTTGCCAGAAGTTACGACAACAATCCTGCTCAATTTCTTACTCCTTGATTCAGCCGTGCAGCACAGCCGGACTATAAAGCTAAACCCAAGCCGTGCCAATCAAATCGGCACTATTTTCAACTTCTCTTGATCCAAATAGATCATGACCGATTGCCCTTTAAGATTAGACTCAATTTCATCTAATAAACGGTAACGTCCTGCAATAGCGATTAATTCTGCTTCTAAGCGTTCACAAAAAATTCTTGCCTGTATATCACCTTGAATACCGGCTAAGACACGCCCACGTAAAGCACCATAGACATGCACTGAGCCACCTGCGAGCAATTCAGAACCTGCACTAGTATGCTGCAGTACCACAATATCCCCATAGGGACAATACACTTGCTGACCAGAACGCACAGGTCGATCTAAAACTAATAGACGCTGTACAGCTTCAGGGTATTCTGGAGTTAAATTGACTTCAGTGACAGGTGGTATATTAGCAGTAGGCTGCTGTTTGCTAGGGCGTAACAAGGCCCAACCCGCAGCTAGCGCTTTAGCTTCAGCTTCTTCCCACAAATTGCGTAAACCAACAGGCACCAACCCAAGCTTGCTGACTTGAAGTTTAAGCTCTACAAAATCAAGCTCAAGACCGGTCTCACCCAAGAGCTGACAATCAATGATAATCGGGCTACGCTCTAAAAATTGACTGGCTTGTTGGCATTTGGTTTCAAGAGCTGTACTAATAGAGTGCATATTCCCAGAGTGTAGAACCAGCACGGTTAAAAGAGACATTTCCCCTTTTAAATCAATTATCTGCTCCTTCACGCTGTTCTATCTCCTTACTACAAAGCTTAATGGTAACTTGCCAAGCCCGTTACCTTATTGTGTACATTTATCAAATTGACTTATGATATGCTGCGTATAAGTTTGCTTACAGGGTATTTGCTTCACTTTTTAGATACTTATATGCCCAGTGCACTGCCACTTGGATTCTCAAACTCAGGGCCTGACTATGTACAATAAAAAACCTCATAAATACGTTATCACTCTAGGCTTTGCCTGTATGAGTGCATTAATTATGCATTCCGCAAAAGCCAGCAACACTCCAGATCTAGGATCACTATACAACCCAGCCGAGCAATTTAAAACCGCAATTAACCTCATTGAAGGACAAAATACTAAAGCTGATTTCTCCACTGGGCTAAAATGGTTGAAATTAGCAGCGGCACAACAATATCCTCAAGCGCTCTATCAACTGGGTTTTTATTATGAATATGGGATTGATGAGGTTGAGCGTGATTATTTTAAGGCAGTGGATTTCTACGAAAAAGCTGCCAAACAAGGGCATTTAGAATCACAATTTAATCTCAGTGCTTTGCTCTTGAGAGAGAGCACTCCTGCTTATAATCCTAAACAAGGCTTCTATTGGTTAGAGCAAGCTGCCAAACAAGATGATGGCGAAGCCCAATACAGTCTTGCCATGCTCTTAGATCAAGAGGCCAAAACTGATCCTAGTTTAACTGAACCAAGCTTTAATTGGCTAATTAAAGCCGCGCAAAATGGTCACCGTGGTTCTGAGTACATTTTGGGCGTGAAGTATTTACAAGGTGAAGGGGTCAAAACGGACTATCAACAAGCCTTTAATTGGTTCCAAAAAGCGGCTCAACAAGGTGATGCGGCGGCTCAATTCAATACAGGACTCATGTATGAACAGGGCACTGGTGTTGGGCAAGATCTGCAGTTGGCGGTTGAATGGTATCAAAAAGCTGCCCAACAAGGTGAAGCTGGTGCGCAATTTAACTTAGGTAATAAGTATTTATTTGGCTCTGGGGTCGCGCAAAATACTACTAAAGGTGTTGAACTGATTCAAACCTCAGCTAAGCGCGGTAATCCGGCGGCCCAAACCATGTTGGGGAACATGCTCACGACTGGTAAATTTTTAGGGATTGACTATACCAAAGCTTATCATCTGTATTTAGGAGCAGCTGAAAATGATTACCCAGAAGCACAATATCAATTGTCGTTAATGTTCGCGAAAGGTCAAGGCGTGGAAATGAGCCATGAAAGATCCGTGCATTGGATTAAAAAAGCGGCTCAATCTAACCATGCTTTAGCTCAATATGGCCTTGGTGCTTATTTAGCCAATGGTGTAGGTGTTGAGAAAAACTTGATGGAAGCAGCTTATTGGTTATCGTTAGCGGCTGCTCAAGGTCAAAAACATGCAATCGAGTCGCGAGATTCTGTGATGGAGCTACTCACGCGTGAGCAAATCGATACTTTAAAGCAACGTATCAACAGCAATTCCCGTTCAACTCTTCCTGCATCCTAATGCTGAAACTATTCCAGTGAAGAATTTGCACCGTGATGCGGTTTTGATAGCGAGATATTAAATAAGCAGGTCAAAACCCAACTGGCAATAGCATCACTATGCAAGCTATTGCTAGTTTCAGGTACAATGCCTGCGTTTTTGATTACCCCACAAGCGTATTATGGCCGTAGCAAGCACAGCCTCGTCTCTTCCAAGCTTACAAGCAGCTTACCCCCCGCCCAAGCAAGGTAGTATTCGCTGGGGGCAGCTTTATGGGAATGCTGCCGAAGCACTCATCGCCCAAACGGCTAGTGAATTTAAAGGCTTAGTGTTACTAGTCACTAGTGATACGCATCATGCTTATCGGATGGAAGAAGCCCTACGCTTTTTCGCCCTTGAATTATCGGTGCATATTTTTCCTGATTGGGAAACCTTACCCTATGACATTTTCTCGCCACACGAAGATATTATTTCTGAGCGCTTAAAAATTCTGGCGCGTTTGCCCACCTTACAACAGGGTATCTTAATTGTCCCCGTGGCTACGCTGCTGCAGCGCTTAGCACCGCTTAATTATGTGCAAGGCCATAGCCTATTGCTAAAAGCGGGTATGAAATTAGCCATTGATAGCTTTCGCAAGCACTTAGATAAAGCGGGCTATCAACATGTCAGCCAAGTCATGCAACATGGCGAATATGCAACCCGTGGTGCGTTGGTCGATCTCTTCCCGATGGGCAGCACAATCCCTTATCGAATTGACTTATTCGATGATGAAATTGACTCGATCCGTAGTTTTTCTACCGAAACCCAACGTACTGAAGATAATTTTAAGGAAGTCGAACTCTTACCGGCTCGTGAATTTCCATTAGATGAAGCAGGTATTAAATTATTCCGCACGAATTATCGTCAACAAGTGGAAGGCGATTTACAACGTAGTCGCATTTATGAAGCCGTCAGTCACGGTAAACCACCTGCAGGCATTGAGTATTACCTGCCACTATTTTTTGAAAGTACCGCGACTTTATTTGATTATCTACCTGCGAAGACTCTGCTGATTCTTGAAGAGGGGATTCCCACAGCGGTTGAACAGTTTTGGCAGTCTTTGCAAAATCGCTATGAACAGCGTCGCCATGACATTGAGCGTCCACTCTTGGTCCCCGATAAACTCTTTCTTAATGCAGAGCTACTCAAAAGTTTCCTGCGTGACTATCGCAGCATTGAGGTTCAAAGTTTTAAATTAGAAGCAGAGGGTCACAACTATAATACGGCTGCCCTGCCCTCATTATTAATCCATCCACGCCATGAGCAACCTTTATTTCTATTGCTGCAATTTCTGAAAGACTTAAAAGGCCGAGTCTTATTTACCGCTGAATCGGCCGGGCGGCGTGAAGCTTTAATTGAGTTATTACGTGAGCAAATGCTTGCTGTCCAAACCCTAGAGACTTGGCAAGCATTTGTAACCAGTAAAGCAGAAATGGCGGTAACAGTAGCGCCATTAGAACAAGGTTTTTGGCTGCCGGATGCTCGCCTTGCTGTTATTCCAGAAAACTTATTGCATGGCGTACAAATTCAGCAACAGCGCCGCCGTAAAAAAGCAACCCGCGATGCTGATGCGATTATTCGTAATCTCACCGATCTGAATGAAGGCGCTCCAGTTGTACATGAAGAACATGGAGTAGGGCGCTATTTAGGCTTGCAGATGGTGACGACTGGGGGGGTAGAGGCTGAGTACTTACTGATCGAATATGCGAATAAAGATCGCTTGTATGTACCAGTTGCCTCTTTGCATTTAGTGAGTCGTTACACGGGTTCTGACCCTGACCATGCGCCTTTGCATAAATTAGGTACGGATCAATGGGAAAAAGCCCGCAGCAAAGCGGCAGAGAAAGCTCGTGATGTGGCCGCTGAACTTTTAGATATTCATGCACGTCGTGCCGCCCAACAAGGCCATAGCTTCCCCTTTGATGAAAATGACTATCGATTGTTTGCAGGGGCTTTCCCATTTGAAGAAACTCCCGATCAAGCTCTAGCAATCGAAAACGTGATTAAGGATATGCGCTCAGCGCAACCGATGGATCGGGTCGTGTGTGGGGATGTGGGATTTGGTAAAACGGAAGTTGCCATGCGTGCCGCTTTTGTTGCAGCCAATGCGGGCAAGCAAGTGGTGATGATTGCCCCCACAACCCTGTTGGTTGAACAGCATTTAAACAATTTCCGTGACCGCTTTGCGGATTGGCCGTTTCGGATTGAATCCTTATCACGTTTTAAAACAAGCAAAGAAAGTTCCAAAGCCCTTGATGCTTTGGCCGCTGGCACAATTGATATTGTGATCGGCACGCATAAACTTTTGCAGGATGATGTGGTTTTTAAGAACCTAGGCTTAGTCATTATCGATGAAGAACATCGCTTCGGGGTGCGCGACAAAGAGCAGATGAAAAAACTGCGCGCTAATGTGGATATGCTCACCCTAACCGCGACGCCGATTCCACGCACTTTGAATATGTCGCTGTCGGGTCTACGGGATTTATCGATTATTGCCACCCCACCTACCCAACGACATGCCATCAAAACTTTTGTCACCGAATGGAACAAGATCACTATTCAAGAAGCTTGTGCACGTGAATTAGCCCGTGGTGGACAAGCTTATGTGCTGCATAATGAAGTTAAAACCATTGGGCGCATCACTGAAGAATTAAGTGAGTTGTTGCCTCATGTAGAAGTCCGTTTTGCGCATGGGCAAATGCGCGAGCGAGAACTCGAAAGCATCATGAGTGACTTCTATCACCAGCGCTTCCAAATTCTAGTCGCCACCACCATTATTGAAAGTGGCATCGATGTTCCGACTGCGAACACGATTATTATCAATCGGGCGGATAAACTCGGCTTAGCCCAGCTCCATCAACTACGTGGTCGGGTCGGGCGCTCGCATCATCGCGCTTATGCGTATTTAATTACTCCACCAAAAAAGCTCCTCACCCAAGATGCGGTCAAGCGTTTGGAAGCGATTGAATCACTAGAAGAATTAGGCGTGGGCTTTACCTTAGCCACGCATGATTTAGAGATTCGCGGTGCAGGTGAATTACTCGGAGAAGATCAAAGCGGGCAAATTCAAGAAATCGGCTTCAATCTCTACAACGATTTATTAGAGCGCGCGGTTAAAGCTCTGAAATCGGGTAAAACGCCCGATCTTGATCCCCGCACCCAAAGCCGCACGACGGTTGAATTAGGTGCCCCAGCTCTGATTCCTGATGATTATCTACCTGATGTGCATAGCCGCCTGATTCTGTATAAGCGGATTGCCAGTGCTGCGAATCAAGCCGCTTTAGACGAATTAAGGGTGGAAATGATCGACCGTTTCGGCTTATTACCTGACCCCGTCAAAACCTTATTTAGCGTCACGCGAGTTAAATTAGTTGCCCAAGACTTAGGTATGCGCAAACTGGATATGACCGCTAAAGGTGGGCGGATTATTTTCGATACTAAACCGAATATTGACCCGCTGAAAGTGATTCAACTTATTCAAAAACGTCCTTGGATGTTTAAACTCGATGGACAGGATAAGTTGCGGTTTGAAATCGAACTCCCGACCGTGGAGGAGCGGGAGGAGTGGTTTATTAAGTTGATGGGGGAGATTGGGTAATGGATAAAATCGAAAAAAAGACACGGGTAAAAGAAGAACTTGATGTTCTCGAAGGAGTCATCAACTACGCTGACAAGATGATCTATGAAGATGGTAAGCGTGGAGAATATAGCCCTCTCCGTCGCCATGCATACGGCAAAACAGTCATCATTAAAACAGAAAATGAAGGGGTGCTGACCTTCCGTCTTAGTTCGACATCGGCAGTCTATCCAAAACACAGCTCAGGTTACGCAACGCCATACTCGCCGGTCGGGCGCATGTGTTCATTCCTTTCAGGAGGGCAATGAAGGAGAAACGCCACGCTGGGGCGAGTACACAGTCTTGGAAGTACGTTTGTTTGACCGTTTTGACGGCGCACAATTTGAACCCAATGTGCGCAATTTTTTGCGCATGGATGTCAGGCAGGACAGTAAGCGGGATTCCGTCAGCAATTTGCGTGCATTCCTGACAGGGACGACTACCATACCCCGACAGATAGAGGTTCAACCAGCCAAGTCAATTCCAGAACTAAAATTACCAGAGCCAATTGAGTTACCACCGCCTCCTCCACCTGTTGTGGAAGAAATTGTTCCGCCACCCTTACCGGAAATCCATCTGACAGAATATGCAGTGATTGAAGATGACGAAACAGATGAATGGATTCCACCCGAACAGGAGGATGGTAACGAGGATGAAGATACCAAACAGACTGTCGTTGATGAATATTTTGGTCTGAGCGAAACCTTTTACCTCAATCGTACCCGTGAGCAGGATGCAGTAGTTGCCCGTTCTCCGATTGGGGCTATGTATGTGGAAGGGGTTGCCGGTTCGGGTAAAACCTCTGCTGCATTAGGGCGCACCAAAATGCTGTGTGACTTTAATGCCCAAAACGTTTATGACGAAGCAGAATTCCGCGACATCGTGGGTGACAACGGTGACTACTGGGCAGGGAGATTTGCCGGGCAGTTTTCCCAAGAAAGCAGTGTCGGTTTTGTACGTACCGGTGAGCTGATCCAGTATCTCAAGGAAACCTGTCGACGGCTGGATTTGCCTAATCTCCCAGTGCAGGAATACCCCGAATTACGCAGTCGCTTGCGCCAATCTCGACAAGTCGAGCGTAGCGCAGGTTCACGCTGGGCGGGACTGAATGAACCACGCGGAACCCATGTTGATATCACCATGGTATGGCTACGCACCGCCGACCGGGCTATCGCCAGTTACTGGGCGGATGCCTTTCTCCATCAGTTTCCGACAGCGGAAGATGTCGCCAATTCCTTTGTGCCAGAAGCAAAGAATCGGACGTTGAACATTGTGCGTCCTGCCATGGAGCGCCTGTGCAAGGAAATCACTTCACTCTATCAGGAGTTGGCAAAGCCAAGAGTCACTGAGCGTTTTGCCCTGGATGGTTTGGCCAAACGCGTTTATGACTGTATCCAGCCTATTCGATTAGAGGTTCTGGGCAGCAACACCCTGTGAATCACGATTGGGGAGCGTTTCTGGAGCGCCCAAACGGAGCGGGAGTTGGCGCAAGCACTCATTGCCGACAAAACAGCGCTGTACCTGAAATCCCTTGCCAGATTGGTATTCTTCGATGCAAAAGGCATGATTGATGATGACTTGAGTATTCTCTCGAAGGCTGGTCAGGAATTGCCGAGTGATCAGATAACCCGAGAGTTACTAGCCAGCACACAATGCCTTGTGCGTGATAATGTTAGTGGCGAGATATTATCGGCTGTTGTGTCGGATGCTGAGGATTTGTATATCCGCCTGCTGCCGGAATCAGCCCAAGGGCTTTATATCCAGCAAGGCGGCAACTTGAAGCGCCTGCGGGTACAAAGAGGCTTGGGCAGGTTACAACTGCCTACTATCACTGCTGCCGCGAAAAATATTGAGAACGAGAACGAAAACGATGAAGAGCAGCCAGTAGAAGTAGCAAAAGCACAGCAGCGGCGATCTGTTCAGGCTGCTTTTACCTCGGTGGTACGGCGGATGCTTTTACAGCCGTTGGCTTTTGTGGCTGATGCGTATGCTGTTGCCTTGGCGGTGAATGTCTCCTTGTTCCCCGACACCGGCCTAACGTCACAGATTGTGGAGCAGTTGAACCACAAAAAACTGGCAGATGAAGATATTGATCTGCTGCTATGCCTGTACCACCTTATTGGAAGGGGGTTTGATGGCAACCCTGAACAACTCAGGACTCCCTTCTTTTATCAATCCGTGTTTGTGGATGAAGTGCAGGACTTCACCGAACAGCAGATTTACCTGATGGTGGAGCAGGCTCGACCTGAATACTTTGCAGTAACCGTAGTCGGGGATATTGCTCAGAAACTCCATAACGGCAGCAGTATTGATGTCCGCGCCTGTTTCCCCGGCAAGCGCCTCCAAAATGTACAATTGAGCAAAAACATGCGGCAAGCGGAAGTACCCGGTATTGCCTGGTTCAGCGCACGCTTCCGGGCAGAATTGCAGGATGGTCATTTAGGGGAAATACCCGATGATGAGTTACTCAACTGCTTGCTCGAAAACCCGGCTGAACTGTATAGACCAGAACTGGAAACCTATAGTGATGAAACCTAACTGGTGGAACAGGTGGTTAAGTTGTTACAGACCACCCACCCCAAACAAACGGCTGCGGTAATTTTGCCCAGTACGGAAATGGCAAACCACTGTCATGCTGCTTGCAAATCTGCCTTGGCAGAACGTATGGTAGATGCGGAAGTTTCGGAACGAATTGATTTGTCGCGGCGGCATGTGCGTCATTTTACAGCCATCACCAACGCCAAGGGGTTAGAATTTGATCTGGTGATCTTGCCCTATTTTGAGCAGTATGACTTGACGGATACCCAGCATCTGAACCGTATGTATGTAGCATTGACCCGCGCAAGGCAGCGTTTGGTATTAATTGGCCACGTGGATCCGCCCAGCGTCTGTATTTGACCGTGTTTGGCAGCAGTATCAAGATATTTTGGCAATGATTGAGGCATGATGACTATACTATTGCATCATACACAACAAGACTTTTGGCGTTGGTTTATGTCAGCATCGGTAGCACTCAAGGCAAAGAACACCTACCCCTCAGTTTTGCTGTCGCAGCACTAGCACATCCTCCAATGACAATCCCGTTTTCTGTGCAATCGTTTCATCATCCAACACATCCAACAAATTGCGGGCAATTTCCACTGCCTTCTTTTGCTCGCCCTCATCCCGCGCCGTATCAGTCACATTCTTCAAATCACGATAATATTTCAAGCTATCTTCGTAGGCTTGACGCTCGGCAGGATTAAAACAGGCGATTTGTGCTGCCTCAAATAACTTGAGGAATATCGCTTCGTGCAAAACAGGTGGTATCTCCTGCATTTCGTGCAAATGTCTGAATATATACAGCCATTTGTCTTGTGTCGTATGCAGTTCATCCAGCGACTTCTTAAAATGGGGCAACGTCAGGTAGATAAACGTCAGCTTGTCGTAAAACACATGCCCATTCTGGTTTTTAAGCTGGATGGTGTGCATCACTTCCTTATCGTGACTCTCCCGGTCTTCCTCAAATACGAAATCGAGGATACCAATCGTATAAACCGCCGCCAACTTATAATCCCAATCGCCGCGCTGTGCCTGCTCCTGAATCGGAAATGTGGCGTAATACAGGCTACGATCCTTGAAAAAATTCTGCTTGGCTTTTTGCAACTCGACAATGAAGCGTTCACCCGTCGGGCTGATGCAGTTCAGGTCAAAAATGGCTTTGCGGTCAAGCGCGGTGTAGCCCTGATGTTCATTGCGGGTGTACTGCAAGTCCTGAACCCGATGTTTTTCTGGCAGCAGCGTATTTAGGAAGCTGATCAGTAATTCCTTGTGCGGTTCTTCCCCAAACAGCTTTTTAAAACCGAAATCAGTGAAGGGGTTGATGTACTTGTCCTGCATAGTGCCGACCTACCGAAGTTGTGGACTGTAGGATTGTGATTCTAGCATAAAGCCAACCTACTGCGACGCGAGTTGTGGGCTGTTTCCCCCTCAACACACTCCCTATGCTATCCTACCTCCAACAAGACTTTTGGCCTTGGTTTATGTCCATATCAGTAGCACTACCCCCATCCCCCAGCACGGTCGGGTGCGGCAAAGCTGTCACACTCGACAGCCTTCCCACCCACACGCATTGGACGGGCGGGTAAGTCAGCCTCCACCTTGGCAACAGCCTCGACTATTACGCCCAATGGGACACCCCCACCGTGATCGTTTCGGACAGCGTGTAGGCATCCTCGGCTTTGAAGGCGACTCGGTATAGCAGCATTTTGGCAATACGCTCAAAACACCTTATACTGAACCCCAACGCAGCTTACAGGACGACAACACTATGCAAACCTTGGAGCAACAAATTACCCAACAAGCGCACGGCTTGCCTGAAAGCGCCCAGCGCGAAGTGTTGCACTACATCGAATTTATCCGCAGCCGCTACCCTGCCATCAAACCAGCCACCAAAAACGCTAGTAAACGCAAAACCCGTTGGAGCGACACGCCACTTTACGGCTTATGGCAAGACCGCACAGACATGGCAGACCCCGCCGCTTACGTCCGTCATCTGCGGAGGTCACGCTTTTGATTCTGGTTGATACCGACGTATTGATTTGGGTAACGCGCAAAGATTCTCACGCTAGTGCATTTCTGGACAGTTTCGATGACCTCGCCATATCTGACGTGACCTACATGGAACTGATTCAAGGCGCAAAAAACAAGCGCGAAGTCCAAACCATCGACAAAACCTTCAAAAACATGGAAGTGTTACGCCTACCGATCACGAGCAACATTTCAGAGAATGCCGTGTCACTGGTATGCCGCTACTTCCACAGCCATGCCATGCAACTTGCTGATGCACTGATTGCAGCAACTGCATTGGAACATGGGCTTGGGTTGGCTACGGGTAACGTCAAACATTTTGAGGTAGTAGAAGGGTTACGCTTGCACAAATACACTCCACAACCAAAAGCAACTTAAAATATGTCCGCATCGGTAGCACTCAAGGCAAAGAACACCCCCCATCCCCCGGCACAGTCGGGCGCGGCAAAGCTGTCACCCTCGACAGCCTTCCCACCCACACGTACTGGACAGATGGGCAAGTCAGTCTCCATCTCGGCGACAGCCTCGACCATTACGCCCAATGGGACACGCCCACCGCCATCGTTTCAGACAGCGCGTATGGCATCCTCGGTTTTGAAGGCGACACCTCCGACCACCTCGGCATCGCCGACTGGTACGAACCGCATATTCAGGTATGGAGCCAACAGGCAACCGCGCAAACCACCTTTTGGTTTTGGAACTCAGAAATCGGCTGGACAACCGTTGGCAACAGTAGAAGAGCGGGAGGACTGGGTAGTGAAGTTGATGGGAGAGATTGGGTAACAATCTTAACCAAGTCACTAGTCAGCACGACTACTTGTAGCTACAAATGAGCCAACACTTATGCATGTCGCTGTCCACAAACTGAAAAATCGCTTTTCCGAATACCTCAAATATGCCCAAGCAGGTGAAGAAATCATTGTCACGACCCACGGCAATCCAGTGGCACGTTTGATGCGATTAGCACCCAACCTGCAACTTCGCACGTCACAACCACTGGATAAATTAGCGGGGGTACGGCATGGGCAAGGTAGCAAAAAACTGGGATTGCCTGCCGCGCAGCGTATCCGCTTAACCGAAGGTGTGTCGTTGAGTGATTTGCTCTTGGAGAACCATGCATGAGCACTCCCCTACTCTATAACCGCTAATATTCGCCTGCTTTGATAACAAGTTGAATGATGCTGCCAAAACCTTGGGAATAGTCAATTTATTATGATGGTATTGAAATAGTTGGGGTACAAGAATTATAAAGCAGCCTGCCCCATCACATAGCTGGCAGTCACTGAGCGGTCATCACCCAGCATTAAAATGGCAAAGAGCTTATCGTGCAAGCTCTGGCAATGTTGCAAACGCCGCTCTATTAAAGGTGTACCCTTAAAATTTAGCACGATAAAATCGGCTTCTTTTCCCACTGCAAAATTACCAATTTTATCGTCCAGATAGAGTGCTTTCGCTCCCCCTAAAGTCGCTAAATACAAAGCTTGAAAAGCCGATAATTTTTTACTGAGTAATTGAGTAACCTTGTAAGCATCATTGATCCCACGCAACAGGCTGAAATAATTACCGCCGCCTACATCCGTACCTAAACCGACGCGCACCCCACTCGCTTTAGTTGCATGCAGATCAAACAAACCGCTGCCAATAAATAAATTGGAGGATGGACAAAAGGCAGCCGCCGAACCGGTACTCGCCATACACTCATGATCGGCTGCATCTAAATGAATGCAATGCGCCAATACAGCCCGTGGACGTAACAAACCGTACTGCTGATAAACGTCTAAATAACTGCGACTTTCTGGAAATAATTCAGCGACCCAAGCGACCTCATCACGATTTTCTGCCACATGCGTATGCAGATACACATCCGGATAGTCCGCTAGCAACTCCCCTGCTTTAGCTAATTGCTCCCGACTGGATGTAGGGGCAAAACGTGGAGTGACCGCATAAGATAAGCGCCCGCGTCCATGCCACTTTTCGATGAGTGCTTTGCTTTCGGTATAAGCGGTTTCTGGTGTGTCTTGAAGATAAGCAGGGCAATTGCGATCCATCAACACCTTACCCGCAATCATCCGTAAATTCCGCGCTTCAGCCGCTGCAAAGAAAGCCTCCACCGACTCAGGATGGACTGTACCGAACACTAATGCGGTAGTCGTACCATTGCGGAGTAATTCATCTAAAAAGAACTCAGCCACTTCACGCGCATGCTCTTGATCGGCAAATTGGCGCTCGGTGGGAAAAGTATAAGTTTCTAACCATTGCAGGAGTTGTTCGCCATAGGCTGCAATCATATCGGTTTGGGGATAATGAATATGCGTATCGATTAAACCGGGAATAATTAACTGCTCAGGATAATGAATCAGCTCACAATCAGCGGGGAGACTATTTATTAATTCATGCGCAGAGCCAATTTTTTCTACATAACCATCCTTGATCAATAAAATTCCATCAGGAAAATACTCGGTATGCAAGGGTTCAAGCTCATTCTCAGGGTCATCTAAAAAATGCAGCAGTGCAGCACGAAAAGCTTGATAAATCGGTAGCTTCATAGGAACCCTCACAAATTAAGTAAACAATAAAGCATTAGCTTTCGCTAGATTTAATCAGTATAAGCCCTGCCATTGGGCACTAAATAGGCGTATGTTTAGAAAAAAACAAAGCATCACAACACACAGGAGGAGTTACCATGGACAAAGATCCAGGACAACAAGTTATTGACCAAATTCAAGCCATCATTCAGGAAAGTTGTAGTAGAACGGATAGTAACCTAGCTTGGCTACAACAAGCCATGCACCCCTTCTTTTTTAGTTTTAACCGTGCCGAACCCGATGCTTTAGCCGTTTTAGTTGAATCGCTGTATCGCATTCACCGCCTACCCTATATTCGCCTGGCTGACCGCCCCAAGCACATGTTAATTGCCCAAAATGGCGTCCCCAACTCAATTTATAATACGCTCAGCTCTTTACCAAAACGCGATAATTTATCTTATTCTGAAATCAATACCTCGTTATTGCGCTTACCCAATAGTGATTATTTTTTAGAAGTCCTGCGTTTTGACTACAATGCGGTGTCCGATGCTGAGGTAGCTGCCGCTTTGGCCAAAGATGATCAGTCGCCGCCTGTGGGCATTAAAGAAAAAATCGAAGATAATCTGCGTATTCACGCCCCTAATTTTGATACTAGCCAAACCGACCAACTAGTGAAGCTCTTGTGGATTAACAATCCAGATTATGTGCATGTTTCCCATCCTGAGCGCTTAGCCCGAGTACTTGATCTCTATCAAAAAACTCAAGCCCACGGTGGTATCCACCTAGATATTGATCCGATTGACAATGCAGTCAATGGTGAAACCAATCGTGTGCTATTTGGCGTTAGCAACCCGCCCCAGCGCGATTTTCTATTACAAGTCTTTGAAGTGTTTAAACGCCTGAAAATTGGGGTGAAACGTACTTATACCATCACCTTAAGTAATGGAATTTTTCCAACCTTTTTAGCGAGCTTTTATGTACAACCCCGCCATGGTGCGGTGCTAGAAAATGGCAATGAACTTTTCCAAGCTTTACAGGATGAACTGTATAACACGCAAATTATTTCTTCCGACTCTACTAGTTTTAATGCTCTAGTCGCCACAGGTATCATGAGTGGGATGGACGCGACTTTAATTAAAGCCTTAATCACTTTCTGTCATACCAATCTCGCGCACAATAAACCTGATCAATTTGATCCTGAAGTAGTGCAACGTGCTTTCATTGCTCAACCTGAACTCAGCCAGCAATTGGTCAAGCTCTTCCATGCACGTTTTAAACCAAATCTAGTGAATCGCGAATCCATCTATGCCGAACTATTGCAAGCGACCAAAAACAAAATTGATAACTTCAATACCGGTCGCCGCTTCTTGGATGAGACGCGCCGTGTTATTTTCCGCTGTGCGATGAGTTTTATTACCCACTGCTTAAAGACCAATTTCTTCGTAGACGAGAAACATGCGCTGGCCTTCCGCCTTGATCCGGCTTACCTAGAAGAGCTAGGAGAAGATTTTACCGCTGACTTACCCAAAGAACGTCCCTTCCGGATTACCTTCTTCGCAGGCCGCAGTGGTTCTGGTTATCACATTGGTTTCTCCGATATTGCACGCGGCGGCTGGCGGACACTCATGACTCAAGGCCATGATGATTATACCAATAGCGCCAATACCCTATTCCGCGAAAACTATGTACTGGCACATACTCAACATTTGAAGAATAAAGACATTTACGAGGGCGGCTCAAAGATGGTTTCCATCCTCAATACTCGCCCCGGCACACCACAAGCCACTGTCCTGCAATATTTATATAAACTGCAATATGGCTTTGCCAATGCCTTCCTCGACTTGTATGTCACTGAGAACGGTAAGGCGAAAGATCCGCGCGTAGTGGATTATTACGGTGAGGACGAGCCGATCGAACTCGGCCCCGATGAAAATATGCATGACGTGATGATTGAGTTAATTGCTCAGTTAGCGGTGCAACGCGGCTATTTGCTCGGTGCTGGTATTATGTCCAGCAAAAAGGTAGGGATTAATCATAAAGAATATGGGGTCACTTCCATCGGTGTGATTCGCTTTGCTGAAGTGACCATGCAAGAAACCCTTGGCATTAATATGCACACTGATCCATTCAGCATCAAAATTACTGGTGGTCCGAATGGTGATGTGGCAGGCAATAGCATGCGCCTTTTGCTGGAACGCTGTGAGCAGGTACAAATTCGCATGATTGTAGATGGTACGGCTGCAGCTTTTGATCCCGAAGGCTTAGACCATGATTCCCTGTGCAAAGTGATTCTTAAAGCGGATTTGGATGCTTTCGATGCCAATGCTTTGCATGAAGGTGCTTTCATTATCTATCGCAGCCAGAAAAAGCATGATGGCATGCGCGACCTGTATAAACAGTTGAAGAAAACCTCTTTAGGTTTAGAAGAAGATTGGATTTCGACCGATGAATTCAACAAGATTTTCAATCAACTGACCTTCACAGTAGAAACTGACTTGTTCATTCCTGCCGGTGGTCGCCCTGAAACGATTGCCATGCATAATGTGGATCAATTTTTCAAAGAAGAGGGTGAACCCAGTGCCCGTGTGATTGTGGAAGGCGCTAACTCTTTTATCACGCCTGATGCACGCCGTGTGCTGCAACAACGTGGCGTAGTAATTATGCGCGATGCTTCAGCGAATAAATGTGGAGTTATTTCCTCTTCTTATGAAATTATCGCCAATCTGACTTTAAGCGAAGCAGAGTTTCTCGCGCATAAACAGCAGTATGTGAATGATGTCATCGCGATTCTGAACCAGATGGCTGAGCAAGAAGCACGTGTGGTGATTAAGCGTCAGCGTGAGGCGGGTGGAAAAATCACCTATACCGATATTTCTACGCAGGTTAGCCAAGAAATTAATGCGCATTACGCGCGCATGTTTGCTTACTTCCAAGCCAATCCGCACTTGGTACATGAAGCAGCTTACAAGCAGGCGATGCTTGCACATATGCCAGCTTTGATTCAAACCGAGCAATTTAAGGAACGAATTGAACGCTTACCTGAAAAGGTAAAATACGCGATTCTTGCCAGTAAACTAGCTTCTTCAATGGTGTATTTTGGCGACGATAACACGGTATATGGCGATATTATTGAAGCTCAAGTCAAGCGCTTAGCTTAAATAAAACTAATAGCAATGCTCGGCAAACAAGCTGGGCATTGTTCAAAAAAACAGCTTAACTACCGTTCATTTCGACAATTTATCCAATTATCCCCAGCAAGCTTTCATCAGGCATTAATTTAGTTAATAAATGACTGAAATTATAAAATACTGGAATAGTCCTTCATGATTTCCTCTAGCACTCTAGCCCCTAGTAAAGCTATTGATCTAAAAACTGTACGTAGTCTACCTTTGACTAATACGCCCAGCATAGAATTTGGGAAATCCACTAAACAGTACTTGTCGCTGCCCCAGTCAAACTCCGAAGAAAATGCTAAACAACAAGCACTTAACCAGCAGGTTGGGCAAGTGGTTGAGCAGCAAATCAACCAAATCACAGACACTCCTACAGAAGCTCAGCCTCAACGACCTTTAGCACTCAATACCCCGCAAACTGATCCGCTGATTGAGCTACTTGATTTTGTAGATGAAACCAATTCTGATACTAAACTGCCTCAACGTAATCCCTTAGAATTAGGCAAAAGCCCTAGTAATACTGCAAGTGAGCTACATGGATACAAACCCTTAGAGTTAAACGATAAACTGAGTAGCTTAGATATTCAGTTGCTGACTGAAAATAGCAGTGCACTCTTAATCAATCCAAATCAGCAATTCCTCACTATCCTGCAAAATCTTTTACACACCAATAACCAAAAAACACCCCTTTATTGGATTGAACACAATTTACCAGCTAACGCCACCCAAGTAGCTACTGAGGGGGGTAAACCTAATTTAGCATGGCAAGAGAGCTTATGGTTTTAAGATAAACTGACTGCACTCCAAGCAGTTTTCACTATAATAGCCGCGTTTCAAACCTGACTCGGATGTTACTGTGACTGCAAGCCTGCTCGCGATTATTCCTTTATTTACCTTGATTGGCCTAGGCTATCTCGCTCGCAGAACCATCCTTGATGTCAAAATGCTGCCAGCCTTGAATCTGTTCGTATATTACTTTGCAGTACCTGCGCTTTTATTTAATGCAGCCCGCCGACAAACTTTAGATAATTTATTCAATTGGCCTGCGCTAGCTGCTTTTGTGCTAGGTATTATTTTAACTTCCCTTATTGCAGTATTAAGCAGTCGCTATCTTTTCCACTGTAAATCACCACCTGAGTTGGTGATGCGTGGGTTAAATAGTGTATTTGCGAATTTTGCTTATATGGGCATTCCACTGACTTTTAGCTTGCTAGGAGCATCCGCAGCAACGATTAGTATCATTCTGGCTGGGAATTTATTTATTATTGGTGGCGCACAACTGTGGATTGAGGCTTTGCGCCAACACAGCATGAGCTTAAAGCAAATTTGGACGACTTTGGATCGTTCTCTCCTGCGCAACCCGATTTTTTTATCGACTGTACTTGGCTTACTTGCCTCAGGCTTTAATCTAGCGCTGCCCAAAGTCGTTAATACTACCTTGGATATGCTCGCGCCCGCTGCTATTCCAGTGGCGCTGTTTTGCTTGGGGGCAAGTCTCCAGTTTCGGCAGATTCAAACCAGCTTGGGTGAACTAAGCTGGTTAATTACGCTTAAACTGTTAGTACATCCTGCACTGACTTATTTCGCTTTTTATCTCCTAGGGGTGACCGATCCCATTTGGCTGGTAACGACTGTACTCCTGACTGCGTTGCCGACAGGAGCTTTAGTACATGTGGTCGCCATGCGCTACAACTTATTTGAACAAGCCAGCTCACAGCTTGTGGTCTTCTCGACTTTAATCTCGCTACTCAGTGTCACATTTTGGGTTAACTTGATGATCTAATCGCCTGCGATAAATACCGTCATTTGCCAGAGCCCATTGATCTTTTCAAAAAAGGCGCGGTAATCCACCGAGCTACGAATATATTGGCTGGCAATATAGCCTTTTTTACCTTGAGCGAGCTTCACCGTCACCCATTGCTCATTTTCACTGAATTCAATCGGCAGGATTTCATAACTCACCTTTTTCAACACTGCGGCGCTCGTACTAGGCTTGGCACGAATATTCACATCTTTAGCAATCACCGCCCAATTTTCAAAAGCATCTTGACTTTCTGGCCACTCGCTAAACACATAAGGCGCAACAAATGTTGTTTTATTGCTAAAAGAACCACCCATTTTTAGCACTTTGCTAAGTTCACCCCACAACTGGCTAGTAGCTGGCTTGTTTAGCCCCCACATCTTTTTGAAGTCTTCAATACCATTTTCCATCCCGAAGGAAGCATGGATATTTTTATTGACCACCGCTAATAAAGCTTTGGCATCTTTGCGTTCAATGGTTTTCAAGAGCTGGCTGCGAAATGCTAAGAAACTTGGATCATTAGAGGCATTATCAACCGGTTTAAGCACCGTGGCCGCTTGAGTGGGCAAGCTTAAAACCAAGACTAACAGTAGCAAAGAGCTTTGCAGCCAAGCCAACTGGGTAGATTTGAAAAAATGCATAACCAACCTCGCTTTTGTCATGAAAAGGCTATTGTCTAGCGTCTGAGAGGCTTTAGCTATCACTAAATTAAAGGAGGTTTAGCTACTACTACGCACTGAGCATTGATCTATTAATGCTAAATTAAATGATTTTTAATCAAACGATCTTAAGTTTTAACTCTACTTAATCTCGCCTCTTTAAGCGTTACTCCAAAGCACTCGACCTATAAAATTGCTTATTTTTTGTATTATACTGTTTTCTTTTTTAGAAAAAATTGTTATGAATATTAATCAGTTTAAATTTGTATTACGTAATGCGGTGTTAGCAGCCTTGCCTTTAAGCACACAAGTTGCCTGTACTCATGAGCCAGCAGCTACTGTACCACCCGCCACTAATAAACCAGCATTGCCTGGAAAAACTACTACGCCTGATCCGTTTAGTGGATGTTTTGGCTCTGATACTCGTGAGTTTGGTCAAAAAACAGTTTCAGGACCAGCTCCTAGCAATAATCTTTCGGCTGAAGCTTGTATTGATCTGTGCAAACAACAATTAAGTCTACGTACTCGTGGAGTAATGGGCGGTAGTAGATTGGAAAATATTCAGGTGAACAACTGTACCGTTCAATCGACCCCTAACAATATGCCCCAAATGAATTGCTCAGCTAGTTATGAATTAGTCACTCGTAATTATCTACGTAAATCGGGCTGTCCTATTCCCGGACGTATACCAGACGAGTGCAATATTGCATTCGTTCAACCCAACAATTCTCAGCTATTAGGTAGCTACTTCACCAACATGGCTACTATGGAAACTGCGGCCATCACTGCTTTCCGTTATTTAGCTCAAGAGCTAAAAGCCTATGCAGCACCTCAGGTTCTAATTGATTTAGCAGAAGCAGCAATACTTGAGGAAACTGAACATGCGGAAATGGCCGGCTTACTCGCTGCTGCTTATGCAGAGCAAACAGCAACACTAGCGGTAGCTGATTTTAAATTGCGCTCTTTATACGAAATCGCTTTAGAGAATGCTTTAGAGGGTTGTATTTATGAAACTTTCGCGGCTGCTTGTGGTTGGTGGCAAGCTGAGCGTGCTACACATGCGATCTTTCGTACAGTGATTAGCCATATCACTGAAGAAGAAACGCGTCATGCTGCTCTCTCTTGGGCTATTCACGCTTGGGTGATGCCACAATTAAGCACCGCCCAACAAGCTCACATTCGGCAAGCTCAGCTTGAAGCGATTACAAATTTAGAAGCCAGCTTCCAACAAGAAACTGACTTGAGCCTACAGCATGAATTAGGTTTACCCAGCCCTGCAGAAGCTACGCAATTATTTAAACACTTACGCAAAGATTTTTGGGATATCCAGTTCTTTGGCTAATTGACTCCAATCGCACCCTGCCGTTGAAACGGAACACTAATAAACGGCAGGCGTACTGCACCATCTAATTGATATTGCGCCGCGCGATTTTGCCACAGCACCGGTGCTAGTTGCATGAGAGTAGCAAGCTGCAATTGCACTGGAATTTGCACGGGTGTGGGCTGATTAGGTTGCAAATACATAGATTGTCGCTGATCACCACTAGCGACCTGAGTGCCATTTAAACGCAGGTTGTATTGAATACCTTCCAGTGGAATCGGGAAAGCATTCGGATTAGTCACCTGCAAACCGACTAAAGCCATGCCTTGTGTTAGTGAGAGATTTTGTAAGCTTACATCCTGCACTGAAATGCTCGGCGGAGCGACCACATTGGGCACCGCGGCACAGCCAGATAATAAGCTGATAGCTCCTAATAGAATGAATTTAAGTTTCATATGATTTTTCTTATTTACTAGCATAAGTGCTTATTATAAGCCAAGTTTTACGCTATACAAACTTAGATTGCTCAATTTCTATAGCGGCATTCACATTTTTTGGGGAAATAGACTAGCCTATGAGGGTATACAGCAATTAATTGGCGCATGAATTGCTTCTTTAATTTGTGATTAACCGCTAACTTAACCCAAGGAATGCATATGAGTCTGATCCAAGTCGCCACCCAGCTAGATTACAAACTGGAATCAGCCGCAACTTTTATTTTCAGCATCATGCCTGCTTTAAATGCGTATCAAACTCTCCAACAAGAGAATTTAATCTTAAACCCTTATGTGCCCTATGAAACGTTTAATTATGGTCCCGAAGGCGGGCGTAGTATTCGCGTCACCGCGCAGCCCGGCTTATTCAGTATTGATTATGCAGCTAGTTTCGCCTTACAAGTTAATACATCTGATCCTAGTCAAGTAGCAGAAACCCCTTATGCACAATTGCCAGCGGAGGTTTTGCCTTATTTGAATCCAAGCCGCTATTGCGAAGCAGATCGCATCGGGCGCTTTGCGTATAAGACATTTGAAGGCATCCCAACAGGTTATACACGCGTCGCTGCGGTAGTTGATTGGGTCTATGAGAATATTGAGTATGTACCCGGTACAACTAATGCGTCTAGTGGTGCGAGTGAGGTCTTATTGCAACGTGCTGGCGTGTGTCGTGATTTTGCACATTTAAGCATTAGTTTGTGTCGTGCTCTAGGGATTCCTGCTCGTTATGTTTCGGCCTATGCGCCCGGCTTAGAGCCACCAGCTGATTTTCACGGCGTCTTCGAAGCCTACTTAGACGGTAAATGGTATTTCTTTGATGCAACTCGCATGGCTCCCACGAGCAGCTTTGTGCGCATTTCCACAGCGCGCGATGCTGCAGATGCCTCGTTTGCAACCATCGTGGGCAAAGCGACCATGACTCGAATGCAAATCGAAGCTACAAATATCACTCCCTTAAGCTCACCTAGTGAAAGCTTGGCGATTACGACGAGTTAGTTTAACTAAGGTCATGCTTTCATGGCCTTCAGTTTACTGGTACTTAAGCTTCAATGCAGGCTCATTCCCCAAAAACTCTATTCCTGCCCAGCCGTGGTGCATAAAGCTACGAATATTCCTATGATCAGTGCCTTCAGGGATCGCTAGTACTTTCCGATAATGCTCGCCAAAGCAGGCTAAAGTCTGTTCAGGGGAAAGCTGCTGCAATTGCCCAAACGCAAACACCTTGCAAGAGCCTTCATTCGTGCCCGCTGGATTCTGTACGCAATCCACCCCCAAACCATTCGTGAAACTTTGGGGCGTATACTCATAATGAGCCTCAAGCGTGGCGATTACTTCAGCGAAATTAAGTTTTTGCTGGCTTTTCAACTGCTCTAAAAGTTGTTCTAGGGTCATAAGTTAATCATTTAAAAAATGGTCAATTAAATGTAACACCGCTCGATAGCGCGTGAAACCATGATCCCCACCCGCAAACACGAGTTGGTGACAGTCCCGATAATAGGCTAGACCCGCTTGCCAATCCAAAACCTCATCGCCCCGCTCTTGCAGAAATAAGATATTGTCTGGGTGCAAGGGTGCTGGCAAATCCAAAGCATGCAACTCTTGCAAATGTTGCTCAGTAAACGAGTATTGCTCATCACCATAGAAACTCGTCATTAGCCCCACCGCCGGACGCAATACCAAGCCCGGATGCACCGCAGGATTCACCACCACCGCCTTTAAACCATAACGCGCGACCAAGACCGTTGCATAGAAACCACCGAGCGAGCTACCAATCAATCTTGGCGGCTCTTGGGAGGCCTGCACAATGTTTTCTAGCATCTGCATGGCTTCGAGCGGATAGAGCGGCAAGTCAGGGCAAATCCACTCCTGAGCGCGCCCTTGAGCCGCTAACCAGTGCTTGGTTTCCTGTGCCTTAGCCGACAGCGACGAAGAACGAAAGCCGTGAATATAGAGAATCACTGCCCACTCCGCTTAGGGGCAAGGATTGGGATGCATGTCATGAATCGCTTCAATGCCTTTTAATAGCTCATCAGACAGCACTAAGTCTGCACTAGCAATATTGCTGCGCAATTGCTCCATGCTAGTAGCACCAATAATATTGGCCGTTAAAAAGGGGCGCGAATTTACATAAGCCAAAGCCATTTGTGCCGGATTCAAGCCATGTTGCTCAGCCAACTCGACATATTGTTGTGTGACTTTTTGCGCATTTTCAGAAGTGTAACGGGTGAAGTATTGCCCCCAGCGTGTCAGACGCGTGCCTTCGGGGCGCTGGCCATTCAGATATTTGCCACTCAAAACTCCAAAAGCAAGCGGCGAATACGCCAATAAACCGACTGAACTTCGATGAGCAAACTCGGCTAAGCCCACTTCATAGCTACGATTTAATAAACTATAAGGGTTTTGGACTGTCACGACTCGGGGCAAATTCAACTCTTTCGCTAAACTCAAATACTCCGCTAGCCCCCAAGGTGTTTCATTGGATAGACCAATCTGGCGCACTTTACCTGCTGCCACTAACTCACCTAACGCACCTAAAGTTTCTGCAATCGTTTCGGGGTGATGATCTTTGCCATAGCGATAGCCCAGTTGCCCAAAATAATTAGTACTCCGGCTCGGCCAATGAATTTGATAGAGGTCGATATAATCCGTTTGTAAGCGTTGGAGGCTAGCATCACAAGCTTGTAATACCTGCTCACGGCTCAAACGCGGGCCATCGCGTAAATGACCGAGTGCTTCTTTGCGCCCTGGCCCTGCGACTTTGCTGGCGAGAATGATTTGATCACGATCCGAACGTTTTTTTAACCAACTGCCTATATACTGCTCTGTACGACCTTGTGTGGCGGCATTAATCGGCACGGGATACATTTCAGCGGCATCAATGAAGTTAATGCCCTGCGCGACGGCATAATCAAGCTGTTCATGTGCTTCTGCTTCGGTATTTTGTTCACCGAAGGTCATCGTACCTAAGCAAATTTTGCTGACTTTGATATCAGTCTTTCCTAATCGGCGATACTCCATCAACGGCTCCTGTGTGCTGGTTATTTTAACCCATCAGTATAACTCAATTCGACCAACTCGCTTGGAAACCCTTGACACTCACAGGTATTCCTGTTGAATTGCAGCCTACTTCTGTAGCCAGCGGACGATTCAAGATGGATTTAGAAATCATTCAGCGCTCTACTCAGCCTCAAGGCCAGCCGCTTTTATTTGTGCACGGTATTTTAAGTGCAGCTTGGATTTGGGATGTGTATTTTTTAAACTGGTTCGCGGCGCAAGGTTATCAAGCTTATGCCTTGAGTTTGCGCGGGCATGGCCATTCACCCAGCGATAAGCCGATTAATCGGATTGGGTTAGTTGATTTTGTCGAGGATTTACGCCAAACCGTCCTGCATATTCAAACTCAAACCGGTAAAGAACCCGTACTCGTTGGACATTCAATGGGCGGGATGGTGGTGCAGCGTTATTTATCAGAATATCGCGCCCCTGCTGCTCTCTTAGCCTGTAGCGTCCCCCCACAAGGCATGATGCCAGTTTCCATGATTAGCACTTGGACGAATCCACTGTTGGCGATGAAAATGGCACGGATTTATAGTCAACCAGAGCAAACTGATCTGCAATTTACCCGCGATGTACTGTTTTACCATCCTGTCAGCGATGAGAATCTACAAACTTGGTTTAAACATACCCACCCTGAGTCGATGCGCTTGCTCTGGGATATGAATGTAAACTTGCCGTTTGTCTCACGGATTAAGCAAACGCCACTCGCTGTGCTTGGAGCACGCCATGATCGTTTAGTGCCTGCCAGTGTAGTGCATTGGACGGCAGGTACGTATTGCTGCCCCTTAACTTGGGTCAATGCCGGTCATGCCATCATGCTCGAGCAAAATTGGGCAGCAACGGCACAATGCATGCATGAACATATTCAAAAGCTCTTAACTTGAGGCGTGAGACTTGACTCGTGCTGGTTAATCCTGCTGAATGACGCCCTCTTTTGACTAAATGAAAACGAAACCAAATTAACTTATGAGCCCGTTCCTCCAAACTGCCTTAGAAGCCGCGTATGCTGCCCAAGAAATCATTCTGCATTATTATCATGGCAAATTTGCCGTTGAGATCAAAGCAGACCAATCACCCGTCACGATTGCTGATCTTGAAGCAGAACAAGCGATTAAGAAAATTATTCTAGAACGCTTTCCAGAACATGGCTTTTTTGGTGAGGAAACCGGCAAAACCAATCCTGATGCGGAATATACTTGGCTGATCGACCCGATTGATGGCACGAAAAGCTTTGTGCGCCGCTATCCGATGTTTTCTACACAAATTGCTTTAATGAAAGGTTCGGAGCTGATTTTAGGCGTATCGAATGCTCCCGCCTTTAACGAAATGGCTTATGCCGAACAGGGGCAAGGTGCTTATCTCAATCAACAACCGATTAAAGTCAGTGGCTATACTGAAATCAATCAGTCAGCTTTGTCTTTAGGCAATATAGCTTCTTTAGCGGCTAGCGCTAGTTGGGGAAATTTAGGTAAGCTTATCACACAAGTGCAACGCATTCGGGGTTACGGTGATTTCCTACATTACCATCTACTAGCCAGTGGTAAAGTGGATATGATTGTCGAATCCGATGTGAATGTACTAGATATAGCTGCTTTGTCAGTCATTGTGAATGAAGCAGGTGGTGTGTTTACGGACTTACAGGGTAAACCATTGAGTTTAAGTAGTACTACTGTCTTAGCAGCCGCGAGTAAAGAGCTGCATCAGCAATTGTTGCAGAGCTTAAACTACCAAACAGCTTAAATTTTACCTCGTAGGCTTGCTAATTTCTGGCGAATTTTTAACTCTAAGCCGCGCTCAACAGGTTGGTAGTAACGCTGACCTTGGAGTGCTTCAGGGAAATAATTTTCACCACTAGCATAGGCATTCGCTTCATCATGGGCATAGCGATAGCCTTTGCCGTAGTCCATGGATTTCATCAGCTTAGTGGGTGCATTACGCAAATGCATGGGTACTTCTAATGAGCCCGACTGCTTAGCATCCTGCATCGCTTGCTTAAAAGCACTATAAGTCGCATTACTTTTGGGCGCACAAGCTAAATAAACCACCGCTTGCGCCAGCATCAACTCCCCTTCAGGGCTGCCTAAGCGCTCATACGCATCCCAAGCATTAAGTGCTAGCTGCAAACCACGCGGATCAGCATTGCCAATATCCTCTGAAGCCATACGCACGATCCGCCGCGCTATATACAAAGGATCACAGCCCCCATCAAGCATCCGACAAAACCAATACAAAGCCGCATCAGGATCAGTACCACGTACCGCTTTATGCAAAGCTGAAATCTGCTCGTAAAATAAATCCCCTCCTTTATCGAAGCGCCGCAAAGAACCACTAGCTACCTCTTGCACAGTAGCATCGCTAATCACTAAACCTTGCTCAGTTTCTTCGGCCAAATCAGCAGCCATTTCCAGCCAGCCTAAAGCCCGCCGCGCATCACCATCGGCCATTAAGACCAGTTGTTCTAAAGCTGTGGTACTTAAACTTAAATCACGTGCACCCAAACCCTGCTTCTGATCATGCAAAGCCTGCTGCAAAATAGCGCGAATATCATCAGTACTTAAACTGCGTAACACATAAGTCCGCACCCGCGAAAGCAGCGCATTATTTAGCTCAAAGGAAGGATTTTCGGTGGTAGCACCAATAAAGATCAGCACGCCCGACTCAATATGTGGCAAGAACGCATCTTGTTGCGCTTTATTAAAACGATGCACTTCATCCACGAATAGTACCGTGGCTTTACCCAGTTGCTCACGATTGTCTTGGGCCACTTCGACTGCCGCCCGAATCTCTTTTACACCCGACAAGACAGCCGACAACGTTAAAAACTCTGCTTGCCAGTAATGAGCAATTAAGCGCGCTAGGGTAGTTTTGCCCGTTCCGGGTGGCCCCCAGAACAGCATCGAATGCAGATAACCCTCTTCAAGGGCACGACGTAAAGGCTTGCCCTTAGCGAGTAAATGCGCCTGCCCCACGTAAGTTGCGAGCGTTTGCGGACGCATCCGCTCCGCTAAAGGAGTGAAGGCAGTCGTCATCAAAGTTTAGGAGGGTTTGCCAATCACATCCACATTGGCAGGTGGTGTGAATTTAAAGCGTGAGGTATCAATATTCACATCCAATTTCATGCCTTGGAAATGGATATAAGTTTGTTGGCCGAACTTATCACCTAACACCATTTCTTGAATACCCTGATCACTCATACCCAAATCCATCGTAGTGAAATCAGAGTCTTTCTTATGCGGCTTTAAGCGGAACCAAGATAATTTGCTGTTTTCAGCTTCCATCGGCTCAACCGCAAATTGCTGCTCGACGGGCTGCTTATTTAACAGCATTCCTACGGGTGCGGCGGATAAGGCTTGCGTCATGGGTTTTACGGTCACTTGATCCAGCTCCACATCATAAACCCAGACATTTTTGCCATCTGCCACAATTTGATGCGACTCAGGGGCAGCATATTCCCAACGAAATTTACCGGGACGTGAGAGATAAACAGTCCCTTTCGAGTTTTGCTTCAGTTTCCCTTTATCGTCGTAAACTTCTTGCACAAAACCAGACTGCATGGAGTTAACCGTGGTAAAAAATTGGTTTAAGCGAGAACGGCCATCGCTCACTGTCGCAGCTTGCCCACCGGTAGCAGGTACTGCATCCGACTCAGCCTGTACACCTTGGATTAAACCAGCTACCAAAAATACGGTTGCTACTAATTTTTTCATCATAAACTTCAACAAAATCCTAATTTTAATTTAATAATCATCAACCGGTGGTGGCGCTAACACATCACGAGTTCCATTCGGCAGGACAGCACTGACGACACCAGCAATCTCCATGTCTTCAATCATGCGCGCCGCACGGTTATAGCCCACTTTTAAACGTCGTTGTAAATAAGAAATCGAAGCCCGCCGCGACTCAGTGACGACCTTTACCGCCTCATCATAGAGGGGATCCGCTTCCTCGCCACTATCTAGAGGCTCTAAGCCCGGAATAGCTGCATCCATTCCACCGTCTGTATCAGCTAGGACACCAACAATGTAGTCAGGTTCCCGCTGCTGTTTGAGATAAGTGGCGACATCCTCTACTTCTTGGTCAGTGACTAAAGCGCCATGCACGCGCTGTGGAATCGAAGTACCGGGCGGCATATACAACATATCCCCATACCCCAGTAATTGATCCGCACCGCCCTGATCTAAAATCGTCCGCGAATCAATTTTAGTAGAAACTTGGAACGCAATCCGTGAAGGAATATTCGCTTTAATTAAGCCAGTAATCACATCCACTGATGGGCGTTGCGTGGCTAGAATCAAATGAACACCCGCCGCACGAGCTTTTTGCGCCAAACGTGCAATCAACTCCTCCACCTTTTTACCCACCACCATCATCATGTCTGCGAACTCGTCGATGACAATCACGATATAAGGTAAGGGCTGCAAAGGCTCTGGCTTCATTTCTAAAGATTTGGACGGATCAAACAGCGGATCCGCAATCTGTTCACCGCGTGCTTGTGCTTCTTCAATTTTCGTATTAAAGCCGTTGATATTGCGCACTTTAAGCTTCGACATCAGCAGATAGCGGCGCTCCATCTCCGCCACACACCAACGCAAGGCGTTTGCCGCATCCTTCATGTCAGTCACAACGGGTGCTAACAAATGTGGAATATTCTCATAACTACTCAATTCCAGCATTTTTGGGTCAATCAGAATCAAGCGCACCTGCTCCGGCGTAGCCTTATACAGCAAGCTTAAGAGCATCGCATTCACGGCCACCGACTTACCAGAACCCGTTGTACCAGCCACCAATAAATGCGGCATCCGTGCTAAATCCGCGACCACTGAATTACCCGCAATGTCTTTACCCAAGGCCAAAGTAAGCGGTGAAACGCTTTTTTGATAGACTCGCGACTCAATCAATTCGCTAATCGTGACTACATCACGCTTATCATTGGGGACTTCCACACCGATGGTTGGCCGCCCCGGAATAACTTCGACCACCCGCACGCTAGATACACACATATTGCGCGCGAGGTCATTGGCTAAACCTGAAATTTTACTAGCCTTAGTGCCATCCGGTAATTGCAGCTCAAAACGAGTGATCACAGGCCCCGGCTCGCAAGCAACGACTGTAGTATCCCTGACTCCATAATGTCCTAAAGACTCGACTAAGCGTGAGGATAGCAAATCTAAGGCTTCTTTAGATTGACGTACCCGATCTTTAGGCGAAGGTGGTGGATTTAATAAAGACAAGCGCGGCAAAGTTACCGAACTTTCAGGATTCAATGTATAAGCAGCATCGGCTAATACATTATCTCGTACAGTGGTCTCAGCCGCGACAGTGCGTACTCGTGGAGCTTTTTCCTCAATCACTTCATTCGCAGGTGTAATGAGAGGTGTATCTAAAACTTTACTGACTTTCTCAGTATTAGCAGAAAATGCCTCCTGCTTATCCACCTTTTCCTCATTAAAAAGTGGATCATGGGTATACAGATCATTGTCTAAAGGCGTGCGTTTGCCAGTCACCTGTTCTTTTATGCCCTGCAAAGCAGAGACCTTGCCGAGCAGCCCACCTATTTTACTAACGGACTCGCCGCTCGACTTTAATAAATCTTTGCCCACACTTAAGGTCGTACCAGAGGCGGTTACCATCGTCGAGCCATGTTTATCTTTAATTCCTTGGGCTTTTTCAAAGATATTTAGCATGAAATCGCCGACTTTTTCAGTCACCTCCCCCCAAGAAATATCTGCAACAACGGTCAACCCCCCTAAAAATAGGGATAAAAGCACTAACAAAGTTCCAAAGAAACCAAGGAAAGTACCTAATAGGCCACTGGCAACAACTGAGCCAAGAATACCGCCGCCAATCCCATACGGATAAGGAGTAAAGAGCATGTGCGCTAAGCCACTACCTGCGACTAAAGTGAGCACTGCACCCACGATCGTAATCACATCATTCAAGCCACCAATGGGATTGGCTGGAGTACGCAAATGCTTAGGATAACGGAAAGCCGTTAAACCCATCGCGACCAGCACAACGGGAACTGCATAAGCGAAATAACCCAATAAACCATAAAGAAAATTGGCTAACCATGCGCCCTTACAGCCGGCGAGGTTTTTGCACATGCCGACACTAATCCCGCTATTATTGTGGACAAAAGGTCCGGGATCTTTAGCATCATATGAAACCAAGGCCAGCAGCAATACTGCTGCGATCCCCATAAAGACGATTATTGAGGCCTGCTGCAAACTGACACGCTTGCGCTGGTTGAGTTTAATTTTATCCTTGCTCAAGTCACCTGCTTCCTTAATTCTTTTCAACAGCTTAGCCAGCTAAAAGTATAGCCCGTTCTGTCTGGCTTGAAAGATACAAATTGGTTTACTACTTTACCCTATACTCGGCCTGCCTTAGGATTAGGCTAATTATTTCGGCAGCCCTCGGCTAGCCTATAAAAAAATGAGGATTATACATGAACACTAAACATTGCCGACTATTGATCCTAGGTTCAGGGCCTGCCGGCTACACCGCGGCAGTTTATGCAGCACGCGCTAATCTAACCCCTGTTTTGATCACGGGTATGGCACAAGGCGGGCAATTAATGACCACTACAGAAGTCGATAATTGGCCGGGCGATCATTCAGGCGTGATGGGGCCTGATTTAATGACTCGTATGCAACAGCATGCAGAACGCTTCAACACTGAGATTATCTTTGATCACATCCACACTGTCGATTTAAAACAACGCCCTTTTAGCTTAAAAGGCGATTCAGGTAGTTATACCTGTGATGCCTTGATCATTGCAACCGGTGCTTCGGCGATGTATCTAGGCTTAGAATCTGAAGAAAACTTCAAAGGTAAAGGGGTTTCGGCTTGTGCAACTTGTGATGGCTTCTTTTATCGCAAAAAACGCGTCGCGGTGATTGGTGGGGGGAATACAGCGGTGGAAGAAGCACTCTATCTCTCGAATATTGCCTCTGAAGTCGTGCTTGTTCACCGTCGCGATAGTCTGCGTGCAGAAAAAATCATGCAAGATCATCTATTGGATAAAGCTAAAAATGGCAATGTGCGGATTTTATGGAATCACACTTTAGATGAGGTCTTAGGTGATAAAAGTGGTGTCACTGGTATTCGCGTAAAAAGTACCCAAACTGGTGCAACCGAAGCTATTGAGTTGATGGGTGTATTCATAGCAATTGGGCACAGACCAAACACTGATATTTTTGCAGGCCAACTCGAAATGAACGGCGGCTATATCACTGTGAGCAGCGGCTTAGAAGGCAATGCTACTGCAACTAGCGTCGAAGGCGTATTCGCGGCTGGCGATGTAATGGATCATATTTATCGCCAAGCGATTACTTCCGCTGGTACGGGCTGTATGGCTGCTTTGGATGCTGAGCGTTATCTGGATAGGCTGGCTAAAACACCTAAAGCCTAATTAACTAAACCTATGACGCGTCAACTGCGCTTACACCTTTTGAATCCTAACCGACCGGAAGAAGCGTTTCCTCCGGTCGATCAAGCGTGGGATGAGCCGAATGGCTTATTAGCCGTCGGTGGAGATTTAAGTTTAAAACGCTTGGTAAATGCTTATCAGCATGGCATTTTCCCATGGTTTGGTCCGCGTGAACCGATCTATTGGTGGAGTCCTAACCCCCGTGCAGTGCTCTACCCACACAAAATCCGCATTACCCGTAGCCTACGCAAATCCATACGCAATAAAGGCTATCAAGTACACTTCGACCGCAACTTTTCTGCCGTCGTCCGTGCTTGCTCTGCGCCACGCAATTATACTAATAGCACTTGGATTACCGATGATATGCATGCTGCCTATTGTCGCTTGCATTTAGCAGGTTGGGCGCATTCAGTAGAAATCTATGACACCAGTGGTAAGGAATTACTGGGTGGCTTATACGGAGTTGCCAGTGGTGGGGTATTTTGCGGGGAATCGATGTTTAGTCGCGCCCCCGATACGTCCAAAATGGCCTTAGTCGCTCTTGCCTATCATTTAAAAACTTGGGGTTTTACCTTGATTGATTGCCAAATGGCAAATCCCTATCTCATGAGCATGGGAGCGGAAACTATTAGCCGCACTCAGTTTGTACGTATTTTGGAAAGTCATTTGTACACTCCGTTTACGGCTACTTGGCAAGCTGATCCCAATATTGACTTATCGCGTTGGGAACCGGAAGCTTGAAGCCGGTCGTCTTAGCCTATCAATCTATAAAGACGCTAACCAAGCAGGCAACTCACGAATATCCTCTAGACAAACACGCGGATTCAAAGCTACTAAACGCTCACGCCCATGTACACCGTAACTCACACCCGCTGCATGCATTTGAATCGTATGCGCCATCTGTAGATCATATTCCGTATCCCCAATCATTAAGGCTGCTGATGCGGGCAGATTATATTCAGCCAAAATCTCTTCCAGCATCAGAGGGTGTGGTTTAGAGCGTGTCTCATCGGCACAACGAGTAATAGGGAAAAGAGCTTTTAATTGAGTTTCAGCTAACACCTGATTTAAGCCTTGACGCGATTTACCAGTGGCAATTGCTAATAAATAGCCTTGGCGCTCCAGTGCATCTAAAGTCTCACGGGCGCCTGCAAATAGCTCACTGACTTGGCGATTATGCAAAAAGAATTGCTGTTTATATTCATGTGCCGCCGCTTGAATCTGCGTATATGCTGCTTGCGGATGCAAAGTCTGAAAAGACTCTTCTAAGCCAAGGCCAATAATATTACGGATTTCAAGATCACTGCGTACGTCTAAGCCTACTTTGTTATGCACTAAGTGAATACAGTTGACGATATGCGCTGCTGAATCAATCAGCGTTCCATCCCAATCAAAGATCAACAGCTCATAAGGTTTGGTTTTCATTTTTGCCCCTTTAAAGCTTTTAATACCTGATTAATATCTTCAGGCAACGGTGCTTCAAACTGCAGCTTCTGACCACTCAATTCAAAATAGCAGGCTAGGCTGGCTGCATGTAAACATAAACGCTTCACACCCACCTCACGATATTCACGATTTAATTTGAAATCACCATAACGCTCATCACCCAAAATCGGATAACCCAAATGCGCGAGTTGTACGCGAATTTGATGCATACGCCCCGTGAGGATTTGCACATCCATCAACGTACAATCGCCATAGGCAGAGATGGGCTTAAAAATACTTTCTGCAGTCTGCCCTTCTTCATCCTCTTCAGCCACTTGCATCTTTTGGTAAGAATTATTTTCACGCTTTAAGTCCAAGGTGATATGGCGCTTACCACCTTGCCAACGCCCGTGGACTAAAGCTTTATAATGCTTTTCGATTGCGCCGTCTTTGAGCATTTGATGTAAAGCAGTTAATGCAGGACGCGACTTAGCCAACATCACCAGACCACTGGTATCTTTATCCAAGCGATGCACTAATTCCACGAAGGGCAAATTTGGGCGCAATTGCCGAAAGGCTTCAATCAGACCAAATGGAACACCACTGCCACCGTGCACGGGCAAACCTGCTGGCTTATTCACCACAATAATATGCGTATCTTCGTGCAAAATAGCTTGATCAATCCGCTCAAGAAGCTGTTCTGAAGCCTCACTAGCGCGGGGTTGCTCTAACTCAGTACGCACTGGCGGAATGCGAATTTGCTCACCTTCAGCGAGTTTGTATTCGGGTTTAACGCGCTTTTTATCAACGCGCACTTCTCCTTTACGAACAATACGATAGATGACACTTTTAGGAACTTTCTTAAAATATTTTAACAGAAAGTTATCAATCCGCTGTCCTGCTTCATTAGCAGTCACGGTATAGTATTCAACTGACATGTGAGAAAAGCCTTATTCAGTATGCTAATTGTCGGGAATCCGATTGAATGCAATTAGCCAACTTGCTATATTCAGGCTAGGTTACTGGACAGATGGATTTAAAAGTCTGACCGTTGAGCCTAGTGGTTTCTGCCTACCGACAGACGGGTTTATTTATAAGCCAATGCTGGTACGCATGATAGGACTCAAAACCGGATGATTCAATCAAATTCCAAGTGGAATTTGTGTAAGTAAAGTCGCAACTAAAGACGACTTTACCTGAGAGCAGCGCCTTCAGTAGGGTTTACTGAAAGTAAATTAACATAGCAGTTACCTGTTATCATCGCTGCCTGTTTTTAGAGAAGGAAACTAACACTGAGTTAAGTCATCGCTTTGATAGACTTAACTAAGAATAACCTAGTCTCATCTGAATTTATTTCAGATTAGGGCAATTGCCAGCGGGACGGGACATTAACTGGACAACCAAGCAACAGGATGCATTCAACTAAGAGGTAATAAAAGCACACTGGGATGATCTAAACCTTACTTTCCCCATGTTTACACCTAAGAATCCGAACTTAAAGTCTTCGGATGGGTGCTAATAGCTTTTATCTTCAGGCTTATTGTTGCCGGCTACTTCTTCATGAATAGGAAAAGCTGAGCGGGTACTGCACATTTGTGGTGTAGTACATGAAAAGAATTTTAATTAATGCGACACAAGCCGAGGAAATTCGGGTCGCAATGGTAGACGGCCAGCGTCTCTACGATTTGGATATCGAGCATCCATTTCGGGCACAGAAAAAGTCCAATATCTATAAAGGGGTCATTACTCGGATCGAACCGAGCCTTGAAGCAGCCTTTGTTAACTACGGCGCACAGCGTCATGGTTTCTTATCTTTCCGCGAAATTGCGCCGGAATGTTATCATCCTGAAGCAGTCAGAAAATACGGCAATGGTAGCAAAGTCAATATCAAAGACATGCTGCGTGAAGGCCAAGAAATCCTTATTCAAGTCGATAAAGAAGAACGTGGCAATAAAGGGGCGGCACTCACCACCTATATTAGCCTAGCTGGTCGCTATTTAGTTTTAATGCCAAATAACCCCAAAGCAGGGGGTGTATCACGGCGGATTGAGGGCGAAGATCGCCAGCAAATTAAACAGACCTTAAGCGACCTAGAAATCCCTGAAGGTATGGGTGCTATCGTGCGCACTGCGGGGGTTGACCGTGAGCTAGAAGAGCTCAGTTGGGATTTGGATTACCTTAAAACTTTATGGGAGGCGATTACCTCCGCAGCCAATCAGCACAAAGCACCCGTACTCTTATACCAAGAAAGCAATGTCATCATTCGTGCCTTACGCGACTATTTCCGGCGTGATATTGGCGAAATTGTCATCGATGACCCCAAAGTCTTTCGGCAAGCACAAGATTTCATGCAGGCCGTGATGCCGCATAATTTGCGTAAACTGAAACTCTATCAAGATAATACACCCTTATTCAGCCGCTATCAGGTTGAATATCAGATTGAAACGGCCTTCCAGCGCACCGTAAATCTGCCTTCTGGTGGTGCGATTGTGATCGACCATACTGAAGCGCTAGTTTCCATCGATATTAACTCCGCACGTGCGACCAAAGGCCAAGATATTGAAGAAACAGCACTCAATACTAACCTTGAGGCTGCCGATGAAATTGCCCGTCAATTACGCTTGCGCGATTTGGGTGGCCTAATCGTTATCGATTTCATCGATATGCTCCCGAGCAAGCACCAACGGGATGTTGAACGTCGCTTGAAAGAAGCCTTAAAAATTGACCGTGCGCGCGTCCAAGTCGGACGAATTTCGCGGTTTGGTCTTCTAGAAATGTCCCGCCAGCGCCTACGTCCTTCTTTAGGGGAATCTAGTCAGCTCGTTTGCCCACGTTGCGAAGGTCAAGGCCATATTCGTAACACCGACTCCTTAGCACTTTCTATCCTGCGCTTGATGGAAGAAGAGTCAATGAAAGAGCTAACTGGCCGTGTTATTGCACAAGTGCCTGTACCTGTTGCTGCCTATCTCTTGAATGAAAAGCGTGATTCTATCGTTAACATTCAAAAGCGGCGCAATATTGAGCTAACAGTTATTCCCAATCCACACATGGACACCCCGCATTTTGAAATCATGCGGGTGCGTGCCGATGATCTGGAAACCGTGGGTGCAAGCTATACACAAATCAGTGAACCCGAAGACACTGATGCAGATTTAATGGCTGAGCGCTTAGCGAACCCCGTACAAATCCAACCAGAAGCCGTGGTTGGTAATGTAATTCCAAGCCAACCTGCACCACAAATTGACCGCTCTGAACGTGAGCGTCGCCCTACTCCTATAACAGAACCTGAAGTCTTGGATGTGCAGAAGAATCCGGGCTTAATTCGGCGGATTCTCAATGGCTTATTTGGTAGCAGTGCCAAAGTTGAACCTACGATGGCGCAAATCAAGGCCAAAGCGGACGAACAAGCATCTGCTCAAGCCGCCCCCGCTAATGCTCAACCCGCACGTGCTGAAAACTCGACTGTTGAAGAACGCCGCCCTAATCATAATCGGCGTAATAACAGCAATAATCCGCAAAATCGCCGTAATGGTGAAGAGCGTAAACGGGGTGATGATCGTCGGCGGCAGAATCAGCCAGCCAACGAAGAGTTGCCAACCAGCGAAGCTAACGAGGCGGCTGAAAATCAGGTCTCACCGCGTACCGAACGTCAGGAGCGTCGCCAACAGCGTCCTGAGCGCCGTCAACCTGAGCAGCAGGCTCAGCTTGAGACAGTTTCGGCAGAGGCTAACACTCAGGCAACGATTGCTACTGACGATAATGAAACCACACCCAATCAAAATCGCAATGAGCGGCGTGAACGTAATCGTAATCGTCAAGAACGTGAGCGGGACAATCGCCAACAAAACCGGCGCAATCGTGACCGCCCTGAGCTAGCACCAGAAGCGTTAGCTGCCGAACCCGAAACGGTTATCCTCACCACCACGACTGAAGTAATCGCTGTTGAAGAGATGCTGGTTGATACCCCTGCTCAGACTGCAGCGGATGGTACTCAACGTCGCGATAATCGTGATAACCGTCGTCAGCGTAATCGTGGGCGGCGCGAACGTAATCAGCGCATCAGCTTCGAAGCCGAAACCATCACGAGTTATGAGCTACAAACGACCGAAATCTGCTTTGAACAATTAAGTGCTGACATTAACAGGTCTAGCGCTCCTGCTGAGCCTGTCACTGAAATAGCGGTAGAAACAACGAATCGTCCGATTCAAATGGAGCGTCGTGTCCCACCGCCCGAAACTCTAGAGCCGCTAATCATTGATCTGATTCCGAAAAAGCAATCACGTCAGGAACGGCGGCAACGTCAACCGGGACAAGGCTCACAGCGCCGAACAGCACAAGTTGCGGCCGAAACTCCGGAAACTATCAATGCTCACATGTCCGAGTCTACATCGGAGTCTGTAACTGAAACTGGAGTGGTGACTAAAAACCCTGCAGCCTCTGTAGAAGCTGTTACAACTTCCGATAGGCTTGAAGTTACTAATGAAGCACCTGCTCAAATCGTGGTGAACTCTACGCTAGAAGCCTCCACTGCTCAAGATGGCGTAACTCCAATAGCAGCTCAAAATAGTCTTATGCATCAGTCTACTGATGTAGTTACCGAGCAACGTATTCAATCTGAGCCTACTACAATTGTGACTGAAACGACAACAGTACAGCCACCGGAAACGAGTGCTGAAGCCATGGTTGATTCAAGGCCAAATGGAGTAACCGAGCATCAATCAAACTCTAACGCAACCACTGTTACTAACGCACCTGATCAACCTATATCTGAAACGGCTACACCGGTTAAAAAACGCCCGATTTGGATGCATGCTGATTAGATAAAGTCTATAGAGCGGTTAGTTAACTGGCCGCTCTAATTGATGGGTACGGATTAAGTGCTCTAGCAAACCCTCTGAGGCGTCTTCAATCATATCCAATACACGCTCGAATCCTTGCGATCCGCCATAATAAGGATCAGGTACTTCGCGTTCCCGCCAACGACTGGCAAACTCCATGAAAAGCTGCAAGTTCTTTGCCTGTTGGGCTTGTGCAAAGCGCTGTAAAGCTTGCAGATTATGCAAATCCATTGCTAAAAAATAATCGAAATCGCTGAAATCAGTCGTTTGTACTTGGCGCGCCCGTTGTTTAGACAGATCAACACCCCGTCCTAAGGCAGCTTGCTGGGAGCGGCTATCGGGCTGATGACCAATGTGATAAGCATGCGTACCTGCTGAATCTATGCGAATCACTTCAGCCAAACCTGAGCGCTGCACTAGGCTTTCAAATACACCCTGCGCAGTAGGCGAGCGGCAGATATTCCCCATGCAAACAAACAACACACTGACTTGTTTCATTCGATCACTCCTTGCTAGGGCTTGCTTAAACTGCAAGCGTCAACACCTCAGTGTAGAATACTAACAAAAACTATCCGACTTCGGCGAAAACCCTCAATGTTGATGATGAGCATCCGGATAGTGTGCGTGCGTATGGGTAAGCGGTTCGTTAAGCAACACAATAGCTAAGACAGCGCCAAAAAACGGGGGCGACTGCAAAATAAGCCCCCGTGCGTGCGCTGCCTAAATGCCTTAAGCCCACAATAAATCAATAAACCCAAGCCTGAACCTAAATACAACAGACCCGCCAATAACCAAGGATTGAGCACGCCTAGTAAAAGTTTAGCTAAAGGTGTACTCGCACCAAATAAGATTGCCGCAGTTAAAGCCGCCAGAACCCCGGGAACTTTGTGAGAATTTACCAATATGCTTTGCCTGCTTTATCTTGAACGCTTGGCCTTAAAGTTTAGCATTATCCCTGCCTAACAGACCAAACGCTTAAATCTGCTTATTTTTGGAGCAAAAAAACTAGCTTCTTCTATTGATTATATAAATTTATTTTGTATAAAAATTATTTGCTATAAGACCTAAAAAGAGAACTGTATTATCATAGAAAATATTAATCACAATAAAGTATGGGCTAAAAAATGAAAAATCTAAGTGTGCTAGCTGCGCTGTTCGTGCTGACTGGTTGTACGGTTGTGCCTATTCCCCTCAATACGGCCTTATTACCCGGTTTAGTACCTCAATCACCACCGACTCATCGATTTTTACAGACTGAAGTTGGTATGCCAGTTTTACCTGACCCTGATGTTAGAACCACCATTGTACCGCCACAACTTAACCCAACGGCTACCATCAGTAATACCTTACCAACAATAACGCCTCCCATTCCAGATAACACCAACAACTTACCTCCAATTACCACTAATCTAAATGCTCCTGCTCAGGAGATGAGCGCGATTGGTGAGCGCATTTTCCGCAATGAAACTAATGGCGATGCTGCCAAATTATTACGCTGGAACTCCAAAGGTAACTTCGCCGATTTAGGCATTGGTCATCTCGTTTGGTACCCAGTCAATCAACGTGGCAACTACGCTGAAACCTTCCCCAGTTATTTAAAGTATGTACAAAGTAAAAATGTACCTGTACCAACTTGGTTAGCGAATCGCCCGAGTGAAGGTGGGCCTTGGGCAAATAAAGCAGCATTTGAGCGTGCTAAAGGTGATCCACAAATGCGCGAGTTAGCTAAATTCTTAGAGAAAACCGTAGGCTTACAAGCTGCTTTTATGACTGAACAACTACGCAGAAATATGCCTGCGATGGCACAAACTTTGCCACCACCCTATCGTCAAGCAGCCTTAAATAATTTCCAAGTTATGGAAAAAACTCCCGGTGGCCTATATCCAGTCTTGGACTATATGATCTTTCAAGGTGCTGGCACCGGCAGCACTGAACGCTATAACGGTCACGGTTGGGGTTTATTGCAAGTGCTCTTAAATATGGAAAATGTGCAACCGGGAGCAAATGCTTTAGCTGAATTCATGCGCTCTGCCGGTGACTCCATTACCCATCGCGTTGCGGCAGCACCTGCTGACAGACATGAGGCACGGATGCTTGCGGATTGGCAAACCCGCGTGCGTACTTACAAAGTACCAACACGGCTTGGAGTAGCTAGCCAATAAGAATTCAGCCTCTTACACTCTTTAACTTTTCTATTTGAGGTCAAATAAAGGTTGACCTCCTCCTCCAAGACTCTAATTTCACACCGCTCACAAGCTAATCTGAGCCTTTAATAGCTAAAAACCCAATTGAGGCTGAAAACTTAACTAAGTTAATTCCATAGGCTCGGCTGAGGACTTAGCGTGCAACAGCGTGTAAATGAAATTGATCTATTGCGCTTCATAGCTGCACTAGCAGTAGTCTTTTTCCATTATGCCTTTCGTGGTTATGCGGCTGATGATTTAAGTCTTCTTCCCTATCCGCTCCTTGCATCTTGGGCTAAGTATGGCTACTTAGGGGTGGAGCTATTTTTTATGATTAGCGGCTTCGTAATTTTAATGACTGCGACTCACTCGAATGTGCAGCACTTTATTATTTCCCGTGCTACCCGCCTTTACCCTGCTTTTTGGGTCGCTTGTACTTTTACCTTCTTAACAACTCTTTGGCTAGGTGCGCCACGTTTTATGACTAGCTTTAGTGAATACTTGGGAAATCTGACCCTACTCGGCGAGTTTTTAGGCTTTACTGCTATGGACGGCTCTTATTGGTCGCTGTTTATTGAATTACGCTTTTACTTATTAGTCTTTTTGCTCTTGCTAATCGGGAAACTGAAATACGTACAAATGCTATTAGTTGCTTGGTTAACGGTGAGTTTCTTCCTAGAAATCAGACCTATTAGCAGCTTGCGCTATGTATTCATCACTGATTATGCAGCATTTTTTATCGCTGGGGCGACCTGCTTTCTGATTTGGTCTGAATCACTTTCCTTACACACAGGACTGCTCTTACTCAGCGCTTGGGCTTTGTCCGAATATGAAACCTTGCACCTGCTACCTAGCATGGAAGAACACTATAAAACCTCATTCAATCGTCTTACTATTATTGGTATCATTACTGGCTTTTTTATAGTTGTATTTTTAATCGCTCAACGCTGGACAGGATTTTTTACAAATAAGCACTGGTTAAGACTAGGTGCACTCACTTATCCCCTCTATCTCATTCATCAAAATATCGGTTACATGATTTTTAATAAGCTCTATGCAAGCATTAATTCTCATCTGTTATTTTGGGGTACTATAGCCTTGATGCTGCTAGTGGCTTATGGAATGCATATATTGTTTGAGAAGAAAATGGCTAAGAACTTGCGTAATTTTCTTGAGCTTCTATTAGTCCACAAGTCAAATACTTACATCCCTAACTCCTTTAACTCCCCTAACTGAGGTAGGTCTTCTAGTGATTTTAAATTGAAATAATCCAAAAACTGCTTAGTGGTTCCCAGTAGTTCAGGTCGACCGGGGACCTCTTTATGCCCCAATACCCGAACCCATTCGCGCTCAAGCAAAGCTCTCAGCACATTAGCATTGACGGCTACCCCACGAATCTCTTCGATTTCTGCGCGTGTAATCGGTTGACGCCAAGCAATTAAAGCCAAGGTTTCTAGGAATACCCGCGAGTATTTGGATACTTTCTCTTCCTGATGCCTGCTAACCCATGGGCTATAAACTAGCTTAGTTTGTAAACGGTAACCACTGGCGGTTTCAATTAGCTCAAAACTACGTCCTTGAGTTTGCTCAGCTAATTGCTTTAACCCCTGCTTGAGGCTTGCCTTATCAATCACTTGCTCTTCAGCAAAAAAGGTGGCGAGCTGCTCTAAGCTGAGTGGTTTATTAGCAGTAAGCAAAATGGCTTCTAGAATCAAAGCTAGCTCAGTACTCATGCAGACTCCGCTGCTGCCAAACGAATCCATAAAGGTGCATAAACCTCATCCGTTTGAGTCACTTCAATGAGCTGCGCTTTCAATAACTCCAAAATCGCCATTAGACTCACTACCACTCCACGCCTCCCCTCCTCAAGCGTAAATAGCTCACTCAATGCGACTATAGGTTTAGACTGTAATGCCAGCAAGACCTTAGTCATACGCTCCCGAATAGATAAAGGCTCACGCTGAACTTGATGACTTTTGAATTGAGCAGCACGTTTAAGGACTGTTTGGAAAGCGAGGAGTAACTCCTTTAACTCCACTTCAGGCAAGGGCTTATCCTGCTTAGCTAGCTCTACCGCCGTTTGTACTTGCCAATGCTCGCGCTCTAAACGTGGGAGTTGATCTAAGGCTTCTGCTGCTTGTTTACATTGCTCATAGTCTTGCAAACGTTTAACTAATTCAGCTCGCGGATCATCTTCTTCCAGTCTTTGATTGAAGCATGGTAATAACAAGCGTGATTTGATTTCCGCTAGCAAGGCTGCCATCACTAAATATTCTGCCGCTAAATCTAGACGAAACTCTTTCATCAGCTCCACATAATCCATGTATTGGCGCGTGATTTCGGCAATGGGAATATCACGAATATCTAGATTTTGCCGTTTAATTAAATACAGCAATAGATCCAATGGCCCTTCAAATGCATCCAGAATGATTTCCAAAGCATCGGGGGGGATATAGAGATCATCAGGAAAATGATGCACGGGTTCCCCTCGCACTAAGGCAAGGGGCAACTGATGGAGCAAAGGAATCAAGCCGTTAAGCCAGCCTTAATTGTGGTGAGTGAAGTGAATCGCTGCAAACACATCGCGCATAGTTTCACGTGCGACTTCACGTGCCGCCTCTGATCCTTCGCGCAGCACTTTACGCACGCGCTCACGATCATTTTCGTATTCAGCCGCCCGCTCTTGAATCGGCTTCAGCTCTTCTTGTACACCCATAATCACCGGACGTTTGCAATCAATACAGCCAATCCCAGCAGAGCGACAACCTTCTTGCACCCACTGACGAGTAGATTCATCGGAATACACCTGATGCAATTGCCAGACAGGACAGTGCTCAGGATTCCCCGGATCAGTACGGCGCACTCGTGCTGGATCCGTTGGCATAGTACGGATTTTTTTCTCTACATCTTCAGGGGCTTCACGCAAAGAGATTGTATTGTGATAAGACTTCGACATCTTCTGCCCATCTAAACCGGGCATTTTCGACTCTTTGGTTAAAGCCGCTTGTGGTTCGGGCAGAATAATCTTGCCAGTCCCTTCTAAATAACCAAACAAACGCTCACGATCACCTAAAGAAATATTTTGTTGCCCTTCTAACAAGGCACGTGCTTTCTCTAAGGATTCAGCATCCCCGCGCTCTTGATAGGCTTTACGTAAGTCACGATATAGTTTAGCGTTTTTCTTACCCATTTTATCGGCCGCTTGCTCGGCTTTTTCTTCAAAGCCCGGCTCACGTCCATATAAATGATTAAAGCGTCGCGCAACCTCACGCGTCAGCTCAATATGCGCCACTTGATCCTCACCCACTGGCACTAAATCAGCTTTGTAGATCAAAATATCCGCCGATTGCAGGAGTGGATAACCCAAAAAGCCATAAGTTGCCAAATCTAAATCACGCAACTTTTCTTGCTGATCTTTATAGGTCGGAACTCGCTCCAACCAACCTAAAGGCGTAATCATCGAGAGCATTAAATGCAATTCGGCATGCTCAGGCACATGGGATTGCACAAACATAGTCGCGGCACTTGGACTAATTCCGGCTGCGAGCCAATCAATTGCCATATCTTCAACGTTGCGCGCAACTTCATAGGGGGATGCGTAATGGGTGGTTAAAGCATGCCAATCCGCCACGAAGAAAAAGCACTCGTGATTAAGTTGCATATCCACCCAATTTTTCAGCACACCATGATAATGCCCAAGATGTAACTTACCTGTGGGGCGCATCCCCGAAACGATTCGCTGATTCTGCAATGGCGTTGTATTCACGTCCGCAATCCTTTAAAGAAAAATACCTGCAATGAAAGAGTACAGTGCACCAATGATAGGCCCAATCACTTTATCCAGCACACCGAAGTATAACAAGGCAATCACTAGCAAAAAGCCATAAGGCTCTACACGATCTAAAGCATTGGCTAGATTTCTAGGTACAAAACCGCTTAAGACTCGCCCACCATCTAAGGGAGGAATGGGCACTAAATTCAGTACCATCAAAATCAAATTAAACACTAAGCCAATTTGCGCCATTGTCAAAAAGCCTGAAGCAATCGCCTCATCAGGGATGACCGCCGCAAACATCGTAAACATGATCGCCCAGAAGATGGCCATGAGGAAGTTCGCCAAGGGTCCACCTACCGCAATAATCGCCATATCACGGCGTGGCTGTTTGAGATTACGCGTATTCACAGGGATTGGCTTAGCCCATCCAAAGGCAAAAGGAGTACCTGTGGTAGCAAGAGAAAAAACCAACATGCCAATGGGTAATACGACCGTACCTATGGGGTCAATATGCTTGAGCGGATTCATCGTTAAGCGCCCCAGCATTTTTGCCGTACTATCGCCTAATTTATTGGCAATCCAACCATGTGCCACTTCATGTAAAGTGATTGCAAATAATACAGGAATCGCGCCTGCTGCAATCAAAAAGATAATGCGCTCAAAATCCATGCCTTCCATATTAATGCTCCACTAGCCAATCAATGTCCCCTTTGCCTTGGCGAAGAATAGCTGGACGTTCACCGGTTAAATCAATCACCGTGGTGGGATCATGCCCGCAAAACCCACCATCCATGACTAAATCCACTTGATGTTCGAGATAGACCCGAATTTGATAGGGGTCTGTCATTGGTAAGTCTTCATCCGGAAGAATCAAGGTACTAGAAACTAAAGGCGCATTCAGTTCTTGTAGGAAAGCTTGCGCGACGACATGATCTGGAATGCGAATCCCAATCGTTTTACGTTTAGGATTTTGTAAGCGACGCGGAACCTCACGCGTGGCTTTTAAAATAAAGGTATACGCACCCGGTGTTAAGGTTTTTAAGAGACGGTAATTAATATTATCTACTTGCGCATAATGCGAGATTTCGGATAAATCGCGACAGAGCAGTGTGAAATTATGCTTATCATTCAGCTGACGAATCCGCTGGATGCGCTCCATCGCTGTTTTGTCGTCTAACAAACAACCGATAGCATAACTAGAGTCAGTCGGGTAAACTACCACCCCACCATCGCGTACAATATCAACAGCCTGCCGAAGTAGACGCTTTTGCGGATTTTCCGGGTGAATTTGAAAATATTGGCTCATGTGGGCAGTGTTGTTATCGTTTAAAAAAGCAGGATTTTACAGGTTAATGCTAAGAAATACAGTGCAAGCCGTGGCTTAAGCCTCCTCTGCATTCAATAAAATGATGGTTATGACCTTAAAACTGCATCCAGTAAAGATTCAAGCATTATGAAGTTTTTCTTTGATTTTTTCCCTGTTTTGCTATTTTTTTTAGCCTACAAGTTTTTTGGCGATATGCCACCCGCTTTGATTGCGGCTGCGAATCAAATTCCGTTTGTGGATTTATCCCAAACTGAACCTAAACACGCGATTTTATTTGCAACCTTAGTGATTATCCTAGCTACCATCGTGCAAAACATTATGCACTATGTGTTTTATAAGCGCTTCGAGCGCATGCACTTGATTTCTTTAGGGATTCTTCTGGCTTTTGGTAGCTTAACTCTAGTCCTGAAAGATTCTGCTTTTATCCAATGGAAAGTGACGGTTTTCAATTGGATTTTTGCTCTAGTCTTCATTGGTAGTGAATACGTGGGTAACCGTAAGCCACTCGTAGAGCGGATGATGTCTAGCGCTATGCAAGTCCCCTCACAAATATGGACAAAAGTTAATTGGATGTGGGCTGGATTTTTTGTTTTTATTGGTGTGCTGAATCTAGTAGTTGCTTATAATTTCAGCGAAGCGATTTGGGTGGACTTTAAACTATTTGGGATTCTAGGGCTGACTTTGGTCTTTGTGATCGCGCAAGCCTTCTATCTGCAACGGCATGTGATTGAAACCAGCAAGGAACCCTAAAATGTTATATGTGATTATTGGCGAAGATCATCCATACAGCTTAGCGAAACGTTTAGCTGCACGGCCTGCTCATCTTGAGCGTCTACAAGCCCTACAAGCTCAAGGACGTTTAATCCTCGCAGGCCCTAATCCTGCGATTGATAGTAATGATCCGGGCGAAGCGGGTTTTACGGGCAGCATCATTATTGCTGAATTTGAATCATTAACTGCAGCACAAGCTTGGGCCGATGCCGACCCCTATATAGCTGCAAGCGTTTACCAACAGGTAAGCGTTAAACCTTTTAAAAAAGTTTTACCATAAGAGCCTATTGTTTAAGGAAATTGATAAAGATGCGAATCATAACTAACACATTAATCGCAAGCAGTTTAATTGGGCTGGTGCTGGGTCTAAATACAGTCAGTGCGGAAGATACTAAACCAGCGGCGGCAGCAACTACGACGGCTGCACCTGCCATGGCAGCGCCGGCTGCTAGCACTGAAGCTAAACCAGCCGGTGCTGATGAAATTGTTGCGATTGTGAATGGTGTGGATATTAAGCGTGATACCCTCAACACCTTAATGGATATGGCCAAGCGCTCTGGCGCTGGTGACCAAGTTGACGAAAAAACCATGCTCGAAGACTTAGTGGTTACCGAGTTGGCTCGTCAAGAAGCGAACAAATCGGGTTTAGCTGAGCGTGAAGATGTTCAAGAAAAATTGAATAATTTCAAAGACAAATTAGTACTGAACACTTGGATGCAAGAAAAAGCGGCTGCTTTAAACATCAGTGATGATGAACTTAAAGCAGCTTATGATAAAGCCACTTCGCAAATGTCTAAAAGCGAATATAAAGCGCGTCATATCCTAGTGAAAACTAAAGACGAAGCTAAAGCTGTTTTAGATGAACTCAAAGCGGGCAAGGATTTCGCTGATTTAGCTAAAGCTAAATCCACTGATACGTCTGCGCAAATGGGTGGCGATTTAGGCTGGTTCAAAACTGATAGCATGGTAAAACCTTTTGCTGAAGCCGTTGCTGCGATGGAACCCGGTCAAACCAGCACTGAACCCGTTGAAACTCAATTTGGTTGGCATGTCATCAAATTGGAAGAAAAGCGGGATGTGAAACTGCCTGAGTTAGAAAACATGAAGCCACAGCTCAAACGTCAAATTGAGCAAGAAAAAATGATGGCTTATATGAAAGACTTGCGTGCTAAAGCAGATGTTAAAGTTTTATTGAAAGAGGAAGCTAAACCAACTGCTGAAGCACCTAAAGAAGAAGCTAAAGAGGCAACTCCAGCCGCTGCTGCTGAACCTGCTAAAACTCAGTAATTACTTTGAGTTCTACTCCCTGATCTGATCCCTTGTTAGATCGGGGAGTTCTCGACATTTTTTGCTAGCCGCGCTACCGTTTTAAGCATGAACAATAACGAGAGGCCGCGCATATGAAGCCAGAATGGAAAAGCTTTCTGATTGAACAAGGTGCCGAATTCGACGGCTCTACCCTCCTACATTTCGGCAACCCCGAACGTGAACGCCGAATTCCTCCTCAAGGTGCGGTGCTTTGTGATCTGTCCCATCAAGGTTTGCTTAGAGCTAGCGGCTCCGATGTGACTGCTTTTCTGCAAGGCCAACTGAGTAATGATATTAATCAAGTTACCGAAACTCGGGCGCAACTTAGCTCTTATAGCTCACCTAAAGGCCGTGCCTATACCACCTTCCAAATTATGCAGCGCCAAGGGGTTTATTATTTAGCACTCTCTAGCGATGTTTTAGAGGCGGTACTCAAACGTTTACGCATGTTTATAATGCGCTCCAAAGTCTCTTTAGAAGATGCGCGCGAAAGTGTGGTGCATTTTGGCTATGCCGATCCACAAGGGGAACAACGCTTAAAAGCAGCATTAGGTAAGTTTCCCGAACAGAACTTAGATGTGGTACAAGTGGGTAACCTGACGATTGTACGCCAAGCCGCTAGCGTGCCACGGTTTGAAATTTATGGTGAATTAGATGATGCCCGCCAACTGTGGAACCGCTTGAATGTCCATGCGGCTGCAGTTGGCTCTGCGGCTTGGGATTATTTTGATATTGAAGCAGGTATTCCTAAAGTCACTGCAGCGAGTATGGAAGCTTGGGTTCCACAGATGATTAATCTGCATTTGATTGATGGGATTAACTTCAAAAAAGGCTGTTTCCCCGGTCAAGAAGTGGTAGCACGCTTAAAGTACTTAGGCAAGAACAAACGCCAAATGTATCGAGTTGCGATTGATGGGGTAAATCAACCAGCAGTTGGGGCAAAGATCCACGATGCTCATGGTGAAGAAGCCGGTGAAATTTTAAACTCCGTGCTTAGCCCTAGTGGAGATCATATTGAGGCTTTAGTCGTTCTGAAAATCGCTTCGGCGGAACAAGCTTTGAATTTGGCTAGAGCAAAAGTGCGCTTATTGCCCTTGCCTTATAACTTAGAGAGCGGGGTTGATCACTTATAAAAGGAAATAACCATGAACAGCCCAATCACTTTACCTCTCAGTGGTCTGAATTGGAAAATTCCGTTTATAGACTAAATTCACGTTCATCCATAAACAGCATCCACTCATCCTTTTAAGCAAATTAATAAGTAATTATCGACTTTTACTTTTTAAAAAAAATTCAAAGGTACTTATCAAACCAGATTGGATAATTAATCATGGGTGAATCAATCGGCTTTATTGGGACGTGTAAACCAAATTTAAATAAATCACCATCATACATCAATGGCGAAAAACATTGTTATTATGATTGTAATCTTAAGTTTGGAAAGGAAGATGATTTTAATCAATGGAATTCAGAAAATAGAAAAGCCATCTTATTAAGTAATTTCTTTGATATTGGAACTAAATCTTCTAGCATTGCTGATTTTGGGCAACCTGCTTGCTTTGGTCAAATTACAGAGCTGAATAACAGCTTCACTCCCGCATTACCAGAAGCAAAATCAATTGCGTTCACTGTTGACTCTCGAGATTTAAAAGAAAATCCAGAAAGGCCCGTTACTTGTGTAATAAATAAACTACTTAATGGAATAAACTAATGAAGCCCATTATTTGCTTTTTATTACTTCTTAGTATTCAAAATTCAAGTTCTGCTAACTCCATAGAATGCAAAGGTAAACTAGCCAAAAACCTAGCTCTTGAAATATATAGATTTGACACGATAAAAAGTGATCCCTCAGCAAAAGAGCTATTAGCTAGTCATGATCATTACTCCGATCCAACTTCGCTCTCTTGTGAGGTCACTCAAGTGAATGAAAACAATACCCTGCTTTCATTGAAATGGGATCAGGGAGAAATTCAAATAAATAGCTACGATCCTAATTTTTCATTTATTAGTTTTGGAAGCCATAATCAAGCTAATACTAAAAGCACTCTTACACAAGATCAAAAAATTTTGATTTATACAAAACCAGAACCTAATACTAGCTATCAAAAACTAATCACTGCCACAATTAGCTCAAGAGAAAATATAAGTCGTTTTTTTATGACTCGATATACTTATCCATCTAAAAAAAATGAATCTCAAAACATTATTATCATTTGGAATGAGCTTAATGATACTAAAAACAATCCAACTCAATATCTTTTAGGCTTTAAGTATATCAATCCTTTTTTTACTCATTTAGAGAATAAATAAAAAAACGCACTCAAGAGGTGCGTTTGTTCTATCTCTCAAGCAATGCAAAGCATTACAGGAAAGACTTCATCCGGTCGATAACGACTTGGGTGAATTCATCCGTATTCAACTTACCTTTCAGATCACGTGTACACTCGCCCGCTTCAATCGCACTTAACAAACCTAAGCGTAAAGCATGACCTAAGTCATAGCGATCAACATGGTCTAATAACATACCGAAGGCTAATAAAACTGCTGATGGATTCGCAACATTTTTACCAGCGATATCCGGTGCAGTACCGCCTGCAGGATCAAACATCGCAATATCAACGCTATAGTCATCATTGAACGAATAGTTACCGCTTGCGCCAGTACCTAAACTACCCACTAGACCACTCGCCATATCCGATAAGAAATCACCGTACTCGTTCAGAGTCACAATCACTTCATAATCTTGTGGCTTCATAATGATTTTCGCGAGCAGTGCGTCAAACAACTCAACATTATGGGGCACATCAGCGTAATCACCACTCACTTTCTTGACGATTTCTTCAAACAGTCCATCAGTAACTTTTTGAATGGTGTGTTTAGAAGAGGAAGTCACTTTGTAGTTGTGCCCACCATAGGTTTGACCTTTTTTACGAGCGAGTTCAAACGCAAAATGGGCTGCTTGCATACAAGGGCGTGTTTCTACCATACGCACAGAGATCGCACTATCTAAGCCAATGCGTTGACCCGGATCATCGTAAGTACCACCGGTAGCAACGCGGATAATGTGCAGATTAACGTTTTCCTTAAAGTTTGAATTGATACCTTTAATGGAAATAACTGGGCGATAAATAACACTGAAGTTTAAGCGGCGACGAATCAGAGCATTCGGGCTACGAGTACGTGTTTCAGTCGGATACTTTAAAGCCAATTTAGTCGCACGCATGGACTCTTCAGCTTCATCAATGGCTGCCATACCCTTTGCTTCACGAGTGGCTACTGACCAATCCACTGGCTTAAAACTAATATTAGCAGGTAAAGCTTCAGCGACTTGATGAATGGATGCTGCGATTTCTGGGCCGATACCATCCCCTAATAATTCGGTGATTTCGATTGTTTTGCTCATTAAAGCTCCTCCTTTGGTGGTAATAACTGAAGACATTGATGAGTGATTTCTGCAGTGCAATATTATACGTGAAACTACAAATTGTCGACAATTGATTCATTTTATATGACTTATTTGGCCTAAAACTCTCAATTTGTCGACAAAAATGCACCGAAACCAATCAATCCATCCTTAAATGCTTCCTAATGAGTAATTGTTGCGGCGCATAGGGTGCTGCTATACCATTTCCGGCAATCTATTTAGGGCAGGCATTATGGAAGCATCTACCGGTCTCAGCCGCAATATCGCCAATACTATTCTCGAAGGCTTTAATCGCCACTTTAGTATCTTTCAACAAATTACCGCCGGTGCACGTGAGCGCTTTGAAAAAGCCGACTGGCATGCGGTGCACGCCTCCTCTCGCGAACGGATTACGCTCTATGATCAACGAATTAGAGAAACGATTACTAAAGTACGCGAACTCTATCGCATTGAAGAGCTAGATGCTGAGCTTTGGAAAGATACCAAACTCTGCTATATGCGCTTACTGTCTTATCACAAACAACCTGAATTAGCCGAAACCTTCTATAATTCGGTGTTCTGCCATCAATTCGATCGCGTTTATTACACGAATGAATTTATCTTTGTGCGCAATGCAATTTCTACCGATTACATCGAATCGACTGATTCAGAGCGAGTGAGCTATCAATGCTACTACCCGAATGAAATTGGCTTAATAGCAGCTATTCGCCAAGTCATTCAACAGGCTGGTTTCACCGCACCGTTTGAAAATCTTGAACGTGATATGCGTAGTATTCGCAAAGCGATTATGAAACGCTTTCGTGGTAAGCTGGCACGTAAAACCCATTTAAACTTTCAACTCAGTGTAATTTGCAGCCCCTTCTTTCGGAATAAAGCGGCTTATATTGTCGGCCACTATATTAATGGGCGCGAAGATGAAGGTTTTGCCTTAGCAGTTCTGAATAATGAACAAGGTCAACTCTATATTGATACTTTGCTTATTGGCGAAAAGCAGTTGTCAATTGTGTTTAGCTATTCACAAGCCTATTTCATGATTGAGCACCAAGTACCGTCTGCCATTGTAGATTTCCTACAAAAGATTCTCCCCGAACGTACTCGCTCAGAACTTTATTCTTCCATTGGTTTACACAAGCAAGGTAAATCTGATTTCTATCGGCATTTTCTGCATCACATGCGCCACTCCAGCGATAAATTTGTGATTGCGCCGGGGATTCGTGGGATGGTGATGATGGTGTTTACCCTGCCCTCTTATCGCTATGTATTTAAAATTATTAAGGACAAGTTCGCCCCCCAAAAAGAATTCACTCGCAAAGTGGTTGCTGAAAAATACCAACTGGTTAAACGCCATGATCGAGTAGGAAGGATGGCAGATATGCTGGAATATTCTGATGTATCTATCCCACAAGATCGGATTCATCCTGATTTACTCAAAGAACTACTCGATACTTGTGCCAGCAGCATGGCGATTGTTGACGGCAAAGTCATCTTCAAACATCTATACATTGAGCGCCGGATGATTCCGCTTAATATGTATTTAGAAACCGCGACCGAAGCACAATTAGAGCGCGTCATTCGTGACTATGGCGATGCGATTAAACAATTAGCCGCAGCAAATATTTTCCCCGGTGACTTTTTATATAAAAACTTCGGTGTCACTCAACTGGGGCGGGTCGTTTTCTATGACTATGATGAAATTAGTTATATGACGGAATGTAATTTCCGCAAAATTCCGCCTCCACGCTTCCCCGAAGATGAATTTAGCTCAGAGCCTTGGTATTCGATTGAACCGAATGATGTTTTCCCTGAAGAATTTGGTACTTTCCTCTTAACTAATCCAAAAATTCGCAAAATCTTTATGAAATACCACAAAGACCTACTCAGCGCTGCCTATTGGCAGAAGAAGAAAGATAATATCCTCAATGGGATTTATGAGGATGTGTTTCCTTATCCTGAGGGGTTGCGGTTTAGGCGGTAATGTTTACAAATTGATATATCCGCTTAGTGAGGCTGACCGGATCGAGTAATCTGTAGAGAGTAAACTGCTTTTACTAAGCCTGTACTAGTAGCTAGAACACTTTAAAAGAGTTTTGGTAGGCCTTTAGGCGCAGTTTGTATAACTATTAATCTTAAATTAACACTAAGTCCAGTATAATGTTGGCAATTGTCATGTCAAATGCAGAGGCATCTACGCAATAAGATAGAGCATCCAAATCAAGAGTTATTATACTATGACATTTGAATATTTTAGTGATAGAGAAAATGGAAAAACTGAAAATACTATTGAGGTTATCTCAGAAAGTGTTTGGAATGGTATTGTCTCAGTTTATAAAAAATTGATTCACAATAATAATCTTTCCTATAACTTTCCCTATCAGTGTAATGATGGTTTAGGAATTTATGCTTGTAATGAAAAAGCACTAGAGCATTCAATTAAAGCAGAGATACCTAATCTACTAATACCTATACAAGAGTTTCAATACTACTCTGACAAATACCCAGATACCTATGATGTTCTGGATTTTTTGGAATTTCTATACAAAAACATTACAGATGTTACGCAAAATAATTATCATAGTTTTTTTAAGCATTACCACTTATCATTTCATGAAAATGGTTTAAGCAAAAAACAATTTATTGAAAACATAAATCTTTTATTAAATAGAAATAGAATTATTTTTTATCTTGATATAAATGGAAAAATACAACGAACTATACCAAGTAGTTTAAAAATAATAGTAGATGGTATCAGACAAAAATCAGAAGACCATAGACTAAATGAATTATTTGAGATGGCATACTCAAAAATAATATTACCAAGACCTTTGCAACGACTAGAAGGATTAGAGAGGCTATGGGACTGTTTCGAGAGACTTAAAACATATTACAATGAGATCAATAAAAAAAAATCAGCAGAAGCCTTGATTGATCATATATGTGGAAATAATATTTTATTTAAAAAATACATGAACTCTGAATTTACTACCCTTACTGAAATTGGAAACAACTTTCAAATTCGTCACTTTGAGAGAGACAAGACACAGATAACTGAAAACCATCATATTGATTATTTATTTTACAGAATGAGTTGCCTTATAAACTTATGTTTAAATAAAATAAACAAATCATAATTAAGAATACCACATTGAGACCCCTTAATAAAATAAATTGATTAAAAACCAACTCCCCCGAAATCATTGAAAAATAAAGACTTAAACTAGCTAAACAATCTAAAAAAGATTAAATATTTTATCTATTATTTACTAAAAATATTTCTATAAATAGAAGGTAAAATTCACAAGTATATAGATAAACTTAAATACTTATAATGCTCTATCCAATTAAAAATTGATAAGTTATTTATCGACGAATGCGATACAGCTTTATCCCCTGTGTTAGCTAATTCAGACATTGAACATCAAACAATAAGGATTTTTTTTATGCTAATCAAGTGCCCTGAATGTACAAAGGACATTTCCGATACAGTCGCAGCTTGCCCACATTGTGGATATACTTTTAAGAGTATACCCCTGATAAATCAATCTAATCCAAAGAAAAAAGTGGCCATCTTCCAGTACGTAGCGATATGCGCTTTGGTGGTAGCTCTTTTTACACCGAAAATACTTATTTCAATTCCATGTTTGGTTTTAATTACTACAGGAATAATTTCTCTTGTCAGAAAAGAACCAAGGTGGTGGCTGTCGTTAATAAGTGTTATCTTTGGACTAGCTATCATCGGCTCTACATCTTCTATTGCAAAGACTGATACAAGCTATATAGACAAGATGCATATCCAAGATTGGCGTTGGGAAAAAGAGGGAAACTACACCTACGTGAGAGGTCGTGTGAAGAATATTGGTGATAGTACAGTCTCATATTTCAAGATCACATCATACTACAAAAATGTATCAGGAGATATTATTGATACTGACTTCACGAACAGTGGTGAACAATTGCAACCTGGAATGGCAAAAGAGTTTGAGATAATGCATAAAGAATCATCAGAATACAAAACAGTCTCTATCGCAATAGATACAGTGCGCACACAATAAATAAAATAGACAAAACAATCCAGAAGAGATAACGCTTAGCTTTCAATCAATAGCAAGGCAGGCCGATAGCCTTGCTAAAACTCGACACAAACTTAAACCTGCGTAACAGCTACCACAAAAACCTTACGATTTTCCTCAGACTGACTCGCTAACACACCTAACAAACTTAAACAGTCTCGTCGTATAGCCTCAGATAGCATGGCATTGCTTGTAATGTTCATAGTATGCAAATAAGTGGCTAACTTATTTGAAAACAGGGATTCATGTGCAGGAAAACTAGCGAGATAAGCCTCTAAAATAGGTGTTTTTCTACGTAAATCATTCAGCAGCCCTTGCGCTAAACCGCTTGCGACTTGAACGAAACTGGGGCGTTTTAAAGGCTGCTTCAAACTCGCTAGTGCCAGACTAAATTTCGGCTCAACAGGTAAGATGACACAAGCACCTAAAGGCAGTTGACCTAAGCTCAACTCACCCTGCGCATTCGTGGTGGCTATATAGTAATTAGCAGTATCAAAAAACAAATTAAAGCTAAGATTCGCACCCACTTTATTTATTCCAGTCACCACTACGCGTGCATCGAAATAAGCTGTTTTAACCAGATTACTCAACGGCTGTGGTTCTAACAAAAACTTCAAGGCTAATTCGCGGCGCTGATTAGCTAAGCCTAAATGCACTAAAGGCTGGACTTGGGCATGCATAATTGCTAAGCGCTTCATCGCAAAGCTGCGAATGGGTGAATGCTCCAAATCGACTAGGCGCATATTCTCAGCAGAACGCGCTTGCCAGGCTTGCAAAGCAGGCTGCAAAAACTTCTCGCCAATAGTTTTTTGTTCAGTACCAACTGCGCCTAAGGGATGATTTTCGGGGCGGCCTTGCATAAATTCTTGCACACGAGTTTTTAGCCAGCTTTCAAGTTGCTGTGCCCCGAAGGGATCAAATTCGCGATATTGCCCAAGCGTTAAACCTGAATAACTAGCCAGATAAGCATGATACCGAAATTCCGTTAAGCCAATACCCAAGCGCCTAAAACTCTCAGGAATTGAGCAGCGCATATCATGGATACCTGCTTCAGTTTGTGTTCCATCTAGGCGCTTAACTTGATTCGGACGCTGCACCGTGATCGGCGCATAGTCTAAAGAGCACTGTTTAGGTTCATGGGCAAAACCTAAAATACACACCACCCCATCATCCGCAATATTGCCGCCAATCCGCGCAGGATACAGATTGATTTTCGGCAGCTCTCCACCCGCTACCTCTTGTAAAATATTGCCCGAAATTTCACAAGCCTCTAACACACCGGCTAAGGAAATCGAATGCGCGCCCTTGGTCGCAATTAGATTGTCGCGAATACAGAGTTGGCGCTGCATCCCGTCGCTGGCAAAAATACCTTGTAAGGGGCCATTCGGAGCACTGATCTGGCAGTTTTGGATGGTGACATTTTCCATAATAGTACCAGCCATTTGATCCGCTAAACGCACATACTGATCACCTTCACGCCGCCCCAAAGCGGGTGGAATCAGTTGAATTGCATCACGATGAGCCTCGGTGTAACTACGTTGATCACTAATTACTAAGCCATCCACCACTACATTATTCGTCCACACCCGCACTGCATCGGTTTGCTCAGGAGTAGTTAGTTGAATGTTGTCTTTGCCTTTGAAAATAGCCAATTGCCCGCTGAATAAGAGTGTTTGTGGAGCGGCAGCAAACTCATCCCAATTGATGCAACTGGCTTGGCTACTTTCCTCATCCAGCATGTATAAATAGTCGCTTTGCTTATCACTAGGGGCAAGGAATAACTCATTGGCAGTCGCTAAAGCTTGTAATTTAGCAGGATATTCAGCCAAGACTTGTTGAGCCTTAGCAGCGCGTTGTTGATAAGCGGCTAAATTAGCCTGCATCGTTGTGATTTTATGCTCAATGTCTGCGGGTGGCTGTGCGGAGTTTTTTAGAGCGTGCAGATTTTGAATATACGCTGGTAAATAATTCGGTGATTGGGGATCAAGATATTTAGCAGTCTGCGCTAAATCCTCATTCGCTTTTTTGAGCTGGCGCATATAATCGGACGCGAGCGTATGCCCTTGAATTGTTTCACTCATCCCCTGCTCCCCCTGTTTAACACTACTTAGCGCTTGAACTTAACCCCTGAGTTGTGGCGACCCCATATTCTCGCGCACACTCAAACAAAGTTCCTCATTTGGATTTACTACCCCTAGTTGCTTTCGCCGTGCGTTAATTGGCAAATAAGATTAGCAGCCCACTAATCTCTAAGCAGTATATCCAATTTACCAGCTATCACTAACTTACCTACAAAGTAAGTAGTAGGTGTCACCTATCCATCTGTTGCGTCATAGAATAAACCAAATTGCATGCCATGAGAGAATAATCTATAGGTCGTTGCTAAAACTTGGCAAGAACCCCCATCTCAGTAGAGGAGCGAGGCGGGACTTATCATTTGTCTGGTAGTACCGCCTTGTAGTTTATCAGTCGCCCACAGCACACCTTTCACCTGTTGCATAAACTAAGTTATACGCCTCACAGGCTGAGTAATCTTTTAGGTTAGCCCAGTTTAAGGGCCACAAATCGGCTTGTTAAACGCATTCACCACCCCTAAGACACCCGTGGGATCAAAATCAGCCACCGAGGGAACTAACTGAGTAAAGTCAAACTCACCTTTCTCGTAAACATCCAGCATATTGTTAGCATACATATCGATATTTGCGGGCTGCTCTAACCAAGAGGCCATGTCTTGAGCCTTTCTGACATTCTTTTGTCGTTGTAACCATTGGCGAGTTTTTAGAACCTGCTGTTTAGCTTGGTCACGTAACTGATTCTTGGCTTGCGTCGTGAGGTTTTTTTGTACCGATTTACCCCCCAATTTAGCGGCTTTAATACCCGAATTACCGGCCCCTGCAGTGGTTACCAATAAAGCCACATTTAAAGCCACCTCAGTACTTGACTGAACCTGCTCTAGAATAGCCAAAGCACAAGCCGCCTCGTCCACACCACAAGCCGCACCACAGTTGACTGGAAAATCTTTCGGGCAGCTCGACCAACACACTGGGCCTACACCCGCTGAGCCTTGTTGACACTGGGGGTAGCACAAACCGCCACTCATGTCTTGCTCCATCCCTACCGGACAATTAGCACCCTTACCAACACCCCGTCCAGAGGATTGCTTAACACAAGAAACACCTGTATCCGTCATACCTGCCGGACAAGTTGGGCTACAGACACAACAACCTACATTACGAAAACCAGTCTTACATTTTGGATAAACAATCGCTCCATTTTTTTCGCAATTTCCACGCCCATTAGCCGCCTCACAACGCTTAAACATGCCCGCATCATTGAGTGGATCACCAAACTCCCAAGGAAAGCCCGCTCCTCGTCCATACGCAGCCGGTTTAGCACACATAGCACCATCATTGCGGAAATTAGTGGGGCAATCTTGCCAGCAAACCGGCCCTACCCCTGTAAAACCTGCTTTACATTTGGGATAACAGAGTAAATTAGCTCCTGTCCGCTCCCAACCACTCGGGCAGGCGGTAGGCACCTGCCCTACACCACGCCCATAGCTATCTTTCCAACAAATGTCTGGCTCAGTATTAGCACCTAAAATTTGGGCAGCAGTAGGACTCATCACCGGATCAGTTGCCCAGCTTAGATTCATCCCGAAGCTGATGAGTAAGCAAATTAGCATAAAGCTAAATCTGCTCTTAATTTGACCTAAGCAGTTGTTATCACGAATGATTGTTGCACTATACATATCAGTTTCCCTCGCTATTTTTAGATTTTTCTACATCTTTCAAGTTAGCAGTCAATCACTCAGCGAACATGATGTTTGTGTACTATGTTTTGAGTATTAACTAGTCTGCTTAAGTAAGCAGGGTGGATAACCATCAGCGAGGGATCCATGAAGATGACAGCAACTCAGACTGGGTGTGATATTGACACTGCTTTTGCACAGATCAGTGGTAGCCCCCTGCATTATGACTCTATACTGAGTAGCAACCTTGGTCTGCAGCAAGCCCTACAGCTTTTATCAGATCGGGTGAAACTGACTGAGGCAGAACTTAATGTCTTGGAATGTTTTGCTTGTGGTGCTGGATTAAGGCAGATTGCCGCGAGTCGACAGCGTTCGTACACCACGATTCGCAATCAATTTCAGGCCATTTTAGAAAAAACGGGCTGCCAAAGCCAAACAGACTTGCTGCGTATGCTTTTAGGTTTATCTTATTTACTTACAGCAAACGCTTGTAACTCTGCCTAGTTTTTCTAGCACACTTAGTAGATCAAAACCGTTCCAGAATTTTCTAACTAAAAAACTGAGCATAAAAAAGGGCGAGACTAGCTCACCCTTTTTAACATCAAATTCGTAGCAGTTTAGTGAATCTTAATAGACTCGAACTTACCACCTTTGATTTCCATTTCACGATAGGAGCCGGGTACATCACCCGCATCATCAAACTCCACATTGGTTGCACCGACGTAATCGACATCTTTGCCTTCAGCAATCAGTTTTAAGCCTTTCGCTAATTCACCAGGAAGGACTTTCTCGCCCGGAGCATTGGCCACGTCTTTAATCTTCGCTTGAATCGCAGCACGATCCGTTGATTTAGCAGCTTGCATGGCTAAAGAAATCAGCGCCGCTGCATCATAAGATTCGCCACGATAAGGGCCACCTTTTGGATCGATTTTTGCACCTTCCGCAATTTTGTTCCAAGCATCAGCGCCTTCGTATTCACCGCCTGCCATCGTACCAAAAGAGCCTTCAATCTTTGCACCTAAATCAGCGGCAAACTTCTCACCTACCATGCCGTCCGCTAAGATAAAGCGCTTGTAAGCACCGGTATCTAAAGCATTTTGGACGATGCCTTTACCACCTTGATCCAGATAACCAAACACGACTAAATCTTTTGCACCTGAAGCGGCTAAAGCAGCCACTTCGGCTGCATAGTCGGCTTTACCATCTTCATGCGCCGCGTTAATGGCAATTTTGCCACCTAGCTTTTCATAAGATTTAGAGAAGGATTCGCTCAGACCTTTACCGTAGTCGTTATTCGTATAGGTAATAGCGACTTCATTGATACCGCGATCCTTAACGATTTGTGCTAAGACTTCACCTTGCCGAGCATCCGATGGGGCGGTACGGAAGAAGAAACCTTTATCAGCAATCGTAGTTAAAGCGGGAGAAGTAGCCGAAGGAGAAATCGCTAATACGCCATTCGGTGCAGCCACATTATTCACCACTGCGGTGGTTTCACCTGAGCAAGAAGCACCTACCAGCGCAACGACTTTCTCAGAGGTCACTAAGCGCTCAGCCGCCGCAGTAGCAGCCGCAGCATCGACGCAAGATGAGTCAGAACGAGTAACAACGATTTTTTTACCGTCTAATAAAGCGCCAGAGTCAGATACTTCTTTGAAGGCTAACTCAGCAGAAGCAGCCATATTCGGGGTTAAAGATTCGATGGGACCCGTGAAGCCCATTAAAACGCCAACTTTTACATCATCAGCGACCGCAACACCCGTCAGGCTTGCCATAATCGCAGTTGCTAACAGTAATTTTTTCATGTGTGTTCTCCTCATTATCAATCAAGCTTACCTGTTTTGCTCAGGCAAAAGTCCCCATGGGCTAAAGCGCATCACCAACAGTAATACCGCCCCCATAATAATCACCCGCATGTATTGCGCGCTATCTAATAAATGCTTGCGCAATCCACTGCCATCTCCCATCCATGAGGTTAAAGCATCCATTAACCAAAAACCAACTGGCTCCGCCTCGACCCAAATCAACCAAACTAAGAAACCACCTAAAACTGCACCCAAATTATTACCAGAACCCCCAACAATCACCATTACCCAAATCAAAAAGGTAAAACGTAAGGGACTATAAGAACCCGGCGTAAATTGTCCATCTAAAGTCGCGAGCATTGCACCTGCAATCCCGACCACTGCAGAACCTAAAATAAAGATCTGCAAATGCCGCCCAGTAACATCCTTACCCATGGCACCAGCAGCGACTTCATTATCCCGAATCGCACGTACCATCCGCCCCCAAGGCGAATCTAAGGCCAAGACACACAATTGCAAGATAATAATTAGCACTAAAGCAAATAGGCCGGTGTAGCAGAGCTTGACGAAAATACTGGCACTGTCCACCACTAGTGTCTGTAAGACCGCAGCTTGGTCAGTCGAGTTCAATCCCATTAAACTACCTGAGTTTAAACGCTCCACTAAATTGATAAACCAAGGAGCTTGCTGTAGTTCTAATTCATAAGGTACCGGGCGCGGTAAGCCCGTGACGTTCTTCACCCCACGAGTCAGCCAGTCTTCATTACGCATCACTGCCACTAAAATCTCAGAAATACCTAAAGTAGCAATCGCTAAATAATCCGAGCGCAGACCTAAGGCAATTTTACCAATTAACCACGCAGCCCCGGCTGCCAGTAAACCGCCTACGATCCAAGCGAAGACTACGGGTAAACCCAACCCCCCTAAATAACCCGTACTAGCTGGATTCACCGCTTCAATCGCAGCAACCCCCGGGTCAAGAACATAACGGCTAATCACGACGCCAACAAGGATGACTAAAGCAATCAACCAACCATGGAGACGTTTACCTTGTAATAATTTATGTACGAAAAGAGCCGCACTAATAGTGATCAGCATCGCTATTAATGCTAATAAAACACGCACTCCTCCTGCTTGCCACGCTTCTTTAACCGGTGGCATAGATACAATGATCATTGCTAAGCCACCTAAAGCCGCAAAGCCCATGATCCCGACATTAAACAATCCGGCATAACCCCATTGGATATTTACGCCAAGCGCCATAATCGCGGAAATAATGCATAAGTTCAGAATAGTAAGCGCTAAAGCCCAAGATTGGCTAACACCAATCAAAATTAATAAGCCTGCCATCACTAAAAAAGCGAGGCTGGCGCGAATCGTATTATTGTGAAGGGGCGCATTAGATGGACGCTGACTCATAGCACTTTCCCCTTAAAAATACCGGTTGGTTTAACCAATAGAACAATTACCAAAATCACAAACGACACCGCAAACTTATACTCCGTCGATAGAAGCTGGACTAAACCATCTGGTGCCATATCGGTAGGTAACACATAGGTGAGTACCTTTTTATAAGCATAAGTCACGATCACTTCAGAGAAAGCGATAATAAAACCACCGACAATCGCTCCAATCGGTTTACCAATTCCCCCGACAATGACTGCCGCAAAAATAGGCAAGAGCAAGTTGTAATAAGATAACGGTTTGTAGCCTTTGTCTAAGCCATATAAAACCCCCGCTACCGTGGCGAGGGCTGCCGTAATGATCCAAGTAATGCGTACAATTCGATCAGGATTAATCCCCGATAACAGGGCGAGATTTTCATTATCCGCATAAGCACGCATGGCTTTACCCGTCTTAGTACGTTGCAAGAACCAGAACAATCCCACGACAAGAATCACAGCAAGAATAATGGTGAGTGCCTGAGAAGTACGAATGACCAGTACCTCATCTAAACCCGACCAAGCCCGAAAAGCATCGGCAGTCAGAAAGAAACGCTCCCCATCTGCAAAGTTCTGATCATTCGGTCCAAGCAGTAAACGTACTAAGCCATTCATAATAAACATTACGCCTAGCGAAGCCATCACAAAGGTGATCGATTTACTACGCTTCGTTCGGTAATAGCGATACACATATCTATCTGTAGCCAATAGCAAAAGCGCAGTTACCAAAATCCCAATGGGCAAAGCTAATAAAGCGGTTGGCAAAAAGCCTAAAGAAACGCCCCACGACTGTAGTAGCCACGTGATCATAATCGTGATTACCGTACCAAAGGCCATCGTTTCGCCTTGGGCAAAATTGGAAAAGCGCAGCACACTATAAATCATGGTCACACCCAATGACCCCAAGGCTAATTGGCAACCATAAGTCAAGGCCGGCACAAACACGAAATTGGCGAAAACCACTAAAGCATTTAAGTAGTCCGTCATGCTTAGCCTCCTAAGAACGATTTGCGAACGATTGGATCAGCCAATAAAGTCTGCCCCGAGCCAGTATGCTTATTTTCGCCCATGACCAACACATAGCCACGATCAGCAATTTCTAAAGCTTGGCGCGCATTTTGTTCAACCATCAATACGGCCATGCCGGTCGATTTTACTTCTAGAATCCGGTCAAATAACTCATCCATAACAATGGGTGATACACCTGCAGTTGGCTCATCCAGCAGTAAGACCGTTGGTTTAGTCATCATGGCACGCCCAACAGCGACTTGTTGGCGTTGACCACCAGAAAGTTGACCTGCGAGCTGAAAACGTTTTTCTTTTAAAATCGGAAAGAGTTCGTAAATTTGATCGCGGGTATCGGTGAAATCATCATCGCGCAGAAAAGCCCCCATTTCTAAGTTTTCTTCTACGGTCATACTCACAAACACATTGTCAGTTTGTGGTACAAAAGCAATACCTTCACTAATTCGCGCTTGGGGTGCTAATTTAGTAATATCCCTGCCATCTAAAGTAACCTTGCCTTCCTTCAAATTGAGCAAGCCTAAAAATGACTTCATCGCAGTGGATTTACCCGCACCATTCGGGCCAACGATGACGGCTATTTCGCCCCTGTCGACACTAATATTGCAGCCATTGAGAATGCTGGGGCCACTACCATAACCACCAGTTAAGCCCTCCCCTACTAGATAAGTCATGCTGCCTCTCCGCTTTTCATCAAGCCCTTATTTTTCAAGCCGCGACCTAAATAGGCTTCAATGACCTTTTCATCATTTTTAACTTGCTCAGCCGTGCCCTGCATCAACACAGATCCCTCTGCAAGTACCACGACTGGATTGCACAAACGCGAGATAAAATCCATATCATGCTCAATCATGCAGAAGGTATAACCGCGGTCTTGATTCAAGCGCAGAATAGCATCACCAATCTCACCTAATAGGGTACGATTTACACCCGCACCGACTTCATCTAGCAAGACCACTCGTGCATCCACCATCATGGTGCGTCCAATTTCAATTAGCTTTTTCTGCCCACCGGAGAGATTCCCTGCTTTTTCGTGCATTACATGTGAAATCTTCAAGAAGCGAATCACGTCCTCGGCGCGTTCACGAACCTGCTCTTCTTGCTCGCGGATTTTTTTGCGATGAAACCAAGTATTCCAAATATTTTCACCCAATTGCCCTGAAGGAACCATCATGAGATTCTCCAGAACACTCATACTGGAAAATTCGTGAGCAATTTGGAAAGTTCTAAGTAAACCCTTATGAAACAGTTGGTGCGGCTTTAAACCTGTAACATCATTACCATCAAGGAAAATTTGCCCAGAAGTGGGCGGATATAGACCAGCAATTAGATTAAATAAGGTAGATTTTCCCGCTCCATTCGGGCCAATCAAGCCTGTAATAGACCCTGCCTCTATCGTAAGAGTCGCATGATTGACAGCCTTCAAGCCACCAAAATGCTTAGATACATCTCGAACCTCAATCACACTTTACTCCTCCGCTTTTAAGTCGGTGAAGAACCTGAGCTTTCTTCACCAACAACACTCAATTGCTCAATCTTGTGCTCTCCCCACAAGATTTAATATATTTCAAATTTCAAATATTTAACTCTAAAACACTTTCTTAGACTAGTCAAAAACTTAAAAAATCGAAACTAGAGATCTATTCCATTCGATCCGAAGCAAATAAGCTCATCAAAACCAAAATAGCAGCGCCTAAAGTAATCGCAATATCTGCTACGTTGAAAGTAGCAAAACGATAATTCTCCATTACAAAAGGAATGTCAAAATAAATATCAATGAAATCAATTACTTTTCCATAAAGCAGCCGATCAATTAAATTACCAACTGCCCCACCCACTACTAAAACCAAACCTAATGCTGTCCAATTACGTCCCTTCGACAGTTTGCGTAACCAATTGATAATAAATAGCACTACCACAATGGCTAAGCCCGCAAAAAACCAACGCTGCCAGCCGCCTTGTCCACCTAAAAAGCTAAAGGCAGCACCATAGTTGTAAGCTAGGGTAAAATTAAAATGCGGGAAAATTTGATAAGGCACACCGAACTCTAGATTGGCTTCCGCCATCCATTTAGTTAGCTGATCGATTGCGACCACAACTGCTGCAATCCATAACCAAGACAACATGCCACGGCGCTCATCAATACGCGATAAAGATCGAAAACTACGCATACTCACGGCGCTCACCTGTGCCATCGACATTTTCAATACAACGCCCGCATAATTCTGGATGCTCTGCATGTGTGCCTACATCGGCTACATGATGCCAGCAACGGGTACATTTGAGCGCACTAGAAGCACTCGCTGAACCTGCCAAACCCTCCAGCCAAGACTCAGCTATATCTGCAGCAGCTCCCTGATGCAAACGCGCCGCTGAAGTCAGCAGCACAAACTTCAACTCATCACCGAGTTTCACCAAAGATTTCACCTGATCATTGTCTGCAGCATAATACAAATCGACTTCTGCTTCTAAGCTAGAACCAATCTTGCCTGCCACACGCAAATTTTCGAGCTGCTTGCTCACGGCCTCACGCACTGCAAAAATATGTTCCCAATCACTCGCAGAGACTTTATCACTCGCATCTAGAGGAAATAAGCCATCGTACCACTGCATGAACAGCACATATTTTTCGGTTTCACCGGGTAGATATTGCAGGATTTCTTCCGCAGTAAAACTCAAAATTGGGCACATCCAACGCAACATGGCACGCAAAATGTGCCACGCTGCAGTTTGTGCTGAGCGCCGCCCAAGGCTATTCGCCTGCATAGTATACTGGCGATCTTTAGTGATATGCAGAAATAGACTACTCATTTCCACCGCGCAGAAACGTTGAATCTCCTGCGATACTAAATGGAATTGGTAACGGTCATATGCTGCAATAATGCGCTGCTGCGACTGATGAGCCTGATCTACCGCCCAACGATCTAAAGCCAGCATCTCCTGTGGAGCCACCACATCTTTAGCCGGATCAAAATCCCCCAAATTCGCCAATAAGAAGCGCGCAGTATTGCGAATGCGCCGATAAGCTTCTGTATTACGCTTAAGGATTTCATCTGAGAGCGTCATTTCACGGCTGTAATCGGCAGAAGCAATCCACAGACGTAAAATATCCGCACCCAGCTTATTCATAATATCCTGCGGCTCGATGCCATTGCCTTTCGACTTGGACATCTTTTCGCCTTTCGCATCCACGGTAAAGCCGTGGGTCAAGACGGCCTTATACGGAGCAAAGCCATGCATCGCAACCGAGGTTAGAATTGAGGAATGAAACCAGCCTCGATGTTGATCTGAACCTTCTAAATACATATCAGCCGGAAACTGTAAATCGGCACGCGTCTCTAGCACTGAAAAGTGGGTCGTTCCTGAGTCAAACCACACATCAAGGGTATCGGGTACTTTGGTATAATGCTCCGCCTCTGCACCTAGCACTTCAGCTTTATCTAAAGCAAACCATGCATCAATCCCGCCTTTTTCAATCCGTTGCGCAACTTCTTCAATGAGCGCTTCGGTATTCGGATGCAATTCACCAGTTTCTCTATGAATAAACAATGCAATCGGCACGCCCCAAGTACGTTGGCGTGAGATACACCAATCAGGGCGATTCGCAATCATGCCTTCAATCCGTGCTTGCCCCCAATCAGGAACCCATTGTACTTTTTGGATAGAATCTAAAGTTTGCTGACGTAAACCCAACTTATCCATACTCACAAACCATTGCGGAGTAGCGCGGAAAATCAAGGGGGTTTTATGCCGCCAACAATGCGGATAGCTGTGCTTGAATTTGCTAGACGCTAATAAGCTGCCATGCTCTTTCAGCACTTCAATCACATGCGGATTAACCTTGTGTACCGACTCACCCGCAAAATATTGAATACTGGGCTGGAAACTACCGTCATCTAATAAAGGATTGCCGACTGGCAAACCATAACGCTGCCCCACTACAAAGTCTTCCTGACCATGTGCAGGCGCAGTATGCACAGCACCTGTACCTGCATCGAGTGTTACATGCTCACCCAAAATGATAGGTACTTGTTTATCCAAGAAAGGATGTTGCAGCATGAAGCCTTCTAGCTCAGCACCTTTTGCGGTGGCTAGAATTTGGTGATTTTCAATGCTCGCACGTTTCACCACATCGGCTAATAAACCCTCTGCCACGATGATACGTTCAACACCTGCTTGCACCACTACATAATCTAGCTCAGCATTTAAGGCGACCGCTTCATTGGAAGGTAGAGTCCACGGTGTAGTCGTCCAGATAATAACGCTCGCTTTACCCTCACCTTTCGCATTAGGTAATTTAGCCAGCAAAGTAGGCTCGTCTACTACAGAAAAACGTACATCAATTGAGTAGGATTGCTTGTCCTCGTATTCAACTTCTGCCTCTGCTAAAGCTGAACCACAGTCAGTACACCAATGCACTGGCTTTGCGCCCTTGTACATATGCCCACTGAGAGCAATCTTACCTAAGGCACGCACAATTCCCGCTTCGGTATGGAAATTCATGGTGAGATAGGGATTTTCCCAATCACCAAGTACACCCAAGCGCTTAAAATCGCGGCGCTGAATCTCGATTTGCTCCGTTGCAAATTGGCGGCAAGTTTTACGGAATTCAGCGGCATCTACCTTCACACCTACACGCCCGATCATGTCTTCAACTTTCTTCTCAATCGGCAAACCGTGGCAATCCCAGCCCGGTACATAAGGGGCATCAAAACCAGCCATCGTGCGACTTTTTACAATAATATCTTTAAGGATTTTATTGACCGCATGGCCTAAATGAATCGATCCATTCGCATACGGAGGGCCATCGTGCAGAATGAATTTAGGTCTACCGAGTGCTTTTTGGCGTAGTTGGTGGTACAGGTCAGCTTGTTCCCACTGCTTTAGCATCTCAGGCTCACGCTTGGCCAAATCCCCCCGCATTGGAAACTCGGTGGTTGGCAAATTGAGCGTATGCTTATAATCCGTCATCGTGCAATCCTATTGATGTTGTTGACTCTGCAGGCATAATCGGCGAAGAATACCAAGTTTTTACATAAAAACCGATAGGGTTAATGCATGGCAAGCTCTTTCCATGCAAAATGCTCCAGGGGCAATGGATCATTAACCTTTTTACTCAGTATTACAACGAATTACCAAGGGCTATTTATCTTGGTAGAAAACCTCTCAGGAATTACTCTAATGAACTACATAACCAATACCTTGGGTTTGATGCTATTAACAATGGGGCTTAGCGTTTCTACTCAAGTCTTAGCAGAAAAAGTGGGTGAGCCAGTAGCACCTGTGATCACTAACAAAAAAACAGACACCGCCGAAACAGTACCTGAGACAGAACGGCCTGAAGTGGCGGCTGGTACTAATTTCATTACACGTACAGCGCCATTACCTTCTAATGAAGGCCGCGATGCGATTAAAGATGCGGTAGTACATGTGTATGTGGTCAAGCATAGTTACAATGCACTAGCACCTTGGAATTCAGATACCCAGAAAGGCTCTGGATCTGGCTTAATTATCAAAGGGGGGTTAGTGCTAACTAACGCACATGTGGCTGCAGACTCCACCTTCCTTGAAGTGCAACGCCACGGTGAAACAAAGCGCTATGAAGCTGAAGTGGTTTATATTTCTCATGAAGCCGATTTAGCCTTACTACGCACCAAAGAAGTAAATATTTTCAATGAGGTTAAGCCCTTAGAATTAGGCGATTTACCACAAACTCAACAAGAAGTTGAAGTTTATGGCTTTCCGATTGGTGGAACCACCTTGAGTATTACCCGTGGGGTCGTATCACGAATTGAAAAGCAAAACTATGCGCATACGGATGAAAACTTAATTGCGGTACAAATCGATGCAGCGATCAACTTTGGGAATAGCGGCGGCCCAGTGATTTCTAATGGCAAAGTCGTGGGTGTAGCGATGCAATCCGGCTTCTTCACGGAAAACATTGGTTATATGATCCCAACACCGATCATTCAGCACTTTTTGAAAGATGTTGAGGATGGCAAAACCCAAGGCTTTGGTTTTCCGGGCTTTTTAGTGCAATCGATGGAAAATCCAGCCATGCGCCGTAAATACAGTGTGGATGATAACCAAACTGGTGTACTCGCTCATAAGATTTACCCTGACTCACCCGCAGATGGCATTATGAAAGTAGGCGATATTATCACCAAGATTGATGGTCATCAGATTCAAAATAACGGTACAGTTGAATTCCGCCCTGGTGAATACTTGAACTACACCCATTGGGTTGATCTACATCAGCTTGGTGATGAAATTAAGTTCAACATTATTCGTGATGACAAGCCGATGGAAGTTTCTCTAAGGCTAGATCGTCCGGGTAAAGAGTTCTTATTAGTTCAACCAAATCAGTATGATAAACAGCCTACCTATTATATTTATGGTGGCTTTGTATTCATGCCATTGAATCAGAACATTTTAGGAGGTATGGATCCTGTACCACCCACACTAGCTGCTCTAGCTCAAGAAGCACCCAGTGCAGAACGTAAAGAAGTGATTCTGATGACCCAAGTACTACCGGCAGATATTAATAAAGACTACCACCACGACAACAATTTGATTATTCAGAAAGTCAATGGCGAAGCAGTGTCAAATTTCAAAACCTTCTATCAAAAAATGCAAACGGCGAGCAGCCCTTTTATTGTGTTAGAAACGGATGATGGCTACCAAGTAGTGATTGATCGTACTGAAGCAACAACTAAACAACCGAGCATTTTGGCGCGTTATGGAATTAGTACTGATCGTTCTAAAGACTTATTACCAGATGCTCTGAATGCTACTCCCACGGTTGCAGGCTCTGCACCAGCAGAAGCTGAAACTAGTGTGCCAACTTCTCCACCTACGACTGTAAAGGTATCGCCGATCTAATGCCCATCCGCCTGTTGCCCGATCACCTCATCAATCAAATCGCCGCTGGTGAGGTGGTCGAGCGGCCAGCGTCCGTGGTAAAAGAATTACTCGAAAATGCGATTGATGCTGGTGCTTCACGCATTGACATTGATTTAGAACTTGGCGGGATTAAGCGAATTCGGATTCGGGATAACGGTTGCGGCATTCCTAAAGAAGAATTAGTCTTAGCCCTTAGTCGCCATGCCACTAGCAAAATCAGTAGTCTCGAAGATTTAGAGCAAGTCCGTAGCCTTGGCTTTCGCGGTGAAGCACTACCCAGTATCGGATCAGTCGCACGCCTCACCTTGAGTTCCTGCCATCAAGAAGCCGAACAGGCTTGGAGTTTACAAGCTAATCCGTTTCAGCAAGCACCTGAACCGATTGCACACCCCACAGGCACTACAGTAGATGTACGGGATTTATTCTTTAATGTGCCTGCACGCCGCAAATTTCTAAAAACCGAAAAAACTGAATTAAGCCATGTTGAAGAAACAGTACGCAAAATTGCGCTCAGTCGCTTTGATATTAGTTTCTACCTGCGGCATAACCAAAAGCCTGTATTTCAACTCAATAGCGCTCAAAACCGTGTTGCTTCGGAACGACGTTTGGCTGAAATTTGTGGCGAACCCTTTATTCAACAAAGTCATTATCTGGAATATGAAGCTTCCGGTTTACGTCTATGGGGTTGGGTTGCTTTACCGACTTTTTCGCGCTCTCAAGCAGATTTACAGTATTTCTATGTCAATAATCGTGCGGTGCGTGACCGCTTAATTGCGCATGCAGTACGGCAAGCCTACCAAGATGTGCTTTATCATGGTCGTCACCCTGCGTTTGTGCTCTATCTAGACATGGATCCGCAATTAGTGGATGTGAATGCACATCCCGCTAAGCATGAAGTGCGCTTCCGTGAAGGCCGCTTAATTCATGATTTTATATTCCACACACTCCATCAAGCCCTAGCTGAAGTTCGCCCGAGCACCGAAACCGCCAGTCCTGCACATTTTCCGACTTATGTGCAGCCTTTAGCTCGCCCAGATATGTTTGAAGCACCTGCAAGCTCAGTAGAGAATAGTTTTGATACAAGTTTTAATAAAGCTGCTTTTCCAGCCAATTACAGCTATCAACAGCCTCGCCTAGGCCTACCCGTACGTGAAAGCCTACCGATTTATGCCAAACTTTATGGGCAAACTGAAGATAATACTAAAAATATTACTACCCCTTTAGTGCCTACTGCTTCGGATGAAATAAGCCACGAAGATATTCCCCCTTTGGGCTATGCTCTTGCTCAACTGCATGGCGTCTACGTACTAGCGCAAAATGTGCACGGTTTAGTATTAGTTGATATGCATGCAGCGCATGAGCGAATTACTTATGAGCAGTTAAAAATTAGCATGCAATCCGACTCGATTCGCTCACAACCTTTACTAGTGCCACAGGCTATACACGTCAGTCGACGTGAAGCAGATCAAGCGGAAGCTCAAGCACATGTGTTTCAAGCACTCGGCTTTGAATTAAGCCGGATAGGTTTAGAGCAACTGGCGATTCGCGCTGTACCCAGTTTATTAAAAGATTCCAATACAGAAAACTTAGTGCGCGATGTGCTGGCTGATCTCATTACTTATGGCAGCAGCCAGCGGATTCAAAATGCTATGAATGAAATTTTGGGAACAATGGCTTGTCATGGGTCAGTGCGTGCCAATCGTCACCTAACGATTCCAGAGATGAATGCTTTATTACGCGCTATGGAGCGCACGGAGCGTAGCGGACAATGTAATCATGGTCGGCCTACTTGGCTGCAAATGAGTATGGAGCAGATCGACAAACTATTTATGCGCGGACAATAAATGCAGCAGCAACCCAAAGCGATTTTTTTAATGGGGCCAACAGGTACAGGCAAAACTGATTTAGCCGTTGCTATTCGTCAACAGTTGCCCGTTGAAATTATTAGTGTCGACTCTGCGCTCGTTTATAAAAGCATGGATATCGGTACTGCTAAACCCGATGCTGAAACTTTAAAACAAGCGCCTCATCGCTTAATTGATTTTCTCGACCCTAAACAAGCTTATTCTGCTGCGGATTTTCGTGAAGATGCTTTGCGTGAAATGGCTGAAATTACTGCCAGTGGACGTATTCCCCTATTAGTCGGTGGAACCATGCTTTATTTTCGAGCGCTAGAGCTGGGTTTGTCCGAACTGCCATCTGCCGACCCTACTATTCGTGCACGCTTAGTGCAAGAAGCCGCTGAACTAGGTTGGACAGCTTTGCATCAACGCTTACAACATATTGACCCTGAAGCTGCAGCAAGAATTCATCCTAATGATCCGCAACGCTTACAACGTGCTTTAGAGGTTTATGAATTAACTGGGCAAAATTTGACTACACTTCAAGCCAGTCTGCGTTTTGAAACCTGCCCTTATCAGCTCTTAAAAATAGCCTTAGTTCCAGAACATCGAACTTGGTTGCACGAGCGCCTTGAGCAACGTTTTGATAAAATGTTGGATTTAGGCTTAGTGCTGGAGGTTGAACAACTTTATGCACGTCCTGAGCTAAATAATAGTTTACCGGCGATTCGTGCGGTCGGTTATCGGCAGGTTTGGGACTATTTAGATGGAAAAATAGACTATAATCTAATGCGTAATCGTGCTATCGTGGCAACGAGGCAGCTTGCGAAGCGTCAGATGACGTGGCTCCGCTCGGATCAGGGTTTGAGCCTTTATAATGCTGAGAATTACCACCTTTCATCGGTCATCATGAACATTTCGACGTTTATTAGCGGATAAACGGAGATGTCCGATAAATAGGTGTTTTTACAAATGTGTGAAGCTGGTAGGCTCTTAACCTGTCGATCAAAGAATCGGCGGGGCTGCGTGAATTCCAGACCACTAATAACCACAAACCCAAAATATACTTTTTAGGAGAAACCCAATGTCGAAAGGGCACACTTTACAAGAACCCTTCCTCAACGCACTGAGAAAGGAACGGATTCCAGTCTCTATTTATTTGGTTAATGGCATCAAGCTGCAAGGCCATGTGGAGTCTTTTGACCAATTTGTTGTTTTATTGGGTAATACAGTCAGCCAACTAGTTTATAAACATGCTATTTCAACGATTGTTCCAGCACGCCCCATTAAACTCAACTTAGCTGCTGAATAAATTTTATCTTGGAATTATTTGAACGCCCAACCGCAGGCGAGAATGCGGTTCTGGTTCAGATAAATTTTAAGACTGACGACATCCCGCACGATGAACAAGAGTTCAAAGAGCTAGTTCGTTCGGCTGGTGCCCAGATCGTGCATCTGGTCACTGGTTCTAGACAGCGTCCTGACTCACGTTATTTTGTGGGTGAAGGCAAAGCGGAAGAAATTCGTGATTATGTACGCGATTTACAAGCTAATTTAGTTGTTTTTGACCATTCCCTAACCCCTGCGCAAGAGCGTAATTTAGAGCGCTTATTTGAGTGTCGCGTGGTAGATCGCACTGGATTAATCCTCGATATCTTCGCCCAGCGTGCTCGCAGCCATGATGGCAAGTTGCAGGTTGAACTTGCACAACTAAAACACATGTCAACTCGCCTCGTGCGTGGTTGGACTCACCTTGAACGGCAAAAAGGTGGAATTGGTTTGCGCGGCCCGGGTGAAACACAATTAGAAACCGACCGCCGCTTACTCGCTGTACGTATCAAGCAAATTAATAAGAAGCTCGAAAAAGTTCAAAACCAGCGTGAGCAAGGTCGTCAATCACGTAAGAAAGCAGAAATCCCCACGGTTTCCTTAGTTGGTTATACTAATGCTGGTAAATCCACTTTATTCAATGCCTTAACTCAAGCGGGGGTATATGCGGCTGATCAGTTGTTCGCAACCCTTGACCCTACGCTACGCAGTATTACCCTCCCCAATCAACAAGAAATTATCCTAGTTGATACAGTTGGATTTATTAGACATTTACCGCATGATTTAGTTGCTGCCTTTCGCTCCACCTTACAGGAAACGGCTGAGGCTGATTTACTCCTGCATGTCATCGATAGTCATGATGAGCAGCGCGATTTATATCGCGAGCAAGTCAATAATGTCATTGCAGAAATTGGCGCAGAAACCGTACCGCAGATCGAAATCATGAATAAAATCGACCTCACCCAACATTCACCCGGAGTTCAGGAAGGTAATGGTTTACATGCAACGACTGCTTGGGTCTCTGCACAAACCGGTGCTGGCTTAGAGCAGCTACTAGAATATCTAGGCAATTATTTCGCCCAACAAACCTTTCGTGGCACATTACGTTTATTACCTAGTCAAGGTCGTTTGCGTGCCCAACTCTATGCGGATAAAGCGATCCAAACTGAAAGCATTGGAGAAGAAGGTGAGTATTTGCTAGATTTAGTGATTGACCAGCGGAAATTGAAAAGTTATTTAAATGAGGCTGGTTTAGTATTAGAAGCAGTAGCCGTTTAACAACTACCGCTTCGCCTCACACTTTAGCCGCGCTTCATCACATCAAAAAACTCATTATTTGTTTTGGTTTTTGAAAGCTTATCAAAGAGCAATTCCATTGCATCCAGTTCATCCATGCTGTGCAGGAACTTACGCAAGATCCATAAGGACTGCAGTTCTTCTGGCGTCGTCAGCAATTCTTCACGACGTGTACCAGAGCGATTGATATTGATTGCAGGGAATACGCGCTTTTCAGCGATACGTCGATCCAAGTGAATCTCCATATTGCCCGTGCCCTTGAATTCTTCATAGATCACATCATCCATTTTCGAGCCAGTATCGATCAGAGCTGTGGCAATAATTGTTAAACTACCACCCTCCTCGATGTTCCGAGCAGCCCCGAAGAAACGCTTCGGACGATGCAAAGCACTGGCATCCACACCGCCAGTTAAAACCTTTCCAGAAGATGGAACCACGGTGTTATAAGCGCGTGCCAAGCGTGTGATTGAATCCAGCAGAATGACCACATCACGCTTATGCTCAACTAAGCGTTTGGCTTTTTCAATTACCATATCAGCCAATTGCACATGCCGAGTAGCAGGTTCGTCAAAGGTAGAAGAAACCACTTCACCTTGTACCATGCGCGCCATCTCGGTTACTTCCTCAGGGCGCTCATCGACTAGCATGACGATTAAATAGCACTCTGGATAGTTGGAGGTAATACTTTGCGCAATATTTTGCAGCATTAAAGTTTTACCACCTTTGGGTGGAGCAATGATCAGACCACGCTGTCCTTTACCAAACGGAGCCACTAAATCAATAACACGCGCAGTGATATCTTCACGGCTACCATTACCACGCTCCATACGCATACGAGAATCGGGATGGAGCGGTGTAAGATTTTCAAAAAGAATTTTATTACGGGCTTGTTCAGGTGATTCGTAGTTGATCGTATCTACTTTGAGGAGAGCAAAGTAACGCTCATTATCCTTTGGTGGGCGAATTTTACCGGTAATGGTGTCACCCGTGCGTAAGCCGAAGCGGCGAATTTGGCTAGGCGACACATAAATATCGTCTGCACCCGCCACATAACTTGAATCTTGTGAGCGCAGGAAACCGAAACCATCTTGGAGGATTTCAAGTACCCCGTCGCCGTAAATATCTTCCCCGCTTTGCGCGTGGGTTTTGAGCATGGCGAAAATAATGTCTTGCTTGCGCACCCGGGAGATACTTTCCACTCCCATCGCGAGCGCTTGCTCATATAGTTCAGCAGTTGGTTTTTTCTTTAATTCAGATAGGTTCATAGGAAGGTTAATTCACCAGCGGAAGATTAAATTGATGGAAATAATGTCCTCGACTTGCATGCGTCAAGATGACTGAATCGATTCAATGACTAAGCAATGATTTCTTCGGGAGTTTTAACTCGAGAATAAAATACGACCAAGGCTTTAAGGAAATGAAACCAGAGTTGGATTCACTACAAATAAAATTAGCACGGAGTTTAAACTTAGTCCAGCAAAAAAATGAGATTTTGTGAGGCGATTGCGAATTTTTACAATCGCACTCCATCTAGCGTTTAGCTTAGAGATTTTGGTCAATAAAGGCAGCCAATTGGGACTTAGACAAAGCTCCCACTTTGGTTGCGGCTACTTCACCATTTTGAAATAACATTAAGGTCGGAATACCACGAATACCGTACTTCGGTGGGATGGACTGATTCTTATCAATATCCAATTTGGCTACTTTTAAGCGTCCTTGATATTCAGTAGCAACCTCTTCTAATAAAGGCGCAATCATTTTGCAGGGTCCGCACCACTCTGCCCAATAATCAACTAGAACAGGAAGGTCTGACTTCAGCACATCCTGTTCAAATGAAGCATCTGACAGGGATACAATATTTTCACTCACAGAACTTGTCTCCAATTTTTGGGATCGGGTTATAACATTATGACGCGACACTCAAGATCGCTATAAGTTGTTATAGCCCATGATTATAGTATGCGTCTAATTTATAGAAATTCAAGATTCAGGGATATTAGGAAGTTTTTTAAGCGATTAGAGCAGACTAGCTGCTCTAATCAAAAGAGTCACCTAAATAGATTTAGGCTTGAGGCGGTATTTTATTAACGGCTGGTTTGCTTGTTTCAGTCGCAGGTTTTTCACTAGTTTCTGGTGTTGTAGCAGGCTCAGCCTTTAAATCTGGTTTAGCAATCTCAGTCTTAACTTCAGGTTTAGCATCTGCCTTGGGAATCTCAGCTTTTACCTCAGCATTAGCCGCTTTAGGCTGGTCAGCTTTTGGTGCTGCCTTAGTTTCAGCCTTAGTAGCTTTAGGCTTTGCTGCTTTTGGCGTAGCTACTTTTTCAACCTTAGGAGCAGTCTCTTTAGCTTCGGCCTTTTTCACTTCTTTAGGAGCAGCCTCTGCTTTAGGTACGGCTTTTTTTGGCTCAGCTTTAGCCTCAATCACTGGCGTTGCATCAAGCTTAGGTAATACAGTCATCGTCACTTTAGGCACTGGCTCACCCAATTTAACTTTGACATAAGTACCGGGGGCGTCTTCGATTGGCGTCAACTTAGCACCCGGTGTGCGAGCAGCCACTTCTGCTGGATTTAAAGTACGCACCCATTTATCCCATTCTGGCCACCAAGAGCCTTCAGAAACAGGGGTTGTAGCCATCCATTCATCTGCATTCTCAACTAATTGATCACTCACGCGATAACCGTATTTCTTCGCTGCTGGTGGATTAATGATACCTGCAATATGCCCTGAACCACCTAAAATGAAGCGGGTTGGACCTGAAAACAAGCGAGCGCCCATGTAAGTCGATTTCCAAGGCGCAATATGGTCTTCCACTGCAGAAATGAAACAAGCTGGCACATCAATCGAGGTCACATCTAAGGGCACACCATCAACGCTTAGTGCTTTTGGTTTACATAAATCATTTTGTAGGTACAGATTACGCAAATACCAGCTATGCATTTTTGCAGGCATGCGCGTCGAGTCACCATTCCAATATAATAAATCGAATGGACGTGGATCGTTGCCTAGTAAATAGTTATTAACGTAGAAAGACCAAATTAGGTCATTTGCACGCAATAAGTTGAAAGCACCAGCCATTTGACTGCCATCTAAATAGCCTGTCTTTTCCATGGTCGACTCAAGACCGGAAACTTGTGCATCATCAATGAACAAGCCTAACTCCCCCGGCTCGGAGAAGTTAATCATGGTGGTGAAGAAAGTTGCACTCTTAATGCGACTGTCACCGGTCGCTTTCATATAAGCTAAAGCAGAAGTCAGCAAGGTACCGCCGATACAATACCCAATCGCATTGATTTCCGTCTCACCAGTTTCTGCTTGGACAGCATCAACCGCAGTTAATACACCTTCTTTAATGTAAGCGTCGAAACCAGTATCCGCATAAGTCTCATCTGGATTAACCCAAGAAATTACGAATACTGTGTGACCTTGATCGACTAACCATTTCAGCAAAGAATTCTTAGGCTGCAAGTCCATGATATAGAACTTGTTGATCCAAGGTGGAACAACCAGTAACGGACGCTTTAAAGCTTTTTCCGTGCTAGGCGTATATTGGATCAGCTGAAACATGCGGTTTTGGAAAATAACCTTACCCGGTGTAACCGCTACGTTTTTGCCTAACTCAAACGCCTTGGTGTCCGTCATGCGAATCCGTAATTCGCCTTTGCCGGTTTCCAAATCTTCCAGCATATTTTTCAGACCATGAACTAGATTTGCACCTTTAGTTTCTTTGATCTTTTCTAAAACAGCAGGATTCGTGAGCGCAAAGTTAGTGGGTGACATCGCATCCATGAAACGCTCAGTGAAGAATTTCACTCGCTCTGAAGTATGGTCATCCAAACCCTCTACATCAGAAACTAGAGTCCGCATCCATTGAGAAGTCAGTAAGTAGGACTGCTTGATCACATCAAAAATCGGTTTCTCTGACCAATCTTCATGACTAAAACGACGATCACCTTTTGCTGGAATGACGACTGGATCAGGCTTTTGCCCCATTAAAGCCATCATTGCCTGTTGACCTAATTCAAGGGACTTTTGCCAATATTCGATATTTTTTTGCATGAAGGCTTGGGGATCAGAACTCACCGCTTTCCACCAGTCGCCATAAGCTTGGGTCAGATTAAAGGGATCAAGCTTCATATTTTCATAAGACTTGGCAAAACCAGCCATAATCTCTTCAACTTGCTTAAAGTTATCCCTCAGCTCTTTGGCAGCAGCAAAACCTAAGGTATTGACTTCATTCTGGGCGTTTTCGGACATTAATCACTTCTCCTTGCTAATACTGAGCAGAGTCTGCACTATTTCGATGTGCTATGCAGCATTTTTTACAAAAAACCAATGGCTAGCATGGTGCAACCCTGCAAACTAATCGCTAAATGAGTCCACACTTTTTTAAACGGTAGCGACATTGTGGGCCACTAATACCTAAAATTCGTGCAGCTTCAAGCACATTTCCCTGTGCTCGTTTGAGCGCCTGCCCTAAAATTAATTGCTCTAAGTGTTCAAAATCTAACTTGCTCGCATGCATCTGATCAAGGACTTGATCGACTAATTCTGGCTTGGCACTTTTTTCTAATAAACCATTTTGCCCAATCACCATAAATGTATCCTCCGGAGCAGGCATGCCTAAACAAATATGGGTCGACTCAATCCGTGTATCACTTTCGGTTAAAATGACACCGCGCTCAATCACATTTTCTAGCTCACGAATATTCCCCGGCCATTGATAGGCCATGAAACGCCGTAAAGCTTGATCAGAAATGCCTTGAACCTGTTTGCCATATTTAGCGTTATAGCGCTCAATAAACTTACGTATCAGTCCCGGCAAATCGGCTAAACGTTCACGCAAAGGTGGAATCGAAATCGGAAAAACATTTAAGCGATAGTAAAGATCTGCTCGAAATGTGCCTTGCTTAACACGCTCTTGCAAATTGGCGTTGGTAGCTGCAATTAAACGTACGTCGACTTTTATTTTTTCAGTACCACCCACACGCTCAAACTCTCCAGTTTGAATCGCCCGCAATAACTTAGCTTGAGCACGCTCATTCAGCTCGCCCAACTCATCAAGAAATAAAGATCCACCGTTAGCACGTTCAAAGCGTCCGGGACGCGACTTATCCGCACCCGTATACCCGCCCTTTTCCACCCCAAATAGTTCAGACTCGACTAGGTCGCGTGGTAAAGCCGCACAGTTCACGGCAATGAAGGGGCCATCTTTGCGCTTCCCTAATTGATGCAAAGCTTGCGAAAATACCTCTTTCCCGACACCTGTTTCTCCCAGCATCAGCACCGTCACATCAGTGGCGGCAGCCTTATCCAAGAGATACATAATTTCTTTAATCGGCGCTGATTCGGCAATGATATGTTCAGGGCGGGCACGTGAGGTGATTTCTGTACGTAAGAAACGAACTTCTTCTTCGAGTGAGGAGAGCTTAGCCGCCATGGATTCGAGTGAGTACAGCTCCTTGAGTTCCTGCGCATCCTCCCATTCATCTAGAGGCTTACCAACAATCCGGCATTGCTTATCACCACAACCGACACATTCAAGCTCTTTAAAATAAATCGGTCGTCCCATAAAGGTAGTGGTATAGCCGGTCGCATAACCCAATAAATTCCAACAAACTGGCTGAGTAGCCAAACCATAGAGACGCAAATGTTCAGCAGCTTCAAAGGAGTTGCGCCACGTGAATTCCCCATAAAATTGCCCCGTGTCTACCTCAATCTCTAGCTTAACTGGCTCAACACTGACTACACCCTCTAAGGCATGCAGTTGTGGCCCTACCAAAAACATAGACATCATATCTGCGGAACTACGAATTTTACGGGCAAGCTGTGCATCGGATTGAGCAGCCGTATAGCCCATGCGCAGCAAAACACCTCGCGCATAATCTTCGCCGAAGGATTCGATGAGTTCGCTACGCATAGAACCAAAAGCCGAAGCATGCAGCAAAATCATGCGCTGCTGTCCTAGCCATATGCTACCATTTTCACCCTCAAAACGGATCATCGACTTTAAGTCTTGATCAGTCGGATAAACCGGTTTTTTCGGGTGTCGGCTCATGCAGTCCTCCTCTACAGACTCATACGCTAGCTTAGCCTTTCTCCGCCGCGCGCTTATCAATTTCAGCCTTACTTAAGCCACCAATACACCAATGCTCAGGTGCAACTTCATGGATGACAACGCGGACTTGCTCAGGCTTCACATTTAGAGTTTCCACCGCCACTTGCGTAACCCGTGCAAAGAACTCATTCTTCTGCTCAACGCTGCGGCCTTGCAAAATCGTTGCTTGAATTAAAGGCATGATTGCTCCTTATACAAATGTCATGCTTACCGTGCCTAAATCTTGATAGCGTACACACACACTATCCCCCGCTTTAACAGCAATGGCTTCAGTAATGCCGCCCGTCATAATGAAAGTACCTGCTGGAATCACCTCACCACGTTCGGCGAGCATATTGGCAAGCATCGCCACACTCGCGGCTGGATGTCCCAGTACCGCAGCACCCGCACCTGTAGTGACTACTTTGCCATTAATTTCCATCACGACACCCAGCGTTTTCATATCCACTTGATCGGCACGTTTGACATTGCCCCCCGTGACAAAACGGGCAGAGGAGGCATTGTCGGCAATCACGCTTTTTAAGTCGAAACGGAAATTTTCATATCGTGAATCAATCACTTCGACCGCAGGCAATACCGATTCAGTAGCCGCTAATACATCTGCTACCGAACAACCGGGACCTTTGAGTTCCTTATTAGTAATAATCGCAATTTCGGCTTCAACTTTGGGGTGAATCAACTCAGATACTTTAACAGTGCCAGCATCAGGCACATTAAAATAATCCACTAGAAAGGCATAAACCGGATTCTCTACGCCCATTTGTTTCATTTTTGCGTAGGAGGTTAAACCCATCTTTAAGCCTACGACTCGATTGCCACGGGCTTCTTTGCGACGACGAATTTCCCATTGAATATCATAGGCATCTTCCCAATCCATATCAGGGTAGTCGTCAGTAATCTTTTTCACATCATGGGCTTGCAGCTCAGCATTTTCGAGATGTTCAGCAAGCTCATTAATAGTAGAACGACTTAAAGTAGACATGCTTAACCTCGCGCTCTAATCATTTCTAAAGCGACATCTTCGATCATATCTTCTTGACCTCCCACTGTACCGCGCCGACCTAATTCCAAGAGAATTTCTCGCGCGGGAATACCATATTTTTGCTCAGCACGACGCGCATGGAGTAAGAAGGAGGAGTACACACCTGCATACCCCAAAGTCAACGCATCACGATTAATACGTGGTAATTGATCACCCATGATTGGGACAGCTACATCTTCAGCCGCATCCATGAGCTTGCTAACATCCACGCCTGTCTCAATGCCATACATATCACACACAGCATTAAATACTTCGAGTGGAGTATTACCCGCGCCTGCTCCAAAGCCTGCCACCGAGCCATCAATCCGCGTAGCACCAGCCTCAATGGCTGCTAAAGAATTAGCAATCGCCATCCCTAAATTATGATGACCGTGAAAGCCAATTTCGATAGTGTCAGGGAAGTACTCGCGTAAAATAGTCACTTTAGCTTTCACGTCTTCTGGCAGCATATGACCAGCCGAATCTGTCATATAGAGGCAGTTTGCCCCAAAGCCATACATGAGTTTGGCTTGTTCCAGAATCTTTTCGGGTGTAACCATATGGCTCATCATTAAAAAGCCTACGGTGTCAAACCCATGTTTAGCGCAGTACTTAATATGCTGCTCGGAGACATCTGCTTCGGTGCAATGCGTCGCTACACGAATAGTGTGCACACCTAAATCTTGCACCATTTTCAAGTCTTCAATTGTACCAATGCCGGGGAGCATGAGGATAGATACTTTAGCTTGGGTGAGTTTGGGAATAACGGCTTCCAAGTACTCTTTATCGGTATGCAGACCAAAGCCATAGTTTACGGATGAACCTGATATACCGTCCCCATGCGTGACTTCAATTAAAGGTACGCCCGCTCGATCGAGTGCTTGCGACAAATCGACCATGTTTTGCAAGGTGAACTGATGTCTGATCGAATGCATGCCATCGCGTAAGGACATATCGTGCAAACGAATTTTTTTACCTTTTAGATTCATTGTGGATACTCCTTAGGCTTTTAGCATTTGTTCAGCGAACATTTCAGCCGTGCGTGCAGCAGCAGCGGTCATAATATCGAGATTGCCTGCATATTCCGGTAGATAGTCACCTCGTCCACGGACTTCAACATACACACTCACGCGATTACCATCAAACACGGGGCCTTCTTTGACACGATAACCAGGTACATATTTTTGTACCTCGGCTTCCATGGCTTTGACTGACTCTATAATTGCATCTTGATTCGGTTCGGTTTCGGTAATGCAGTGAATGGTGTCACGCATCATCAATGGCGGCTCAGCCGGATTGAGGATAATAATGGCTTTACCTTTTTTGGCTTGACCGACTTTTTCAATCGCACCCGATGTGGTTTGGGTAAACTCATCAATATTTTTACGCGTACCAGGGCCTGCTGATTTAGAGGCAACGGTTGCTACGATTTCGCCATAACGCACAGGCTGCACCCGACTCACCGCAAATACCATTGGGATAGTGGCTTGACCGCCACACGTCACCATATTGACGTTTTCTTCGCCTTTATTGAGGTGATCCAATAGATTCACGGGAGGCACGCAGAAAGGGCCAATTGCGGCTGGGGTAAGGTCAATGACCTTCACGCCTTTTTCAGTCAATTTACGTGAGGTTTCCGCATGGGCATAGGCAGATGTGGCATCGAAGGCAATTTGAATATTGTCTGCTTCAATATGAGAAATTAGACCATCAATACCTTCATGCGTGGTTTTTAGACCCATATCGCGAGCACGAGCTAAACCATCGGAAGTGGGGTCAATACCTACCATCCACACAGGTTCTAGTACTTCACTACGCTTTAATTTATACAATAAGTCCGTGCCGATATTGCCCGGTCCAATCAGTGCACAACGAATTTTTGCCATTTATCCTATCCTCCTATTCAAAGCGCACTGCGGTGCGACCGATTCCACCAATACTGACACTCATATAATCCCCCGCTTTGACGGGTTGGAGTGGCACTAGAGCGCCCGATAAAATCACTTCACCTGCTTTTAAAGGCACACCAAAACGACCTAAGGTATTCGCCAGCCACACCACACAGCTAATGGGTGAGGAACCTAGAGCCGCCGCACCTGCACCGGTTGCGACCACTTGACCATTCATTTCCATCACCATGCCACAAGTGGATAAGTCCACTTTGCGTGGATCAGCTGCTTGTGAGCCTAAGAGGAAATAACCACAGGAAGCGTTATCAGCAACGGTGTCTTGGATTTTGATTTTCCAGTCTTTAATACGAGAGTCGACAATTTCAAAGCAGGGCACGACAAAATCAGTAGCCCGCAATACATCACTCGCCGTGACTCCGGGGCCGATTAAATCGCGTTTGAGTACAAAGGCGATTTCACCCTCAGCACGCGGTTGAATCATTTTGGTACTGACTGATAAAGCTTCGCTTTCATCCACCACCATGGCATCTGTGAGATAACCAAAATCGGGTTGATAGACATTGAGCATTTTCATGACGGCTTGGCTAGTCACACCGATTTTTTTGCCAATAACTTTTTCACCATCGAGCTGAATACGTTTGTCTAGGAGCAGGTTCGATACCGCATAGGCATCTTCCACCGTCATTTCGGGCGTGCGCTCTGAAAACGGCTGAACCATCTGCCGCTCACGTAAAGCAGTATAAAGCTCATCGGCATAAGCGCTAATTTGCGTAGTTTGTAGCATGAGTACTTCCTTATAATTTGACGCAAATATTTTGCAATTCAGTGTAGAACTCTAGCGAGTGCACGCCACCTTCGCGTCCAATGCCAGAATGCTTCATACCACCGAAGGGAGTACGCAAATCACGTAAGAACCAAGAATTTACCCATACAATACCGGCTTCCATTTGAGCAGCCACTCTGTGGGCACGAGTCACATTTTCTGTCCAAATCGCCGCCGCTAAACCGTATTTAGTGTCATTGGCAAGAGCTATCACTTCATCTTCGGAGTCAAAGGGGCGTACGTGGCAGCAGGGACCAAAGACTTCATCTTTAACGACCGAAGCCGTTTCAGGTAATCCTGTCCAAATGGTAGGCTGTACCCAATTACCATCAGCTAAAGCGCCTTGCATAGTAGGTATGCCGCCACCCGTGACTACAGTTGCACCCTCATCCACTGCTTTTTGGTAGTAAGACAACACTTTGCTTTGATGTTCTTTACTAATGAGTGGTCCCATTGACGTACACGCATCATCCCAAGCACCCAGTTGCATACTTTCAGCACCTGCTTTTAAGCGCTTGAGGAATTCATCAAAAATCGGACGTTCTACATACACGCGCTCAGTCCCTAAGCACACTTGACCGCAGTTAGCGAATACCGAGCGCATTGTGCCTTCAATCGCTTTATCCATATCGCAATCTGCAAAGACGACGGCTGGATTTTTACCACCGAGTTCAAATGACACATGGCGAATATGATCAGCGCTGGCTTTAACAATCGCAGCTCCGGTACGAGTTTCGCCTGTAAAGGTAATGCCATCTACATCAGGATGCGTCGTTAAAAATTCGCCCGCTGAATTAGGACCAAAACCATGTACGACGTTATAAACGCCTTTAGGTACACCTGCCGCATTCATTACTTCACCCAGTAAAGTGGTAGTGCGAGGGGTTTCTTCAGAGGGTTTAACGACAACCGTGTTACCACAGGCTAGTGCAGGACCTACTTTCCAAGTCATTAATAATAAAGGTAGATTCCAAGGGCTAATGACAGCAATAACGCCTTTAGGGCGACGCACCGCATAATTCAATGCGCCTTTACCATCCGGTGTATCAAGCATAAAGCTTTCGGTAGGAACATTTTTCACGAGATCTGCAAAGATTTTGAAATTAGCAGCACCGCGTGGAATATCAACGTGTGAAGCTAATGATTTAGGTTTGCCTGTGTCCAGACACTCAGCCTCAAGAAACTCATTAAAGCGTGCATTAATACCATCAGCGACTTTGTGTAGGATTGCCATACGTTCCGCAACAGGCATTTTGCCCCAAGGACCTTTGAGTGCGGCTTTGGCAGCGGCTACGGCTTGATCCACTTCGGATTTGCCCGCTTCGTATACTATACCGATTTGCTGATTGGTAGCTGGATTGATGTTGGCGAATGTTTTGCCGGATGCAGAGCCGACGTATTCGCCATTGATGAAATTTTTGAATTCTTGCATGGGCACAGTCCTCCGATTTGAATGGATTTAGCATACAAGAATTTTGTCGATATTCAATATTTTTGTCGATATTTTTAATATAACCTCAGGAAGTAGAAAATAATTGTTAATTTTTTTGTCAAAAAACAACTAACCACTACCCAAAGCCTATAAATTTTTTCTACACTCAGATACGGGTATCCACAATCTCCCTGAGTCTTTCGAGCAACAACCTAAACTGAGGTTGCTCACGTACGTATTGCATGTGTAACACCCCAAGCTAATCAAAATGGAAGGTGACTATGGCAGAAAACTCCCAAAGAACTAAGGGGCTGACCTCAACCCAAGAAGGTCTTATCGCTGGGTTAGTCTTACTCTCTTTTGGGCTAGTTTATTGGTATTTAAATCCTTGGCAGAGTGAGCAGCAGGCCATACCCATTTTAGCTAAGCACACTACCAACAGTACCCTTCAATCTAATAGTTTAGCCAGCACAGGCAATGCACAAGCTCTTGCCTCCACAATCGAAGCCACCCCTACTACTGCTAATACCCTTCCACCGCCTCCTGGCCTTGTGAAAGCTAACATTACACTTAGCACTACGACCACAGAAACAACTCAGCTAGCTCAGTCAACAACCCGTATTATCAATAAACTCGAATTAGCCCCGGGTAGCCCTGAAGCTAAACTGCAAACCTACTTAGAGAATAAAACCTTAGAAACACCCGTGGGGATCGATGGCATCAATTTTGAAGCCAAAACCACTAAGTTAACCAAAAACTCTGAGGCCAAAATGCTAATGCTGGCAGCTTTATTAGTACACTACTCAGAAGCGAACTTCTTGATCACTACTTACACCACTGAAACCAGTGCAAAGCATAAGAATAGCGATGACTTATCCTTAATGCGTGCTCAGGCTTTAGGTGAAAACCTTGTCAAAGCTGGTATAAACGGTAAACGGATCACCATTATGGGCATGGGCAAGCGTCCTTCTCCTGACAAAACAGTAGCTGCAGCTAAGAAGAGTCAGCGTATTGAAATTTCTGTGATTCAATAACCCTAGCTTCAACACCTAAAGCCACAGCCTTCGGATAAAACCCCAACTGACTGTCCCAGTCAGTTGGCTTGTTGCTATAATCGCGCCATTATCTTTGATGGCTCTTACACTTTTTATGACCAGCCTACAGCCTGTCGACTCTGTACCGAAGACGTTAACCGACTATGTCTATGGACAATTACGTGCCGATATTATCGACGGCAAACTCGCACCAGAGAGCAAACTAAAAATTGAACATCTGCGTGCCGAATATAATGTCGGGGCCACCCCGCTACGTGAAGCCTTAAGCCGCTTAAGCTCGGATGGTTTCGTGATTACCGAAGGCCAACGTGGCTTTCGCGTCTCGCCTATTTCACCGGAAGATTTGGATGATGTCACCGAACTGCGCGTGACCATGGAATTAAAAGCACTGCGTAATAGCATCCAGCACGGTAAAGATGATTGGGAATCACGAGTGGTTGCGACCTACTACCAACTCAGCAAAATCGAAGAATTAGATTTATTTGCCCATTTAGAAACTTGGGAGCAGCGTAATCATGATTTCCATTGGGCCTTAATCTCCGCTTGTACTTCCAAGTGGTTACTGCACTTTTACAATATTCTTTACGATCAACATAAGCGGTATCGGAATATTTCATTGGTAGCGAATTTAGGGATGCGCGATGTCCATTTGGAACATCAGCGGATTTATGAAGCGGCTCTAGCACGGGACGCGAATACGCTATGTAAGGAAACTGAGACGCATATTCGCCAAACTGCGGAGATTACGCAGCAGTTTTTAAAAGAGAAAGCGCTATATTAAAACTTATTCGCAATTAATGAGCTTTTGAATAGTTAATCAAACATGTAACACCTTGAATATATAAAATTTCAATTTTAACAATTGATCCTTCTGCATCTTCTAAAGTTATAGCTTCATTAAGTTTGAAATAAACTGGTTGTGTCAAACCTCCATTGATTGCAATATTATTTGCATATAAATATGTTCTATTAATACTATCTAATATAGGTTGAAGATAACCCTTAAGATTAGGCAATTGCCCATACTGATTAAATACCATAGAGCCTACTACATCTTTTTTATCCAAAGCCAAATCCAAAACTAAATCATCGTCAGGATCCCAGTCTTCATAAATAGCTCCCCGATAATCAGGATGAGCAAACAAGACTGTATACTTTCTTCTAACTGGCAAATCGAAGACTGCTAAGCCAGCAGATGAAGTATAAGCTTCTTTAGTCGTTTTATTGCTTGCAAGAACCATTAATTTAGCATTGCATATAGGATCACCATCAATATTCAGGACTCTTATTGTACTTTTGAACTGGCCCAACCTAGATATAGATGTGGCTAACAGACCCGTCCGATGCGATTCGGATGGAATACTACAATTATTTATAACTAGTTTTTTTTGAATAATTTTGACAAATTCAGCAGGTTTTAAATCAATTAGCGAAATATAACCAATGGTAGGAAGAACGCCGGGTATAGGCGTATCATCGAATCTTGCTGGAAGAATATACTCCTGGCTCTCACTAAAAGCGCTAGCTTGCATGGCTTGTCTTTCATGATTCGTCCACAACTTCTTAGCATAATGAGTGGAAATAAACATGATAGTATACTTAGTTTTACTTTTATAAATGTCTACAAGATAATCATATAAGTTTTTTCCCCATAGATTAGCTTCTTCAAAACGATCATAGAACACACTCACCCCAGAATCTCTAAGCAAAGTAGCTACTTGATCTACATATTGCCGATCCTCTCCAGCAAAAGAAAGGGCAATATCATATTTTAGATGACCAACCATAGAATAAAACACTCAAAGAATTTATCTATTCAATCGTCATAGTTTTAGACAAACTATTTTTCCTGAACACTTATTATACAAATCATGCTTACATAAAAAAACTATAGCAGGCAGTAAAAAAGTTAAGCTAGCTCACTCAGAACCAACATTAACACTCGATCATCAATCGGTGAGGTTCTAAACCCAAAATACTCATAGAAGGCTTTAGCTTTATCTGACAAGGCATGCACTAGAATAACTTTAGCACCAATGTAACCAGCAGCGGCTTGGCAACGCAGTAACCCATCCGGCAATAATGAATAACCTAAACCTTGGCCTTGACAGGATTGATCGACTGCTAATCTTGCTAGAATAATAGCAGGAATCGGATCAGGCATATTACGTTTTACTTTACTCACCACCTCAGTATGGTTAATAGAACCCGCCGCTAAAGCGTAGTATCCCACCACAGAAGCATTTTTACAGACGACAAAAGTCCGTGACGCGCCTAGTACCTCATTTTTTAAAGCACGTTGCCGCAACCACTCGTCTAACAAGACCTCACCACAATTAAACTTAGTTAAATCATGTTGAGTATTTAATGGTTCTGGCGTATACAGATTTATTTTCCCCATACAGGCTTACGTAGCATTAAATTGCGAAGACTTGCATTCTCTACAGGAGGGGTATTTAAAGCTTGATTAAATAACTCCCAAGCCTCTGACTCTAAATGAAAGTTTGTCCTGTCTAATAAGGTATTTTCTGCATCTCTTAGAGCAGCATCACGAACAAAATCTGAAACCGTTTTATCAAGAATACGCGCAGCCTTTTCAATCATATTACGCTGCTCTTGGCGAATACGGATATTTAAAGGGGCGGACTTAAGGTTGGGAACTGTTGATATATTTGGCATTACTAGAACTCCTATAGATTAATAGGAGTCTAGAATAGTGTGATGACATTGTAAATACAAAGCCACTTAGCGTCAGCTAAGCGGCTCTAAAACTCTTAGCCGAAATATTAAGTCACCACATTCAAGAAGCGCTCATTCAACTGCTGATCGTGGTAGAAAATCGCGCCACCCAACTCATCTTCTGTCCAAGTGATTTCTGGGCTATCCGGATACCAGTCATAGGAATCGCAGAAAGTTTCATTGCGATTGCCTGATGGGTCAAAGAAGTAAATAGTACGACCACGGGTAATCCCATGCCGTGTCGGGCCAATATCAATCGGGATTTTGTAACGTCCCATAATATCCGCCGCATGTAAAACCTCTTCCCAGCTTCTGAGTAAGAAGGAAGCATGATGCAGTTTGCCTTTCTCTGCGTGCCGAATCAGTGCCAAATCATGCGCTTTCATTCCACACGTTAAGAAACTAGCGATTTGTACTGATTGATCAGGGCCTACCATGACTTTTTCAGTTTGTTGGAAGCCTAAAACCTCAGTGAATAGTTTCACCGCACCATCCAAATCATCGCCATACAGTAAACAATGATCAAAACGATGCACCTTCATGCCTTTTAAATCTTCGCGCCAAGGATGTGGATTCTTATTACCTAAGCCATTACCGATATAGTCTTTTTGAGCAAATAGCTCAAACGTATGTCCCATTGGAGAGACGAAGCTCACGCGCTCGCCACAATGTTTGAGATCACCTGCGGGATGGCGAGTGGTTTCACAACCATAGTCTTTTAAAGCTTGTTCCAAGCGATTCAGTGTCTCAACACTATCCACTTTGAAACCCATGAAATCCATCCCCGGTGCATCGGCAGGGCGCAACACTACGGAAAACCAATCATGCTCATCCCAACCTTTTAAATACACCCGACCTTGCTCATCACGGTCAGTTTCTAATAAACCCATACGATCAACATAGTGAGTGATCGAAGCGTCCATATCTAGCACACGAATTTGCACGTGGCCCGGACGCAAAACTCCTGTCATTGGCATTTTTAGACTCTCCTCCAGAGTTAATTAAATTGAAGCATGTGTTGCCTTGCGCATCTGACCAATCACAGTAATCACCAAATCACTTTTGGGTTGACAGCGACAGGCCAAAACATAGCCAGCTTGCTCCTCTTGCTCGCTGACATGCACACGGCTCATTTTTCCAGTGGCATATTCACCTTGCTGGATCTGTATTTTGCAGACTCCGCAGCCACCACTACGACAGCCAACGGGTATACCGCGCTTACCTAAACGCACCATCCCAGCAAGCAGCATTTCCTGCGGGCGACACACAAACTGTTCCTCTATTTCGTTGATGTGGATGGTGTAACCTTGCTGTAGATAGCTCAACATTATCGCTAATTCCAATAATATCGATATTAATGTATATCAATAGGCTCTTTCTAAGAATTCTGCAACTAATTGATTAAAACTCGTGGCGTGTTCGATTTGCGTCCAATGGCCGCATTGACCAAACACATGCAGTTCTGAGCGCTCAATCAGATCCAATAAGTCATAGGCATTCTGTAGTGGAATTACTTGGTCATCGCGCCCATGAATAATCAGTGTGTGATGCGGCAAAGCCCAAATATCCGCAAGAGCACTCGTCATGGCATCCACCCACCGTTGGCGGGGTGCGGGGAACATCGCTGAAAAAGACTCTTGGAAACCGGGGCGAATACTCGCCTGATAACGTAGCTCTGCTAATTCATCCGTTACTAAAGCACGGTTATAAGCAAAAATATCCAGCAAACTTTTCATAGCTTGCAAAGAAGGCTCATAACCCCAAACCCGATCTAAACCCTCAGTGATTTTGAAAGGTACACCCACACTACCCATCAACACTAGCTTATTCACCCGCTCAGGATGGTGAATTGCTAGAGCCAGTGCTAAGGCTCCCCCAAAGGAATTACCTACTAAAGAAGCACGCTCAAGCCCTAAGGCATCTAATAAACCCACGGCTTGAGTAACCCAGTTTTCCATGCTGTATTGATAATTAGTAGGGCGTTCACTAAAACCAAAACCGGCCATATCCGGTGCTATCACCCGAAACTTAGTGCTCAAGGCAGGCAAACTTAAGCGCCAATTCGCCCATGCACTTACCCCAGGGCCAGAACCATGAATCAACAGCACTGGCTCACCGCTACCGACATCGTGGTAATTGGTTTGAATACCAGCCGCTTGAATCTGTTTAGCGATTTCTGGATTAGTAATCATCGCTACTCCTTAAATATTTTTAAACAAGGGGCTTTTTGGCGCGGTATTGCGACTCGCCTGTGTATAGAAATTCTCCATATACATATCGCGCTCAAATAAGCGGCCTTGCATGAGCGTGGTAATGCAGGCATCAATCATTGCCGGTGGCCCACACATATAAGCTTTGTGGCCTGCAAACTTTCCAGCAAAATGCTGTTTAGCCGCTTCATGCACAAAGCCACGTAGACCTTGCCAGTCTGAATCTTCTGGCTCAGCCGACAGTACCGGCAAATAAGTGAAATTAGGATAATCCCGAGTTAATTCTTCAAACAGATCGCGGTAATACAGTTCAGCTTGGTTACGCGCCCCATAAATAAACGTCACCGGACGCTGCTCACCCTGCTCAAATAGATGCAAAATCATGGATTTAGGGCTAGACAAACCCGAACCACCGGCGAGAAATAACATGGGTTCTTTAGCAGATTCACGCACATAAAAGCGCCCATATGGCCCATTGAAGCGCAATTCATCCCCAACTTTTAGTTCATGGTGTAGCCAATGCGTACCCTTACCACCCTCCACTAAAGCGACATTTAGCTCAATCAGATTTTTCTCGGAAGGAGGACTAGCAATCGAAAACGCACGGGGTTGATCTTCCATGCCTGGAATCAGCAAATTGATATAATGCCCTGCTTGAAACTCAATCCCGCCATTTTCAATTGCCAAGAAAACGCTTTTGATGCGTGGAGTGAGCGTGTCAATCTTAGAAACCACTCCAATATAATCGCGCACTAGGTAGTGCCGCGCATCTGGGTCTTCTTCAATATCCGCTTCAATCGTCACATCACCCGTGGCACGCGCGCAGCAAGCCAAGCATTTACCGTCCTCACGTTCCATATCCATCAGCGCAAAGGGGGAAGCTTCGCCGTGCTCAATCTCGCCATCGAGGACATCGACTTTACACGTTCCACATAAGCCATGCCCGCAGGCATGCGGCAGATAAATCCCTGCCCGCAAGGCTGCATCTAATAAGGTCTGGCCTGCTTCCACCTCAATGGTTTCCCCCAGCGGCTCAATGGTTAATTGATAGCTCATTGTGTAATCCTTTAAGAAACCCCGCCTGACCTTCCCTTTTCAGGGGAGGACATCACTATCTTTTCTCCCTCCCTTGATAAGGGGAGGGTTAGGGTGGGGTTTAGTTTCCTGTACCTTGATAGCCATTTAAGCCGGGGGTTTTGAAACGAATTAAGGACTTATGCCCTACTCCATTCTCTTTTAGACTTTTGCCCATATCCGGCGTAAAAGCTTGTCCATCCAAGATCCACTCGACTTTGCTCCAATCAATGTGGGCAAAATCAGGGTGCGGTGCTAACACACTGGGTAAAACAGCAGCCGTCAAAGCACCAAACGGCATCTCTGGCGGCAAGGGATAAGCATTCGCAGTACAGATGCTGGTGTGATGATCCCAGCCAACATAGACCAACTGATTACCATGAAAGCGGTCAACGCTATCCATATGGACGGATGGATAATCGCCTTGAATACATTTAACGGCCATGTACTGTTCTCCTAGGCTGCATCGGCTTGAATGGGTTTAGTGGTTTCTGTGGATTCTGTTGTGACTGCGCCTTTCATTGCTTTCCAACGAGCTTCGTCTGCAGAACCCGCATAATCGCCACCATCTTCTGGATGGAAGTGATACCAATTCAACACATCGGGCACTGCTGCCCCACCGCAATTGCCTTGGAAGATTTGGTGCACAGGCAACCAAGCATTCACATACTTTTCGGGTTCATGATCAAAAATATCTTTGCAACCATCGGAACAGGTATGGAACTTCTCACCTTTGAACTCGCTCACACGATAAGCCACTTGCATAGGATCACCTTTAGCAATCTCCGTGAAACCCATCGGGATTTGGCAAACCTGACAGAGCTGTGGCAAGCCCATATTGAAGAAGCGCTTACCGTCTTTCGCCATCTCCGCCCACATTTCCATACGGGGACGATAGTATTTATCGAAGGTGTCGGGGTATTTCTCAGAGAGCCAATTCATCTTCTGCTCAGAAGGTAAACCTAAATTGAAAGCCGCTGCATGAATATAGTTGTAGAAAATCCCAAAAACTTGATGACTAATATGATCCGCTTCAGCCGTGGCAATCTCATGGTACTTCGGCATTTTTAAGCCATAGCGCCCAAGGTCGTTAAAGAGCGCACCGGCATTTTCTACAAAGTAAATCTGCCAGCCTTCCTTCCAAGACATCGGGCTTTCTGGTAAGAAATAATCTTGCATCATCGCCACCAAACCAAGTAAGCGATACGCCCGCCAGAAGTGCTTATCAATCCAACCTTGTACAATCGGTAAATTATCTTCGTGCTGTTCTAGCAAGAATTTGATGATCTCTAAACCTAAAGTCATATGGCGCGACTCATCTGACTGTGCAGAGAAACCAAAGGTCACGGTCGCCATATCGCCGTTATAGGCAGCACCCGACATGAAGGGCACGAATAAGAGATTGGTCAGCAAGTACTCAAAGGAGAAGGAAACGGAAGTGATGTACTCAAATGGGCCTGCAGCGCTGGCATCATCGAAATAAGACTTGGGTACAGATAGATACCAAACCCGATCAAACATGTGGAAAGGGTCATGCATCCCATGAAAATGTTTATTGTAATGGCTGATGGTATGAATCTGGGTTTGTGCATGCCGCAGTTCATCAATCGACTGCATCTGGCAGGCGATTTGTGCACCTTCACCGCTGAATTGGCGAGCTAAACGCGCGAAATTACGATGCGCTGCATACTCCAGCGGACTCACGCCTTGAATAAATAATTTCAGCGCATTTACATAGCTAGCATCTGCTAAATTTAGATGTGCATTGTTCTGTGCGAAGCTATCCATCACCGCGTAGAGTTTTTTGTCTTTTTCCGCTTGGTATTTCCAATACGCATCCGCCGTTAAACGGAAAGGGTCTTCCCATTTGCTCCAATCGGTAATCTTGATGCCTTCATAGGCTTCTTGTGCAAACACCTTATCTTTAGACTGATAGCTTGGCTCCCACCCTAAACCACGGGTTAGCAGCTCATAACGCTTACGCATATTTAATTTTTTAGCCATGACTTGCTCCTGTTAGTGGCGGGTAATACGGAAATAGTCATCGTCTTCGTCAATATTGCCGGACAAGGAAATCAAGGTGAGATGCAACTCTTGCAAATTCACCTCACGTCCTGCTAATTCCGAGACAACTTCTTGAGTAATGCCAAGCTGACCCAAGCTTTCAATCCGCACCATACCGGGCTGGTAGTCTAAAGTTGCGGCTGGATTTTCTTGGGCAAAGGCAGAGATAAAGGGCTGCGCATCGGCAGTATTTTGAAAAATCATGAATACTTTATTTTCAGACATGCTTAGCTCCTTATACCTTTACGCCTTGCTTGGCTAAACGCGTGACTAGTTCAGCTTTTACCGCTGCTAATTGCTCAGCCCCTTGCTCACCAAAAGCCAATTGTGCAATCGGCGCTAAAGCAGCTTCAATGCGGGCGAGCCAAGCTTGTGTCCATTGCGCTAACAGGGCTGCATTTTCAGTCGATTCGCTGGCAGTGACTTTTAAGAGTTGATTCGTCCAGCGGGTATTTTCTTCGCTCCACTCATTCATAAACTGCGTGAGCATTAAGAAGGTACTCCCGCCTTGTGCCGCGACTTGGCTAATAAAACGCTCGTAAATCAACGGATAGAGCAAGCCATCCATGAGCACATCCTGCACTAGGAGAATTTCAAACCAGTCATCTAAGACAAAGCTGTCTTCCATCACGTGGCGCAAGCCTTGCCAAGCTGGATCATTCAACCAAGCCTGTTTAGCCACATTGAGTGAAGTTTCTTCATTGCCATCTAAGAGCAGCGCAATCCGTGATACATACTGCGCCATACCAATCCGGTCAAAACCATTAAAAGAAGCGAGGGAAGTAATCGTTGTGCCATAGCCACGATGGCAAATATCTTGATTATTCATATTTGCGCCGTATTCATAATGGCGCAGTGGAATCAGCACTTGGCGAATTTGATCTGCCAGTTCAGGCTGCAAACCTTGGAGCAAATTGCGCTTTTCTACTAGCTCAAAATTACTTTCCATAATCTCTTGCTGTTTAGCACGCGCGGCGACATAGCTGGTGTAATAGAACTGGCGCGGATCGGTGAAGCTATACCAATCCTGCATCACGATAGCCGTGCGAGCGGTATCGTATAATTGGCGACCTGGATCCCAACTCGGTGGATAATGGAAATTAGTAGTGGGCTGAACATCATAAACGGCTTCTTGATAGCGCGTGGCGGGCTTATGCTCACCAATCCGCCGTGCAATATGCCCATAATTTTGGCGTAGTGGTTTAATTTCTTTTGCAGCAATATTCAAAGACATGCAGGTTCTCCTCCAGTAACAAATTTGCCTCTAAAACTGAACACCGGGTTTTCCAAAGCGCCATTTCAGTTGGTCGTAATCAATTTGGGCGGCTTGCTCTGCACTCACCTCAACCACTTGATTACGTTTGCAAAACTGCTGAAACTGCTCGAAAGGCAATACCAATTCCACAAACAAACTGGGATCACCGATGGAAAAATCGAACTCCACGAAGCGCTTATCACGTACTCCCGTGACCCGTACATAACGCGGCTGGAAAAATGGCTCAGTTGGGTTGGCATCCATTGGTTGTGTTTCCTCCAAAACAATTAACCAAACGGGTTGCCTTTACTTAGCAAACAACGTGCCAATCAAATTAATTTAATAAATTCAATTATTTATAATAAAATTGATAATATTGAGTTTTATCTAGATTTGATCAAATGATCAGATGCTCAAATGCCATTTGATGAATTGGATTAATGCAGTGCAGCAATAACTCATTGAATTCTTAGAGAATATCCAGATATTAATAAGAGCTTTTAGCGAAGAGCGGCTAGTTGATCTACAGTTAAATTAAAGAATACTTAAAAGGATTTAAGCTTATGCGTTCTCATTCTGTTCTGCTGATTCTAAGCTGCTGTTTTTTAGCGAGTTGTGGCGATAAAGCCATAAATAATCAGGCAAGCTCACCCGAACTGCCTGCTAGCTCCAATCCGAATACGGGGAGTGTTAGCCTGCCAGTCCTTGCGGAAACGCCTGCTATTGCGGGTTCGGGTTGCCCAGCGGGCAGTGCACAGGTTGAGCTGCAGCCGCAATCAGCGAGCATCAAGCTCCGCTTCAATGACTTGGTTATCGGCACAGGGCAAGATCAGAATGGTAATATTACTTGTAATTTAGCCATCCCGGTGACTGTCCCGAATGGCTATCAAGTTTCCCTGATACCTCTGCATTTTACGGGTAATTTAAGTGGAAATGGCCTAACCATTGAACTCCGCCGTGCATACTTTTTCGCGGGTTCGATCGGAGCATCACAAGTCAGCAGCTTAGCCCTACCCACTGACAGCCAATTTTCTATTAGTGATAGTGTTAATCCTGAAGATACCCTGCAATGGTCGAATTGTGGGCAAGATACCAATATTCGCGTTAATCTGCGCTTGCGGATTAAAGGGGGTGAGGGTCAAGCAAACTTGAAAATTAGCTCGACCGATAAAGCTGAACCGACCTTATTTAAATTGAATTATCGAGTTTGTCAGTAATGGTTTTGGTCATGCACCAGAAGAGTTGAAAAACATCTGATTAATGAATTCGCCAATG